>CAVQOV010000010.1:0-519308 GCA_963714615.1 uncultured Alphaproteobacteria bacterium | reverse complement strand
CCCGAATATCGAACAGCCAGCAGGCCGATTGGCGGATGTTCCAAGCCACCGGTCCGGTGGAGGATCAGTCGTCAGACGATATTTCCGACAGGGGCCAGCAATTCTAGACGATTGACGGCGAAATCGACCGGAGTTTCCTGACCGACGCCGTCGACCATGAACGCGCGCACGACCATCTGATTGATGCGATTCACATCACACCGTGCCCCAACAAAGCAGCACGCCCCGATGTTTCCAGCTTTCTCGATGGTCACCGTTTCGCCCGTTGATGTGTCGGACACCTCCAGCGTCACCTTGAAAGCCTGCCCCGGAACGATGGCGCCGGGTGCAGGCTCCACATCCAGCCCGACGCCCGTAACCGGATTGTCGAAATTCAGTTTGAACGGTCTGCCGGGTGAGTGGTTGGTGCTGATCACAAGTTCGCCCGGCGTCGGGAAATGGCCATTCCAACTGCCCCCGCCCTGCCTCCGGCTGACCAACTGATTGGCACCATCTATCGCGCACCATGAGCGTCTCTGGGCCGAGCGCATGCGCGTGAAACGCAACGTGTTTCCGTCCGCAGCAATTCCCGTCCAAGGCTGAAAATCTGCGTCCGGGTCCATCGCGAGCGTTGGGCGGTCAGCCACTTCGACAATGTTGAGCACCATGACAAAATTCCTTTTAAAATGGCTTGGGTCGCGGTCCGCATTCCACGACGGCGGGCACGGGAACAACGTCCGGCCACGGGTCAATCGGCCCGACGAGCGGCCCATTGGGAACGGTCGTGGTCAGCGGGCCCGACCCCAGCAGCAGGAACGGAAGGCAATCGAAATTGTTGGGTAAAATCGGATCACCGAACACTTTGTTCTCGGTAAAAATGAACTCCTCGAACGGGGCGACGTATTGGCCAGCCACCAAGCCATGGGCGAAAATCGGTGCGTCGGGCACCGGTTGGCCATTCAGGTTGGGACCGTTGGACACCCGCGCCAACAATTCGCGCGGCGCGCCGACAAGGTGCCGTTCGCGTCAAACAGCGCATTGGCGCGCGACTGCCAAGGATCAAGCGGTACCGGCCCAGCGGTGCGGGCTGTGTCGGCACGGTGTTGAACAGGCGCAGGGTCGTGTCGCCCGTCGCCGGATCGACATCGATGGCGTACAAGTTCGACGCTGCGGCTTGGGTCGGTCGTCACCCCCTCGATCTTTAACGGTCCTGCGTTTCCTGCGGAAAGGTGACGCCGGGGACCGCCGGATCGCGCGGGATGCGCGGCCCTTGGGTGCCGATCAGCGAGCCTTCGATGACGACATAGGCGGGATCAACGCCGGGCGCGGTATAGATGCCGACATTGGCCTCAACCGTGTGGGCCGAGATATAGAAATCGGCGCCATCCTTGGCGAACGTCCCGGCATAAATGATGTAGTCGCCCGGCATCAGTGGCGCCTGTTTGGTCTGGTCACATGCAGGACAGGGCGGGATTGGCAGTGCGCCAGCCGGGTGAACCCGGAAGACCCGTCGGCCCCATCACGAAAGTCGCCAAGCGGTTTGCCGTCGAGCCCGAGCGGCCGGTTGGCGGCCGGGCATTCTCCGGGTGCGCCGGCATGCGCGATGCACATCGGATAGCCGGTACCTGCGTGGATCGGTCGGGTTCGCCTCATCGACCATGAAACGTTCGTCGGCGAGCGGATCGGGCGGGGCAAAGACGCCGTTCGGGTCATTGATGCGGATACGGGTCACGGGCTGCGCCGGGGCGGCGGGATCGGGGTTGGCGACGACGTGGATTTCGCCGTCAGCGCCAATGTCCTTGATGTAACCGGCCCCCTCGGCCAGCGAGTGCTGGGCGATCCAGACGAGGCCCGCGATATACTGCTTCGCCGACGATATTGCCGACGACCGTGACCTCATAAGACGCGAGCGGCGGCGGTGTGTCCGCCAGTGCCAGTCCGGAATTCACGCCCGGCGCGGCCGGGTTCAGATCGACGATATCCTTGGCCGTCAGGTATCGCGCCGGCATCTGGATGATGAGGTTTCTTCGGCAATAACGACCTCAACCCCGTGGACCTTCAGTCTGCGCGCTCGACAGCGGATCGGTCTGGTCATCCACCGTCAGGCTTTCGAGATGGCCGACGAGGACGAACTGATGCGCCATGTCCTGCGCGAAGCGAGGTCCAGGCGATCAACAGCGCAACGGCAGCAAGAAAAATGTGTTTCATAATGAATTATCCTTTCCGGCGGATTCATCGGTATTCGCCGCTCCGACCTTGAAATAGATGTGGCGGTTGATCGGCGAAGCCTGCACACCGAGCGAGGCGACTTCGAGGCTGAGTCCATAGCGGCCGGGTTTCGGGAAAGATCCATTCCCCGGCATAGCGCCCGTCTCCCAGGTCCGACGGCCCATTTGCGTTACTGCCATGTGCCGCTGGGGGAGAACGCCAGCACGCCGCACATCTCAGGCCGTCCGCCGGCTTGTCGGTCGCGTCGTCGACGATCCGGACCACGATGTTGCCGCGATGCTGCGCAGACGAGCGGCGCGGCCTCTGGCTCAACCCGCAGTGCGCCGTGCGGGCTCGTCCGGCGGATCGTGCGCGCGGGCTTTGGCGGTTGCTGTGAAACAGGTGACGAAACCGTCTGAATCAATGGCGACGGGAATGTCATAGGTGCCGCCAAAGGGCAGTACTGCGGTCGTCTCGTAAAGTGCCGGGGGCGGTTTCGCGGAAGCCTCGGTCAATGGTCATCAAGTCCCTGGACATTCGGGCCCATAGGTCTTGACCGTGCCCATCGGGGTATTCATGCCCTCCATGTAGTAATAGGCGACGGCCTCATCGGCATTGCCGACCAGTGCGCCGTGGCCGTAGGGCGCGATCATCTTCGCCCGCGACAGCGCCTCGCGCGCGATCGACAGGCGCGGCGGCGGACTGGACCTCGACGGGGGCAATACGGCCGAGCTCGAAGCTCGGCCAGCTCGAACGACGCTGAAATGGTCACCCTCAAGGCCGCGGATATAGGCGTATTCATGCGAGAACCTGACCTCGACCGGGCTCGGGCGGCTGTTCTGCCGGTGGCCGAACGGAGTTGGTGCGCGGATCTATCAGGACCAGCGTGTCGGTACTGCGGTTGAGCGCGATCAACTGGTTGGCCACCGGGTTCGATGGCGAGTGCGAAGATGCCCGGCTTGACCGGCACCGCTGCGCGCAGGTCGAGCGTGCGGATGTCGCGGCGTTCGATTTTGTCGGCGTCGGTTGGCCGTGACGAACACGGACAGGCTATCGGGCGCAAGGGCAAGCGACGGCTCGCCATCCGGAATGACGGTGCTTGCAGCAACCGCGCCGCTTTGCGCGTCTATGGCGGTCAGCTTGGCTGTCGCCGCCACCATCAGCCGTCACTGCCGCCGCGGCCATTGCCACCGGGCCCTGCGCCGACCGCGACCGGATCGGTCTGCCCGGTGCCGTCGGGCCGCGCGATCGTCACGCTGCCGGTCGCCGACAGGTAGATCGCGACCCTGCCGTCCGGCAGCGGCAGCAAGCTGTGTCGGCAAGCTGCCCTTGGGCAGTTCGATCAGGCCGGTGATCTGGAGTCTACGCGTGTCGATCACCGCGACCGCGCCGTAAACGGCAGTGAAACAAACACCGTCTGCCCGTCATCCGACATCGCCCAGTCTGCGGGAACGCCGGGCAGTGGAATTACGCCCTCCATCTGGGTGATGGTGAAATCGACCTGCGGGTTGACGATGGCGATCGTCCCGTCGCGGTTCAAGCATCAGGAGCTCGCGTGGCGTTCAGGTCGACATCAGGGCGCGCAGTCACCCGGCCTTGGGTGAACATCCGCGCCTTGGCGCTTGCACGACATTTCGGCGGCAACCTGAGCTGTTGCGGTGAAGCACCATCCAGCCCGCGACAGCTGACGCCGAAACCGGCAGCCCGCTCTTGCTGTCCGTGAGCCGAAGGATGGCGCGGGCCTGCCGGCCGGCGACGACCGCGTCGCCCTCAATGGGCTGCAAGACGAAGTCAATCTTTGCCGTCGCCGGATTAAACGGTAATGCAGGCATCCCGTCGCTCCATGACGGGCTGTGGCCGGCGTGCCGCATGGCCTGCTGCGCCGTCGTCGGCGTAACCAGGCCGAGGGCAAGGAGTGCTGCGGCAAAGATTGACAGAAAGATGTGATAACGCATCATCCTCACCTCACTCGCATACATACAATCGGTCGCTGGCAGGATCATCGCAGCGTCCCACTGCACATCTTGAAGGTTCAAAAACCCGCATGATGCCCCATTGCACCTCCGCCGAAGGCAAAGCCTACCGGCGAGCGGTAGAGATAATCACCCGGCAGCTTCTCAGCACCGCCGGCACTTTCGAGCAAGCACGTTTTCATGACGCCCGGGACCCATCGCATTGACGACGCCGATACGGTTTTGCTGGCCAGGCTGCGCGGTCTGCACCGTCGACTTTTCCGTCCAGGGATAGTTGACCCAGTCGTGACCGGACAGGGTAAACCCGCCATTGCGCGGATGGCCTGCGGGTTCGACGAGCCGTAATCGGACAGGCGTGCCGGCGGCAACCGTGAAGATCGGCGTCGACGGATCGCCATGTTCATCCTCGGGCTTTGACGACAAAACATTGGTGTAGTCGTAGTCCATCATCGTTTCCGGATCGGCCGCCGGATTGGCGTCGAGCCGCGTCCAGAAACGGCTCGAAGCGATAGTTGAACGCCTTCTGGCCGGAATCCTCCGCGTCGTCGCCGTTACGTAAATTGGCCAGCGCCTCGCCGCGATAGCGCAGACTCACGTCGTTCTGATAGATGAGCACGAATTCGCGGAACGGCTCCGTGCCGCGGTTTACTCACCGTCGCCGCGGCGTTTAAGCAGGTGCGTATGCTTTTCGCATCGGCGCTCGGGTTGCGACGCAGGATATCACAGTCGGTCTCCCAGGTCGGCGTCTGCGGGTTCGACGACCAGCGCGCCAATGGTCCCATGCGAGGCCGCCCTTGATGACATCGCCGAAGTTCTGCAGGCCGATGGCGCCCCGAACTCGATCGGCGTGAAGGTTGGTGCCGGCGCACCGGTGCCTTTCTTCCAGTCGCCGGCATACCAGCGATACGTTGCCGCGATTGTCCCAGAAATACTTGTCGTCGGGTGGCTGTCGCCACTGTCGCTGGCGCAGAATTCCATCCGGCTTTGAACCATCGCAGGGATAAGCGAGGCTCGATCGTTAAAACCGACTGCCGAGCCGTCATTGAGCACCGCATTGCCGGCGACGAGCGGGCATGCAGGCCGACTGCGCGCGAGGTCCGGACATCGTTGAAGTTGAGCCCATCGGCAATCGGCGGCATCATGTTCCAGCTCCAGTTAGCGGATTGGACAGATCTTCCGGTTCGGCGCCGAGCATGTTCGTCAATTCGACCTCGATGCATTCCCCGGCACGGGCGCGCAGGATAAGAGGTTCGGCGCTCTTTGTCGCCGGCGGCGATCAGCGTGACATCGGACTTGTCGCGGGTCAGGGTTTCGACTGTAGCCGGTGCGCTGCCACCCTCGGGTGTCGCCTTCGGGTCGTCTCGCCGGTCAGCACGAAGATCATGCGCGTTTGGGATCTTCAAGCTTGCGTTTGCCGTGATACGAAAGCGCGCCGCCGGCGATCAGATCGCCGATCCGCCACGCCTCGACCTGGAAGGTTCGGCGCGGCACTTTGGGCGAGCAATTGTTCTGGAAGACACCGACAAGTTCATCGGTGCCGGTATTGGTCGGCAACTGGCGAGCGGGTCGCCCGCTGCATACCCGTGGGCGTTTGCAGCGCGTCGTCTGATCCGACAACCCGCAGCACGCCCCATTGACCGTCCCAAAGGTTGTCGGTCGCGGTTGTGCCGTAAAGATGGTCCTTGGTCAGTTGCGGCGACGGGTCTTGAATGTTGATGTCGAACTCGAAATGCTCGGATATGCCGATATGTTGCGCGGCGCGGTAGCCGCTGTCGGCCGAGCCCGGCACGGCGAGCCATTTGAAGCCGTTCATGAAGAAAATGTGGTTTTCCTCTTGCGCGCCCTGCACCAGCCGCACCTGCACGTCGTCGCCTTCGCGCGCCGCGAGAATCGGGGTGGCTGGATCACCGTCGCGCCGCAGTCCGGCGGGTTCGTTGCAGTTGTGATCGTCAGTATCGGCGCAATCGCGGCGCAGGTAGTTCTCCGTGAAGATGCGGCGCGTATCATAGGGTAGATTGTCGGCGGCAATGGCATTGCGGATCTTCTGATCCTGCCCGGCATGGGTGTAGCTGGAGAACACATTGGCCATGTCGCTTTCATCGCAAAGCAGCGCCACGACGCGCGCCTCGCAGGCCGCGGATTCCGCCGGATCAAGCTCGCGGCAATCGCTTAGCCTCACATCGGGAAGCGTCGTGGTGCCGTCATGCCGCGCGGTTTCCAGCGCGGCCGTGCAGGCGGCGACCGAGCCGGAGGATGCCGGATCGAAGGTTTTCAGCGACCACTTGCCCTCTGGATTGGCGCTGCCCACGCGGGCCGGGATCGGTTCGTTGCGATAGTTCATCAACTGCCCGCCAGGGTCAGAGATCGAGATGCCTTCGGGCTTGGGCAGGGTGGAATCGAACACCATCTCCGGCAGGTCGTGGTCCAGCCGCCCCGGTGGGCTGATCGGCTTGTTGAGCGGCGGCGCGGAATAGAGGAGCGCGAAGTCGGCAACCGCGATGTTGTATTCGCGCGCGCTTTTCTGGGGGGTATCATCTGTCGCGGGGACGACGATGTTCGCGGCAAAGGACGTGGGCCCGCCATCGTCGCGCTTGACGATCTGGTTGCCGTTCACGTCCTGCCCGCCGAATTCCTTGCCCGCCAGCGTTTGCCAGCTTGAGCCATCGGGCTCGATCACCAGTGCTGCATAGAACCCGTGCTGCTGGTGCGAGCTTGGACCGAAATGGTCATGTGTAAAGACCGTGCGGATCGATCGGTCGACGCCGTTCTGATTGAGCAGCGGATCGGCCCACCAGCGTTGGAATGTCGATTGCGCCCCGCACCATGGGTGATCCGCAAGTGCTGCTTCGGCCTCGCGCGGATCGGCGGGCAGCGTGGCTGGGCATTCTCCGCGCGGATCGCCGGCAAGCGGGCCGCCTGGCTGGAACAGCCGGTGCGTCAGCGGGCGCAGCTCTGCCGTGCCCTTGAAGGCGTTGTTGGCGATGATGCGTTCACGCACCTCGTCGGGCGAGAAGGTGCCGTCCTCGTAGTTCCAGCCATTGCCGGAGCCGTCGGACGAGGTCACGTCGAACTTCACCAGATGGATGTGCTGGCCGATGGTGTCGGTGGGCGTGAAGACCTGGAAATCGTCGAGGTTGAGGGTTCGAGGGGATCAGGTTGCGTCGCCTCGAACACGATGCAGTCGCCGGAATTGGCGCGGAAGAAGAACGGCTCGGGCGGCACGTGTATGATCAAGGATCGACTTGCGTCCTCTTCGAGCGCGATGATCCGGGCCTGCGGATCGTGCCAGCCGTGCTTGTTCACCGGCATGTCGAATTGCAGATAAGCCGCGCCGGTACTTGCGCTCAGGGGCCAGTTTCATCCACTTCGCAGGGATCGTCGGGGTCGTCGCCTTTCTTGCCAAGATAGAACCGTTCCGCGCACGGAGTCTGCAAACGGCGCACCGGGTTTGGGCGAATAGCCGTTGACCCGGAAGCAGCACGCTTTCGGCGGCCGAGTTACAGGTGCCGTCGGCCAGGCACGTCGGGTAGGCCTTTTCCGGCACGCCGTATTTCGATCGGTTGACGGTGACCGCGCCCGGACCGCCCTGCGTGGAATTCCATCGCCGTCTGCTCCTTCGGGGGTGCCGTTCAGCGGCAGCCGCCTGATCCACGCCTTGGTCAGCTTTGCGGCAAGGCTGAGCAGCAGCTCGGGTTACCGTTTTGCGTCCGCACCCGCGCGGCGATGCGATTGGTCTGACCCATCAGATCGTCCTCGGGGACGCTTGTGTCGAAATACTTCTTCTCAAGTTCGGTCGGATCGCCGTTTTCATCCGTCCCGAAGAGCGCCGTTCCGGTCTCGCGCTCGCCCGCCAGCACCACATGGCGCATCAGCGTGCCTCGAAGTTGTCCTCGGCGTAGGCATCGGGGTCCATGTCGAGTGGCGGCTGCGGCGGACGGTGGCCAGCATGCCCGCGACGTAGAACGGGTAGCCCTCAAAGCCTCCGTGTCGGCATCGGCGGCAGCGGCGTGTCAGGCAAGGGGACAACAGCGGGATTGGGGTGCCACCGGCTACTTCAGCCATCGGGCAGCCAGCGATCGTGACGCTGCCATCCTCGAACACGTCGTGCGTGCGCCACAGCTCCCACATGCCCTGGGCGAAATGGGGGTAGAGGTGGCAGTGGAAGATCGAGTCACCCGGTGTCAGGTTGCGGTTGCCCGAACCGCCATAATGCACCTCGTAGGTAAACGACGCGCCGGGAGAGATGGTCTGGGAATCGAGATAGACGAAGTCCGGCGTCATGGCAGTCCTGCGTCCACTGATGCGCGTGCAGGTGGAAGACGTGGGTTTCCTTCGGTCCGGCGTGGATGTTGCGAAAGCGCACCGCATCGCCGAGGTACGAGTGATGCACATTGGACGGATCGTCCGGGTACAGCGCACCGATCGGCCTTTTGCCGTCGGCATCCCCACTCGAGCACCAGCGCCGGATCGCCCATTCGCCCACGAGGTCAGGAAAAACTCCTCTGCTTGCATTCGGCGCAATCCTTCGCCGGGCCGATGCCGGCGCGGTTGGCCACCACCATCGCGCCCATGCCACGCGACGCCGTAGTTGATGCCCATGCCGTCTTGAGTAGCGCATCGGGTTGTCCTCATCCTCCAGCTCGCGCAAAGGCCTGCACGGCCGTGACCTCGTCGTGGAAGATCACGGTGAACTCGCGGAACGGCTGGCCGCAGGCTGAACCGGGGCCGAGGATCAGATCGCAATGCTCGCCACTCGTGCGCACGTCGATGATCGCGTTGATGTCGGAATGCACCAGCTCGCGATTGGCATGGTCATTGTCGGCAAGCGGCATCACCATATTCAGAATCGGGACGCCACCCGCATCCGTGATGTCGTAGTCGCCGATGATCGGCGTTCCGCGTTCGGATGTGCCGGTGGTTGCCTCGGCCAGTTGTGGGCCGGTCACCTGCGAGCGATACCAGCTCGATCCCGCGGGTTCCACGTTGACCGAGCCGAAAAGGCCAAGGCCAAGCTGCCCGCCATCGCCCTCGCCACCTGCGGCGGCGGCCATGGAATAAAGCAGATAGCCGCCTTCCTTCTTCGCGATCCAGGTATAGGTCTTCGTTTCGCCCGGCGCGGCCAGCGAAGAGGCGTTGAAGCCCACATTCGTGCCGTCCGAGGCGAGCGAGCCGGAAAGCTCCAGCCCGTTGACATGGATCGACGCCGAGCGCGTCGCCGGTTCGTCGGAATCGATCGAGATCTCCTCGAAAGTCTCCGGGTCGATCGCCTCTTCCTCACCGTCCCGACCGGGGTCGAGAAGGTTGGTGAAGACCACGCGCAGGCAATCACCCTCATTTACCCGCAAGACGATGGGCCGGGGCCTCTTGCCCGGTTTCAGGCTGACATTGCCGGCGAGCCGCGCATCCGTCGCGGCATCGGGGAGCAGCGGGATCGGGTCGCCATCGGACAGGTCGGCTTCGCTTTCGTCACCGGAGCTCTCGTCATCGCTGACGACAACGTCCCGCCGCAGGGCATAGAGCATACCGCCCGGGTTGAACGCGCCGAAACGGTTGTAGATATAAATCTGTTCCAGCGCCACGACATGGGCCAGCACCGTGTTCTGTTTGCTGCAACTCGTGCCGGGCGGATTTTCCTGCATGGCTGGCAGTAAAGCTGCCTGATCCTCGCCCTGCGTCGCGGCCCCGACAGGCGCAAACAATCCCAGCAGCAGGATCAGCGTAACAACATGAATTCCGGTGCAGTTTTTGAAGGCGAGCATAGCAAAACAAATCCTTCAGAAGGACGTGAATTTCTAAGTTCTGTGAAACAGCGGGCTGTGAAATTGACAATTAAATATGTGACGTAGGGTAAACTATGGGGTCCGTTCGGTCAAGGTATGGAGTTCCGTACCCATTGTAATCCGAACGATTTGACGAGACACAGATGTGGTTTGCACCGCTCGTTCATGTGAGGGGCAGGGGACGACGGCGAACATCGATTACTCTGGCATTCCCAGTCCGAAGCCGCAGATGCTCTTCATCACCCTCCAGGGGCTTCGATTTCAAGTTGGGCGGTCAGTCCGCCATCAGTTTCGATATTGCACCCCTTGATCCACCCACTTTCCGGACCCGAAAGAAACGCGATGACGTGTAGATATGCCGTTACTCGCGGGACATTTCCTTTAGCCTTCCGGATTTGGGAAGAAGGAGATGTTCATGACCAAGGATCAACGCGAGATTCAGCGCAAGGTGCGGATACTTCGACACGCGGAAAGGCATGTACGCCAAGGCCGGGCAGGAGGTTCCGTTGATGTCCGAGGCGGTCGTCGGGCATAGTGCGGCTGATCGAGCTTCCGGAAGAAGGATACGATTAGGTGCGACCGTTGGCGGCACATTTGCCGTAGCGGGGGATGATGGTGGATCGAACGCTGGTTCGAGCCCGACGCGGGCCTTGAACTACGAACTAAGTCATGCGCTCAGTAAACTGTATGTTCAAGAGAATTCACACTTCTACTATATACTTCTACGCGCAGACCGAAGCTTACGCGGAATTCTCGAACTTCGCTCCTTATGGTGTTGCATTCAACGATCAGTGGTGGCGAACAGTTGAGCACTATTTTCAGGCTCAAAAATTTCATGATGCGGACTATCGCGAGATCATCAGATCTAGCAGCAAGCCGAGAGACGCGAAGGCGCTCGGAATGACACGAAAACTCCCTCTTCGAGGCGACTGGGAAGAGGTGAAAGACCAAATCATGCTCGAAGCCGTTCGCGTTAAATTCCAGACCCATGAACTGCCAAGAGAGCTACTGCTTTCGACCGGCAATGCCGAGATTGTCGAGAACGCTCTAATGGATCCTTATTGGGGCTGCGGCCCAGACGGATCAGGTCTTAACAAGCTGGGCAGAATTCTGATGCAGGTTCGAGACGAGATACGTCGGGATTGAGTGATCACCTAAACGTCGAAAAGACGGCTCCGTCCCCGCGTACCCGTCGTTCGTGTTTCCGCCTGGCCGTGCGCCGGCCCGACCGCTTGCTCTTGCGCCTCAAGCCGTTATGTCTGATCTCGAACGGATAGGGGACAGAGATGCGCTACAATGAACTTGGCCGGACCGATCTGAAGGTGTCCGAACTGTGCCTTGGGTCGATGACCTGGGGCAGCCAGAATACGATGGCCGAGGGCCACGCGCAGATCGACGTAGCGCTCGATCACGGCGTCAACTTCATCGACACCGCCGAGATGTATCCGACCAACCCGGTGCGCGCCGAAACCATTGGCGGTACCGAAGAGGTCATCGGGCAGTGGTTCGCGAAATCCGGGCGGCGCGATGATGTGATCCTCGCCACCAAGATCAGCGGCGCGGGGCAAAGCATGGTGCGGGACGGTGCGCCGATTTCGGCGACAACGATCCGCGAAGCCGTCGAGGCGTCATTGCAGCGGTTGCAGACCGATGTGATCGACCTCTACCAGTTGCACTGGCCGAACCGGGGGTCGTATCACTTCCGGCAGTGCTGGACGTTCGATGCGTCCAAGCAGGACCGCGCCGCGACACGTGCACATATGCAGGACGTTCTGGAAGAGATGCAGCGGCAGGTCGACGCCGGACGGGTGCGCCATTTCGGGCTGTCGAACGAAAGTGCGTGGGGCACCGCCGAGTGGCTGCGGCTGGCCGAGGCCGGCGGCTTGCCGCGGGTCGCCTCGATCCAGAACGAATATTCGCTGCTGTGCCGTATCTTCGATCTGGATCTGGCGGAGCTTTGTCATCACGAGGATGTCGGTCTGCTGGCGTTCTCGCCCTTGGCCTGCGGCCTGCTGTCGGGCAAATACGCCGCCGACGTGATACCGGCGGGCAGCCGGCGGACGCCTCGCCGCCGAGTTGGGCGGGCGGATCACGCCACGGGTCTGGCCCGCGATCGATGCCTATCTGGGCATCGCGCGCAAGCACGGGCTGGACCCGTGCCAGATGGCGCTGGCCTTCTGCGCCTCTCGGCCGTTCATGGGGTCGGTGATCTTTGGCGCGACCTCGCTGGCGCAGCTGGAGACGGCGCTGGGCGCGGCGGATATTGATCTGTCCGAAGAGGTGCTGGCCGATATCGCGGCGGCGCACAAGGCGCATCCGATGCCCTATTAGCCGCGCGCCGGCCACAAAGCGGTGAGGCCGCCGCCTTTGATCTTGAACTCGGGTCGGCTCCCCGTGCAAATAGGGGGCAGGCAATCGGGTGGGCAGAATGAAATCCTTGGTGATCGTGCTGGCGCTGGTGGTGCTGACGGGTTGCAAGCAAGAGCCTGCGAAGCTCGACTCGGGGCTTGCGGGCTATGATCCGCATCTGGTCGACACCGCACGTGCGGCCTGTCTGAAGAAGGGTGGGCGGTTCGGGGCGGGCGGCCTTCGGGAACGGTTCCTGTGCTACGAGAACACCCGCGACGGCAACAAGAGCTGCACCGTGAAGCCAGCGATTGCGAGGGGCTGTGCCTGGCGCGGTCGCAGACCTGTGCGCCGGTCAAGCCACTGTTCGGCTGCAACGAGGTGCTGACCGACGAGCGGCACCGCGTCGACGATCTGCATCGACTAGCGCCGCGGGCCGCGCCGCAGCGAAACCCTATTCCCCAAAGCGCTCTTTTTGATGTATTCACATCTGCGTGAGCGCGGCATAGGGCGCGCTGCATCTTGGGGAAATGGTTGAAAGAACGGTCCCGCTACTGGGTTGAATGGCCGACCCTGTCCTTGGTTGTGCTGAGCTATGCCGCATGGGCGGCAGGCACCACCTTCCTGTCGGCATTCTGGTTGCCCTTGGGCATTGTCCTGACGGCGCTTGGCGATCGCGCTGCATTCGTCATTGCAGCACGAGGTGATCCACGGCCATCCGGTGGCGAACCGGATGCTGGCGCAAGCGCTGGTGTTTCCGGCGATCATCCTTGTGATCCCCTATCTGCGGTTTCGCGACACCCATCTGGCGCATCACCAGCGATGCGCTGCTGACCGATCCCTATGACGATCCGGAATCGAACTATCTCGATCCGGCGGTGTGGGAGCGGTTGCCGCGCGATCGTGCAGGTGCTGCTGAGCTTCAACAATACGCTGATCGGGCGGTTGCTGGTCGGGCCGGCGATCTCGCAGGTTGCGTTCATGCTGGGCGACTGGCGCAAGGCGCGGGCCGGGGACGGCGTCGGTCCTGCGCGGCTGGCTGTGGCACCTTCCGGCGCTGGTGCCGGTGGTTCTGTGGCTGGTCTTCGTTGCCGAGATGCCGTTCTGGGCCTATGTCGCTGTCGGCCTATGCCGCGATCTCGATCCTGAAGATCCGCACCTTTCTGGAGCATCAGGCGCATGAGCGTGCGCGCGGCCGCACGGTGATCATCGAGGATCGCGGGATTGCTGGCATTCCTGTTTCTGAACAACAACCTGCATGTCGTGCATCACATGCATCCGCGGGTGCCGTGGTACCGGTTGCCAGAGACTCTATTTCGCGAATCGCGCAGCGCTATCTGACGCGCAACAACGGCTATCGCTACAAATCCTATGGCGAGGTGTTCCGGCGCTACCTGTTCAAGGCCAAGGATCCGGTGCCGCATCCGATCTGGCGGCGCTGGGCCGGACGTGCCAGACATCCGGGCATGGATGCCTGGATCCCGATAACCATTGCTGCCGCCGCCGCGCAGACGGTGCGGTTCATGCTGCAAAAGCACCTGAAATCGACGGCGCTGACGACGACCGGCGCGACATTTGCGCGGTTTGTCTATTCGGCGCCGCTGGTGGCCGTGCTGATCCTGATCTATGCGCAAAGCAAGCGTGCAGCCCTTGCCCGCGATGTCGGGCGCGTTCTGGGCCTATGCGTTGGCCGGCGGGCTTTCGCAGATCCTTGCGACGATGTGCGTGGTGGCGCTGTTTGCGGAACGCAACTTCGCGGTCGGGATCACCTTCAAGAAAACCGAAGTGATCCAGACCGCGATCGTCGGTTATCTGGTGCTGGGCGAGGGGCTGTCGCGCGCCGGAGTTGCTGGCGGTTCTGCTGGGCTTTCGTCGGCGTCGTCATCCTGTCGGATCCGCCCGGCGGCATCGGGCGGCTCTGGCAGCGCGCTGACGAACCGGGCGGCCGGGCTGGGCCTGCTGTCGGGCGTCTTCTTCGCGGTCTCGGCGGTCGGCTATCGCGGCGCGTCACTGTCGCTGGGGTCCGGCGATACGGCGTTGCGCGCGGGCTTCACGCTGGCGGTCGTTACGGCCAGCCAGACGGTCGGCGATGCTGATCTGGCTGGCATGGCGCGACCGGGCGCAGATCGTCGCGGTGGCGCGGGCCTGGCGGATCGCGGGCACTGGTCGGGCTGGCCAGCATGGTCGGCAGCTTTTGCTGGTTCAGCGCCTTCACGCTGCAAAATGCGGCCTATGTGAACACGCTGGGTCAGGTCGAGCTGCTGTTCAGCCTTGCAGCCTCGGTCCTGTTCTTCAAAGAGAAGATCAGCGGGCGAGAGCTGCTGGGCATCGCGGTGCTGCTGGCCAGCATCGTGCTGCTTGTCGCGCTTATTTAAGCGGGCTCTGGCCGCCGAGCCGCTCGAACAGGCTTTGCTCATCGGTATTGTTGAAGAACGGCACCGAGGGCGGCGGGCCGATATGGGGCAGGGTGCCTGCAACCTCTGCCAGAACGACCTCGGTTATGAACGGCAGGTTGAACTGGCGCGCATCCGTCAGCGCGATCCATTGCAGGTGCGAAAGTTCATCCGTGGCGGCGCCGAAATCATCGGGGTCATTGGCAAGATGTGCGGCATCGGCAAGGAAGAACCGGGCATCAAAGCGGCGCGGCCGGCCGGGCGGGGTGATCGCGCGGAAGACGTAGTGCAGCGCATCGGCGCGGGGCAGGTGGCCCGTGGCGGCAAAGCTTTGCCAATCGACGGGCACGGTGCCGGGCCATTGGCCGGGGGCACCGAGGATCAGGCCCGCCTCCTCCCACAGCTCGCGGATCGCGGCACCGGCAAGCGCGGCGCCCAGATCGGGGCCCGCACCGATGCGCAAGCGCTCCTCGCAGGTCAGCGCCATCGGGGCCGCGAACGGCACAGTGCCATCGTCGGGGTCCACAGCGCCGCCGGGAAAGACGAACTTGTTGGGCATGAAGGCGGCCTTGGCACCGCGCTGGCCCATCAGGATCTTGGGTGCGGTGGCCACGTCACGCACGATGATTATCGTGGCGGCATCGCGGATCGGGGTCTGGGTCATCGACGTTCCTTCACCGGGCGGGCGGGGCTTCAGGTGAAGCCGTGCATCCGCCGGGCCCACTGAAAGGCCACCATCAGGCCCTTCAGCCTTGGCAACAGATACAGCGACAGCGCGACGCAGCCAATCGCGAAATCCGGTGAAAAGCACCATTGGTTCGGGGCGAAACGCGGTGAATACGATTAGGATCGAAGGCGCCATGATATGGCCCGACGATCAGGATCGTAAGGTACGCCGGGCCATCATCGGCGCGGTGGTGGTGCATCGCCTCGCCGCAGACCGCACATGCGTCGCGCACCTGCAGATAGCCCTTGAGCATCGGGCCCGACCCGCAGTTCGGGCAACGCCGGCGCCAGCCGCGCAACAGAGCGGGGCGTAGTTCTCGGTCGTCGGGCAGGGGCAGTTGGTCGGTCATCATCGGAAATATCGCACCTTTCAAGGAGAACCCCAAGAGTAAGCATTCATGGCCCCGATAGAAGGAGGCGAAGTGTCCTTGCGTCGGGATGTCGCAAAGGCCGCGCTAGAAAATCTTACTCCGGGCGCGACGGAAAACTCGGCAGGCCGCGTTTTAACATCAGAACGGGTGGTCGAATGGGGCCGCGCGTCAGGCAGAAACCAGAATAGGAGTTGACTATGAAGAAGATCGTTTTGGGAAGCCTTGCTGTAGCCGCTGTTGCGGGACTGGCGCTTGGAGTCGCGAATGCAGACAGCCGCGGTGCCGGGCCAATGGGCGGTATGGGCGAGCGCCCGACGTTTCAGGAACTCGATAGCGACGGCGACGGCAGCATCACGATTGCCGAAGTCAAGGCGCGCACGTTCTGCCGCGTTTTGCCGAAACCGACACCAACGGCTGACGGCAAATTGTCCGCCGAGGAACTGACCGCCGCCGTGGCTGCGCGTGCCGCAGAAGCGGGCCGCTGCCGCGGATGGCGCGGATGATCGAATGGCGCGACAGCGACGGCGATGGCATGCTGAGCGAGGCCGAGATGGCCGAGCAATGCCGGGTCGCGGATGTTCATGCGTGCTGGACGCGGATGACGATGGCGCGATCTCGGCCGAGGAATTCGCCGCCATGCAGGAACGCGGTCGGATGGGCCGGTCGCGATGGTGATCAGCGAACGTGGCGACATACGCGGCGGCCAGGCATGCACGGCGATCGCGGCTAAGACCAATCGGCGGGCGGCAGGTTCCTGCTGCCGCCCGCCTGATTGCCGGGGTGCTCGATTCGGGATACCAGACTGGACAATGACGATGCCGTTTGACGCCCAGAGCGACGTATCCGACGAGGTCTTGCTGGTCGCCTTCGGCAATGGCGACCGCGATGCCGCGCTCGAGTTGACGCGGCGTCTGACGCCGCGGGTTCTGGGCTATGCCGCGCGGATGCTGGGCGACCGGGCCGAGGCCGAGGATGTGGCGCAGGAGGCGATGCTGCGGCTATGGCGCATTGCGCCCGAGTGGCGGCAGGGCGAGGCGAAGGTCACGACGTGGCTCTACCGCGTGGTCAGCAATCTGTGCACCGACCGGTTGCGGCGCCGGCGTTGGGTGGATATCGACGCGATCCCGGAACCGCCGGACGGTGCGGCCAGCGTGCAGGCGGGGACTGGAAGAGGCCGAGCGGCAGGCGGCGCTGAGCCAACGCGTTGCAGGGCCTGCCCGAGCGGCAGCGGCAGGCGGTGGTGCTGCGCCATATCGAGGGCATGGCGAACCCCGAGATCGCCGCGGTGATGGACATGAGCGTCGAGGCGGTCGAAAGTCTGACCGCGCGGGGAAAACGGGCGCTGGCCGCTGCTTTGGTCGGAACGGCGCGAGGAGTTGGGATATGACGAAGACTAGGACAGCAGATCGTGCAGAACGGAGCTGGACCAGCTGTTGGCCGCTGCGGCCGCATCGGCGCCAGAGCCGTCCGAGGCGCTGCTGGCGCGGGTTCTGGCGGATGCCGACGCGGTGCTGGCGGAACGATCGGCCGGTCAGCGCACTGTGCCGGGTGGGCCGCGCGGCTGGCTTGGTGGGCTCGTCGATGGCATCGGCGGCTGGCCGGCGATGGCGGGTCTGGCCACGGCGACGGTGGCCGGAATCTGGATCGGATATGCACAGCCGGGATATGTTTGGCGGGTTGCCGACGGGCTCTGGCGACGGGAACGGCTATGATCTGGGCGATCTCATGGCCGGCTTATGACAGTCTGTACTGGCTGAGGGATAAACATGACTGACATCGCCTGATCCTTCGAAATCGCGCGGTCTGCCATGGACCCGGATCGTTCTTTTCGCCTCGCTGGCGCTGAACCTGCTGGTCGTTGGTCTGGTCGCGGGCGCGATGCTGCGCCATGACCGTTTTGACGATCACCCGCCGCTGCGCGATCTGGGCTATGGGCCGTTCGGCGAGGCTTTGTCGCCGTCCGACAGGCACGCGCTGGCGCGGGGTCTGATCGGTCACGCGGGCGATTTGCAGAGCAACCGCGACGATATTCGCCGGCAATTTGCCGAGATGCTGGCCGCGCTGCGTGCCCAACCGTTCGACGCCGGGGCCTGGCGGCGCTGGTGGAACGCCAGACAGACCAAGTTGGAGGAACGTCAGGCGATCGGGCAAGCGCTGCTGCTGGACCGGATCGAGGCGATGAGCGACGACGAGCGCGCGGCCTTTGCCGACCGGCTGGAGCGCAACCTGCGACGTGCCGCGCGCGACCGACGTCGCTGGCGAGGCTAGGCGGCGGTCTGGCCGAACGTTCACCTGATTGCGGCCCCCGGATTTCGCCCAAAGCAATGCTTTGTCGGCACAATCGACAAGTTTTTCCACGTTCTCTGCGGCCTCATCGGGCAGGCCTGCCAATCGCGACGCCGATACTGAGCGTGACCGACACCTGACCCGCGCCGCCGGGCAGCATGACCGGGGTGTTTTCGATCACCGCGCGCAAGCGTTCGGCGGTGATGCGGGCCGAGGCCAGATCGGTATCGGGCATCGCGACCAGAAATTCCTCGCCGCCGAAGCGGGCGACCAGATCGACGCTGCGCAGGTTGTCCTTGATGCGGTGCGCGACCTCGCGCAGCACCGCATCGCCAGCGGAATGGCCATGTTCGATCGTTGACCAGCTTGAAGCGGTCGATATCCAGCACCATCACGGCAAACGGCCGATCATCGGCTACCGCGCGCGCGGCGATCCGAGACAGGTGCGGCAGCGCGTAGCGGCGGTTGAAAAGCCCGGTCAGCGGGTCGGTCATCGCCAGTTTCAACCCGTCCTCGACCGTGGCGCGCAGCCGGTCGGCCTGCGCCTTGCGGTCAAGCTGGCGACGGATGCGCAACGCCATTTCGGTGGCGCTGCAGGTTGCGGTCAGCACATCGTCGGCGCCCATATCAAGCGCTGCGATGGCGCTGAAAAGGTCGCCGTCCTCATGCACGACCAGGATCGCGGAATGCCGGGTCTGCGCGCGGCTGCGCAGTTCCGCCAGCAGATATCAGCCCGCTTGCGCCCGATTTCAGCCCCGCCGGGATCACCAGAAGATCGGGACCGCGGCGCGATTTGCCAATCGTTTCAAGAAGCTGCTCGTAGGGCATGACCTCGACCTCGGCCGAGACTTTCGCCTTCGATCGGCGCGGCGCCAGCCAAGCGCGATATCCGGGCGCTTGGCGACCAGAACAACGCGTTCGGTGCGGGTGAACGCCGAGGGCGCCTCGGCAAAACCCAGTTTGATCGCGGTGCCTTCGCGCAGCTTCAATTCCTCGCTCAGCGCCCGCGACCGGATCAGATTGCGCACGCGCGCCAGCAGGATCATTTCATCCAGCGGCTTGGGCAGGAATTCCTCTGCGCCCGGCCCGCAGCGCGGCAAGGCGGGTATCGGGATCGGTGCGCGACGAGACGATGATCACCGGAATGTCGGTGGTCGCCGGGTTCTCGCGGATCTTGCGGCACAGCGTGATGCCGTCGATATCGGGCAGATCGACATCCAGGATGATGAGATCCGGCAGGTCATCGGTCAACGCTGCAAGCACGGCGTCACCGCTGTCGGCCTGCACCACGCCGTAAGAGGCCGCGGACAGCTTGACCTTCATGATGATGCGGTTGGTTGCAACATCGTCCGCGATCAGAATGCGCCCCGTCATGAAACCCCTTTAGTTTAAGTCGAATGTGACTGGTCTTGATCATTTATCTTTGAGATTGGTTAAAAAGAGGTTTCCGAATTAAGGAGCGTGTTCGAGATGCGGCAGGAATACGCCGAAACCATAGCCATTCGCGCCGTCGCCTGGCTGGCGGGCAATGACGAGCTGTTGCCGGTGTTTCTGGGGGCGACGGGCGCCTCGGAAAGCGATCTGCGGGCGCGGCTGGCAGAGCCGGAATTCCTGGGCTCGGTGCTGGATTTTCTGATGATGGACGATCAATGGGTGGTGGCGTTTTGCGACGGCTCGGAGTTGCGATACGATCAGATCATGCAGGCGCGTCAGGCGCTGCCGGGCGGGGCGCAGGTGAACTGGACCTGAGCGCCTAGAGCCGCGGCAGGGCCACGTCCTCGCCTTCGCGCATCTGGCGCAGAAGCTGGCGCAACTGCGCGCTTTCCTGTGGGCTCAGGCGGTTTTCCATGATCGCATTGTTGGCCTGCGCCAGCGGCGTGCCGCGTTGCAGCAGGCGGCGCCCCAGATCGGTCAGGTGCACGGCGGTCATCCGGCGATCATCGGCGCCGGTCTGGCGCGCGATCATGCCTGCCGCCTCCATCTGACGCAGCGCGCGCGAGGTGGCGGTGCGGTCGATGCCCACGAAATCGGCAATCTCGGACGGGTGGATCAGGTTTTCATTGCCAACGGCCAGAAGCACGCACCATGTGATCCGGGTCAGCCCGAGCGCCTTCAAACCCTCGTCGAGGCGGCGTTCCTGCAGCCGTGCGGCAACCGACAACTGGTAGCCGAGTGACTGATGCAGGCGATAGAGGGTCGGGCTTGTTCATGGTTAACTGTGTCAACCAGTCCGCGGCCCCCTGTCAACGCGCGCAAAGCTGTGGCATGAGGGCGCAAAGACCAACGGGGGGGGATTGATGCGCGTCAGAGCGGTTTTGTTCGACAAGGACGGCACGCTGTTCGATTTCCAGAAAAGCTGGAGCCGGTGGATCCAGCAAGAGATCGACCGCCTTGCCAAGGGTGATCCAGAGTTGGCGCATGAAATCGCCGATGCGATCGGGTTCGATCTGAGCGGCGGGCTGATCATGCCCGGAAGTCCGGCCATTGCCGGCACCTCGCGCGATGTGGCGGTGCTGATGCAGCCCTATCTGCCCGAAACCACGCTTGAGGATCTTGTCGTGCATCTGGATCGCACCGCAGCCACTCTGGTGCCCGTCGAGGTCATGCCGCTGGTGCCATTTCTGGCGCAACTGGCGGCGATGGATCTGTTTTTGGGTGTTGCCACCAATGACAGCGAGGCGGCGGCGCGCAGCCATTTGCGGCATTTCGGGATCGAGGGCATGTTCGACTATATCGCCGGGTATGACAGCGGCCACGGCGCCAAGCCCGATCCCGGCATGTGCACAGCCTTCGCGCGGACGTGTCGCGTTCCCACGGCCCAGGTGGTTATGGTCGGCGACAGTCTGCACGACCTGCACGCCGGGCGCGAGGCGGGCATGCAGACGGTGGCGGTTCTGACCGGCGTCGCCGTTGCCAAGGATCTGTGGGACCATGCGGATGTCGTTCTGCCCGATATCAGCCATCTGGCGGGGTGGATTTCCGGCCGCGGCTGACGCTTCCGGCGGTCGGGCACTGAAAAACGACATCCGCAGTCGCTTTCCGTGCCGAATGTGGCGGGTGTTTCGGGTTCCCTGACAGCGAACAGGGAGACCACTCATGACCGATGATGCACATCGCAGAAAACGCTCGGGCGGGCGCTCGGGCAATGTCCGGCGGTCCAGCCCCAATGTGATCGAGCAGATGCCGTGGCGGATGCCGGTCAATACCGACCGCCCGACCGAGCCGCTGGACGAAGACGGGTGTGCACGCGATCCATGACGGGGCAATGCGGATTCTGGAAGAGATCGGCATCGAGTTCCTGAATGACGAAAGCCTTGGCGATCCTGCAAGGATGCGGGCTGCACCGTCGAATGGCACGAATGTCCGGATGGGCCGCGATTTCGTGATGGAGATGCTGGCGCGCGCGCCGTCGGAATTCACAATCACGCCGCGCAACCCTGACCGCAAGATCACCATCGGCGGCAAGCATATGGTGTTCGTCAACGTCTCCTCGCCGCCGAACTACTGGGATCTGGAGACCGGCAAGATGCCGGGCACCCGCGAGCATTGCGCGAACCTGCTGAAGCTGACGCAATATTTCAACTGCATCCATGTCGCGGGCGGCTATCCGGTCGAACCGGTCGACGTGCATGCCTCGGTGCGCCACCTTGACGTGCTTTATGACAAGCTGACGCTGACCGACAAGGTGGCGCATGCCTACTCGCTGGGCAGCGAACGGGTCGAGGACGTGATGGAGATGGTGCGCATCGCGGGCGGCCTGAGCCATGAAGAGTTCGAGGCGACGCCGCGGATGTACACCAACATCAACTCGACCTCGCCCCTGAAGCACGACACGCCGATGCTGGATGGCTACATGCGCTGCGTGAAGCGCGGGCAGGCGACGGTTGTGACGCCGTTCACGCTGGCCGGCGCGATGGCGCCGGTGACGATGGCGGGCGCGGTGGCGCAGTCGATCGCCGAGGGGCTTTGCACGATCGCGATGGCGCAGTGGATGCGGCCGGGCGCGCCTTGCGCCTTTGGCACGTTCACCTCGAACGTCGACATGAAATCCGGTGCGCCGGCCTTTGGTACGCCGGAATACATGCGCGCCACGCAGATGACCGGGCAGTTGGCGCGGTTCTACGGGCTGCCGCTGCGATCCTCGGGCGTGTGCGCGGCGAACGTGCCGGACGGGCAGGCGATGTGGGAGACCTCGAATTCGCTTTGGGCGGCGGTCCAGTCGGGCACCAACATGGTCTATCACGCGGCCGGCTGGCTGGAGGGCGGGCTGATCGCGAGCCCCGAGAAATTCATCATGGATTGCGAGATATTGCAGCAGATCCAGCGCTATTTCGAACCCGCGACCTATGCGACCGGCCCGGACGATATCGCGCATCGATGCGATCAACGAGGTTGGTCACGACTGGCCATTTCTTCGGCATCCAGCACACTCAGGATCGCTATGAAGAGGCGTTCTACCAGCCGTTCCTGAGCGACTGGCGCAACTACGAGGCCTGGGAGTTGTCGGGCGGCGCTCTGGACGCCAGAGCGGGCGCACCGGATGTTCAAGGAGATCATCGCCAGCTTCGAGCCGCCCGCGATGGATGATGCGATCCGCGAGGAACTGGCCGATTTCGTGGCCCGCCGCAAGGCCGAGGGCGGCGCGCCGACGGATTTCTGAGCGCCCTGCCCGCAAGGAGTGGCGCACCGGCGCGCTTGGCGCTAACCTTTGCGAAAAAGCAGGGGCAAGGCGCATGGGTTTCGCAGCTATGAGCAGCACGTCAACAGATCGGGCACGGATGGCCGCGATGGGGGCGGTCGCCGGGCTTGCGCTTTGGGTGCTGGCCGACGTGCTGCCCGACGAGATTCAGAACGACCGTATCGTGATGTTTCTGGCCACGCTGTTCGGCGCGTTCTTTGCCGCCTTGCTGGCGGCCTCGGGCCCGCTGTCGGCGGGGCGTGCGGTTCTGGTCGGGCTGGCGGTGTCGGTGCTGCCGTCGCTGCTGTTCCTGTGGGCCAGTTTCCGGTTCGAAAACGTCGAGGATTTTCTTGAATCCGGTCATCCGCTGGTCGCTTTCGTGGTTCTGGCGTCGCTCTGCCCGTGCCATTCCTGATCGCAGCACTTGGGCCGGTCGGGAACTGGCGCGACTATCCGGAACTCTTCAACCAGTCCTGGAACATCGTCGTGCGCTATGTCGCGGCATGGCTGTTCATGGGGCTTTTCTGGGCAGTGCTGCTGCTCTCGAATGAGCTTTTCGGCATCATCGGGCTCGAGATCCTTGACGACCTGCTGGATATCGCGCCGGTGCCCTATGTGCTGTCGGGTCTGGTGCTTGGGCTGGCACTCGCGGTCGTGAACGAGCTGTCGGAGTATGTGTCACCCTATCTGATCCTGCGGCTGCTACGCCTGCTGCTGCCTTTGGTATCTGCTGGTGGTCGCGATCTTTGTGGTGATGGTGCCGGTGCGCGGGCTTTCCGGCCTGTTCGGGGGGCTGTCGGCGGCGGGAATTCTGCTGGCGATGGCGGTTGGCGGGATCACTCTGGTCAGCACCGCGATCGATCAGTCCGATGACGAGGCCGTTACGATGCCGTTCATGCGGCTGGCAAGTCAGGCACTGGCGCTGACCCTGCCGGTTCTGGCGGGGCTGGCGCTCTATGCGATCCGCGAACGGGTCAACCAGCACGGCTGGTCGCCGGACCGGCTGGCGGCAGCAACGATCGCCGCGCTCGTGCTGGGGTATGCGCTGCTCTATGTCATTGCGGTCGCGCGGCGACGCGGCTGGATGTCGGACATCCGCCGTTTCAACACCTGGATGGCGCTGGTCGTCGTGGCGGTGGCAGCGCTTTGGCTGACGCCGGTGATGAACCCGCAACGGATCTCGGCGAACGATCAGCTGGCCCGGTATCAGGCAGGCCAGACCAAGCGCGAGGATCTTGACCTTTGGACCATCGGCAAGACCTGGGGGATTGCGGGCAGCATCACGGCGCCGCTCTTCGCCAAGGTCGAGGGCGCGGGGCAGGCCGTGGTCGCCGAGCAGCTTGCAGCGCTGGAAAAGGCCACTGACTTTTATAGCTATGAACAGTTGCTCAGCGGGCCGCGATCCGACCGGATGCGCGAGTTTCTGGCGCTGGTGCCGGTGCGCCCCGCAGGGGCCGTGGTTCCGGCAGAGGTGTTCGGCGACGCCGGATCGCCGGGCCTGTGGATCGAGTCCTGCGGGCGCAGGACGGCGGCGGGCAATCCCGGCTGCGCGCTGCTGCTGGCGGATTTCCTGCCGGCGCGCGAAGGCGACTGAGGTTTTGTTGGCCACCAAGCAAACTGGCGGCTGGGTGCGTCTGGAAATGTGGAGCCGGGCGGCGCCCGGCCAGTGGCGCAATCACGGCATGCCGGTGCGGCTGACAGGGCCGGAGGTCTCGATCAGTTCGGATGACGTCCTTGATCTGATCCTCGCCGGCGAGTTCGAGTCTGGCACCCTCCAGCGTGAACGCGATCCGCTTCGGAGAGACCCAGTTTCATCATGTTGCCCTGACATTTGCCGATTGTTAACAGTGCCGCGCTAGCCTGACCTTTGCGATGAAGGGAAGGCTGCGATGCACGGACTGATCAACCGTTCGATCCAATGCTTTGTGCAAGATACTTATGGGCCTGCGATCTGGGCAGAGGTCGTGGAACGCGCAGCGCTTGATTTCGACAATTTCGAGGCTCTGCTGATCTACGAAGACGATCTGACCGGCCGCGTTCTGCACGCAACCTCGGTGCGGCTGGACAAGCCGGTCGAGGTGCTGATGGAGGATATCGGCACCTACCTGATCTCGAATTCCGGCTTCGGCGGCGCGCGCCGGCTGCTGCGCTTTGGCGGCGAGACCTTCGTCGATTTCCTGCATTCGCTGGACGATTTGCATGACCGGATTCGGCTGGCGGTCCCCGAACTGGTGCTGCCGACGCTGGAGATACGCGATCATGCCGCGACGAGTTTCACCCTGGATTGCAGCTTTGACCGGCCCGGTTTCGGACATGTCCTTGTCGGCATCCTGCGCGCGATGGCCGATGATTACGGCGCCTTGGTGCTGCTGGATCATCGGGGTGGAAATACCGGTGTCGAGGTGATCGTGATAGAGGTTCTGGACATCGGATTTTCGCAAGGGCGATCGTTTGCCCTGGGCACCTCGGCGGCCTGACATGACAAAACAGCCTGACATAACATCGCTTCCGGCGGCCGATCTGGACCGATTGCTGCCGATGCATCTGACCCTGTCGCAGACCGGGCATATCGTGCGCGCCGCCCCGACGCTGGCCAAGCTTCGCCCCGGTGCCGATCTGGCCGGTGTTCGGTTTCTTGAGGTGATGGAACTGCGCCGGCCGCGCAACATCCACTCGATGGCCGATCTGCGCGCTGCGGTAGATGCGCCGCTGCACCTGCGCTTTCGCACCGCGCCGCAGACCACATTCAAGGGGATCGCGGTGCCGCTGGCGGCGGGCGGCGGGCTGCTGGTGAACCTGTCGTTCGGGATCGCGGTGGCCGATGCCGTGCGCGACCACCAACTGACCATCGCCGATTTCGCGCCGACCGACCTGACGGTCGAGATGCTGTATCTGATCGAGGCGAAATCCGCCGTGATGAACGAGTCGCGCAATCTGAATGTGCGCTTGCAGGGCGCGCGGATCGCCGCGGAAGAGCAGGCCTTTACCGATACGCTGACGGGCCTGAAGAACCGCCGCGCCATGGATCACGTGCTGGCGCGGCTGATCGGATCGGGCGCGCGATTTGCGCTGATGCATCTGGATCTGGACTACTTCAAGGATGTGAATGACAGCTACGGCCATGCCGCGGGCGACCATGTGTTGCAGGTCGTGGCGCAAAATTCTGGTCGAAGAAACCCGCGATGCCGATACCGTTGCGCGCGTTGGCGGCGATGAGTTCGTGCTGATCTTTGACCGTCAGATCGATCCCGAGCGCCTGACCGGCATTGCCACGCGCATCATCGAGCGGCTCGAAGAGCCTGTGCCCTTCGAAGGCCGGACCTGCCGGATATCGGGCAGTGTCGGCATCACGATCAGCTCGTTTTACACAAGCCCCGTGGCAGAGCAGATGCTGGCCGATGCGGATGCGGCACTCTATGCCTCCAAGCACAAAGGCCGGGCCTGCGTGACGCTGGTGACCGACATGGAGGGCTGGGCCTCGTCCGGGCCGCAGTCCGGACCGCAAAACGGCCCTCCGGACGGCAAACTGACGGCATAGCGGTGCGGCAATGACGCCCGCGCTCGCTCTGACGCCCGGCAGATAAAAGGCCGGCCTGGGGACTGCCCGGACCGGCCTTTCGTCTTTGGTGTCGTCCGTCAGGCGTGGACGAACTTGCGGATCTCGCCCGACTTCAGGCGCGACTGATACGAAGTCAGTTCTTTCTTGACGATCGGCATCAGCACATAGAGCGCCGAGATGTTCACCACCGCCATCGCAAAGATCGCCGCATCAGAGAAGTCGATGACCGGACCAAGGTTGGCCGCGGCACCGATCACGACGAAAATGCAGAACATGATCTTGAACACCAGTTCCGTCGTCTTGCCTTCACCGAACAGGTAGGTCCAGGCCTTCAGCCCGTAGTATGACCACGATATCATCGTCGAGAATGCGAACAGGATCACCGCAATCGCCAGAACATAGGGGAACCAGCTGAACGCCGTGGCGAACGCCGCCGAGGTCAGCCCGACGCCCGATACCCCGCCGATGGTCTGGATCGTGCCGCCCTCGGTCAGGTAGTTGCCAGTTGCCGGGTCTACGATCAGTTGCCCGGAGATCGTGATGACAATCGCTGTCATCGTGCAGATCACGACGGTGTCGATGAACGGCTCCAGAAGTGAGACGAAGCCTTCGGTGATCGGCTCTTTCGTGCGCACCGCCGAGTGGGCGATGGCCGCGGACCCAACACCGGCCTCGTTCGAGAACGCCGCCCGCTTGAAGCCCTGGATCAACGCGCCCACCATGCCACCCGCTACCCCCAGACCGGTGAAGGCGCCGGCAAAGATCTGCCCGAACGCCCAGCCGATCTGATGATAATTGACCGCGATGATGATCAGCGACGCCGCAACGTAGAGAATGCCCATGAACGGCACCACCTTCTCGGTGACGCGCGCGATCGACTTGATGCCGCCGACGATCACGGCGAACACGACCGCCGCGAACAGCAGCCCGGTAATCCAGCCCGGATAATCGCCGACAATGCCGGATATCTGGGCATGCGCCTGATTGGCCTGGAACATGTTGCCGCCGCCAAGCGCGCCGAGGATGCAGAAGATCGAAAACAACACCGCCAGGAACTTGCCGCCGGGAACGCCGCGCTCGGCAAAGCCCTTCGAGATATAGTACATCGGTCCGCCCGAAACGGTGCCGTCCGGATATTCGTTGCGGTACTTGACGCCCAACGTGCATTCGGTGAATTTCGATGCCATGCCCAAGAGGCCCGCAAGGATCATCCAGAAGGTCGCTCCGGGTCCACCGATACCCACCGCCACCGCGACGCCCGCGATGTTGCCAAGGCCGACCGTGCCCGAAAGCGCCGTTGCCAGCGCCTGGAAATGGCTGACCTCGCCCGCGTCATCAGGATCGGAATAATCACCCCTCACCAATTGAATCGAGTGCTTGAACGCCCGGAACTGGACGAAGCCGAAGTAAACCGTGAACAGGCTCGCACCAACCACCAGCCACATCACGATCCAGGGAAAACTGACCCCGGCGACATTGAATGGCAGCGGCGCGAAGATCAGGTTGACGAACGGTCCCGTCACATTCGCGAAAATCTCATTGACCGTCTGGTCGATGCTCTTGGTTTCCTGAGCGATTGCAGAGGTGGCGCCTAGCGTCAGCCCCGCAGCAAGTGTTGAAAGTGCAAGTTTCATATCTGATTTCCTAGCCGATGACCGTTACGGGGACGCGGGCATGCATCACCAGATTGCCCGTCGAAGATCCGAAGATACGCTGCACGAAGCCACCGTCAGAGGTGCGCGCCACGATGATCTGGTCGGCGCTCTCGTCCACCGCGATCTGGTCAAGAAGATCGGCAACATCGCCGTGCTTGACGATGCCGCGCGCCTTGAAGCCATCTTTCTTGAGTTGATCGACGGCGGGGTTGACCACGCGGTCCTGAGCTGCGTGAATCTCCTCCTCGCGGCGTTTGTGTCGTTGTGCGTTTTCTTCGGGGGTCTGGAACGAATAAGGCGACCATTCGATCACGTAGACCACGATCAGTTCGCAATCCCCGATCAGTTTGGCAAGCTTCTTGGCGTAATCGATGACACGACTGCCTGATCCGCTTCCATCCAGTCCAAGCACAAGTTTTGCTGGCATTTTGTCCCTCACTGTTGCTTTTTTCGTTGGTCGTTTCTGACGGAATCCGGCCTTTTCGTTGGATCGGGCGCGGCATCCTGCGACAAAGTGACACTCTTAAAGCGGGCCGGGTCAACAAAAATTCAACCTTGACGCGGGTCTTGGCCGGGCTAGACGCGGGCGTCTGATGCGCGAAAAACCGATACTGGAATGTTGGATTCTGGTCTTGCTGTAGATCGAGACTGATGTGCAATGTCGCGCTGTTCCGCGCAGCATTCGGGAATGCAAAATGACAATCATTACCTTCATCGGTGCCGGCAGCACCATCTTCACCAAGAACATCGCGGGCGACATCCTGCAACGCAAGGCGCTGGCGGGGGCCACGATCCGGCTGATGGATATCAACCCCAAACGGCTCGAGGAAAGCGAGGTCGTCGTTGCCAAACTGATCCGCACGCTAGGCGCTCCGGCGCGCGTGAAAACGTATTCCGATCAGCGGCGCGGCGCTGGATGGGGCCGATTTCGTTGTCGTCTGTTTTCAGATCGGCGGCTTTGAACCCTGCACCGTGACGGATTTCGACGTGCCCAAGAAGTTCGGCTTGCGCCAGACCATCGCCGATACGCTTGGGATCGGCGGCATCATGCGGGGCCTGCGCACCGTTCCGCATCTGTGGAAGCTGTGCGAGGACATGACCGAGGTTTGCCCGCAGGCCATCATGCTGCAATACGTCAACCCGATGGCGATCAACACATGGGCCATCGGCGCGAAGTTCCCGAATATCCGGCAAGTGGGTTTGTGTCATTCGGTGCAGGGCACGGCCGAGGAACTGGCCCGCGATCTGGATATCCCGATTGGCGAAATCCGCTATCGCTCGGCCGGCATCAACCACATGGCGTTCTATCTGAATTTCGAGCACCGGCAGGCTGACGGCAGCTACCGCGATCTCTATCCGGCCCTCAGGCAGGGCTACCTGGACGGCCGTCTGCCCAAGCCGTCGTCGTGGAATCCGCGCTGCCCCAACAAGGTGCGCTATGAGATGCTGATGCGGCTGGGCTATTTCGTGACCGAGTTCGAGCGAACATTTCGCCGAATACACGCCCTATTTCATCAAGCGCGACCGCCCCGACCTGATCGAGCGTTTCGGCATCCCGCTGGACGAATATCCCAAGCGCTGTTTCGAGCAGATCGCAGCGTGGGAACAGCAAGCGCAGGCCTACCGCGAGGTCGACGCGATCGAGGTCAAGCCAAGCCTTGAATACGCGTCCGACATCATCAACTCGGTCGTGACCGGCGCACCGTCGGTGATCTACGGCAACATTGCGAACCGCGGCTATATTCCGCAGCTTCCCGAAAACGCGGCCGTCGAGGTGCCGGTGTTGGTCGATGACAACGGGCTGCAACCCACAGTCGTGCGCGACATCCCGCCGCAACTGATCGCTCTGATGCGGACCAACGTGAATGTGCAAGAGCTGACAGTTGCGGCGCTGATTGAGGAAAACCGCGACCACATTTACCACGCCGCGATGCTGGACCCGCATACCGCGGCGGAGCTGGATCTGGATCAGATCTGGGCGCTGACCGATGATCTGTTGGCCGCGCATGGCGATTGGATGCCGGAATTTGCAAGGGGTCAGGCGCGGGCCGGGGATCGAACGAGTTCCGCGACCTGACGGATACTCCGCGCCTTGCCGCCCGGCAGTATCGAAGGCGTCGGGTCGTCTTACCCGTGGGTTTCGTTCGGTCCGCGAATGTCTCGCGCAACGCTCTGAAGCCGCTTGAATGCATCGTAGCGTGCGTCGTGGATCGCCTTGATGCGCGCATCCGCGGGATCGAACGTGGTTTTGGGCGACGACATCGCGGCCATCGCGCCGGTCATGTCGGCAAAGACGCCGGCCGCGACCGCGCCAAGGATCGCGGAGCCCAGCAGCACGGGTTCCTCGGAGGCGGTGGCAACCACCGGCACGCCGGTCGCATCGGCCAGAATCTGGCGCACCAGATCCTGCTGCCCGGCCCCGCCGCTGATCACGATCCGTTTGATCAGGCGCCGCTCTGGGCCTGCGCCTCGATGATCTGGCGCAGGCCATAGCCGAGGCCGCAAAGCCCCGCGACGTAGAGAGCGACAAGGCTGTCGTCGTCGTCCTCCATGCCGAGCCCGGCGATGACGGCGCGTGCATGTCGGATCGGCAAAGGGCGCGCGGTTGCCGAGGAACTCCGGCACCACGTGCAGCCCGCTCGGCCAGATGCACGACATCCGAGGGCGTCGCCGATTTCCGCTGCCGCGATATCCGCCAGCCAGTCCGGCAGGGACTTGCCCTCGCGCGACGCCTGCATGTTTCGCGCTCGACGGCCGCCGGATGGATGCTCGAGCAGATGATCGATTGCGGCCCCGGCGGCCGATTGGCCGCCCTCGTTCAGCCATGCTCCGGGCACCATGGCCGAGTAATATGGCCCCCAGACGCCGGGCACGAAAACCGGGTCGCGCGTCGTGGTCATCGTGCAGGACGACGTGCCGAACACATAGGCCATGCATTCGCTCGGATCTGCTGCGGCGCCCATCGCACCGACCGTGCCGATGCCGCCGGCATGGGCGTCGATCAGCCCGGCGGCCACCGGGGTGCCGGGCCTGAGCCCAAGTTCGGCCGCGGCCTCGGCGCTTAGCCCCTGACCCAGCGGCGTGCCGGGCTCGACGACCTCGGTGCCGATCCGCGCAAAGCCTTCGTCGGCCAGATCGCCGAGCCCGATCGCGCGGAAATAGCTTTCATCCCAACGCTGCTCGTGCCCCAGATAGGTCCATTTGCAGGTGACCGTGCAGATCGACCGCGCCAGACTGCCGGTCGCGCGCCAGGTCAGGAAATCGGTGAGATCGAAGAAATTGCCAGCCTGCGTCGAACACCTCGGGCCGGTTCTCGCTGCAGCCACAGCAGCTTCGGCGTCTCCATCTCGGGCGAGATCACGCCGCCGACATAGTCCAGCACCTCGTGGCCGGTGGCGTTGATCCGTTCGGCCTGATCGACCGCGCGGTGGTCCATCCAGACGATGATGTTGCGCTCGGGATCGTTCGATGGGCCGACCGGCAGCGGCGTTCCGCCATCGCCCAGCACGACCAGCGAACAGGTCGCGTCGAATCCGATACCGGCGATCTGCCCGCGTCGATGCCGGATTTCCGAACCGCCGCCCGCACCGATTTGCACGACCGCCTGCCAGATCTCGGTCGCTGGATTGTTCGACGATGCCATTGGCTTCGCGGTAAAGCGTGATGTCGGCTTTCGCCGACGCCAGCATGTGCCCGGTTTCGTCGAAGACGCCCGCCCGCGCGCTGCCGGTGCCGACATCGATGCCGATGATGCAGCGACTGCGCCATGCCTCACAAGGTCGACGCTTTGCGGCAGAATGACGAGGTCGCGGATCGTCACGCCCCGGGGCCGGGTCAGCATGAACAGCACCGCATCGGCGACCTCCTTGGGTTGCATCAGGCTGCCGTTGGCCAGCGCCTCCTCCATCTTGGCCTTCGGCCAGTCGTCGAGCAGCGCGGTGACCACCGGGCCGGGCAGCAACGGCGCCGACGCGGATGCCGTGTTTGGCGACCTGCCGCCGGACGTGTGGACGAAGGCCTGCACGGCGAATTTCGACGCCGTGTAGATCGGCTCCCAGACCACCGGGACCATCCCGGCGACCGAGCTGGTGAAGATGATGTCGCCGGTCTGCGTTCGACCATATGCGGCAGAACCGCGTGGACCGAGCGGAAGGCGGCATTGATGTTGAGGTTCAGCACCCGGTCCCAGGCGTCCGGGTCGCCGTCGACCACGTCGCCGCCGACATAGGCGCCGGCATTGGCGTGAAAGATGTCGAGCCCGCCGGCCTTCTGCAGGATCTGCGGCATCATCGCCGCGACGCTTGCGGGGCGTCGAGCAGGTCGATCACCAGCGGGATCGCGCGTCGGTCCCAGTTCGGCACAGAGCTGCGTCAGCTTGTCCCCGGCACGGTCGATCAGCACGACCGTAGCACCCGCGTCCAGCATTGCCCTGGCGCATTCCAGCCCGATGCCCGAGGCCGCGCCGGTAATCGCCGCGACTTTTCCGTTCAACTCGTTCGTCATGTCAGGTTCCCTCTGAACTGTCTCAGGCACGGCCATGCGAGACGCGGCTTTGCCGGGCAAGCGAGTCGACGATGACCGCGATGGCCAGAACGCCGCCGGTGATCATGTAGCGCAGCGACGACGACAGGTTCAGCAGCGTCAGGCCGTTGGCGATGGACTGGATCACGATGATCCCCAGCAGCGCGGACCACGCGCTGCCGCGACCGCCGAACAGGCTGGTGCCGCCGATCACCGCCGCCGCGATGGCGTTGAGGTTCACGTCGCCGGTGCCCGCCTGCTGGCTGGCCGAGGCCAGCCGCGCCGACGACAGGACGCCGCCAAGGGCCGCAAACATCGAACACAGCATGAAGGCGCTGATGTAGATGCGTTTGACGTTGATACCGGCGCGGCGCGCGGCCTCGGCATTGCCACCGACAGCGATCATCGACCGGCCCCATTTCGTGCGCGTGAACGCGTAGTTCATGATCACGACCAGCCCGACGAAGAGGCCGAACATCCACGGCACGCCGCGCCCTTGATTGAGGTAAAAGACGATCGCGATCAGCCCGGCCGCAGTGACAAGCGATTTCGCGATAAGCCCGCCAAGCGATCCGGCCGACAGATTGGCGCGGCGGCGCTGTTCCATCGTGCGCATCCCGATGAACAAGACGACGATGCCGGGGATAAACGCCAGCGTATAGGACAGCCACGCGGGCATGATCAGCAACTGGCCGAAGTTCACAAAGCCCGACCCGTAGGGCAGGTTGATCGATCCCGTCGATCCCAGCATGTAAAGTTGCAGCCCCAGCAACGCCAGCAGCCCCGCCAGAGTAGAGACGAAGCTGGGCATGCCCAGCCGGGTGCGCAGCGTGGCGTAGATCGCCCCGATCACGGCCCCAAGCGCCAATGCGCCCGCGATGGCCACGATCAGCGGCACCCCCTGATTGACCCACAGCACCCCGATCAACGCCGAGCCGACGCCGCTCATGGATCCGACGCTCAGGTCGATCTCGCCCAGCATCAGCACGCACACGATGCCCAGCGCGATGACGCCCACCGTGCGAACAGTCGAACAACAGATTGACCAGGTTGTTGCTGGACAAGAAGATCGGGTTGATCGCGGTGAACACCGTCCAGATGATCGCCAGACCAACGATGACCGGCAACAGAGCCGAGGTCGCCGGATTTGACGCGGTCGATGAAAATCCGGATCGCACCGCCGATCCCGGTCGCGTGGGTCACACGAACATCGCTGCGGTCAAGCTGGGTCGGTGTGCCTGCGGCCCTGTTTTGGTTTTCGGTCATTATTGCGCCTCCGGTGAAGTCTCTCGTTCGGCCTGAAGCCGTCCGGCGCGGCGCGACACCGCGTTGTCGGTGGCTCCGGTAATGGCGCCGACCAGTTCCTCGTTCGACGCGTCCGGCGTGAACACGCCGTTGTTGCGCCCCAGCCGCAGCACCACGATGCGGTCCGCCACGGCGCGGACATCCTCCATGTTGTGGCTGATCATGATCACGCCGAGCCCCTTGTCGCGCACCCGTTCCATAAGGTTCAGCACCTCGGCGGTCTGCGCCACGCCCAGTGCTGCGGTCGGTTCGTCCAGCATGATGATCGTGGGATCCAGCAGCAGCGAGCGGGCAATCGCGACGGTCTGGCGCTGCCCGCCCGACAGCGACGCAACAACGTCGCGGACGCTGGGAATGCGCGCGGCCAACTCGTTGAGCAGGGTCCAGGCGCGCACCTCCATCGCAACCTCGTCCAGCCGGTAGGGGCTCAGTTCCTGACCGAGAAAGATGTTCGCCACAACGTCAAGGTTCTCGCACAGTGCAAGATCCTGAAACACCGTCGCGATGCCGAGCTCCAGCGCGGCACTTGGGGTCGACATCGTTACCGGTTCGCCGTGGAAATAGATCGTGCCAGAGGTCGGCTGATGCACCCCGGCCAGTATCTTGACCAGCGTCGATTTGCCCGCACCGTTGTCACCGACCAGTGCCACCACTTCGCCCGCATGAACCTCGAGTTCGATATCGGTCAGCGCCGAAACCGCCCCGAAATTCTTCGAGATGCCCTTTAGGCTCAGCAGCAACTCGCCCTTGGGGGCCTTTGTTTCAGAAGTCTCCGTCATGACAGACTGTCCTTTCGATGCTTGGGCCTTTCGATGCCTGGGCCTTTCGACGCTTGCGCATGGCGCAACAGCGGTATCGGCTGGCCGCAGAAAGACGGCCAGCCAAAATATCATACCACGCCGTTACTGGATGCCGAGCGCCGCACAGCCTTCCGCATAGCGGCCCGTGCACAGCTCTGCGGCCGTGTTGATGCCCTTGTCGATGATCTCGGCCTTGAGGTTCTCTTTGGTCACGACCGCCGGCACGAACAGTTGCGACGGGGTGTCATACAGCGTCATTTCCGCAGCCGGGGTCTCTCCCTGAAGCATCTTGTAGGCGACGTTTGCCGCCGCCGCCGCCACGATCTCGGACGGCTTCGAGATGGTGTTGTACTGGTCGCCCGCGATGATCAGCTGCAACGCCGCGATGGTCGCGTCATTGCCGGTGACCGGCGGAACCGGATCGACGCCAGCCGCCTTGAACGCCGCAATCGCGCCGCCGCCGGTGCCGTCATTGGCCGCAACGACGCCGACGATATCGGCGCCGAAGCGGGTGATCTGGCCGCTGGCCCATTCCTGTGCCTTGGGCGGCGCCCAGTCCGGCGTGTCGAACTCGGCCAGCGTGGCGTAGCCGCCTGCCGCGATACCGGCATGGATGCCGTCCTTGATCAGACCGGCGGCCGCATCGGTGGGCGAGCCGTTGATCTGCAACACGCCGCCCTTGTCGGTCGGAACGCCCATCGCCTTGAGATGGTTCACCAGCGACTCCGCGATCGCCTTGCCGATGCCTTCGTTGTCGAACGACACGTAGTAATCGGCCGGTTTTGTCAGGGATCGGCCGGTCATAGGCGATCACCTTGACATCCTGGCTTTGCGCCAGACTGACCAGCGACGCGGCGGCGGCTGGAATCGACCGGATCAAGCACGATGACCTTGGCGCCTTGCGTGATGACAGAGTTGAACTGCTGCTGCTGCAGCGCCACATCGGCATTGGCGTTCTGATAGATCACGGTGCAATCGGGGCAGAGCTTGGTCATTTCGGCCTGAAAGCCGGGAAAGTCATGCTCTTCATAACGGGTCGAGGCCTGATCGGGCATCAGGAACGCAACGGTCCCCGATTGCTGAGCGAACACGGCCGTGCCGCCCATCAGGGTTGCCACAAGTGCTGCGGTGCCTGTCAGTTTCGATACACAAAGTTTCATTGGTCGTCCTCCATTTGCAGACCACGGATATTTTGTAAGCGCCAAGGCACGCGGGTCGCCGCGCATTGGCAGGTGCCAGACAACTCGACAGGCAAAGCGAAACCGTTCAGTAAAGCGCTGTCGCCCTCACCGTTGCCGTTTTCTGCCGTCGCTGCCTTGGGTATTAAGACCAGCAGGCATTCGCCGCAGATTTGCCATCTGCCCGCATCGCCGTGCCGCCAAAGTTCAGATCCTCCCAGTCCTCCCTGTTCAGGCGGCCTCCACCGCGCCATTGTTTTCCGCCAGCAATTCCCGGAACCGCGAAGGCGTCATGCCCTTCTGCGCCTGGAATTGGCGGTTGAAATTGGAGATGTTGTTGAACCCGGATGAAAAGCACACGTCGGTGATTTTCATGGGAACCGGCCCCATCAGCAGCTGACAGGCCAGATTGATACGCAGACGGTTCACGTACTGAACCAGCGCCAGCCCGGTATGGCGGCGAAAACTGCGTGAAAAGGCGCTGGGGCTCAGCTGGGCGATATTGGCAAGGTCGGTTTCGCTGAATGGCTCTGTCAGATTGGCGTTGATATAGGCCAGCGCTTCATTGATGCCCGTCGACATAAAGCCGGACGGGTCGGGCAGATAGCTGGCACTTGTCAGCGCGCGAACGTCAGATGCGCGGCTCAGCGTGCCCAGAATGGACATGAATATCTCGATCCGGCGCACGCCCTGCGCCGTGACCAGTTCGGCCAGCATCGGCGCGACGATTTCGGCGGTGTCCGGCGTGAAAAGCGCGCCACTGCGGCTGACCTCCAAGAGGTCGACACAAGCGCCCAGCTCGGGGAACAGCCCCATCGCCTCGGCGATGAAACCTTCGGAAAACTGCACCACGCGGCTGCGCAGGGGAACCCGCTCGCCCTCAGGCACATCGCTGACCCAGTTGTGCGGCAGGTTGGGCCCGGTCAGAACCAGATTGCCCCGCTCGAACGCGCCGATGAAATCGCCGACGAAGAAACGGCCGGACGTCTCGACGACGTGATGGATCTCGTATTCCGGGTGAAAATGCCAGCGCACCGTGTGATACGGGTAGCCGTGCTCCCATGCCTTGAAGAACTCACTCCGGCCAATCTGCACGACTTCCAAGTCTGGTTTCATCGCAGTTCCCTCCCTGCGCCGGTCAGGCGACCGGGCCCCGAATTCTGGTGGTCCGGATCGATACAGAGTAGGCGACGGCACTTGGACAGACTACTACGCTTCGGGCGGAGCGCTGATACTTTTTTGACCTTTTTGCGGGATGCACCGACCGTTTCGCGCAGCGCACGCACGGCTTGTGCCCGATTTTCGCAAAAAGACCACGGCGCCGGCCGTTCGCCCGCCCTGCCGATTCGCGCAGCTTGCCGCGGTTGCCCGGCAGGTTGTCGTGCGACATCACCGTTACCGGCGCCTTGGCGTCGCGTCGCCCCGCCAGCCCCGCGACAACCGCCCCAAAGACCGTGGGTGGTTTTGTAGGCGTCGTGGCGTCATGAACGATGTCGGGGTGGGCGGCATCGAACCCAGTCGGCAGAGTTGATGCTTTCCGGCGTCATGTCGGGGCTTTTCGAGGTGAAATCGTCCGTCAGCTTCTGCATCCGAATCATGTCACCGTTGTTCACGGTTGCGATGGTGATGGTGATAGTTTCAGCGACAGCTGCGGTCGATAACGCACGCCCCAAGCAGCGCGCGAACACGCAAAGTCATGATAGTTCGCCCCACGCACCAAAATGAGTAAATGTTCAAGTTGTGGGCAAATGATCAGGCAATGTCCTGATTCGAGTCATTGGGTTCTCGGAAATCGGGTGAAATGCGGCTAAAGCGGTTGTCCCAAAAGGAACTTTGCCGTGGTTTCGTCGGTGATCAGGCCGGTGATCAGCTTGCCCCGAAGCGCGCCCAACAGCGGCAGGTACTTGCTGGCCCAGGCGGCGATGCAGATCACCGGGTTGTCATTTTGCGGAACCTGAACCCCGTTGACGACCGTGTTGATGCCGGTTTGCAGATAGCGCCCCTGGCCATCGAACGCCCATCCGACCATCTCGCCCACAGCACCCGCCACCGTCATGTCGTGCAATTCGTCAGCCGAGGCGAAGCCGTCGACCAGCAGCGGCGCGTCATCGCTCATCTGCCCGATGCCGACGATGGTGAAATCGGCGCGACTGCGCAAGCTCGCGGGTGTTTTTGACATGCGGCAGGGCGTGATAATGCGCCCGGTCCGCCGCGTCCTTGGCGATCACCGGCATCGCCATCGGATAGTGTGGCGCGCGGGTCTTGTCGGCGATCCGCATGATCACCTCGAAGAAAGAGGCCGACCCGTCGGGCGCCACATTGCCCAGCAGCGACACCACCTTGTGATGCGCTCAATCCATCGGGCGCAAGTCATTCACCACCGTGCACAGCGTGCGCCCGGTCCCAAGGGCGACAACCTTGGGGCTCTTGTTGGCAAAGATATTCTCGACCTCGGCCGCGGCCACCGGCGCTATGGCGCGCACCGGATCGATACCCTCCGACAGGCTTGGTGCCACCCGGCAAAGCGTCAGCCCGAAGGCCCTGCGCAGCTCCTGTTCCAGTTCCATGCAGTCCTTGATCGGATGCTCGATGCGCACCCGGATCAGCCCGTCCGACACCGCCCGGGCCACCAGCCGTTGCGCGCGCTGGCGTGACACGCCCAGCTCTGCCGCGATCTGGTCCTGCGTCAGCCTGCCGTTGTAGTATAGTCAGCCCGCGCGAGCAGCTTCATCATCGGTGTTCGGTGTATTTTCGGGCAGCGCGGCCAAAAGTCATCCCGGATTTTCAAGTGCCGGCGCATGCTCAAAGAATTCCCCGAAGTCCGCAAATGAAAACCCTGCAAGCGACGCGGCCGGCCCATTTCCGCCCGCTGCCGCGATGTGGCTGCCACCGGTGAACCACCACACATCCATGCCCGCCGCCTGCGCCGCGCGAATGCCGTTCAGGCTGTCTTCGATCACCAGACAGCGGCCCGGTGCGGCACCCATTCGCGCCGCGGCATGCAAGAACAGATCGGGCGCGGGCTTGCCATGCGCAACCTCGGACGCCGTGAACACATGCGCCCCGAACCGATCCAGCAAACCCACCAGTTCCAGCGACCGCGCCACCCGTTTCGGGCTGCTGCTGGTGGCCACGCAGGCCGTAACCGCCAGCCGGTGCAGCACGTCGCAGATGCCCGGCATGACGCGCAAATCCCGCTCGAACGCCGCCAGCAGCCGCTCGCGGTATTCATCCTCGAAGTCCGGCGGCAGGACCACATCGAACTCGGTGCGGATCTGTCTCAGCACGGTCGGATAGCTGCGGCCAAGGAAATGCCGGGCAACATAGGCCATGTCGACCCGCACGCCGAAATCTTCCAACGTCGCGATCAGCATCCGCGCACTGATCAGCTCGCTGTCGATCAGCACGCCGTCACAATCGAAAATCACCAGATCCACGTCGCCCATGGCACAAGCTGTTTCATGTTTGATTTCGCCGGGCAATTCGGAAACGCTGTACAAACACGGCACAAATTTCCCGCAGTACGCCAATCCCTGTTTGACGGATGCGCTCAGTTGGTATTTCTTCGCCTAAGTCCAAAGGGACACAAAGCAGGGCCAACCCTGCGGATGAAATTGGGAGGATACTATGAAAACACGCTTCTTGAAGGCGCTGGCAACCAGCGCCGTAATCGGCCTTGCGGCCACCTCGGCCATGGCCGCCGAATGCATCGCGCCGGCCAACCCCGGCGGCGGCTGGGATTTCACCTGCCGTCAGATCGGCAAGATCCTGTATGACATCGGCCAGGTCGATCAGCCCGTGCAGGTCACCAACATGGCCGGCGCCGGCGGCGGTCTGGCGTTCACGACCGTCGTGAATGAGCGCAACGACGATCCCGACCTGATCGTGGCCGCGTCCTCCGCCACGACGACGCGGCTTGCGCAGAACGCCTATGGCGGTGCCACCGCCGATCAGGTGCGCTTCGTGGGCGCCATCGGCGCCGATCCGGGCGTGATCGTCGTCGCGGCCGACAGCCCGTTCCAGAACGCTTGGCGACCTGGTCGACGCGATCAAGGCCGATCCGGGCTCGGTCGCCTTCGCCGGCGGCTCGGCCGTTGGCGGGTTTCGACCACATGAAACCGCTTCAGGTCCTGCTGGCTGCCGGCTTCGACGACATCACCAAGATCAAGTACATCGGTGTCGATGGCGGCGCCGATGCGATCACCCAGACCGTCGGCGGCTTCACCCAGGCGATGACCGGCGACATGTCCGAAATCGTGGGCTTCATGAAGTCCGGCGAAGTGCGCGTTCTTGCGGTCCTGACCGAAGAGCGTGTGCCGGGCTTCGAGGATATCCCGACCGCGCGCGAGCAGGGCTTTGACGTCGTCGCGGTGAACTGGCGCGGTCTTTACGTGCCGGGCGGCATCTCGGACGACGGACTTCCACGACATGGGCCGACAAGTCTGCAGGCGGTCGCCGACAGCGCCGAGTGGCAGCAGGCGATGGCCGATAACGGTCTTGCGCCCGTTCACCAAGGTCGGCGGCGATTTCCAGAGCTGGATCGACGGCGTGATCGCCCAGACCGAGGATCTGTCGCGCAAGATCGGCGTGATCCAGTAAGATGTCACGACATTCAGACCGCATCTTCGGTCTGGTCGTGATCCTTGTGGCGCTCGCGTATATCGCGAGCGCCCTGCAGATACAGACCAGCTTCCTGTCGGACCCGGTCGGGTCCAAGACCGTTCCCGATCATCGTGCGCCTCGATCGCGGCGCTCTGCGGCGGCGATCATGATCCTGCGCCCCGACGAAGAACCCGACTGGCCCGAAGCCTGCACGCTGCTGTCGCTCTGTGCATCTCGGTGGTCGCTGCTGGTCGGCTATGCCTATGCGCTGAAACCGCTGGGCTTCCTGATGCCGACGGCCATTGCGGCGGCCATCCTCAGCTATCAGATCTCGCCGCGCCCGATGCCTGCGTCACTGGCGGGCATTGGCCTGTCGGTCGGGCTGTTCGTCCTGTTCCGATTGGTCCTCGGGCTGGGCCTTCGGGGCTTCCCAAGGGGCTGGTTGGCGTAGATCATGGATATTCTTGCAAACCTGCAGCTGGGCTTTTCCATCGCCCTGTCGCCCTACACGCTGATGCTGGCGGTGATCGGCTGCTTTCATCGGCACGATCGTCGGCGCGCTGCCGGGCCTTGGCCCGTCGAACGGCGTCGCGATCATGATCCCGCTGACCTTCACGCTGGGGCTCGATGCGACCGCGGCGCTGGTGCTGCTGACCGTCGATCTACTACGGCGCGATGTATGGCGGGCGGATCAGTTCGATCCTGCTGAACATTCCCGGCGACGAACCGGCGCTGATGACCACGCTCGACGGCTATCCGATGGCCAAGCAGGGCCGGGCGGGCGATGCGCTGGTGATCTCGGGCGTCGCCTCTTTCGTCGGGCGCGCTTCTGGCCACCATCGGCCTGATGCTGCTGGCCCCGCTGCTCAGCCGGATCGCCTATCAGTTCGGCCCGGCGGAATATTTCGCGCTTTATCTTCTGGCGTTCTCGCACGCTGGGCGGCATCTCGTCGAACAACCAGGCCAAGGCGGCGCTCGCGTCCTGCATCGGGCTGATGATCGCGATGATCGGGCTGGACCCCAATTCGGGCATGCCGCGGCTGACGGGCGGCAATCTGCACCTGATGGACGGCATCGATTTCCTGGTCGCCATCGTCGGCCTGTTCGCGGTGTCCGAGGTGTTCTTCTTCATCGAAAGCCACGGCAAATCCGGCGCGCTCGGCGTGAAGCTGGGCAAGGTCACGATGCCCTGGCGCGAGATCTGGTCGACGCGCTGGACGATGCTGCGCTCATCGCTTCTGGGCTTCATCGCGGGCGTTCTGCCGGGGGCCGGGGCCTCGCTGGGCAGTTTCATGACCTACATGATGGAAAAATCCATCGCAGGCGAAAAGGGCGGCTTCGGCACCGGCGTGCGCCAAGGGCGTCGCGGCGCCCGAGGCCGGCAACAACGCGGCCGCGGGCGGCGCGCTGGTGCCGATGCTGACGCTGGGCGTTCCGGGCTCGGGCACCACGGCCGTTCTGCTGGCGGTGCTGATGACGCTGAACATCACGCCCGGACCGACGCTGTTCACCGACCGGCCCGATGTGGTCTGGGGCCTGATCGCCTCGCTTCTGATCGCCAACTTCGTGCTGCTGGCGATGAACGTGCCGATGGTCAAGATCTTCGTGCAGGTGCTGCAAGTGCCGCCAGCCATCCTGATGCCGGGCGTCACGATGATCTCGTTCGTCGGCATCTATTCGCTGACCGGCAGCTATTTCGATCTGCTGCTGGTCGTGGCCTTCGGCGCGCTGGGCTATGTCCTGCGCAAGCTCGATATGCCGACCGTTCCGGTGATCCTGGGCATCCTGCTGGGCAACCAGATGGAAAAGCAGCTGCGCGACGCGATGGTGCTGTCGGATGGCGACTGGACCTATCTGTTCTCGTCGGGCATCGCCATCGGTCTGCTGATCTCGCAGCCGTACTGGGATTTCATCGCGCCGATGTTCCTGCGCCGCTACATGACCAAGCCGCAGGCGCATCAGTGACTGAGGGTCCTGATCCCGTCCGGCGCCCTTGGGCTTGGCTATGACAAGGCGGCGCTCGACCGTGGCATTGCCGCAAAGCCGGACATCATCGCGATCGATGGTGGCTCGACCGATAGCGGGCCCAGCTTATCTGGGGCGTGGTGTGTCGAAATACTCCCGCGCCTCGACCAAGCGTCGAATGGCAGGGCCTGATCGAGGCGCGCGCCCGCGCAGGCGTGCCGCTGGTGCTCGGCACGGCAGGCACCTGCGGCGCCGACAGCGCGGTTGACTGGCTGGTCGACATCACCCGCGAGATCGCCGAAGCCACCGGCCAGCGCCTGAAGATCGCGGTGCTTGAAAAGCGGGCAGCGCCGAAGCCGTCACGCAGCCCTGCGCGATGGCCGTATCACGCCCCTGTCGCCCGCGCCGGACATCGACGAAGCGCTGATCCACAGCTGCACCAATATCGTGGCCCTTGCCGGGGCCGAGCAGATCGCCGCCGCCCTTGCCACCGGCGCCGATATCGTCATCGCCGGGCGCACCACCGACACGGCAATCATCGCCGCCCTGCCGCTGGTCCAGGGCTGCAATGCCGGCGGTGCCTGGCACGGCGCGAAGATCGGCGAATGCGGCGCCCTCTGCACCACCAACCCCGCATCCGGCGTCATCCTGGTCGACTTCGACGCCGAGGGGTTCACCATCCAGCCGATGGCCGACAAGGCCCGCGCGACGCCGCATACCGTCTCGGCGCATATGCTCTACGAAAACAGCGACCCGTTCATCCTGTATGAACCGGGCGGGCATCTCGATGTAACCGGCTCGAAATACACCTCCCTCGATGCCCGCTCGGTCCGGGTCACCGGCTCGAAATGGGTGCCGTCCGACCGCTACACCGTGAAACTCGAAGGCGCGCGCAAGGCAGGGTATCAGACGATCTCCCTCGCGCTGGTGCGCGATCCGCGCTACGTCGAAAATGCGCAAGCCTGGTGCGATGATATCCACCGCCAGACCACCGAAAAGGTCACCGCCCGCCTCAACCTCGCGCCCGAAGATTTCACCATCGAGCTGCGCCTGATCGGCCAGAACGCCGCCCTTGGCGCGCTGGAAACCAGCACAACCCAGCCCACCGAAATCGGCGTCCTCGGCATCGTCACCGCCAAAACCGAAAGCCTCGCTCAGGAAATCGGCAAGATGCTCAACCCCTACCTGCTGCACCACGCGCTGACCGAGCAAGAGGAAATGCCCACTTTCGCCTTCCCGTTCTCTCCGGCCGAGATACAGCGCGGCGCGGTCTATGAATTCTGCCTCAACCACGTCCTGCACCTCGATAACCCGATGGACGCGTTCCGCCTTGACGTGATCGAGGTTGGCCCGTGACCCGCCTTGGCGACATCGTCGAAAAGGTCCGCTCCAAGAATGCCGGCCCGTTCTGGATGACCGTCGATATCTTCTGCGGCACCCCCGCCGCCTTCGCCCGCGTGACCGATCTGCCAACCCAGCACGTCGCAAGCCTCTTTCAGACCGACCCGGCCCTGATCCGCCGCTTCGACATCGCCGATCTGAACGTCGTGAAATTCAGCTTCCCGCGCCCGCAGGTGCAGGGCTCGATCCACGACCGAGACATGCACGGCGCCGCCCTCGGCGCACTTCTGGCCGAGCTTGAGCTGAACCCCTGATTTCTTCCGTTCAGAAATATCCTCGGGATGAAGCCCGGATCCGATCCGGGCGAGGGGCGGACAGCCCCTTCTTTTAACCCGCCGTATCCAGCCAGATCGTCACCGGCCCGTCATTGACCAGCGCCACCGCCATGTCGGCCCCAAATTCCCCGGTCTCCACGCGCACACCCAAAGCCGCCAGATCGCGCGCGAAGGCTTCGTAAAGCGCGCGCCCCAACTCCGGTGCCGCCGCCGCCGAAAACCCCGGCCGGTTACCGCGCGATGTGTCGGCCGCCAGCGTGAACTGGCTGACCACCAGCGCCGAACCGCCCGCATCGACAACCGACCGGTTCATCCGCCCGGCCTCATCGCGAAAGATTCGCAGCTTTGAAATCTTGCCCGCCAGCGCAGCCGCTTCAGCCTCGCCGTCGCCCTGCATCGCGCAAACCAGCACCAGCAGCCCCGGCCCGATCCGGCCAATCACCTCGCCCGCGACCGTGACAGACGCCTCCGAAACCCGCTGCACCAGTGCCCGCACGGCGCTACAGCTCGTCGGCCCACGGCGGGTTCGCCCCGGCCCGCGACACGGTGATCGCTGCCGCCTTCACACCCAGCTCCAGTGCGGCGCGCAGCACCTCGGCCTCCAGCTTGGCGATCCCCAGCTTGTTGACCACGCCGGCGCGGTAAAGCGCCGCCATCAGCCCCGCGTTGAACGTGTCGCCAGCCCCGACCGTATCGACCACCTCGACCTTCGTGGCGGCCACGCTGACCTTGTGCGCCGCCGAATAGGCCGTCGCCCCCTTGGCGCCCTCGGTCACGAATACCGCGCTTGGCCCGCGCTCCAGAACCCCGCGCGCCAGATCCTCCAGCGACCCCTCGCCATACAGCCAGCGCAGATCCTCGTCCGACAGCTTCACCAGATCGGCGCGCCCGATCATCCGCTCGATGCGGGCGCGATACGCGTCCTCGTCGCGAATGAAACCGGGCCGCACGTTGGGGTCGATCATGATCACCCGCCCCTTCGCCTCACGCGCCTGCAACGCCTCGTAGGCGGCACCGCACGGATCCACAACCAGACTGATCCCGCCGAAGAACAGCGCCTCGACATCTTCCGGAAGCTCCGGCAGATCGTCCGGTGTCAGCATCCGACCGGCAGTATTCTCGTCATAAAACGCATAGCTCGCCTGGCCATCGACAAGCCGCACAAACGCCAGCGTCGTCGGCCGGTCCGACACCACCGCCAGATCGCACGACACGCCGCTGTCACTCAGCGACTTGCGCAACATTTCGCCAAACAGATCCGAGGACAGCCCCGAAAGAAACCCCGCCGGCGCCCCCAGCCGCCCCAGCGCCACGGCGGTATTGAAAACCGCCCCGCCGGGATAAGGCGCAAAGGCATCTTCACCGTTTGTCGTCTCACGCGGCAGCATGTCGATCAGCGCTTCGCCACAACTCAGGATCATCGGGAACCTCATTCGGAACTGTTGCGCTCCCAAATAGCGGGCTGCGCTGGGGCGGGCAAGGATTGACCTAGATCAATGAGGCGCCTTCGATTCCGGGATAAAAAGCAAAGTGCTTTAGGCAACCTTCATGGAGTCGAAAATGGTCGAGAAATCAGTTTCAAGCGGCATGTGGCCGCAAATGTTCGAGCCTTTCCGAAATTTCGGAACGCGGCTATCCGACTGGCTGGCACCCGCCGCCGAGGCATCGGTGAATGGCGACACCTACCGCATCGCGGTCGAACTGCCGGGCGTCGAGGAAAAAGACATCGACCTCGCCGTCGATAACGGAATGCTGACGGTGAAGGGCGAAAAGAAAACCAGCCGCGAAGAGAAGGGCGACAACTGGTATTTCTCGGAACGCGAATACGGCTCGTTTTCGCGCTCGTTCCGGCTGCCCTCGGATGCCGATGAGGGCGCGGTCAAGGCCGATCTCAAGGACGGCGTGCTGACGGTCACGGTGCCCAAGAAGCCATCGCCCAAAGGCTCTGGCACGAAGAAAATCGAAATCAGCAAAAGCTGATCATCGCCCGGCCCGGCCGCACCGTGCTGCCGGGCCGCCTTCATCTGTTCCCAAATATCCCCGCCGGAGGCTCCGCCGCCTCCAAGAAGTGCGCCGAGCCACGTTCACCCCTGCTCTTGCAACGCAATCCCGTATCCCACGGCCGCCGCCAGCAGCGCGCCCAGCACCACCGCAATCGCGATCTTCCACGCCGACCATGGCCGCTCGCCCTGCACTCGCCCGGTGCGGCCATTGACCACGAAGCGGAACGTGCGGCCGCGATATCTGTAGGCGGCCATCCAGACCGGCAGCAGGATATGCTTGAAGGTCACATCCGAAATCGCCGTCTGGATATTGTGGATCCGCTGCCTGTCGCCGCCGATGTCGAATTTCACGTCGCGCTCGATCACCCGGTCGATCTGGTCCCGCGCATCGACCCAGCCATCTTCCAGCGAGATCGTATAACCCTCGGCCCGGAACCCGGCCAGATACTCGGGCCGGTAAGGTTCCAGCGCCGACAGATCCCAGGGTTGCAGCGCGTCGGTGAACCGTTTGGGCAGACTCTTCGAGGCCAGCACCAGCACATCGTCAAACCACCGCGCCACATGGCCCGACGCCGGGTGCCAGCGCACCTTCTGCACCTGTATCCGCTGGGTCTTGCCGTTTCGCGTCACCGTCCGGGTCTCGTAGTAGACCATGCCGCGCTCGCCCCGGTAATCGCTTTTGGTATCCGCGTCGTAGGTCCAGTAGGGCACGTAGATGCCGTCCAGCTTGCGCCCCTTGCGGGCATATTCCTGCAGCCCGTTCGGCGCGAACCACAGCGCGCCCAGCCAGCGCGTCATCGCGTCGCGCGCTTGCGGCTCGGTCAGCCCGAAGGGCAGCAACCCGCGCGGCTTGATATAGCGCTGGGTGCCGGTGCCGATGACCACGGGCGTGGCGCAGAACGGGCATTCGACGGCATGGACGGCGGCATCGAACTCGATCTCGGCGCCGCAATTGGGGCAGGACGAGACGCGCTTTTCCTCGATCTCCTGCGCCGGCAGCTCGGCGGCCAGCGCCGCGTTGAAATCCAGCTCGCGGATCGGCGCATGCGCAAAGCCATCGGCCTCGCAGCGGTGCGACATTGCCGCAATGGTCGCAGACCAGCTGGCCCTCGCCGGGCGCAAACCGCATGTCCGCGCCGCAGGCGTCGCAGGGAAACCGGTGTTCTTCCGTCGCCCATCGGCCGGCCCGCTCAGGCCCCCGGCGGCGGTGGCGGCATCACCGTGAACAGCTGCGCCAGTTCGGTCACCTCCTCGGCCCGCTTCCAGCCATCCTGGCCCTTGGGTCCAGACATGGGCATCGCGGGTCAGGCTGCCATCGGCGGCCATCCGTCCCAATGTGGCGCGCGAATACGGCCCCTCGGTCTTGCCGTCCCTGGCCACATGCCAGACATGCTCGACCGGCGGCGGAGGCGGTGCGGCGCCCGCGCGCCGCAGGCACCGCCCCCCACGGCCCCTGATGCGCCATCTGCGCGCCCATCGCCATGCCCATTCCGGCACCCATCCCCGCACCCATCCCTGCGCCCATGCCGCCGCCAGACGGGTTGCGCCGCCGCCGCCGTCATCGCCTCGGCGGCGGAATATTGCGTGAACTGCCCAGATCGCCCGCCAGCCCCATGCTGGTGCGCTTGTCCAGCGCCGCTTCCACCGCCGGCGGCAGGCTGATGTTCTCGATGTACAAGCTCCGGCAGCTCCAGCCCGTATTGCGCGATCGTGGCGCTGATCGCCCCGGCCACCAGCTTGCCCAGATCGGCGGTGTTGGCCGCCATGTCCAGCACCGGAATGCCCAGAGGACGCGATCACGCGGGAAAATTCCTGCACGATGATATTGCGGATCTGAAAGCTGATCTCGTCCATCGTGAACTCGCCGTCGGTGCCGACGATCTCGACCAGAAACTTCGCCGGATCCGTCACCCGCACCGAATAGGTGCCATAGGCGCGCAGCCGGATCGGCCCGAACTCGGGATCACGCGCGATGATCGGGTTCTTGGTGCCCCATTTCTGATCGGTAAACCGGGTCGTGTTGACGAAATAAATCTCGGACTTGAACGGCGATTTGAACCCGTGATCCCAGTGCTGCAACGTCGTCAGCACCGGCATGTTGTTGGTCTCCAGCATGTAGAGCCCCGGCGTGAACACATCCGCCAGCTGCCCCTCGTGCACGAACACCGCCGCCTGACCCTCGCGCACGGTCAGCTTGGCGCCGTACTTGATCTCGTGGCCCTCGCGCTCGAACCGCCAGACCATCGTGTCGCGGGTGTCATCGGTCCAGTGGATAACATCGATGAACTCGCCCGTCAGAAAATCAAGAATACCCATGACACCTCTCCCCTTGGTTCAACTCTCGCCGCCTACCAGTTCATTGGCGATGACCACCGCCATCGCCTCCGCCTCGGCGGCCGACATCCCGGGCCGCATCCGTGGATCGTACAGGATCCGCAGCAACATCTCGTCATGCGTGGTCAGCCGCCCGAATTCCTCGTCGTCGTTGAAGATCGAGGGCCGTGCCCGCGGGCTGTCATTGAACAACCCCAGACCCTGCGCAATCTCTTCGTGGAAACACATCCGCCGCATCATCTCGGAATGCTCGGCCCGCACGATCGCCAGCGCATTGGATATGACCCCGTCGTTCTTGCGGTCCTCGGTCAGCACCGCGCAATAATCATTGCGGCTCATCCCCGCGATGGCGTCGATCATGCCCCGGCTCGGCGTCACCCCGGCGCGCTGCAACAGCGGGTTCACCGCCAGCCGCTGATCCTCGTGCAGGATCACGATGTCGAAATTGGTGTTGTTTGATGCCAACGACATCGGATGCCCGGTGATCCGCGCCAACCGCTTTACATAGGCCTCGATGAAGGCCCGGTCGCTGACGCGAATGTCCTCGGGCACGGTATCGCCGAAATGGATGCCAAAGCGGATCGGCCCACGCCAGCGGCGCAAGGTGATCAGCGGCTTGCCGGGCAGCACCCGGCCGTTTTCCACCCGCAACTCTTCGGACAGCGCAATCGCGGCAAAGTTCTCGGCCAGATTGCGCGCGGTATAAGGCACATCCGGCCCGCCGCCATCAACCCGTAGCAGCCCGCGCGCCAGCAGATCGTTCTGCACCCGCAGATAATACAGCTCCAGATCCTTCGAGGATTGCGATTGCACCATCGGCGCGGCCGGGGCAGGCGCCACCGGCGCCCCGGTGCCCGCGTCCGGAACCGCGAACTGGCCGTTCACGCACCCCGCCAGCGCCAGCAGCGCTGCCACCGCCCACCGGCGTGGTCCTGCAATATTGCCGAATGCGCCCAAGGTCCGCCTACCTCAAACCGCAGTGCCGATGGTGTCGCCCGACTTGTCGCCCCGCGCCTTGGCCGAGGCCAGCGTGTCGCGCAATTCGGCTTCCATCTTCTTCAGCTCCGCTTCCGCCGCCGCGCGCTTCTTCTTGCCCTCGTCAGCGATCTGAAGGCTCTCGTTGATCGTCGCGATCAGTTCGGCATTGGCGGTCTTGACCGCCTCGATATCGAAAACCCCGCGCTCCATCTCCTCGCGCACGGTCTTGTTGGCCTGCCGCAGGTTCTTGGCATTCGCGGTCAGCAACTCGTTGGTCAGATCGCTGGCTTCCTTGCACCGCCGCCGCCGCCTCGGATGAGCGTTGGATCGTCACCGCCTGCGCCAGCTGGGTTTCCCACAGCGGCACGGTGTTGACCAAGGTCGAGTTGATCTTCGTCACCAGCGATTTGTCATTCTCCTGCACCAGCCGGATCGAGGGCAGCGACTGCATCGTCACCTGCCGCGTCAGCCTCAGGTCATGCACCCGGCGCTCCAGATCGTCGCGCGCCGCGCGCAGATCGCGCAACTCCTGCGCCAGAATCACACCCTTGTCGTCGCGAGCCTTGGCGACCTGGGTTTCCTTGGCCGGGATCACCTTGTGGTCCAGTTCCGTCAGCTTTTCCTCGCCGGCGGTGATGTAAAGCGCCAGCTCGTCATAAAAACTCAGGGTCTTTTCATACAGGATATCGAGCGATTTGATGTCCTTGAGCAGCTTGTGCTCATGGCTCAACAGGTTGTCGGTCACCTTGTCGATCTGGCCCTGCACATCCTCGTAGCGCGCCACGAACTTGGCGAAAGGTGCCGCACTGCCCGTCAGCCGTTCCCACCACGACCGCTTGCGCCGCACATCCAGCTCGCTGATCGAGAAGCCCCGGATCGTCGTCACGATCTCGCGCAAGTGAATCGCCCGCAGGCCCCACATCCTTGTTGCGCACATCCGCCAGCATCGCCTGGCTGATCTCCTGCAACTCGGCCTGCGCGCCGGATCCGAACCCGATGATAGAGCCGGTGTTCTCCATGTCGATCTCGGCCATCCGCTTCTTGATCTCGGCGGCCACGGGCTTGTCGGCCTTGGCCAGCGGCACCAGCTCGGTCGTGGGTTCAGGCAGCAGCACGGCGGTGACATCCTCGATCATCTTCAAATCGGCGGCGGCTTTCTGGCGAACGGTCTCTGTCATGGGTCTGATGTCCTCTTTACTGATAGTCGCGCGCATGGACGCCTTCGCGTTCCAGTCTTTCGCGCAGCACTTCGATTTCAACGTTCAGGTCGGTCTTGTTGTCCAAAAGCATCGCCTGGGTGCGGGCGGCGAAATTCTTCTCCAGATCATCCAGCAGCGCCTCGTAATCGGTCCGCGCCCTGGCGTCGCGGCTGCGTGCGTATATGTCGGCGAACTTGGCGGTCGCGTCGCGCGCACCCAGCAGGTAGACGCCCAGATACTTGCGCGCGGCGGTCAGATCGCGCGGGTCTTCCTCGACGGTGCGGAACATGTCGCGCGCCAGATCCTGAAACCGCTCGACCCGGGCCTCCAGCTTGCGGTCGCCGGCGCGCGCGATCGCCTCCTTCATCGCGGCCAGATGCTTTTCCGCCTCGCCCACGGCGCGCGCCACACGGTCTTGCTGGAAGGTGTCCACGCCCTCCATGCCCTTGTCGCGCATCGGATCGAGGCCAAAGGCAAACGCATGCAGCGCAAAGCCCAGCACTGCGAAGATCGACGGGTTAAGCAGGCTGTCATTCGCCGCGAAGGCCGCCACGAACAACCCCGCCCCGGTCAGGACCGAGGCGATCATCTTGCGCGGCAGGGCAGGGCGGCGCGCAATCCGGCGCGCCTCATAGGCCTCTTGCGCCAGTATCCCCTCGCGGGTCAGCCAGGCCGCCAGCATCAGCAGCGCAAAGCCGAACAGGTTCAGCGCCAGACCGGCAGGATCTTGCGCAAAGGCGCGAATGGCCAGCGGCAGCGGCGCCAGAAACAGCATGTTGACACGGCCCCCGGCACGGGTGCGCCGCTTGCCTTGCCACTTGCTGGGCGGCGGCTCCGGCCGGTCGCGATCCGCCTCGGGGCTGTATTTGCCGCCATAGCGCTCTGCCATCACACGCCCCCCGATGCCGCAACATAAAGGATCAGCGCCAACAGCAGGAAAAAGGCGATCTTCTGTAGCCCTGTCTCAGACACGCACAGCCCCACTTTCCACTGTATCAACACCCAGACCCATATAAGACATGGGCCAAGCCCTTACCAGAGTTCAGATTTGCGCGGTGCGCGCCTGCGCCTTGCGTTCGGCGCTCAGCTTGCGGGTATAGCCCGACTGCACGATCTCGACCGCAACCAGCACAAGCACGCTGAAATAGAACGTCGATTTCGACATCGGAATGATGTCATAGCCCAGCACCTTGATCTGCAACGCGTCATCATGCATCGCATGCGCCGCGGCCGGTCCGGCCTCGCCCAACAGCACAACGCCCACGATCAGCAGGATGAAAAGGCCCAGAACTTCGTACATCCGGTTCTTCTGCAAGAACGTGGTCACGCCATCGGCCAGCACCAGCATCGCGACGCCCGAGGCCACGATCGCCAGCGCCAGCACCGGAAACACATCCGTGATCGCCAGGGCCGACAACACCGAATCGAAGCTGAAAATCAGGTTCATCAGCACGATGAACGCAATCACCGAGGCCGCCGAACGCCCCCGCACCTGCTGAATATCGGCATCCAGATGCTCGATTGACAGCATGTGGCCGATCTCCTTCACGGCCGTGTACATGATGAAAATACCGCCGAAAACAAAGACCAGCGTGGCAAAGTTCACCCCGCCCTCTATCAGCCCCGGAAGGTTCAGCACAAAGAACGGCTCCGACATCGCGCCGATCAGCCGGATCATCACGAATAGCAGAACCACGCGCAGCACGACCGCAATGATGATGCCCCAGAACCGCACCGCCTTTTGATGCGCCACCGGTGCGCGCTGGCTCTCGATCGAGATATACAGCAGGTTGTCGAACCCCAGCACCGCCTGCAAAAACAGCAGCATCACCAGATTTCCCAGATTCTCGAATGTCAGAAGTTCGGCCATCGCACCCTACCCAAGTTACTGTTCATGCGAACAGATACCGCCACAACGCCCAGAGGCCAACCCTCTGACTGTCCCCATCGCTTGTCTGAAAATATCCCCGCCGGAGGCACCGCGCCTCTGAAAGAGGCGCAAAACCTGCCTCCCAGCAACACCGCGCGGCAAACACAAAGCCCGCTCACCGCCGCTTGCGCACCGGCTTTTTCTTCACTTCCGCATGGCCCTCGGTCGACAGCCCCAGCTGGTCGCGCACCACCCGCGGCTTGACCTCTTCGACCTGCCCGGCGCGCAACTCGCGCAACATGAACGGCCCGTAACTCACCCGGATCAGCCGGTTCACCACCAGCCCGACATGCTCCATCGCGCGCCGGATCTCGCGGTTCTTGCCTTCGCTTGATCGCGATCGTCAGCCACGCGTTCGCGCCCTGCTGCCGGTCGATCGTCACGCTCATCGGCTGAAACCGCTGGCCTTCGACGGTGATACCCTTGCGCAGCGGCTCCAGCATCGCATCCTCGGGCGTCCCCTTGACCCGCACGCGGTATTTGCGCACCCAGCCGGTTGAGGGCAGCTCCAACCGGCGCTTGACCCCGCCGTCATTGGTCAGCAGCAGCAACCCTTCCGAATTGATGTCCAGCCGCCCGATCGACATCACCCGAGGCATGTCCTTGGGCAGCGCATCGAACACCGTCTGGCGGCCGCGTTCATCCTTTTCCGTCGTCACCAGCCCCGGCGGCTTGTGGAAAAGCCAGATCCGCGGCGGCTCCGGCTCACCGACCGCCATGCCATCGACAGCAATCCTGTCTTTCGCCGTCACGTTCAGCGCCGGGCTCGCGATGACCTTGCCATTCACCGAAACCCGCCCGGCCTCGATCATCCGCTCCACCTCGCGCCGCGAGGCAACACCGGCCCGCGCCAGCACCTTGGCGATCCGGTCGCCCTCTGGGGTCTTTTGTTCCATGGCCCCGCCTTAGCGAAGCGGGCGCGAAAGGGAAAGCATCTTGGCAAGCCGGGCGGGGCAGGGCATGACAGCTTGCATGACCTTCACCAGCCACATGGACGCCGCTCTGGCGCAGGCCCGCGCCGCCGCGTTGCGCGGCGAAGTGCCCGTCGGCGCGGTCATCGTCGGCCCCGACGGCCGCATCGTGGCGCAGGCCGGTAACCGCACCCGAGAGCTTTCCGACCCGACGGCCCATGCAGAGATCCTCGCCCTGCGCGCCGCCTGCGCCGCCGCGGGCTCTGAACGGCTGCCGGGCCACGACCTCTACGTCACGCTCGAACCCTGCCCGATGTGCGCCAGCGCGATCAGCCAGACCCGCATCGCGCGGCTCTACTACGGCGCGCCAGACCCGAAATCCGGCGGCGTCGCGCACGGCCCCCGCGTGTTCGAACATCCCCAAAGCCACCACGTCCCGCAAGTCTACGACGGCATCGGCGCCGATCAGGCTGAGGCGCTGCTGAAGGCGTTCTTTGCCGAACGACGCTGACGCGACCTGACAGCGTGGCCGCGTTCTTACGGTAGTTGAGGTGAGGGCGGGAAAGAGCCCGAAGTGCCAGATGCTGTGCAGTGTCTGTAATGGCGATATGTGGTAGCGTAGCGGACATCAGCTGCCAGCATGTCCGACCGCCACCAAGCTATTCGGGTTCCACAAAGCGAGCAAGACAGGTCTCATGGAAACGATCACCCCAAGTGGAGCGCCAAAAGGTGCGGTTCTCGTCATACATTCATGGTGGGGTCTGACGGAATCGTTCCGAAAACACGGGTCGATCCTTTCAGATGCGGGATATCTCGTTGGTCTTGCCGACCTTTTTGATGGCAGAACTGCAGAAACCGAAGCAGAAGCGAGAGCGCTTCGCGCACGCCACCGACGCACACCGATGTATAAGACGCTGGGCGCAGATATTTCGTCACTGCGCGTCGCGGTCAGGTCGAACAAGGCGAGGATCGGTGTCGTCGGGTTCTCGATGGGCGGACATTGGGCTGTTTGGTTGTCTCAGAGACCAGAGTACAACGTTGCCGGAACTGTTCTCTACTATGCTGCCCGCGCGGGCGACTTTTCCAACTGCCGATCAGGCATCATGGCGCATTTTGCTGACCATGACCCTTGGGTCAACGCGAGCGCCCGCAGGAATATGGAGCGAGCCATCCGCAAATCAGGGTGCGAATATCGTGCCTATGATTACCCGGAAACCCAACACTGGTTCGCGGAATCGGCACGGCCTGCGGAATTTGATGAGAGGGCGGCGCACCTGGCTCTTGATCGAGACCTTGGCCATCTCGAACGGAACTTGATCTTATAAAGCAAAGACGGCTTTGAGTTCGAAGCGGTTAATTGAACAACAGCCCGCTTCGTCCCGCATAGCCGACATGCCTAGGTCGAAATGCCGTCTGGCCTGCTGTCCGGTTCCGGGAGGCTGCGCCACAGTGTCCTGTCAGACGGTCAAAGTCGGCTCTTGGACCGTCCAGACCGATTATTTGCGTGCCCCAAACGGAACTGGATTTGTTTCCAAAACTGCCTCAATCCCCACAATATCTCGCCGCTTTTTCGTGAGAGATAGTTAACACCGAGAGTATTTAAGGTTCAGGGTAATGATCGCGACCTGCAAGTTCACAATGACACGTAACGAAATTGTTGCTGTAGTGCGGCAGGCGGCAAATGCGGCAGACGACCCCTTCGGATCGCCTGCTTTTCAACTCCGCAAGCTGCTGGGCATTTGATCCAGCAAAGCGCGCGCTGAAAGACCGGCGGTTCCACCACTCGGCTGCAATCCGGGATTCGGCGCACCCATCATCCCCGCTTCACCGATGCCGGGCCTCGAACAGGCGCGCAGAGCGCTGAAATGTTGTACAACAAAGCGTACAACATTTCCGAATGTTTTAAAGAAAAGCATACAACATTTCGGTTTTGCGGGCCTCAGAGGTCGATCGCCACCATCACCTCCGGCTCGATCACGTTCACTCCCGGAAGGGCGGTTTTCAGCGCATCGGCGTTTTGCTCGAGGATCTCGAATGTGCGGTAGTGGCAGGGGATTACCGTCTTGAAATCAAAGAATGTTTTCGCCGCATAGCCGGCGCGCTTCATATCCATCGTGAAATGCCCGCCGGCGCACAGGATTCCGATGTCGGGCGCATGCAAGTCATTGAAAACCTTCATATCTGCCATCACATCCGTGTCCCCGGTAAAGTAGATCGTGTGGCCTTCGCCCGCAATCATGTAGCCCGATTCCGTGCCCGCATAGATCGGCCCGTACTTGCCCCCCACAGATGACGAATGCACCGCATTCACCATCGTCACCCCGACCTCTCCCAAGGCCACCGTGCCGCCTTTGTTGAAGCCGATCGTCTTGATGTTTTCGGTCTCTTCCCACCAACTCATCAGGTCGTAAATACCCACGACAGGAACATCAAGTTCACGGGCCAACCCTATGGAATCGCTGGAATGATCGCCGTGCCCGTGGCTCACCAATATATGCGTCGCACCGATGATCGCCTCGGCGCGGCGCGCCTTGGGAAACATCGGATTGCCGGTCAGCCAGGGATCGACCAACAGCACCTGATCGGCAATCTCGATCCGAAAACTCGAGTGTCCAAGCCATGTGATTTTCATCTGAATCTCCCCCGTTTGAGTCCCCCGAAAGCCTATCAGGAAAGCCGCCGTTGTAATACGCCCCCGTAGCGCATGCTTGCGGGTTGCACCCGGGAACGCTAAACGACGCACCGACGAACCAATGGAGTCCGCCGATGTCCATCGACACCGAAACCGCCCGCCGCGTGGCCAAGCTGGCCCGGATCAGGGTCGAGGAAGATGCGCTGCCCGCGCTGGCGCAGGAATTCAACGCCATCCTCGGCTTCATCGAGCAGTTGAACGAAGTTGATATCAATGGCGTCGAACCAATGACTTCCGTGACGCCCATGCAGTTGAAGCGGCGCGAGGATGTGGTGACCGACGGCGACATGCAAGACAAGATCCTGTCGAATGCACCCGATGCGCGGGAAGGCTTTTTCGCAGTTCCGAAGGTGGTGGAATAATGGCCGATCTGAACGCCCTGACCATCGCCGAGGCGCGCGACAAATTGCGCAACGGTGAAACCAGCGCCGTGGCCCTGACCGAGGCGTGCCTTACGGCCGTCGAAAAGGCTGGCGCGCTGAACGCCTTTGTTCACCACACGCCAGAGATCGCGATGCAACAGGCCAAGGCAGCGGACGCGCGCCTTGCCAAGGGCGATGCCCCCAGCATGTGTGGTATCCCTTTGGGAATAAAGGATTTATTCTGCACCAAGGGGGTGCCGTCACAGGCCGGTTCGGCGATCCTGAACGGGTTCAAACCGGAATACGAATCCACCGTCACCCAGAACCTGTTCGATGCGGGCGCGGTGATGCTGGGCAAGCTGAACATGGATGAGTTCGCCATGGGCTCCAGCAACGAAACCTCGACCTACGGCAACGTGGTCAACCCCTGGCGGCGCGGCAATGACGATACCGCGCTGACCCCCGGCGGCTCTTCCGGCGGCTCCGCCAGCGCCGTGGCCGCCGACCTTTGCCTCGCCGCCACCGGCACCGATACCGGCGGCTCCATCCGCCAGCCCGCCGCCTTCACCGGGATCGTCGGCATCAAGCCGACCTATGGCCGCTGTTCGCGCTGGGGCATCGTCGCCTTCGCGTCATCGCTGGATCAGGCCGGGCCGATGACCAAAACGGTCCGCGACGCTGCGATCATGCTGCAAACCATGTGCAGCCACGACCCGAAGGATTCGACCAGCACCGACGCTGCCGGTGCCGGATTTCGAGGCCGCTTTGACCGGCGATATAAAGGGCAAAAAGATAGGTATTCCAAAGGAATACCGGATGGACGGCATGCCCGCAGAGATCGAAAAGCTTTGGGCCGACGGCACCGCGATGATGAAGGATGCAGGCGCCGAGATCGTCGATATCACTCTGCCCCACACCAAGTACGCGCTGCCTGCCTATTACGTCATTGCTCCGGCCGAGGCGTCCAGCAACCTCGCGCGTTATGACGGCGTGCGCTACGGCCACCGTGCCAAGCTTGCGCAGGGCGACGGCATCACCGAGATGTACGAAAAGACCCGCGCCGAGGGCTTCGGCCACGAAGTTCAGCGCCGGATCATGATCGGCACCTACGTGCTGTCGGCTGGCTTTTATGACGCCTACTACAACCGCGCGCGCCGGGTCCGCGCCCTGATCAAACGCGATTTCGAGGACGCCTTTGCGCAAGGGATCGACGCGATCCTGACGCCCGCTACGCCGTCGGCAGCCTTTGGCCTTGGCGAGATGACAGATGCCGATCCGGTGCAGATGTATCTCAACGACGTGTTCACGGTTACGGTGAACCTCGCCGGGTTGCCGGGCATCGCCGTACCCGCCGGGCTTGACAAGAATGGCCTGCCACTGGGCCTGCAATTGATCGGCCGGCCGTGGGAAGAAGGCGCGTTGCTGAACCACGCCTTTGTGTTAGAGCGCGCCGCCGGTTTCGTTTCCAAACCGGGCGATTGGTGGTAGGAGATGCGGAAATGCAGTTGTTCCAGGTGTGTCCCATGCGCTTTCTGATCCCCGTTCTGTCGATGGCTGGCCTTGTTGCCTGCACCAACCCGCCGGTTCCGGATTCTGGCACTGGTGTCGGATTCGACACCTATTCCGACTACCAGTCGGACCGTGTTCAGCGCGAAAACCAGTTGAACGGCGCAATCAGCACCACCGCGATCTCTTCCGAGACGATTTCGGCAGGTGCCGCCGCGCCAACGATTGCCAGCCGCAAGGTCGATCTGAACAATCCCGGAATTTCGGACGAACAGGATTTCGCGGCCGTGTCGTCGCGCGAAACGATCGAAAGTGACAAGCAGCGGATGGAGGCAAACCGCGAGGCCTACCAGGTGATCCAACCAACCGCCTTGCCGACCCGCACCCGCGATAGCGGCCCCTCGATCGTGGAATTTGCACTCTCGACGCGCAACCGCGTTGGCGAACCGGTCTATGCCCGTTCGACAATTCTTGCGCAGTCGCGGTTCAACAAGAACTGCGCGAAATATGCCTCGCCCGATCAGGCGCAGCAGGCGTTCCTCAAGGCTGGCGGCCCCAAGCGCGATGGCATGGGCCTTGATCCAGATGGCGACGGCTTTGCATGCTACTGGGATCCGGCACCGTTCCGGCTTGCGGTTTCGAACTAGGGTGCAGATCATCGACCACCCGTCACCGAATTTCGGTGATCGGCGGAATCGCGAAACACCTGATCTGGTGGTCATTCACTATACTGCGCTGGCAACGACGCAGCAGGCTGTTGAACGGCTGTGCGATCCGCAGGCTGAGGTCTCGGCCCACTACCTGATTGCGGAAGATGGGCAGGTATTGCGGCTGGTTGCGGAACGGCATCGGGCCTGGCATGCCGGCGCGGGCGCGTGGGGCGGCAGTATGGATGTGAATTCGCGGTCGATCGGGATCGAGCTGACCAATGACGGACAGACACCATTTGCCGCTCGCCAGATCGATATGCTGGAGCGTCTGCTTGCGGACATCATGACGCGATGGGATATCGCGGCGCAGGGGGTGATCGCGCATTCCGACATGGCGCCGACGCGCAAATCCGATCCCGGCGCCCGATTTGACTGGCGCCGCCTTGCGCTGACCGGGTTGTCGGTCTGGCCCGAGCCGAACGCCAGCGGGCACGCGGATTTCAGGGCCGCTGCCCGTCGCTTTGGCTATCCGGAGGCAGAGCCAGAGGCCGTGCTTAGCGCCTTTCGGCTGCGATTCCGTCCTTGGGCCTCAGGGCCCGCAGACGCCACCGACCGCGCCATGATCGCCGACCTTGCTGCGCGCTACCCCGTTGACCCTGCGCCTGCCAGCGCCTAAATGACATCTTGCGCGGATGGCTGGATGATCGCGGGCGGCAACGTCCGAGGAAAGTCCGGACTCCATGAAGCAAGGGTGCCGGGTAACGCCCGGCCGGGGAAACCCGAGGGAAAGCGCCACAGAAAACAGACTACCGGTCTTCGGATCGGAAAAGGTGAAAAGGTGCGGTAAGAGCGCACCGCGGGCTTGGCAACAGGCGCGGCATGGCAAGCCCCACCCGGAGCAATGCCGAATAGGGACCTCGCGCAGGGCTGGTCGGGCAACCGATACCGCCTGCAGGGACGCTTCAGCCCAGAGGTCCGGGTTGGCAGCTTGACGTTCGCCGGTAACGGCGGACGCAGAGGAATGGTCATCCAGAGGGGGCAACCTCTTGGACAGAATCCGGCTTACAGGCCATCCGTGCATATCGATCCGGGGAACTGTGGCAAATGTCGCCGCACTCACCGGAATTGCTGTTGACTCGGCCCCCCTTACCAGTAAAAGGCGGGTTTCAGGGATTTCACGGGCACCATGCTGCCCGGCTGCAGGAGAAGACAAATGGCGAAACCGACGACGATCAAGATCCGTCTGAACTCGACCGCGGATACGGGCCATTTCTACGTGACCAAGAAGAACGCCCGGACGATGACCGAAAAGATGGTCGTGAAGAAATACGACCCCGTCATCCGCAAGCATGTCGAATACAAGGAAGGCAAGATCAAGTAAGCCTTTCCTTTTGGACGAAGTCTTAGGCCGCATGGAGTTCCATGCGGCTTTTTCTTTATCACGCCTTCTTTATCACGCCGTCGTGGTTTTACCCCATTCACGCCCAATGATGGTCCAGACCGTCGCGTAGCGAAACATCAACGAAATCACTCATCGGAGGATGCCATGCGCGCATTTTTGTTTGTTATTCTGGCCGGTCTGATCGTCTCTGGCTGCTCGGTTTCCGAGCGCACTGCCCGCTCCAGCGGTGTCGGCTTTGGCTCGCCAGCGGCGACGACGGGCCAGACCCAGCCGGTAGAAGGCAATTATCGCGCGGCCCTCTTCAACGATCTGCAGGGCTGACCGCAAAAGAAAAGGGCCGGTCGCTAGACCGGCCCTTTGAGGTTTCGCGGCGAAACCTGTTACTCTCGGTTGCCGAGGAAATGCAGCAGGAACATGAACAGGTTGATGAAGTCGAGATAGAGGTTCAACGCCCCCATGATCGCCGACTTGCCCAACCATTCGCTGTCCATCGACTGCGCGTGCTGGATGTAATCGGTCTTGATCTTCTGGGTGTCATAGGCCGTGAGGGCCGCGAAGATCAGTACGCCGATCACCGAGATCGCGAACATGATCGCGGGCGATCCCAGGAAGATGTTCACGATCGACGCCACGATCAGGCCGATCACGCCCATGATCAGGAACGATCCCCAACCCGAAATGTCTTTCTTGGTGGTGTAGCCCCAAAGCGACAGACCGGCGAAAGAGATCGAGGTCACGAGGAACGTCTGGGTGATCGAGATCCCAGTGAAAACTGCGAAGATCCAGCTGATCGACAGACCCATCACCGCCGCGAAAGCGTAGAAGAAAAGCTGCGCGCCAGCGGCGGACAGGCGGTTGATCAATGCGCCAAAGGCGAAAACCATGATCAGCGGAGCGAACATGATCACCCAACCGAACAGGTTCGGGCGCAGCGTTGCCGGATCGCGGAAGATCGCCAGCAGAACGTCGCTTGACCCCACCGCCCAAGCGGCCAGTGCGGTCACCAGAAGGCCCACGGACATGGTGCCGTAAACCTTGTTCATATGGGCCTTGAGGCCCGCGTCAATTTCGGCCGTCCGTACGCCAGCTCCGGCGCGGATGGTTTGATAGTCAGCCATTCAACTGCCTCCTAGATGTCTCTCAATGGGCGGCCCACACATGCAGTCCGCCCTCCTGCTAGGATATTGGCAGGGATCGACAGATATTCAAGGATTTCTCGCCGTATTATCAGAGTTATCCGCGAAATACCTCAACGGCGCCAACTCGCTGGCACGTCCCAGATCGGGCGGTTTGCCTCGGCTTCGGCCTGAGCAGCGGTCAGACCCAGATCGCGAAGCTTGGCCTCGTCAAGATTTTTCAATGCTGCCCGCTGCTTGCGAGCCGCAATCGCCATGCCGAGAAACGCCAGAATCGAAAACCGCGAGGGTGTGGCAGAATGCGCGAAGCGGGTGTCTGTGGTGCAGGTGGTCATTTCTTCAATCCTTCCGTTTGAGTGATCATTGCTGCTGCATCGATCATCTTTCTTGATACTTCTGCCGTAACCCGTTAAATTAGTAAAATGAATGATTGTTGGGGCAACCATCAGGAAGCGTGATATGCCAAGAAATATCGACATGACCGCGTTGCGGTCCTTTGTTGCGGTTGCCGATGCGGGGGGCGTGACACGTGCCTCTGGCTTTCTGAACCTGACCCAATCGGCGGTTTCCATGCAGTTGAAGCGGCTGGAAGAGTCGCTGGGGTTGGAGTTGATGGACCGAACCGGGCGGACGATTGCGCTGACCGCGTCGGGGGAACAATTGCTGGGGTATGCCCGGCGGATGCTCAGTTTGAATGACGAGGTCTATGCCCGGCTGACCCATCAGGATTTCGAGGGAGAGGTCGTGCTGGGCGTCCCGCATGACATCGTTTACCCCGCGATCCCGCAGGTATTGCAGCGGTTCCACGCAGATTATCCGCGCGTGAAGGTTCAGTTGGTATCCTCGTTCACCCGATCGCTCAAAGAGCAGTTCGCGCGCGGCAAATGCGACATGATCCTGACCACCGAGGATACCGTCGATGCGGGCGGCGAAACCCTGACCACGCTACCGCTGGTCTGGATCGGCGCACCCGGTGGCCTGAGTTGGAAGCAGCGCCCGTTGCGGCTGGCCTTCGAGCATCGTTGCATCTTCCGGTCGGGTGTTCAGGCCGCGCTGGACCGGGCGGGCATTCCTTGGGAAATGGCGATTGAATCCGAACAAAGCCGCACCATCGAGGCCAGCGTCAGCGCCGATCTGGCGGTGCACGCGATGATCGAAGGCACGACGCCGCCATACGTCGAGATCATCCAGCATGGCGGTGCCTTGCCGTCGCTGGCGAAGGTCAAGATCAACTTCTACTGCGCCGACCCCACCAAAAGCCCGGTCATTCAGGATCTTGCCACCCTTGTGCGGCAGGCCTTCGGCGTCAGGCTGATGCAGGCTGTGGCGTGATTACCACCTTGCCGGTCGAGATCCGGCGGCGCAGCAGATCGAAACCGTCGACCGCACGATCCAAGGGCAGGACATGGCTGACATGCGGGCGAAGCTTGCCCGCGGCATACCATTCGAACAGTTGCGCCAGGCTGCCGGTCAGCGCCTCTGGTTTGAAACCCATGTAGCCGCCCCAGTAAAACCCGATAACCGTGATGTTCTTGACCAAAAGAATGTTGGCCGCGATTTGCGGCACCTCGCCGCTGGCAAAACCGATCACGAGCACCCGAGCCTCGGGGTTGCAGGCGCGCAGGGCAGCATTGAATTGATCGCCGCCGACAGGATCAAAGACAACATCCGCGCCACCCAGCGCCTTGACCTCGGCGCGAAGGTCCTGGGTGCCACCGTCGATCAGATGATCCGCCCCCGCCGCTTTGGCCGCGTCTAGTTTCTTGGCGCCGCGCGCGACCGCAATCACTTTTGCGCCCATGTGCTTGCCAATCTCGACCGCCGTCAATCCAACGCCGCCGGCGGCCCCCAGCACCAGCAGCGTTTCACCGGGCTGCAACCTTGCGCGGTGTTGCAGGGCAAGATGGCTGGTTCCATACGCAACCTGAAAGGCGGCGGCGTCGGTGAAGGGCATGGCCTTGGGCAGGGTAACGCATCTGTCCGCCGGAAAGCAGCCGAACTCTGCCAGCCCGCCACTGCCGGCAAAAACAGCAATACGGTCGCCCGGGCGGAGCGACTTGACGTCCGCACCGACGGTGTCGACGGTTCCCGCGGCCTCCATCCCCAGCGTAAACGGTGGCTCGGGCGTCTCCTGATAACTGCCGCTGATCATCAACAGATCGGCAAAGTTCAACCCGCAAGCTTCTATGCGAAGCCTGATTTCACCTGCGGAAGGTTCCGGAACGGCGATGTCCTGGACGGTTGGCTTCGCGCCATTCGCAATAATCCGACATGCTTTCATGCTGGCCCCCATGCTCATTTTGCCTTGTCCTAGTGAATGGTTCGGCAAAAAGCCAGCCAGCCGAGGGCGACTCAACCTGAAAGAGAATCGCACCATGCGAACGATTGAAGCGGAATGATTTGCAAATTGCGAAATTTGCAGCCGCAAAAAAGTTCGATCCGCTGACCAGAATTGTGACTTCGTGCCTGTTTTTTAGGATTTATTGCTAAGCACTTGAAATCATTGTCCACAGCTCGGCGACAGTCTGCCTGTCCAAAAAGACAGGTTGAGAAATGTAGGCTAAAGGTCGACACACTATGCACGTTAAACGAATAAGGAGCTCTCCCATGAAACATCCTGTGGATGTACACGTCGGCAAGAGAATTCGTCACCGCCGATGGATGGTTGGGATGACTCAGCAGCAGTTGGCCGAAAAAGTTGGTATCAAGTTCCAGCAGATTCAGAAGTACGAAACCGGGATGAACCGTGTCAGTGCCTCTCGTCTGTGGGACATTGCAGAGGCGGTGGATGTGCCGGTCAGCTTTTTCTTCGAGGGAATTGATGAGCATGCGGCGCATGCGAACGGCACCTCGACGATGATCCCGGGCGACATCATGGCCGACAAGGAAGCGCTTGAACTGGTGCGGTCCTACTATTCGATCCCGGAAAACCAGCGTCGGCGCCTGTTTGAACTGGCGCGCGTCTTGTCCGACGTGGCCTGATTGCATCTGGTTTAGATGCTGATGTCCGGCTAAACCCCTTGGATGGGGTGGTTGGACGGAAGGCGTTTCATGACTGAATTCTCGCGAACCGACCGCGATGCGCTGCTGGATGCAGCACATGCGGCCGCCGACGCGGCAAGTGTCGTTACGCTAAAGTATTTCCGCGGTTCCGATCTGCACACGGAAACCAAGGAGCAGAGCCATTTTGACCCCGTTACCCGTGCCGACCGCGAGGCGGAGCAGGCAATACGCGCGGTCTTGCAGCAGATGCGCCCCGAAGATGGCATTCTGGGCGAGGAATTCAGCCCGACCGAGGGGCGCAGCGGCCTGACCTGGGTTCTGGACCCGATCGATGGCACCCGCGGTTTCATCAGCGGAACGCCAACCTGGGGCACATTAATATCGGTGCGCGATGCTTCCGGACCGATCCTCGGGATCATTGATCAGCCCTATACCGGCGAGCGTTTTGTGGGTGGGTTTGGCATCGCGGAACTGCACCGCTTGGGCAATAAAAGTCTGATCAGCGTTCGTCCCGCGTCGGCGCTTTCGCGGGCGATCTTGTTCACGACATTTCCAGAGGTTGGTTCGATCGAGGAAGGTGCTGCGTTTCGTGCGCTTTCACAACAGGTGCAACTGACGCGATACGGCATGGATTGCTACGCCTATGCCTTGCTGGCAGCGGGCAATGTCGATCTGGTTGTCGAGGCCGGGCTGCAATCCTACGACGTGCAGGCGCCGATTGCGGTCATCGAGGCGGCAGGCGGCATCGTGACCGACTGGCGCGGCCGCCCGGCGCATGAGGGCGGGCGAATTCTGGCGGCCGCGAGCGCAGACCTGCACAATGCGGCTCTGAAGGTGCTGCACGAGGCGCCGGAACTTTAACCACGGCGGGTCTTGCCTGATCCCAAGCCCGGTCGCTATCATTCTGGGGTGACGCCGAGTCCTTCGCCCCTTTCTGTCGGTCGACATGCACACTTCATCCGAACGGGGCCCAAGCGACGTGCAAGGGCGATCCAAATGAGCCGAGAAATACTGATCCGGAATGCCGATAGCATTCTGACCATGAACGATGACCGGCAAGAGCTGTCGGGTGCTGATATCCGTTTGCGCGGCGGTGTGATTTCAGAGATTGGTTTCGGCCTTACGACGACGGGCGAAACTGTCAGCGCAAGTGGTTGTGTTGTAACGCCGGGCCTCGTTAATACGCATCACCATCTCTACCAGACCCTGACCCGCGCGGTTCCCGGTGCGCAGGATGCATTGCTGTTCGGCTGGCTGAAAACGCTCTATCCGATCTGGGGGCGGTTCGGACCGGAAGAGATGCGGGTTTCAGCGCTTGCCGGTCTGGCGGAGCTGGCGTTGTCGGGGTGCACGCTGAGTTCTGACCACCTTTACCTCTATCCCAACGGCGCCAGGCTGGACGACACGATCGATGCGGCGCGTCAGATCGGTCTGCGGTTTCACGCCACACGCGGCGCGATGTCGATCGGGGAAAGTGCCGGCGGTCTGCCGCCCGACGCGCTTGTAGAGGCCGAAGCGGATATCCTTGAAGACTGTATCCGTGTCATCGACAGCCATCACGACGCCAGCGATGGTGCGATGCTGCGCATCGGCGTGGCCCCGTGCTCTCCATTCTCGGTCAGCCGAGAACTGATGCGCGATGCGGCCGCGCTGGCGCGCGACAAGGGCGTCATGATGCACACGCATCTGGCCGAGAATGACGAGGATATTGCTTATTCCCTTGCCCAGTTCGGCTGCCGCCCGGGCCAGTACGCCGAGGATCTGGGCTGGACCGGCGATGATGTCTGGCATGCGCATTGCGTCAAGCTGGACGGTTCCGAAATCGACCTTTTCGCGCGCTCGAAGACCGGAGTTGCGCATTGCCCCTGTTCGAATTGCCGCCTCGGCTCTGGCATCGCGCCGGTTCGGGTGATGCGTGACCGTGGCGTCAGGATTGGGCTGGGTGTCGATGGGTCGGCCTCGAATGACGGTGGAAACATGGTGGCAGAGGCGCGTCAGGCCATGCTGTTGCAAAGGGTTTCAGGCGGTGCTGACAAGATGAGCGCCCGCGAAGCGTTGGAGATTGCGACGCGCGGTGGGGCCGAGGTTCTTGGCCGGCGCGATTGTGGGCAAATCGCGGTGGGCAAGCGCGCGGATATTGCGATCTGGGACATATCGGGTATTTGCTCGGCCGGAAGCTGGGATCCGGCGGCGATCCTGCTGGCCGGACCGACGCAGGTGCGCGATCTGTTTGTCGAAGGACGACAGATCGTGCGCGACGGGCGCATGCTGACGATCGATCTGGAGCAGGTCATCCAAGAGCAGAACCGTCTGGCTGCGGTTCTGATGGACTAGAGCGCGGAGGAGAACCGATGAACCTGTGGAAATGGACCGCGGCGATCTGCCTTGGCGCTCTTTTGGGCTGCACGCCCGACGGCAACTCGCCAGGCCGCCGGCCCATGCCGCAAGTGCCGCAAGTGCAGCAGGCTGCGAATGCCGGCGCGGCGCGCGCGCTTCTGAATGCAGAGCGGGCGGCAAAAGGGTTGCAGCCCGTCCGCCGATCTTCGCAACTGACAGCGGCCGCCACCGGCCATGCCCGCGAAATGTCAGCCAAGCGCTACTTTTCGCATGCCAGCGCAAACGGGGATACATTGGGCGACAGGGTCAGGGCGCAGGGTTACGGGTTTTGCATTGTTGCCGAGAATATTGCGCAAGGGCGGTCCAGCGAGGCCGACGTGATCGACGGCTGGATGCAGTCGCTCGGGGCACCGGCGCAACATCCTCAATCCCGGTGTCACCGAGTTTGGTCTGGCGCATGCGCCCGGCAACTACTGGGTGCTGGTTCTGGCGCGACCCGGTTGCTAGCGCAGCGGTTTGCCATTGACCCAGACTGCCGTGATGGCGCGGTCGTCGCCCATCATGATCGTCGGGAACAGCGCCTCCCAGAAGTTGGCGGCACGGGCTGATCTTTGTGCCGTGGCAGGCGTTGATGCCAGATCGATCACAATAAGATCGGCCTCTAATCCCTTTGGAAAGGTTTCCGATTTGTCCGTCCATTCGCATCGCCTGAGCCGAGCCGACCGTTGCCAGCCAGTAAAGCTGTGCGGCGTGCAGCGGGGTTCCGCGCAATTGCCCGACCTCATAGGCCGCAGCCATTGTGCGCAGCATCGAGAAAGAAGACCCGCCGCCGGTATCCGTTGCCAGACCGATCCGGTGACCGGCGGCCTTCAAGCCGCCCATGTCGAACAAGCCCCGAGCCGATGAACGTGTTCGATGTCGGGCAATGGATCAGGGCTGCATCGACCTCGCGCAGCCGCGCGCGTTCGCGGTCTGTCAGGTGGATCGCGTGGCCGTACATGCCGCCCGGGCCCAAGCAATCCGTGGCTTTCATATGTGTCCAGGTAGTCCCGCGCTGTCGGGAAGAGCCGCGCGACCCAATCGATCTCGTCGGTCTGCTCCGATAGATGGGTTTGCATCAGGCAATCGGGCTGCTCGGCCCACAAGCTCGCCCATCGCGGCAAGCTGTTCGGGCGTCGAAGTCGGTGAGAAACGCGGCGTGATCGCATAGGACAGCCGGTCAACCCCGTGCCACTTTGCCAACAGCGCCTTGGACTGGTCGTATGCGGTCTGCGGTGTGTCGCAAAGGCCGTCGGGCGCGTTTCGGTCCATGCAGGTCTTGCCCGCCACCGCCCGCACTTTGCGCCGCTGCGCTTCGGCAAAGAAAGCATCGACGCTTTCAGGGTGGATGGTGCAATAGCTGGCGACCGTCGTCGTTCCGTTGGCCAGCGTCAGGTCGAAATACAGCCGCGCGATCTCGGCCGCATAGGCCGGATCGTCAAAGCGCAGTTCCTCGGGGAAGGTATAGCTGTTCAGCCAATCGATCAGCCGCTTTCCCCAGCTCGCAATGATCGCGGTCTGCGGGTAATGCGCATGCGAATCGACAAACCCGGCAGTGATCAGGCCGTCGCCGTAGTCGGTCACCTCTGCGCCCCGATGGGCCGCGCGCAGCGCGTCGGCGGTGCCGACCTCGGCAATTCGGCCGTCCTCGATCAGTACGGCGCCGCGCCTTTCGTGGCGTGCGACCTCTTCGACTGGCACGCGGAACGGGTCTGCGGTGAAGGCAAGCGTCTGGCCAAGCAGAAGGGTTGATTTTGGCATGTGGTTTTCCAAAGGTTCCGGCGCACGATACTAGACGCCGGATTGCTTGCGGTAAATCGGCCATTGCCTCTGTTTCCCAGAAGGTCTTTTGCCTATTGTGATCAAAAAGCGCAGGGGTTGGCTGATGATTGACGAGGCCGAAATCGAACACGACCGCGACGAGGATGCCTACGTCCTCGACCAGCGCGATGTCGCAGCGATCCGCAACGCCGTCGAAGCGCATGATGCCGCTCGTCTGACCGAGTTGATGGCGCCGCTGCACGCGGCTGACATCGCCGACCTTCTGGAACAGATCGACGGCCACGAGCGGCGCGCACTGGTGCAGCTTTATGGCCACGAATTCGACGGCGATATCCTGTCCGAGCTCGACGAAGGTATTCGTGACGAGGTCATCGGCTATCTGCGTCCCGAAGTTCTGGCCGAGGCCGTTCGAGAGCTTGAATCAGACGATGTCGTCGACCTTCTGGAGGATCTCGATCAGCCGCAGCAGGAAGCGATCCTAGACGCGCTTGAAGATGCCGACCGGGTGGCTGTCGAGCAGGCGATGTCGTATCCGGAATATTCCGCCGGCCGTCTGATGCAGCGCGAGGTCGTGATGGGGCCAGAGCACTGGACCGTCGGCGAAGCGATTGATTTCTTGAGAAACTCCAAGGATCTTCCGGAACAATTCTACCACCTGGTTCTGGTCAATCCGCGGCTGGAGCCTGTTGGTTATGTAACGCTCGGCCGGCTGCTATCCTCGCGCCCGGGACGTCAAGCTGCTGGACATTGCCGAGGACAGTTTCCGGGCCTTTGAAGTGGACGAGGAAGAGGGCGATGTTGCCTATGCCTTCAACCAGTATCACCTGATCTCGGCGCCGGTTGTTGACAGCACTGGCCGGCTGGTCGGCGTCATCACCATCGACGACGCGATGGCGGTTCTTGACGAAGAACATGAAGAGGACATTCTGCGTCTCGCCGGTGTGGGCGAGGGTAGTCTGTCGGACAAGGTCATCGAAACGACGAAGCGGCGGCTGCCGTGGCTGGCGGTGAACTTGGTGACCGCGATTCTGGCCTCGATGGTCATAGCACAATTCGAATCCACCATCGCGGCCTTGGTGTCACTGGCCGTTCTGATGCCAATCGTGGCCTCGATGGGTGGCAATGCCGGAACCCAGGCGCTGACCGTGGCGGTTCGCGCAATCGCGACCCGCGACCTGACGGGATCGAATGTCTGGCGGGTGATCCGGCGCGAAGTGCTGGTCGGGCTGGCAAACGGTCTGATTTTCGCCACCGTCATGGGTATCGTGGGGTTCGTCTGGTTTAGTTCGCCCCTGTTGGGACTGGTGATCGCCTTTGCAATGGTGATCAACCTGGTCGTGGCCGGGCTGGCCGGTATCGGCATTCCGGTTGTTCTGGAACGCTTCGGCGTCGATCCGGCGCTTGCGTCGGGCGCCTTCGTCACCACGGTAACGGATGTCGTGGGGTTCTTCGCGTTCCTGGGGCTTGCTGCACTGGTGTTGATCTGAACGGAGGCGTGACCTGGTGCCGGACATCGCGATAGAAAAAGCGGCGGCACGCAAAGCGGCTTTTGCCCGCCGAGCCACTGCCCATTCGGAGCAGTCCAGCCGCGCGGGCGCAGAGCGCCTGCTGGGGTATCTAAGCCGCTTTCGTGGCCGCCCGGTTTCCGGCTACATGCCGATCCGGACCGAAATCGACCCGCTTTATGCGATGGCCGAAATGACACGATTCGGGCATGTTGGTGTGCCAATCGTTCTTGGTGAGGGCCAGCCGCTTGAATTCCATCGTTGGGACGCCAGCACCCCGATGATTGCAGGCCCGTTTGGCGCTTTGGTGCCGATCACGCCAGAGGTTGTCATTCCGGAACTTGTTGTTCTGCCGCTGGTGGCTTTCGACGCGGCAGGATACCGACTTGGCTATGGCGGGGGTTTTTATGACCGCACGCTGGAATTGCTGCGCAAACGCGGGCCGGTTCTGGCTGTCGGTTTCGCCTATGCCGCGCAACAGGCGGATGATCTGCCCGTCGAGCCGACGGACCAGAGACTGGACGCAATCGTCACCGAGACCGGCGTTATGACCTTCTGACGCGTCAAGTCCTGCTTGCCCTTCGACGATCCGCGCCCTAGCACGTTGGCATGAAACTACTGTTCCTTGGCGATGTCATGGGCCGCTCCGGACGGACGGCCATCACGACCCACCTGCCGCGGCTGCGAGAGGCGTGGCGGCTGGATTTCGTCGTGGTCAATGGCGAGAATGCCAGCAACGGCGCGGGCCTGACCGGCGCGCATGCGAAACTGCTGCTGGATGCCGGCGCGGACTGCGTGACGCTTGGCGATCATGCCTTCGATCAGAAGGACATGATACAATTCATCGAGGCAGAGCCACGCATCGTTCGACCGATCAACTATGCCAAATCCGCGCCGGGCAGGGGGTTCCGGGTATTCGAGGCGAAGGGTGGCCGCAAGATTCTGGTCGCTCAGGTATTGGGGCAGGTGTTCATGAAACGCCCGTTCGACGATCCGTTTTCTGCGATCGATGCGGTTCTGCGGGCGCATCCTATGGGCGGCATGGTCAATGCCAGTCTAGTTGACATGCATTGCGAGGCGACATCCGAGAAAATGGCGATGGGCCACTGGTGCGACGGCCGCACGAGCGTGGTTGTCGGCACCCATACCCATGTACCCACCGCCGATGCGATGATTTTGCCCGGCGGCACGGCCTACCTTACCGATGCAGGCATGTGCGGCGACTACAATTCCGTGATTGGCATGGACAAGGCAGAGCCGATGCGCCGGTTCATCACGGGAATGGGCAAGGAACGGTTTTCACCGGCCGACGGCGAGGCAACGCTGTCGGGACTGTATGTCGAGACCGATGACAAGACCGGCAAGGCGACCCGCATCGCGATGATCCGCGAAGCCGGGTTGTTGCAGGCTTCTGCCCCATGACAGAACACCGGGGGCTGCTGGGCGTCCTGGTCTTGCTGGGCGCGGCTTGGGGTGCGACCCAGCCGATGACGAAGATCGCCGTGTCCGAAGGCTATCGCCATTTCGGCCTGATCTTCTGGCAATTCGTCGTTGGAGCGCTTGTTCTTGGTACCATTCTTGCCCTCCGTGGCAAAACCCTGCCGCTGGGCAAAAGACAATTACGGCTTTATTTGATCATCGCGATGATCGGCACTCTGCTGCCCAACTGCCGCCTCTTATGAGGCCGCGCGGCATCTGCCGGCGGGGGTGCTTTCCATCATCATGTCCACGGTACCGATGTTCGTGTTCCCGATCGCACTCGTGATGCGCACTGACAGGTTCGACTGGAAAAGGCTGTTGGGCCTGTTTGTCGGGTTGATCGGGGTCAGCCTGCTGATCGTGCCGGACGCCAGCCTGCCGGATCGGGCAATGGCGGCGTTCATCCCGCTGGCGATGGTCGCCCCGATTTTCTATGGCCTAGAGGGCAATATCGTCGCGAAATGGGGCACTTATGGCTGCAGCGGTATTCAGGTGCTGCTGGGCGCCTCACTGGTGGGGATCGTGCTGACGGCACCGCTTGCGGTCGTCTCCGGCACGTGGATTCCGCCGCATACCGACCTCAATCTTCCCGATCTCGCACTGATCTTGTCCTCGGCCATTCATGCGCTGGCCTATGCCGGTTATGTGTGGCTGGTCGGGCGGTCGGGCAGTGTCTTCGCGGCTCAGGTGTCGTATCTGGTTACGGCCTTTGGCATTTTCTGGGCGATGGTCCTGCTGTCCGAGACATATTCAAACTGGATCTGGCTGGCGCTTGGCGTCATCTTCACGGGCCTCTTCATGGTTCAGCCCAGGCCCGCAACGGCGCTTGCGGGGTCCACGCCGCTGCCCCATGATGCGGGTCCGGAACCAGAACACGGATCGCCATGATAGAACTTGGACTTTCGGACACCAGCATGGCCTTTTTGGGCCTCGCGTTGATCATCCTGATGTTTGCCCTTTTCGTGTCCGAGCGGTATCCGGCCGAGGTGATCGCCATTTCCGCCGCAGCGCTGATGCTGGTTTTTGGCATGCTGCCCTACGATGCGGCGCTGACCGTGCTGTCGAATCCGGCCCCCTGGACCATCATCGCGATGTTTCTGATCATGGGCGGACTGGTCAGGACCGGGGCGCTGGAATGGCTGACGCAACACGCCGAGGCCCAGGCATCGCGCCGCCCCAAGGCAACGCTTGTAATCTTGCTTGTGCTGCGTGGCGTTGGGATCGGCCTTCATGAACAACACGCCGGTCGTTGTGGTGATGATCCCGGTTTTCATTCAGGTTGCCCGCAAGCTTGGGCGTAGCTCCATCCAAGCTGCTGATTCCGTTGTCGTATTTCGCGATTCTCGGCGGCACGCTGACGCTGATCGGCACCTCGACGAACCTGCTGGTCGATGGCGTTGCACGGGCCAAGGGACTTGCTCCGTTCTCGATCTTCGAGATCACCGGGCTGGGGCTGGTGCAGGTTGTAATCGGGATGGCCTACATCGGGCTGATCGGGCGTCGGCTGCTGCCTGACCGGCAATCGATGGGCGTGTTGCTTAGCGACCGGCGGAAGATGAAGTACTTCACCGAAGTTGCCGTGCCCGTTGATTCCGCGCTGATCGGGCGCGACGTGAACGAAATCGAGCTGTTCAAGCGCGAAGGCGTCCGCCTGATCGACGTGCTGCGCGGCGATGCGTCATTGCGCCGCGATCTGACCGGAGTTCAGCTTGCCGCCGGCGACCGCGTCGTGTTGCGCACCGAAATGGCAGAGCTTCTGGGCCTTCAGCAGAACAAGGACGTGCGGATGGTCGACGAGCTGAGCTCGGTCCAGACCATCGACCGTCGAGGTTCTGATCACGCCGGGTTGCAGAGATGATCGGCCGGTCGCTTGGTTCGATGCGCTTGCGGCGGCGCTACGGCGTCTATCCGCTGGCGGTGCATCGGCGGAACCAGAACATCGGCCGGCAACTGGACGATCTGGTCGTGCGCGTTGGCGACACACTGCTTCTGGAAGGCGCGGCCGAGGATATCGAGCGTCTGGCCGCCGACATGGAACTGGTCGATATCTCGCATCCCGCGGTCAAGGCCTACCGGCGCAGTCAGGCCCCGATTGCCATCGGCGTGCTGCTGGGCGTCGTCGTGCTTTCGGCGTTTGGTGTCGCCCCAATCCTGGCTTTGGCGGTCGTCGGCGTCGCGGTCATCCTGCTGGCCCGATGCATCGACGCGGACGAGGCGTTTTCCTTCGTCGAAGGCCGCCTGTTGGCCCTGATCTTTGCGATGCTCGCCGTCGGGGTCGGGCTTGGAACATATCGGTACGGTCACGCTGATCGTCAATGCGGTCGAGCCGTTCCTGGCCGGGCTGCCGCCCTTTGCCGTCATCCTCGTGATCTATCATGCTGGCCTCGACGCTGACAGAGCTTGTGTCCAACAATGCGGTCGGCGTGATTTTTGCGCCGATCGCGATCGAGCTTGGGTATGCCCTTGGCCTCGATCCGCGCCCGCTGGTCGTCGCGGTGATGTTCGCGGCCTCGGCGGCTTTCTCGACCCCGATCGGGTATCAGACCAACATGCTGGTCTACGGGCCGGGCGGCTACAAATTCACCGATTACATGCGCGTCGGCATCCCGCTGAACATCATCCTTGGGATCGCCGCCAGCTTCGTGATCCCGATCCTTTGGCCGGTCTGATCGGGTGCTGCGGCTGCTTGCCTTATGTCTTGTCCTTGGCGGTCTGCGCGCAGCCCGCAACGTATGCGCAGACAGCCGCTATCGCCGAGCCGAAGCGGGCCTTGCTGTATCCGGTAGGGCTGAATGTGCTGATGTCCGATGGCACGCTCTGCGCTGGCCACCGCCCCGGCCGCGCCCGCGACTGGACCGGTCAGCTTTCCGGGTGCCCGCATCTTTTGCCTTATGAGGTGCGTGGTTCCGACCCCAGAACACCACGGCTGGAATTGCCACGCGGCGACCCGGTGACCAACCCGAGTGTCAGCGTGGCAGCGCGTGACCTTCGCCGCGCGTTAGGCGGCTCAGAACGGCCAGAAAACCATGATCGCCGGGATCGAGACCACGACGACCAGCGCTTCCAGCGGCAGTCCCATCCGCCAGTAGTCACCAAACCGGTATCCGCCCGGCCCCAGAATCAACGTGTTGTTCTTGTGCCCGATCGGTGTGAGGAAAGCGCACGAAGCCGCGACCGCAACCGCCATCAGGAACGGATCGGGCGAGACGCCCAGCCGTTCGGCCATCTGGATGCCCACCGGGGCCGCGACGATCGTTGTCGCGGTGTTGTTCAGCACGTCCGACAGCGTCATCGTCACGACCATCAGGACCGTCAGAATGGCCCAGGACGGCATGCCTTGGGTGAACCCGACCAAGGCGCCCGCGATCAGTTCGGTGCCGCCAGAAGTTTCCAGCGCCGCGCCCAATGGGATCATTGACCCCAACAGCACCACAACCGGCCATTCGACATGGTTGTAGATTTCCGACACTGGCACGATCCGGGTCAGCGCGTAGCCCACAACCACCACGCCCAACGCGACGGGCAGATAGATCCATCCCAGACTGGCTGCGGCAACCGCTACGGCAAAAAGGCCGATGGCAAGCCAGACCTTGCGATCCTCGGTCACTGCCAACCCGCGATCGGCGAGCGGCAGGCAGCCAAGCCAATCGACCACCTCGTCGGCCTGATCCTGTGGCGCCAGCAGCAGCAGGATGTCGCCGGCCCGTATGATGGTCTTGCGCACCTGCTTTTGCAGCCGTTTGCCTTGCCGCGAGATCCCCATCAGCACAGTCCGCCGACGCCATGACAGTCCGATGGCCTGGGCGGTTTTTCCATTGATCCGGGACGCATCGGTGACCACGCATTCAACGATCCGCAGGCCCTCGCCCTCTGCCTGCAAGATGTCTTGCCGCTTGGGGTCAGAAAAATCCAGCGACAGCGCCGCGCGGAACTCATCAAGTGCGTCGGGCGAGGCTTCCAGTACCAGCGCATCAGCAACCTGCAACACGGCGTTGCGCTGTGTGCCATAGCGCCGCTGGCCGTCGCGGATCAGGCCAAGAATTGCGACATCGTTCTTTTCCGCGGTCTCGTTCAGTTCTTGCAACCGCTTGCCGATATGCTTGCTGTCCGCCGGGATCGTCAGTTCGGCGATATACTGGCCAATTTCCTCCATGCCATTGCCGGATGAGGCTGCATCCGGCTGATTGGGGATCAGGCGCCAGCCGATCAGCGCCACGAAGATAAGCCCGGCAATGGCCGTCACTGCGCCGACCGGTGCGAAATCGAACATTTTGAACGGTTCGCCCAGAGCGTCCTCGCGGATCGCGGCGATGATGATGTTGGGGGGCGTGCCGATCAGCGTCACCATGCCGCCGAGGATCGTGGCAAACGAAAGCGGCATCAGCGACAGGGCCGGCGTGCGGCCGGCCTTGCGCGCGGTCTGGATATCGACCGGCATCAGCAAGGCAAGGGCCGCGACGTTGTTCATGAAGGCCGACAGCACGCCGCCGACAGCCCCCATGATCGCGATATGGCCCGCAAGGCTTCGGGTGCTGTTGACCAGCGTGCGGGTGATCAGGAACACCGCCCCCGAACGCACCAGCCCGCCAGAGACGATCAGCACCAGCGCCACGATCAGCGTCGCCGGATGGCCGAACCCCGAAAAGGCGTCCTTGGTGGGAACCACCCCGAGAATCACCCCGGCCATGAGCGCCGCAAAGGCCACAAGATCATAGCGAAACCGGCCCCACAGCAGCAGGCCGAAGACTGCGCCGAAACAGCGAAAAGAGGATGATCTGGTCGGTGGTCATGGGCGCCTCGTTCGGTTCGGTTGCAGCCAATCGGATTGCCGCCGGGATTGCAACGCCCCCGCGCGGGCTTGCAGGCGGGGCAGCGCCTGACATATAGAGGCGCGACGCCGAAATCACCGATGGGAACAGGGCTATGGCAGGCCATTCAAAATGGGCGAACATCCAGCACCGCAAGGGGCGGCAGGACAAGATGCGGGCCAAACTCTTTTCGAAGCTGTCCAAGGAAATCACCGTCGCCGCCAAGATGGGCGATCCCGATCCCGACAAGAATCCACGGCTGCGGCTGGCGGTGAAGGAGGCCAAGTCGGTCTCCGTCCCCAAGGACGTGATCGACCGTGCGATCAAGAAAAGCCAGGGCGGCGACGCCGAGAACTACGACGAGATCCGCTATGAAGGCTACGCGCCCAACGGCATCGCGGTGATCGTCGAGGCGATGACCGACAACCGCAACCGGACCGCGTCCAACGTGCGCTCGACCTTCACGAAATACGGCGGCAACCTCGGCGAGACCGGATCGGTTTCCTTCATGTTCGAGCGCAAGGGCGAGATCATGTATCCCGCCGCGGTCGGCGATGCCGACACCGTGATGATGGCCGCGATCGAGGCCGGGGCCGAGGATGTCGAAAGCGACGAGGACGGGCACTGGATCTATTGCGCCGATACCGACCTGAACGAGGTTGCGACCTCGCTTGAAGCGCAGCTGGGCGAATCCGAGACGACCAAGCTGATCTGGAAGCCGCAGACCACGACCGAGGTCGATCTTGAAACCGCGCAGAAGGTCATGAAGCTGATCGAGGCGCTGGAGGACGACGACGACGTGCAGAACGTCACCGCCAATATCGACGTGCCCGAGGACGTGGCCGCGCAGTTGTAGCGGCGTCGCTGCCCCGGACCGGGAGGCTGCACCTGACCCCTTGTGCCTGCCGCGCCGATCGGGTCATCTGCCCGCATGACAAACGTCGCCGACCGTCCGCTTGCGGGCATATTCTGGATGCTGGCCAGCGGGTTCAGCTTTGTCGGCGTGACTGGCATCGTGCGCTATCTGGGCACGGACCTTCCGGCGGTGCAGAATGCCTTCATCCGCTTTGCCTTCGGACTGCTGTTCCTGATGCCCGCGCTGGTCCCTGCCGTGCGTGCGGGATTCCCGAAAGGCGCGATCCCGCTGTTCCTGTGGCGCGGCGCCCTGCATTGCCTGGCCGTGACGCTTTGGTTCTTCGCGATGGCCCGGATTCCGATCGCCGAGGTGACGGCGATCGGCTATCTCAACCCCGTCGTCGTGACCATCGGTGCGGCGCTGATCTTTGGCGAAACGCTGGCGCTGCGCCGGATCCTTGCCATCGCCATGGCGCTGGCAGGCGCGCTGGTGGTGCTGCGGCCCGGTCTGCGGGTCATCGAGCCGGGGCATTTTGCGCAACTCGGCGCCGCTGCGTGCTTTGGCATCTCGTATCTCTTCGCCAAGAAACTGTCCGGCATCGCCCCCGCGGGCGCCATCGTCGCGATGCTGTCGCTGCCGGTGACGATCGGCCTGGCGCCCTTCGCCTTTGCCGCCTGGGTGCATCCGAGCATGGCGCAATTGGGCCTGCTGGCGCTGGTCGCCGCCCTGGCAACGCTTGGTCATTACCTGATGACCCTCGCCTTCGCGGCGGCCCCGCTGACCGTGACGCAACCGGTCACGTTCCTGCAACTGGTCTGGGCCACGCTGCTGGGCGCGTTGGTCTTTGGCGAGGGCGTGGACCCTTACGTTCTGCTTGGCGGCGGCATGATCATCGCCGCGATCAGCTATATCACCATCAGAGAGGCGCAGCAGCGCCGCAGGGTCACCCCGCCGGTCAACGCCGCCAAGCTGTAGGGCGCGTCTAACGGCGGGTCGGGGTGTTTCGCGCACGAAACATTTCTTGCCAAGCCTTTGGCATCCATGGTGAAAACCGTCGATTTCCCGGAAAAACTTTTGCCGCGCGCAACGTTTTGATATTGTTAAGGAAATTGCGCAGTTGAAGCGGTGAAACAGATGCCTGAGCCGGGTTCCGCCCGCCGTCTTCCGCCTTAGCCGCCGCGCGGATCGAGGAGCTTCGCCAGAACGGTATCCTTGGTGATCTGACCCAACAACTTGCCGTCCTCGATCACGCCGACCGGGTTGCCTGTCGCATGGACCCGTTCCATCACCTTCTGGATCAGTTCGTCAGGCCCGACCGTCTGTTTTGGCGTTGCCTTTGCCGGTTCCATCACATCGCGGGCGCACAGCACGCCAAGCGGGTTCATGTGGGCGACGAAATCCGCGACATACTCATTCGCCGGGTTGGTGAAGATGTCGCGCGGGGTGCCACACTGGACGATGCGCCCGCCTTCCATGATCGCGATGCGGTTGCCCAGCTTGAACGCCTCGTCCAGATCGTGGCTGACGAAGATGATCGTACGTTTCAGCTTTTTCTGCAAATCCAGAAGTTCATCCTGCAGCCGCGCGCGGATCAGCGGGTCGAGCGCGGAAAATGGCTCGTCCATCAACAGGATCGGCGCGTCGGTTGCAAAGGCGCGCGCCAAGCCCACGCGCTGCTGCATGCCGCCCGAAAGCTCTGCTACTTTTCGGGTCGCCCAGTCGGACAGGCCGACAAGCGCGAGTTGATCGGTGACCTTGGCGTTGCGTTCGGCCTTTGGCATGCCGCCGAGTTCCAGCCCCAGCCCGACATTCTCGGCCACGGTGCGCCAGGGCAGCAGGCCGAATTGCTGAAACACCATCGCGATATGGCTGAGCCGCAGTTTGCGCAGCGTCGCCTTGTCGGCATGCGTCACCGAGGTCATGGTGTCGCCCGCCCGGACCCGAACCTCGCCCCGCGCGACCGGGTTCAATCCATTCACGGCACGTAGAAGCGTCGATTTTCCGGACCCCGACAGACCCATCAGAACCAGAATCTCACCATCACCCACTTCAAGTGAGCAGTCATGCACGCCAAGAACCTGACCGGTGGCTGCCTGAATCTCGCCGCGGCTCTGGCCTTCGTCCATCAGGGGCAGGGCGGCTTGCGGTGTCTCGCCGAAGACTATGGAAACATTGTCGAACTCTACAGCGTTCATCCCCGGTCCACCCGCAGCATGGTATCCAGAACAATGGCCACGACGACAATCACCAACCCGGACTCGAAGCCCAGTGCCGCGTTCACCGAGTTAAGCGCGCGTACAACCGGTATGCCCAGCCCCGCTGCCCCGACCAATCCCGCGATCACGACCATGGAGAGTGAGAGCATGATCGTTTGGTTCAGGCCGGTCATGATTTGCGGGAAGGCTGCGGGCAATTCGACCTTCCATAGAACCTGGCGCGGTGTCGCACCGAAGGCCTGTGCCGCCTCCAGCAAGGGTGTCGGGGTCTGAGAAACGCCAAGCTGTGTCAGTCTGATTGACGCCGGTATCACGAAAATGATGGTGGCGATCAAGCCCGGCCGAGACGCCGATGCCGAACAGGATAACGGTCGGTATCAGATAAACGAACGTCGGCAGGGTCTGCATCAGGTCGAGTATCGGGCGCATCGCCCGGTAAAGCTTGGGGCGATGCGCCGCCGCGATTCCGATGGGTACTCCGAGCCCCATGCAAACGATGCAGGACGAAAGAACCAACGTCAGGCTTTCCGTGGTTTCCATCCAATACCCCTGATTCAGAATGAACAGGAATCCGACGAACACGATCAGGCAGGATTTCCAGCTTCGTTGAATGATCCAGGTGAGGGCAACGAACAGAGCGATGATGACGAATGCGGGTGGCGCTTGCAAAAGCCACTCGATGCGGCCAGAACCGGTCTTCCATCGCATCGGACAAGCATGTCGAAGAACCAGGCGAGATGGTTCTGCAACCAGTCAAAGCCCAGTTTGGCCGTCCGCCAACGGGGATTTTCGTGTCGATCAGCCAGTCCACGGGGACCTCCTGCAATGGCCTGAGGGCCCCCCACCCCCAAGGTCGGGGAAGGGAGGCAAAGTCATGCAGTGTCACATGCCCAAGCGCGGATTTGACTGCGGCCATCGCATCGCCGCCATCCTTGGTGGTGACGCCGGCCAGCCAACCGTCCAGAACGCCCGGGTTCGCTTTCGAGCCAAGCGGTCGCGGCGTCTTCGGGCTTCTGCCCGTCGTCAAGGATTGCGCCCATGATCTCGATTTTCCATCGCAAGGCTGAACTCCGAGATTGTTCAGCAGCTTGCCGACATTCGGGCAGCTCTCGGAATATCCGGCCGAGGTGTTTGTATAAACCGTCGCACCGCCCAGATTGGGCCCGAACCAGTCATCGCCGCCCTCCAGATAGGTCAGTTCGAAATTCGCGTTCATGGGATGTGGTTCCCATCCCAGGAACACGACCGGATCGCCGCCGCGGTCGGCTTTGGCGACCTGCGCAAGCATGCCTTGCTCCGAGCTTTCCACAACTTCGAATCCAGTCAGACCGAAGGCGTCTGCGGCGATCATGTCCATGATCAGCCGGTTGCCGTCATTGCCGGGCTCGATGCCGTAGATCTTGCCCTCCAGCTCCGTCCTTGTGGGCGGCGATATCGGCGAAGTTCTTGATCCCGAGGTCGGCAGCGGCCTTGTTGACGGCCAGCGTGTATTTGGCGCCTTCGAGATTGGCGCGCACCGTGTCGACGGTGCCGGCATCGCGGTAGGGGGCGATGTCGGCCTCCATCGTTGGCATCCAGTTGCCAAGGAACACGTCGACATCGCCCTCGGCCATCGCGGTATAGGTCACCGGCACGGACAGAACCTTGATGTCGGTGCCATATCCCAGCGCATCGAGAACCACCGTCGTTGCCGCGGTGGTCGCGGTGATGTCGGTCCAGCCGACATCCGAAAAGACGATGTTGTCGCAATCGGCCAACGCAGGCGCGGCTAGGGCCATCAGCGCCAGGGCCGAAAGGGTCGATCTGAGTTTCATTTTGCAAGCTCCCTGTTTTTCTTGATTGGTCAGTCAATAAAAATACATAGCCGCCTGCATGTCCAGCCGGAACAGGCGGCAAACAATGCGAATCCGGGCCGGTCTGGGCAGAGCCTAACCTGTTGCACGCGAATGGCGATGCGTTTGCCGGTCTTGCGGCGGGGCGCGTACTCGCGGATATAGGGGGCCATGTTAAGAATTTGTTCACTGATTGTCTTGCGTCGGCTTCGCAGCGCTGCCGCTTCGGGCCGAGGAATTCTCGGGCCGGATCCGGTTCACCGATGCCGATACGCTTCATGTCGGCGCGGTCAAGGTCCGGCTGTTCGGGATCGACGCACCGGAACATGGATCAGGAACTGCAAGCGCTCTGATGGCGCGTCCTGGGCCTGTGGGCGCTGGGCAACGAATGAGGCACGATTGCGGTTCGACGGCCGCATTGCCGATTGCACCACGCTCGATCACGACCGCTACGGCCGAACCGTCGCGCGCTGCTCTGGCGGGCGGGCGGGACATCGCCGAGATCCTCGGTGCGCGATGGCATCGCCACGGCCTATCGCGCGTACTCGATGGATTATATCGACGCTGAGAAAGAGGCGTCGATCACCAGTCGCGGTATCTGGGCTGGCACGCTCGAGGCGCCGTCGACCCACCGCGCGGCCAGCCAGCCGGCACCGCAGCTGCCCGCGGGTGACTGCCCGATAAAGGGCAACATCTCTGGTTCTGGCCGCATCTATCATCTGCCGGGGCAGAAATTCTATCTTGAAACCCGGATCAGCCCCTCGCGCGGAGAGCGCTGGTTCTGTAGCGAATCCGAAGCGGTTGCGGCCGGCTGGAGCAAAGCGATGCAATGATCCGCAGTTTGACGCGGATCAAGGTCGGGGCCGGATTTCACACATAGCTTCCCACCAGATCAACATCACGGAGGACCAGATGGGTCACACGCCACACGAACTTTCCGAAGAATTCCCGAAAGAAGCCGACCGCATCCACACGCTGAAACAAACCGATCCGCACTTCGCCAAGCTGGTCGACGAATATCACGAGGTGAACCGCGCCGTGCACCGGGCCGAAACCAATGTCGAGCCGACCGACGATCTGCACGAAGAGGAACTGCGAAAGAAGCGCATGGTCCTTAAGGATGAGATTTGGCGCATCTTGTCGAAAAGCGCCGCGTAACGCTTTCTTCTGTTTGAAAATATTCCCGCCGGAGGCTCCTGGCCTTGCCACGCGCATGACGCGGGCGGGTCACTCTTCGGTGGGGCCTTCGACCTCGGCGCGGAAGTTGTCGAAAAAGCTGTCCGCCATCTTGCGGGCGAAGCCGTCAATCAGGCGACTGCCCAGTTGCGCGATCTTGCCGCCGACCTTGGCCTCTGCAACATAGGTCAGCTCGGTGCCCTCAGCGACATCGGCCAGTGACACGTCGGCACCGCCCTTGGCAAAACCGGCCACCCCGCCGGACCCTTCGCCAGTGATCTTGTAGCTTTCGCCCTCGACAATGTCCGACAACGTGACCTTGCCCTTGAAGGTGGCCTTTACCGGGCCGACCTTTTGCTTGACGACTGCCTCGAAACCCGTCTTCGGGGCTGCCGGTCAGTGCGTCGCAGCCCGGAATGCAGGCCTTCAGCGTTTCGGCATTGTTCAGATGTTTCCAGACCGTCGCACGGTCCGCGGCGATTGTGCGGGTTCCCTTGAGTTCCATGATGCCCTCCTGAACAACAACATTTCCTGATGCTTAGAGGCGATCCGGAAATCCGTAAAGCCCGCATGGCGCGGATTGTCGCTTAATCGATCGTGTAAGGCAGCACGCCGCGCCGGTTGGGATCGACGGCCAGATGGCGCTCCAGCGGCGGAACCGATCTTTGGTGGCAAGTCTTGCGCTCGCAGATGCGGCACGAAATCCCGATCGGCTCGAATGCCTTGGGCAGGGTCACGTCCATGTCGGCGGCATAGACGAGCCGGTTGGCATGCTGCACCTCGCATCCCAGGCCGATCGCGTAGCGCCGCACCGGTGCGTGAAACGAGCCGCCCGGTTTCGAGACGTCCCGCGCCAGACAGATATAGCGCACGCCGTCCGGCGTTTCGGCCAGTTGCCGCAGGAACCGGCCCGGCGTCTCGAACGCCTGATGCACGTTCCACAGCGGGCAGGCACCACCGAAGCGTGCGAACTGCAGCCGGGTCGCGGAATGGCGCTTGGTGATGGTTCCGGCCTGATCGACGCGCACGAAATAGAACGGGATGCCCTTTGCGCCGGGCCGCTGCAAGGTGGACAGCCGATGCGCCACCTGCTCGATCGAGGCGCCGAACAGGTCGGCCAGCCGCTCCAGATCGTGACGGGTATCCTCGGCGGCTTCCTGAAACGCGCGATATGGCAGCAGCGCTGCGCCCGCAAAATAGTTGGCCAGACCAATCTTGGCGATGGCGCGGGCCTCTCTGGTCTGGAATCGGGCCAGATCCAGCGTCGCTTCCAGCAGGTCGTTTTGCGTCAGCAACGCCACTTGGTGCAGCACCTGAAATCTTTGTGTCGCTGTGGCCGCGGATCGTGACAGGCTGAGGCGTTTTTTCTCTGCATCATAGCTGCGCAAGTTGTCCTGAAGGGCAACCACCCTTTCTATACCCAGTTTTTCGAGAACCCGCATCGCGGCTTCGATCGGGTCACTGCGACTGCCCTTTGGGGCGGCAAAATGCTCGGCGGCGCGGTCCACCGCGTCGATGTAATTGTCGCAATAGTGGAAGAAATCGCGCACCTCTTCCCACGGGCTGGGCCTGATCGAACTGTCGTCGCTTCCCAGTGCCTCGTCCAGCGAGGCCAAGCGCTCGTGGCTTTGGCGGTAGGCGCGGTGCAATTCCAGAAACGCCCGCGCCAGAGCCGGCGCGTTCGAGGCTGCAAGCCGCAAATCGGCCAGCGGCGGGGCAGCATCCGCAAACACCGGATCGGCGAGGGCTTCGCGCATGTCCGTCACCATGCGTTCGGCATCGCCGGTGGACAGTTCGGTCACGTCAAAGCCGAACTCCTGTGCCAGCGCCAGAACCACACCGGTCGATACCGGGCGGTTGTTGTTTTCCATCTGGTTCAGATAGGGCAGCGAAACGCCGAGTTTGGCGGCGAATGCCTTTTGGGTCAGGCCGATCCGGGTGCGAATTTCGCGCAGCTTCGCGCCAGCGTACAGTTTTTGCGTTGCCATCGCGGCGACCTTTGCAAGTTTGCATCATCGCCATCTAGCCTTTGCAAAGAGGCCTATGCAATCCCGACGCGCCGTTCGCGCGCCATCACCCACAGGATCGACAGGATCGCCAGCGCCGACACGACCAGCATGATCCACAACAGCGGAAACGGCCCGCGTCCCGGCACCAGCAAGGCGCCCGCAAGGGCGGACAACAGCGCGCCGCCACCGATCATGATCGCCCCTCCAAGACCCGAAGCCGTGCCCGCCAGATGTGGCCGGACCGACAACATGCCGGATGTTGCGTTGGGCAGCACCATGCCGTTGCCAAGGCCGACGAATGTCATGAAGCCGAAAAACGTAAAGACATTGCCGAACCCGGTCAGAAACAGCAGCAGCGATATCGAAACCCCTGAGGTCGAGAAGATCGCCCCCCAAAGCACCATCCGGTTCACGCCGACGCGGATCGAATAACGCCCCGAGATGAAATTCCCCAGCATGTATCCCAAAGCGGGGGCGCCGAAAAAGAACCCCAGCGTAGAGGGCGGCAGCCCGAAGACCTGCGTGCCGACAAACGGCGCGCCGCCAAGATAGGCAAAGAACGCGCCCGATGCGAACGCAGCGGCAAGGCAGTAGCCCCAGAATCGCTGTGACATCAGAAGCTCGGGATAGTCTCGCACCTGTTCGCGAAAGGAACTTGGCCGCGCGACATTGGTTTCTCCCAGATCCGCCCAGATCAGCCACATCGTAAGCGCGCCCGCAATCAGCAGGAACCAGAACGTCGCCTGCCAGCCGAAATGTTCGTCCAGCCAGCCGCCAACCGCCGGGCTGATCATTGGAACGATGGCCATGCCCATGGTCACGTATCCGATCATCGAGGCGGCCTGATCCTGTGGCACCATATCGCGCACAACGGCGCGGCTGAGAACCATTGCGACCACGACAGAGGCCTGCGCCATCCGGAAGGTCAGAAACACCTCGACGCTGGGGGCGAAGATGCAGCCCAGTGTCGCCAGCAGGAACAGCCCGAATCCCCACAGCAGCACCGGGCGGCGACCGAAGCGGTCCGAGATCGGGCCAACAATGATCTGCAAGCGCTGCATTGACGCCCAGATACAGTGCCACCGAAAGCTGCATGATCCGGTAATCGGTGTTGAAATACTCTGTCATCGCCGGCAGCGACGGCAGAAACATGTTCATTGCCATCGCCGACATGCCGGTGAACAGCACAAGCGTCAGTATATGTGGCGGAGTCGAACGATCCAGAAACCGGACCTGTGGTGTGGCATTCATGGGCAAAGACATAGAAGGATCGGCGACCCTGTCCAAGCGCAAAACGGCGGCACGAATGGTTAGCAAATTTGCAATTTGCAACTCAACTTCTGCCAACAGTTTGCAAATATCCCAGACAGCGCTTTCTGCTTGGCGCAGAAAAGCTCTATTGTGCCGCCCGAGTCCTATGGGGAGGCGCCACATGAAAGATATTCTCGAAGAGCTTGAATCCCGCCGCGACACCGCCCGTCTAGGGCGGTGGCGCCAAACGGATCGAGGCGCAGCACGGCAAGGGCAAGCTGACGGCGCGCGAACGCATCGAATTGCTGCTCGACGAGGGCAGCTTCGAAGAATTCGACATGTTCGTCGCGCATCGCTGCACCGATTTCGGGATGGAAAAGGACCGGCCCGCAGGCGACGGCGTCGTGACCGGTTGGGGCACGATCAATGGCCGCATGGTCTATGTGTTCAGCCAGGATTTCACCGTTTTCGGCGGATCGCTGTCGGAAACCCACGCGCAGAAGATCTGCAAGGTCATGGATATGGCGGTGCAGAACGGCGCGCCGGTGATCGGCATCAACGACTCGGGCGGCGCGCGCATTCAGGAAGGCGTCGCCTCGCTTGCCGGTTATGCCGAAGTGTTTCAGCGCAACATCATGGCCTCCGGCGTCGTGCCGCAGATCAGCGTGATCATGGGGCCGTGCGCGGGTGGCGCGGTCTATTCGCCGGCGATGACCGATTTCATCTTCATGGTGAAAGACACCTCTTACATGTTCGTCACCGGGCCCGACGTGGTGAAAACCGTGACGAACGAGGTCGTGACGGCAGAGGAACTGGGCGGCGCCTCGACCCATACGCGCAAGTCGTCGGTTGCCGATGGCGCCTTCGAGAACGATGTCGAGGCGCTGACCGAAGTGCGCCGCCTGGTCGATTTCCTGCCGCTGAACAACCGCGACAAATCCCCGGTGCGCCCGTTCTTCGACAGCCCCGACCGGATGGAGATGAGCCTTGATACGCTGATCCCCGACAATCCGAACACGCCCTATGACATGAAGGAACTGATCGCCAAGCTGGCGGATGAGGGCGATTTCTATGAAATCCAGGAGAATTTTGCCAAGAACATCCTGACCGGCTTCATCCGGCTGGAAGGCTCGACCGTCGGCGTGGTGGCGAACCAGCCGATGGTGCTGGCCGGGTGCCTGGACATCGACAGCAGCCGCAAGGCCGCGCGCTTCGTGCGGTTCTGCGATGCGTTTGAAATTCCGGTGCTGACGCTGGTCGATGTGCCCGGCTTCCTGCCCGGGACCAGCCAGGAATATGGCGGCGTCATCAAGCACGGCGCGAAACTGCTCTTTGCCTACGGCGAGGCGACGGTGCCGAAGGTGACGGTGATCACCCGCAAGGCCTATGGTGGCGCCTATGACGTCATGGCCTCCAAGCACCTGCGCGGCGATTTCAACTATGCATGGCCCACCGCCGAGATCGCGGTGATGGGGGCCAAAGGCGCGACCGAGATCCTCTATCGCAGCGAGTTGGGCGACAAGGACAAGATCGCGCAGCGAACCGAGGACTACGAAGCACGGTTCGCCAATCCGTTTGTCGCGGCCGAAAAGGGTTTTATCGACGAGGTGATCATGCCGCATTCCACCCGCAAACGGATCTGCCGCGCCTTCGCCAGCCTGCGCGGCAAGCAGCTGCAGAACCCGTGGAAAAAGCACGATAACATACCGCTGTAAGGTGCAAATGTCTGATGCCACCCCCATCCCCGTTCCCTCGGGCCAGCCTGTGACCTTTCATGAGGTTCTTACAGATCAGCCGGGGCAGGGGCTGGCCTACCGGTTCCGCTTTGTCGCGCCCGACATCGCGCGCGACAAAGGCCAGGCGGATTTTGAATTGATCGGACGAGACATGGAATTTCTTTGCAACAGCTATGCGTTGCCGCGCATTGCGAACGGTGGGCCGGTTCCGAACCAGATCATCATCTCGCTGGCGGACCGGCCGACCGTTTTTGGCGAACCGGACCCCGACGCCACGCAGTTCTTCGAAGCCTACAGCGTCGACGGCGATGCCTGTATGTGGGAGCCGTTCTGATGCCCAGAGAAGACATGATCAAACACAGAGGCTTCCCCGGACGTCTGCGCGGCACCGACTTTCAGTTCACGGTCCGCCGCGCCAATCCGCGCGGGGTCACGCCGATCTCCCGTCGCGAGCGCCATGCCGACCGCAAGCCGGCCGACCGGCGCGCCGATGCCGGCTTTCTGCAGGCGCTTTGGGAACATTTCGGCGAACAGCCGTTTGCGCGCGGCAATCTGGATGCGGGGCGGCTTTCCTGGCTCTTCGGACGAGAGGTCGTGCCAGCCGAAGATCCATTCGATCCGGCAAGCTACGATGCGCTATTGCGGATCGACGCGGATCAGGCCCGCGCCGCATTTCCCGAGGTGTTCGAATGAGCAGTTCCGGCATGTTGTTGCTTACGCAAGGGCAACTTTGGCGAAAAACCGCCGAAATTGTTTCGCCTTTAACGTGCATGTTTGCAACTGCAGCGACTTGCAGCAGGATCATTCTTGTGGCAGGCCCCTCCAGCAAGATGCCTTCCACATATTGTCAAAACCGTTACCCTTCCCCTTCTAAGAGGTCTGGCCTTTCCCGGGTCAGACCTCACCCTTTTTCGGGTAACTTGATTGCTCTCCCAAATGTGATCTTGGGATCAGCGGATTGCGGCCAAAGCGTGAAAAAAGCCTTTGCGCCCGCCTGCGTAACAAGCGAGACTGTGCCGGCAAAACAATTCCGTTTGAGGGAAGGCAGTTTATCATGTTCAAGAAAACCTGGATTATCGCCGTTGTCGCCATGGTTGGGCTTACCGCCTGCCTCGACAACGACACCGAGCGCGGGCTTGCTGGCGCAGCCGGTGGCGCTGTCGTTGCTGACGCGCTGGGCGGCAATGCCGCTGTTGGCGCTGTTGTTGGTGGTGGCGCGGGCGTCTTCTGCGACGATCTCGGCATCTGCAACTAACATTGTCCTGACGCGCGTTACCGCGGGTCAACGACTGAAATCAAGGACCATCGGGGCAATCGCCCCGGTGGTCTTTTTCGTTATGCCAACTGCTGGCGCGACGCCCGCGCAGGACTGACCTGAAGGGACGGGGAATGTTCAAGAAAATCCTGATCGCCAACCGGGGCGAGATCGCCTGCCGCGTCATCAAGACCGCCCGCAAGATGGGCATCGCGACCGTCGCGATCTATTCCGATGCCGACCGCAACGCGCTGCATGTGCAAGATGGCCGACGAGGCCGTGCATATCGGGCCGCCGCCCGCCAACCAGTCCTATATCGTGATCGACAAGGTGATGGACGCGATCCGGCAAACCGGTGCCGAGGCGGTGCATCCGGGCTATGGCTTCCTGTCCGAGAACTCCAAATTCGCCGAGGCGCTGGAGGCAGAGGGCGTCGCCTTCATCGGCCCGCCCAAGACAGCGATCGAGGCGATGGGCGACAAGATCACCTCGAAGAAGCTCGCGGCAGAGGCCAATGTCTCGACCGTGCCGGGCTATATGGGTCTGATCGCGGATGCCGACGAGGCGGTGAAAATCTCGAACCAGGTCGGCTATCCGGTGATGATCAAGGCCAGCGCCGGTGGCGGCGGCAAGGGCATGCGCATCGCGTGGAACGACGAGCGAAGCGCGCGAAGGCTTTCAGAGTTCCAAGAACGAGGCGGCGAGCTCAGCTTCGGCGACGACCGCATCTTCATCGAGAAATTCGTCACGCAGCCGCGCCATATCGAAATTCAGGTTCTGGCCGACCAGCATGGCAACGCGATCTATCTGGGCGAGCGCGAATGCTCGATCCAGCGTCGCAACCAGAAGGTCATCGAAGAGGCGCCGTCGCCCGTTCCTCGATGAAGCGACCCGCAAGGCGATGGGCGAACAGGCCGTCGCTCTGGCGCAGGCCGTGGGCTATACCAGCGCGGGCACGGTCGAATTCATCGTCGACGGCGACCGCAACTTCTATTTCCTCGAAATGAACACGCGGCTTGCAGGTCGAACATCCGGTGACCGAACTGATCACCGGCGTCGATCTGGTCGAGCAGATGATCCGCGTCGCCAATGGCGAAAAGCTGGCGATCGCCCAGAAAGACGTGAAGCTGAACGGCTGGGCGATGGAATCCCGGCTTTACGCCGAAGATCCGTATCGCGGCTTCCTGCCCTCGATCGGGCGGCTGTCGCGCTATCGCCCGCCCGCCGAGGTCGACGCAGAACAGCCACGTCGTGCGCAACGATACCGGCGTCTATGAGGGCGGCGAGATCAGCATGTATTACGATCCGATGATCGCCAAGCTCTGCACCTGGGGGCCGACACGCGGCGACGCAATCGAGAACATGCGCGTGGCGCTGGACAGTTTCGAGGTCGAGGGTATTGGCCACAACCTGCCGTTCCTGTCGGCCGTGATGGACCATCCGCGCTTTCGTCTCGGGCGACATCACCACCGCCTTCATCGCCGAGGAGTATCCCGACGGTTTTGACGGCGTCCAGTTGCCCGACGAGCAGATCCGGCGCGTCGCCGCCGCTGCGGCGGCGATGTACCGTGTGACAGAGATCCGCCGCACCCGCGTGTCGGGCCGGATGGACAACCACGAACGCAAGGTCGGCTCCGACTGGGTGGTCGAGGCGCAGGGCGCAAGCCTGCCGCTGAGCATCGAGGCCGACAAACTGGGCGCGACAGTCAGCTTTCGACGATGGCGCCAAGCTGCGTGTCGAAAGCGACTGGGTGCCGGGCGACAGCCTGGCGGTTCTGGACGTCGACGGCAATGCGCCCCTGGTGATGAAGGTCGGCAAGGTGCCGAACGGCTTCCGCCTGCGCCTGCGCGGCGCTGACATGAAGGTCTACGTCCGCACCCCGCGTCAGGCCGAACTGGCGGCACTGATGCCCGAGAAGCTGGCGCCCGATACATCGAAGCTGCTGCTCTGCCCGATGCCGGGGCTGATCGTGAAGGTCGATGTCGAGGTCGGGCAAGAGGTGCAGGAAGGTCAGGCGCTGTGCACCGTCGAGGCGATGAAGATGGAAAACATCCTGCGCGCCGAACGCAAATCCGTGGTCAGCAAGATCAACGCCGCGCCGGGCGACAGCCTTGCCGTGGACGAAGTGATCATGGAATTCGAATGATGCCCTCAGCCGGCCTCCCGCGCTCGCGCAGTTCATCGCTGGCGCAGATCGGTCTTGTCGATCGAGCGCGAGATCTCGCGCACATCCCACGGGCGCCGGTTTGCGCAGTTTAACAACGCCGTCCTTGTCTATGAAAACAAACGAAAAACCACGAGGCCGCAGCTTGGTTCGGATCTCGGATGGTTCGGCGCGGATTGGTGTCGATCACCACGACGACATCGCGTTCGAACAGCGCCGCTGGCCGTTCGGACAGCAGCTCCATCTGGCGCTGGAAGGCGGGATCGCGGTCGGTGTCGGCGAAGACCACGATGAGCCGGTTCAGCCACAGGAAATCGGCCAGCGCGACATCTGTCGCATCGCGAATCTCCAGCATCACGACCGGCTCTGGCACCGCATCGGCCTCTTGGCCAATCGCAGGCAAGCCCAGTAGGGCGAACAGGCCAAGTATCAGAAACCGCTTCATTCTTATCCCTTTCGTTCCTGATATAGGGCCGCAGGGTGCAAAATGCGAAGGGCGGCGGCAAGCCCGAATGCTGCACAAGCAAATCAATCACGAGTGGCGCAACCTGTGGCCTGGACGCGTTGGTGCGGCCAAACAGCGGCGGCGCCTTGCGGAACCGAATGGAGAAGCGGCGATGACCGACAAGAACAGACTGGAAGAAACTGGCCGAAAAGGAACTGCGGGGCACGATCCCCGGACGATCTGATCTGGCGGACACCCGAAGGTATTGCGGTGCAGCCGGTCTATACCGCCGAAGATGCGGCGGGTCTGGCGCATACCGGCGGGATGCCGGGTGCAGCCCCCTTCACGCGCGGCCCGCGGGCGACGATGTACACCGGCCGTCCCTGGACGATCCGCCAATACGCCGGCTTTTCGACGGCCGAGGACTCCGAACGCCTTTTACCGCAAGGCGCTGGCTGCCGGCCAGCAGGGCGTCTCGGTCGCCTTCGACCTGGCCACGCACCGCGGCTATGACAGCGACCACGAGCGCGTCGTGGGCGATGTCGGCAAGGCCGGCGTGGCGATCGATTCAGTCGAAGACATGAAGATCCTGTTCGACGGTATTCCGCTTGGGCGAAGTTTCGGTCTCGATGACCATGAACGGCGCGGTGATCCCGGTGCTGGCCAGCTTCATCGTTGCCGGCGAGGAGCAGGGCGTCGACCGCGCGGCCCTGTCGGGGACCATCCAGAACGACATCCTCAAGGAATTCATGGTCCGCAACACCTATATCTATCCGCCCGAACCAAGCATGAGGATCGTCGCGGATATCATTGAATACACAACGAAAAACATGCCTCGCTTCAACTCGATCTCGATCTCGGGCTACCACATGCAAGAGGCAGGCGCGAACCTGGTGCAGGAACTGGCCTTCACGCTGGCCGACGGCAAGGAATACGTCCGCGCCGCAGTCGAACGCGGCATGGATGTGGATGCCTTCGCGGGGCGGCTGTCATTCTTTTTCGCCATCGGCATGAATTTCTTCATGGAAGCCGCCAAGCTGCGCGCCGCCCGCTTCCTGTGGCACCGCATCATGAGCGAGTTCAACCCGAAGAAAACCGGCAGCCTGATGCTGCGCACCCATTGCCAGACCTCGGGCGTGTCATTGCAAGAGCAGGACCCCTACAACAATATCGTTCGCACCGCCTACGAGGCGATGAGCGCGGTGCTGGGCGGTACCCAGTCGCTTCACACGAACTCTTTCGACGAAGCCATTGGTTTGCCAACGGAATTTTCCGCGCGGATCGCACGGAACACGCAGCTGATCCTGCAGAACGAAACCGGGGTCACCCATGTCGTCGATCCGCTGGCCGGGTCCTACTACGTCGAAAAACTGACCGCCGATCTGGCCGATGCCGCATGGAAGCTGATCGAGGAGGTCGACGCGATGGGCGGCATGACCAAGGCCGTCGCCTCCGGCATGCCGAAGCTGCGGATCGAGGAGGCGGCGGCGCGGCGTCAGGCGGCGGTCGACCGTGGCGAAGAGGTCATCGTCGGGGTCAACAGGTTCCGGCTGGACAAGGAAGACCCGATCGACGTGCGCGATATCGACAACTCTGCTGTTCGCGCCGCGCAGGTGGCGCGGCTGCAAAAGATCCGCGCCAGTCGCGATCAGGCGGCCTGCGACGCCGCGCTTGGGGCGCTGGAGGCGGCGGCGAAATCGGGACAGGGCAATTTGCTGGAACTGGCAGTAGCAAGCTGCACGCACGCGTGCCACGGTAGGAGAGATTTCAATGGCGATGGAAAAGGTATTCGGACGACACCGGGCCGAGGTGAAGACGCTCGCCGGTGTGTACGGCGCGGCCTATGAGGGCGACGAGGGCTTTGCGGCGATCCAGCGCGATGTCGAGAAGTTCGCCGAAGAAGAAGGCCGACGGCCCCGGATGCTGGTCGTCAAGATGGGCCAGGACGGCCATGATCGCGGCGCCAAGGTGATTGCCACAGCGTTTGCCGATATCGGGTTCGACGTCGATGTCGGCCCACTGTTCCAGACGCCCGAAGAGGCCGCGCAGGACGCCATCGACAACGACGTGCATATCGTGGGCATCTCGTCGCAGGCGGCGGGCCACAAGACGCTTGCGCCGAAGCTGGTTGAGGCACTCAAGGCGCAGGGCGCTGGCGACATCATCGTGATTTGTGGTGGTGTCATTCCGCAGCAGGATTACGATTTCCTTTACAAGGCGGGCGTCAAGGCGATCTTCGGGCCGGGGACCAATATTCCCGAAGCGGCCAAGGATATCCTGAAACTCGTGCGGGAGGCGCGGGTTTCCTGAGGGTGGACCGGGGGCTGTCGGCCCCCCGGAGCCCCCCGAGGATATTTGCAAGACAATGAACCCTGATGCGACCCCTACTGCGCGGGAAGCCGCCTCGGGACTTTCCGACGCCTCATTCCCGGCGCTGGCCAGCATCAACACACCGTATCCTAGCAGCGCTGAGATGACCGAACCGGACAATACGCCAAGCCGAACCTGATTCATCAGTTCAGGATCGCTGAAACTCAATCCGCCGATGAACAGCGACATCGTGAATCCGATCCCCGCAAGGCAGGAAATGCCGTAGATATGTGCCCAGTTGGCGCCATTGGGCAGGCGGGCCCAGCCAGCCTTGACCAACAGGAACGCGATCCCGAAGACACCGATCTGCTTGCCAAGGATCAGCCCCAACGCGATGCCAAGGGGCAGCGGCGCAATGAGATCGGCGACAGACAGGCCGGTCAGCACGACACCGGCATTGGCGAATGCGAAAAGTGGCACGATGAGGTAAAGGACATAGGGCTCCAACGCATGCTCCAGCGCGCGCAGCGGCGACTTGCCCCATTTGTCGACCAGCGGGATGCAGAACGCGGTGATGACACCGGCAAGCGTGGCGTGCACCCCGGATTTGAGCACCAGAAACCACATGATCGTTCCCAGAATGATCGCCAGCCCAACCCGGTGCGCCCCTTGAAGGTTCAACCAGATCAGCCCTGCCAGTGGCACCAGCGCCATCGCAAGGTAGTTGATCTTCAGATCGGCGGTGTAGAAAAGCGCGATGATCAGGATTGCGCCAAGGTCATCCAGAATCGCCAGGGTCAGCAAAAACACCTTCAGCGAGATCGGTGCCCGGCTGCCCACCAGCGCCAGAATGCCAAGCGCAAAAGCGATGTCGGTCGCCGCGGGTATCGCCCATCCTGACAGGGTTTCCGGGGTGCCCCAGTTCAGGAATGCAAAGATAAATGCCGGCACTGCCATTCCGCCGACCGCCGCCATGCCTGGCAGGACCACGTCGCGCGGGTTCTTCAGCTTGCCCTCCACTATTTCTCGTTTCAGCTCCAGACCGATGAGAAAGAAGAAAATCGCCATCAGGCCGTCATTTATCCAGAGGATCAGCGGTTTCTCCAGCCCTTCACCGTTGATAGTGACCGCCAGATAGGATCCCAGCCAGCCATCATAGGTGGGCTCCAGCGGTGAATTTGCCACGACCAGAGCCGCGGCGGCGGCAACCATCAAGAGAATGCCGGCAGCAGCATCGCTCTCAAAAAAATTTCGAAAGGCCCGTTGGATCATCATATTCCCGACTGTTTTTGTTTGCGTTGTACCTGATCTGGGGTGCGGCACCCGGATTTCAATTTGATAATGTCCGATTTCCGACCGAAACTGCCCTTGATGACCAAAACGGATAATGAACATGCCGCTGCTGGAACCCGACCACCTTGCAATCTGCGCCGAAACCCTTGCCGAGGGGGTAGCCTACGTCGAGGATTTGTTGGGTGTTCCGCTGGAACCGGGCGGCGAGCATGTATTCATGGGAACCCACAACCGCTTGCTGTCGCTTGGGCCGGAGTTCTATCTGGAGGTAATCGCGATCAACCCCGATGCAGCATCACCGGGCCGGGTGCGCTGGTTCGACATGGACCGGTTTTCCGGCCCGCCGCGCCTGACCAACTGGATATGCCGGACCCACGACCTGCCACGTGCGCTGGCCCTGGCGCCTGCCGGCATCGGCCGGGTGATCCCGGCGGCGCGCGGCGATCTGCGCTGGCAGATGGTGGTGCCCGATGATGGCCGTCTGCCGTTCGACGGCGCATTTCCAGCGCTTATCGCCTGGGAAGGCACCGCCCATCCCTCGGGCCAGTTGCCTGATCGCGGTTGTCGGATGACGGCGCTGGAAATCCAGCATCCGCAGGCCGGTGACCTTGGTCGCCGACTGCAAACGATGCTGGACATGGCGAACAACCAGGTTCGCAGCGGGCCGGAAAAGCGGCTGATCGCGACCATCGACACCCCGACTGGCCCGAAGATCCTGCGATGATCATCCGGCCCGCCACCGCCACTGACGCCGCTGACATCGCGGTGTTCTGGAACCCGCAGATCCGTGACACGGCGGTGACCTTCAACGCCATTGAGAAAACCGCGGCGGAGATCGCGGATCTTATCAAGGTCCGGCAAGCCGCCGGCCACGCATTTCATGTTGCTGAAGACGCGGGGCGCCTCCTTGGCTTTGCCAGCTACGGTCAGTTCCGCGCTGGCATCGGCTATGCCCGGACCATGGAGCACACCGTCATTCTTGCGCCCGACGCGGGCCGCAAGGGCATCGGGCGCGCCCTTGTGACCGCGATCGAGGATCACGCCCGCAACGGCGGTGTACATTCCATGTTCGCAGGCGTCAGCGGCGAAAACCAGGCGGGCCTTGGGTTTCATGCGGCCCTTGGCTATGTCACGGTCGCCGTCCTGCCCGAAGTCGGCTTCAAGTTCGGCCGCTGGATGGACCTTCACCTGATGCAGAAACTCCTGTGATCCGGCCTGACACCGCCCGCCGAACCGGTTAAGAGGGCGACATGTCGCTTTGGACCCGCATATCCGATGCCCTTTCCGCACTGAGCGCCGGACAGCCGCTTTCTGCGGTTTTCGACCGGCTGCGCAGCCCGCCGGCAGCGCTCGGTCGCCTTCACCATCGCGGTGATCGCGCTGGGCGCCAAGATGGCCAAGGCCGACGGGCTTGGTGACACGCGACGAAGTCTCGGCCTTCCGAGAGGTATTCACAATCCCGCCGAGCCGAGGAACAGAACGCCGCCCGCGTCTTCAACCTGGCGCGTCAGGATGTCGCCGGGTTCGAGGAGTATGCCGCCCGCATCAAGCGCATGTTCGATGGCGTCGATGGCGTGCTTTGCGACCTGATGGAGGGGCTTTTCCATATCGCCGTCGCCGATGGCGACTATCACCCGAACGAGGATGCCTTTCTGGAACGTGTCGCGCAGATCTTCGGCCTGCCGGACCGCGAGTTCCGCGCTCTGCGCAGCCGCTTTGTGCCGGATGCCGAACCCGATCCGTACAGTGTCCTGAACCTGCCGCCGGATGCCACGCTGGCCGAGGCGCGCAAGGCCTGGCGACAAATGGTTCACGACACCCATCCCGACAAGATGATGGCGCGCGGCCTGCCCGAAGAGGCGGTGAAACTGGCCGAAAACCGCCTGATCGCCATCAACCGCGCGTGGGAGCAGATCAGCGGGGCCAGCGCCCTGATGCGGATCGCGACCTATAACGTCGAATGGTTCAACAATCTCTTTGCCGATGACGGCGCGCTTCTTGCAGATGGCAAGTGGTCCGGTCGGCAGGATGTGACGCGCGAAGAGCAGCTGACGGCGCTTGGCATCGTCTTCACCGCGCTCGACGCCGATGCGGTGATGATCATCGAGGCGCCCGACCACAACGGCCGCCGCTCGACCACCCGCGCGCTTGAAACCTTCGCAGAGTTCTACCGGCTGCGCACCCGCAAGGCCCTGACCGGTTTTGACAACGACACCCAACAGGAAATCGCGCTGCTCTTACGATCCAGATGTGATGACCGCCCGTCACGACCCCAGGGGCGAACCGAAGCGGCAAGAACGGCACGCACGGCGCGCCGCGTTTCGACAGCACCTTCCGCTGGGATCTTGATACCGACGCCAGCTCCGAGATCGTGACCTTCTCGAAACCGCCGCTCGAAGTCGCGGTCACCACCCGGTCGGGCGCCGATCTGCGGCTGATCGGCGTGCATGTGAAATCCAAGGCCCCGCATGGCGCCCGCAGCAAGGCGAGAGATCCTGCGCATTTCGATCCAGAACCGCCGCAAGCAACTGGCGCAATGCATCTGGCTGCGCGCGCGGGTCGAAGAACATCTGGCAGCGGGCGAGAACCTGATCGTTCTGGGTGATTTCAACGACGGCCCTGGGCTTGACGAATACGAAAAGCTGTTCGGCACGCTCCGGCGTCGAGATCGTGATGGGCGAGGAGGGCTGTCCTTGCCTTTTCGACCCGCATGCGCGCATGGCGCTGACCCGACGGGTGGGCGCGATGCCGGCCACCGCGCGGTTTTACCTCGCCGACCAGAAACGCTATCTGCCGGCGCTGCTGGACTATGTGATGATCTCCGAGGTCGCTGATGACGAAGCGGCCCGAATGGCGGATCTGGCATCCGTTCGACGATCCGGTCTGCTACAAGACCCCCGAACTGCGCGAGGCGCTGCTGGCCGCAAGCGATCATTTTCCGGTTTCCGTCGATCTTGATCTCTGAGCCTTAAACTCCGATCCGGAATCGGGTATGCTTGCAAAATGAAACAGATCGCACCGATCCTTCTTGTCGCGGCACTCGCCGCCCTGCCGGTTTCAGCCCAAGACGCAACCGATCCGACACCTGATGTGACGCCTGATTCGGGCCAGATGAGCGAAGGCATGAACCTGCTACAAGAGGGCACTCGGATGCTGCTCGAAGGTCTGATGCAAGAACTCGGCGCCAGCCCTTAAGGAGCTGGAAGGCAAGATCGACGATCTGAATGCCTATCATCCGCCCGAAGTGCTGCCCAACGGCGACATCATCATCCGCCGCAAGGTGCCGCTGGTCCCCGAACATCTGGAAGAGGGCGACGAGGTGGAACTCTGACGCTATCCCGAACTCATTGTCTTGAAAATATCCCCGCCGGAGGCACTCGCGGCGCGCCGAACGCGCGGCGCAACCATCTCCTGACGCCGCAAGGCGTCGCAATTGCTCTAACCGCGCATTCGGTTGATCACCGTTTCCGCCGAAAGCGCCGAAGCCAGGCCGCGAACCGCGCCTGCGCCACCTCGCCGAACAGGTCCTCGCCGCGCGCGCGTCAGCGACAGGGTCAACACCTTCTTCTTGGACTGCCATCTCAGCCGCGCCATCGACTCTGGCGACTCGACCGAGAACATCGCGCCGAACCGCATCGCCTTGCCCGCTGCCTCGGCTGACTGGATCTCGCGCTCGTCCAGCAACTCGAAAAGCTCGGCAAAGCGTGATCCGTCGCGGGTGTTCTTGTAGCGGTGCAGCAGCGCCAGGCCCAGCCAGATCCGTTCCTTATGCGTCAGCCCGCCCAGATTGGCGCGGGTGGCGTTGTCAAAACAGACCTCGGCGCGGTAATCGGGATGCGCGCGCCAGGTCACGTCATGCAGCAGACAGGCTGCCCGCACCATCCGCCGGCGCTGCGGGCTTGCGCTTGAGAAGAGCGGCGCGATGAATGCATTCAGCGCCCGGCCAAAGCCTGGCATCCGCGCATCCTTGGCCTCGGCAAAGCGGCAGGCCTCGATCAGCGGGTCGCGGCGGCGCAGCCGTTCGGGCATCTGCTCGTAAAGCATCCCCTCGCGGATGCCGTAGCTCGAGACGTCGATTTCTTTCGGCGCGAACGCCCGCACCAGCTGACGCAGCACCTCCGAGGCGATCGGCACCAGCGACATCCGCGCTTCCGAGGTGCCGGTGCGGGCGCGCAACTCGTTGATATCATTGGCGCCGATCCATTTCACGGTGGCCAGCACCGCCTTCGGCGTCATCTTGTATTCGTGCAGCACATGCAGCGGATAGCCGCGCCGTTCCATGTCGAGCCGGGCAATCGCCCGCCAGCTGCCGCCGACAAGGTAAAGCCGCTTGTTGTCGCGGCCGATCTTCTCGACCAGTTCGGCCATGATCCCGGCGATATGCGTGCGCAGCGCCTTTCTTGCCGCCCTTCACCGCCAAGCAGTTTCAGCGGCCCCAGCGGCGAGGTCACGCGCCGCCCGACGCGGCCGCCCTTGACCTCGGCCAGTTCCATCGACGAGCCGCCGATGTCGCAAACCAGCCCGTCGGCCTCGGGCCAGCCCAGCAGCACGCCTTGCGCCGACAGCCGCGCCTCTTCCTCGCCGTCGATCACCCACAGCTTCAGGCCGGTTTCGGCCAGCACCTGCTTTCTGAAACTCCGGCCCGTCCGCTTGCATCGCGCACGGCCGCGGTGGCGACCGCGGTCAGTGGTGGCAGGCCCATACCTTCGGCCAGCAACTGGAACCGTTTCAGCGCTGACAGGGCGCGAAGTCTTGCCCTCGGGGTTCAGATGCCCGTTCTCGCCCAGCCCGGCACCAAGCGCGCACATGATCTTTTCGTTGTAGAAATAGGCCGGGCTTCGCGCCGCGCCGTCAAAGACCACCAGCCGGACAGAGTTCGACCCAACATCGACCACCCCAACCCGCGCCAGCGCGCGGGCCGAGGGATCCTCGAAGATCGGTCGCCCGAACGGTCCCCAGTCTTCGCTGTGGCTTTCGCCGGTGCCGTCCATCGCTGTCATCCCCCGAAACGCGTACCCCGACCCTGCCAAGCCGTGCCTGCCCGCGTCAATCTTTCGAATGCGCCAGTTCCGGCACGTCAGCCGCCCCGGCCGATCCACGCCCCGACAGTGACGGGTACTCCATGAAGAACCGGTGGCAGTTGAACGGATGGTCGGGGTCGGATGGTGCCGGGCGCTCGAACTTGCCGTTCGGATGCAGCACCCAGCTTTGCGCCTCGTCGGCCATGTTGGCGGCCATGATCTGGCCGACGATCTGTGCCTTGACGGTGGCGTTCTTGATCTGCACCAGCGTTTCGACCCGCCGCACCAGATTGCGGCCCATCCAGTCGGCGGACGAGATGAAGACCTTGGCCTTCTTGGCCGGCAGCCCGTGGCCGTTGCCGAAACAGACGATTCGCGAATGCTCCAGGAACCGCCCGACGATGCTCTTGACGCGGATGTTCTCCGACAGCCCCTTGATCCCCGGCCGCAGCCCGCAAATGCCGCGCACCACAAGGCTGATCTTGACGCCGCGCTGGCTGGCCGCGTAAAGCGCGTCGATCACTTCGGCATCGACAATCGAGTTCATCTTGGCCCAGATCTCAGCCGGTTTGCCGTCATCGGCATATTGCGCCTCGCGCTCGATCAGCTCGATCAGCGTCGATTTGAGATTCAGCGGAGAGATCGCAAGGTTTTCAAGCACTTCCGGCTGCGCATAGCCCGACAGATAGTTGAAAACCTTGGTCGCATCGCGCCCCAGCGCCGGATCGCAGGTGAACAGCGAAAGATCGGTGTAGATGCGCGCCGTGATCGGGTGATAATTGCCGGTGCCATAGTGGGTATAGGTGACCAGCTGTCCGTTCTCGCGTCGCACGACCGTCGAGATCTTGGCATGGGTCTTGTAGTTGATGAAGCCGTAGACGACATGCGCGCCTGCACGTTCCAGCCGCCGCGACTGGCGGATATTGGCGGCCTCGTCGAAGCGCGCCTTAAGCTCGACCAACGCCGTCACCGACTTGCCGTTCTCTGCCGCTTCGCACAAGCGCCGCGACGATCGGGCTGTCGCGCGAGGTGCGGTAAAGCGTCTGCTTGATCGCCAGCACATCGGGATCATTCGCCGCCTGTTGCAGGAACCGCACCACCATGTCGAAGGTCTCGTAGGGGTGATGCAGCAGCATGTCCTTTTGCCGGATCGCGGCGAACATGTCGCCCTCGTGGTCCTGCACGCGTTCGGGTACGCGCGGCGTGAAGCTGGGCCACAGCAGGTCGGGCCGGTCATCCAGCACCAGTTCCTTGAGGTCGGTCATGCCGATCATGCCCTTGACCTCGACCACCTCGTCCTCGCGCACATGCAGCTGGTTCATGATCAGCGCGCGCAGCGCAGGCGGCGCATCGGCCGACAGCTTCATGCGCACCACCTCGCCGCGGCGGCGGCGTTTCGAGCGCCACTTCGAACTCGCGCACCAGATCCTCGGCTTCGTCCTCGACCTCCAGATCGCTGTCGCGCAGCACGCGGAAGGCGCAATCGCCCACAGCCTGGTAGCCGGGAAAAAGCGCGTCGAGATGCAACAGCAGCAGCTCTTCAAGCGGCAAGAACCGGTGTCGCCCGGCGCGGGCGGGCAGTGCGACGAAGCGCGCGATCTGCTGCGGGATCGGCAACAGCGCCTGCAACGGGCGTTTGTCGGTCTTGCGCTCCAGTTGCAGGGCCAGAACGAACCCGGCGTTGGGGATGAACGGGAATGGATGTGCGGGGTCGATGGCCAGCGGCGAGAGCACCGGAAAGACCTGTGACAGGAACACCTCTTCCAGATGTTTTGCATCCGTTCTGGACAGTTTCAGCCGGTTGCAGATCACGATGCCCTTGGCATCCAGTCTCGCGCCGCAGCCGGTTCCAGGTGGCTTGCTGCGCATGCATCAGGTTGCGTGCATCGGTGTTGATCAGCACCAGTTGTTCCGCCGGGGTAAGGCCATCGGCGGCGGGGGTGGTATTGCCGGCATGCGCCAGTTCGCGCAGACCCGCGACGCGGACGGTGTAGAATTCATCAAGGTTAGTGGCCGAGATCGACAGGAACCGCAGCCGTTCCAGAAGCGGGACACGCGGTGTTGTCGGCCTCTTCCAGCACCCGCCAGTTGAAGGCCAGCCAGCTGAGTTCGCGGTTGAAGAACCGCCCCGGCCCGGTGCGTTCCACCTCGGGCACGTCAACCGGCTCTGCCCAGCTCGCTTTCAGGAAATCTGCGTTGGTCATGAACGGTTTATCCGCACAGGCTGTGACAGGAAGGTGAAGGCATCATGCCGTTCCTTCGATGCCATTGTCCAGAACCTGCCGCAGCCAGCGCACGGGTGATGGCGCGGCGTTCTGCCAAAGCGGCGCGGTCGAGTGCTGCCACCAGCCGTCCGCGCTCCGTCAAAGCTGCGCTCCATCCGGGTGACGAGATAATCCACAACCGGGCGGCGCAACCGCCAGCTGCCGGTCGGCAAAGAGTTTCATCAACACCGCCATCAGCAAGGCATCATCGGGCGGTGCGAGTTGGGCGACGCTGGTACCCTGCATCCGACTGGCAAGATCGGGCAGCGACAGCGGCCACTGGCTCGGTGGCGCTGTGCCGGTCAGCAGCAAAACTCCGGCTTCGGCCAGCACAAGATTGTGCAGATGGAACAGCGCCTGCTCTGCCGCCGGATTGCCCGCGATATGGTCGACATCCTCGACCGCCAGCCGTGCGCCGCCTGCGCCCAGTGCGGCAATGTCCGCCGCCGCCAGATCAGCGGCAGCGATCACGCGACCGCCAGCCTCAGTGGCCCAGACATGCGCCAGATGCGTCTTGCCCGATCCCTTGGGGCCCGACCAACGCCAGCTTGCCCTGCGGCCAGCCGGGCCAGTCTTCGACCGTCGTCACGGCGTTGGAGTTGGATGGCGAGACGAAAAAATCGTCGCGCCCCAGTGCCGGTCTGGCGGGCAGGTCAAAGGTCAACTGGCGTCGCATGCTATTGCTCGTCGCGCCCCGACGACGCCCTTGTAAAGCAGGCTGTCCTTGTATTGCGAGATCGCGAACCGGGTGATGACACCCAAAGCGGCCGCGACCGGCACCGCCACCAGCATGCCAACAAAGCCAAAGAGCGTGCCGAACGCCGACAGCGCAAAGATCAGCCAGACCGGGTGCAGACCCGACCGAACTGCCGACAAGTTTCGGGGTCAGGACATTGCCCTCCATGAACTGGCCAAGAAAGAAGATCCGCCGCAACCGCCGCAATCCAGATCCACTCCCCCCAGAACTGGAACAATGCCAGCCCGATCGCCATGGCGCCGCCGACCAGTGCCCCGACATAAGGAATGAAGGTCAGAAAACCTGCCAATGCTCCAACCACCAGCCCGAACTGCAATCCGACCAGCATCAGCGCCACCGCATAGAATGTGCCCAGGATCAGGCAGACCGTGCCCTGACCACGAATGAACGAGGCCAGCGTCCTGTCGATATCCCGCGCCAGGCTTCGGATTGTCGGCGCATGATCCAGCGGCAACAAGCTCGTTAATCCGCGCCACCATCCGGTCCCAGTCGATCAGCAGATAGAAGGTGATCACCGGCACCAGCACCAGTAGCACAACCGCATTCACGACACTGGCCGCCGAGGTCAGGACCGTGTTCAGCACCTCGCCGCCCTTTGACCTCAGCGTCTCGCCGACCGAGGTCAGCGATTTCGAGATCTGGCTTTCGCTGTCCAGAAGATCGGGAAACCGCTCGGTCAGGAAAGCGCTGAACCGATGCACCAGCTGCGGCGCGGTTTCAAAAAGGCCGGACATCTGCTGTACCAGCGTCGGTATCACCAGCAAGAGCGGCCATCACGAACAGGATCGTGGCGAACAGCGTGATCGTGATCGTCGCCATGACGCGGTTCAGGCCAAGTCGCTGCAACCAGTCGGCGACCGGATCAAGGAAATAGGCGATTGCCCCGCCCAGCACGAAGGGCAGCATGACATCGCCGAGCACCCAAAGGATGACAAGAAAGACCGCCGCAGCGACGCCCCAGTATTTCACCTGTTCCCCGGCCGGAAGGGCCATGACGCCTCCTTTGGTTTCGTCCTATGTCGCCTGCAAATGTCCGGTTATCAAGGGTCTCAATGCTTTCGCGCATTTCCCGTCAGGCCAGAAACCACCCCGGTTCGGCATTGCCGCCGCAGATCAGCACTCCGACCCGCTCATCCTTATCGGGCTGGTAGGCGCCCGATGTCAGGGCCGCAAGAGCGGTTGCGGCACCCGGCTCTCCGATGACGCGCACCTTGTCCCAAAGCCGCCGCTGCACCGCGACCACATCGGCGTCGCTTACAACGACTGATCTGATATCGGCCTGCGCCATAGCTTGGCGCGGCAGCGCGCCGATGCTTGATGCTCCCAGCGCGCTGGCAGAAATGCCGGTGGGCGTGATCGTCGCATCCGGACCATCCCGCAGAATAGCCGCATAGGCCGCCGTGCCTTCGGTTTCGACGGCCAGGATCCTTATCCTGTCCCCATACCACGAGGCTATCCCGCCGATCAGCCCGCCACCCCCGACAGAGACGCAAAGCGTGTCGATGTCGGGCAGCTGGCGCTCGATCTCCAACCCCACCGTACCTTGGCCGGCCAGGGTCAGGGGTGCATCATAGGGGTGAATAGGCAACGCGCCGGTTTTCTGGGCGTGGGCGGCAAAAGCCTCCAGCACCTCGCTGGTCGGCGCGTCCATAACGATCACCTCGGCCCCGAAATGCCGCATCCGGTCGATCTTGACCTGCCCGGCGAATGCCATCGTGAATACCGTCGACTTGACCCCCAATTTGGTCGCCGCATAAGCGACCGCCGCGCCGTGATTGCCGCCCGATGCCGCAACCACCCCAGCCTCGCCCACTGTACCGGCAAGGATCGAGTTGAACGCACCGCGGACCTTGAACGAGCCGGTATGCTGCATCTGTTCCAGCTTTAGCGCCACAGGCGCGTCACAGAATGCACCCGCCTCTAGCCTGGACCACCGGCGTTTGCCGCAGATACGGCGCGATGCGTAGAGCGGCTGTCCTGATATCTTTCTGTCCGATCATCGGCTCGCCTCCCGCGATGCAAGCCCCAGCTATCGCCGGTCTGCCGCCGCAGGTCAAACCCTTCGCCCGCCCGCGCAACCGTCATTGCCTAACCCCGGTCTTTCGCTTAGACGAATTCGGAACATCAGACTTCCCAAAGGCTTGCCATTCCATGCGTCTTTCCCGCTACTTCCTGCCCGTCCTCAAGGAAACCCCCGCCGAGGCGCAGATCGTCAGCCACCGGCTGATGCTGCGCGCCGGCATGATCAAGCAGGCTGCGGCGGGCATCTATTCGTGGCTGCCTTTGGGCTACAGGGTGCTGCGCAACGTCGAGCGGATCGTGCACGAGGAACAGCAGCGCGCCGGGCATATCCCGCTGTTGATGCCGACGCTGCAATCGGCTGATCTTGTGGCGCGAGAGCGGTCGCTATGACGACTACGGCGAAGAGATGCTGCGGATCAAGGACCGGCACGGCCGCGATATACTGTACGGCCCGACGAATGAAGAGCTGATCACCGACATTTTCCGCGCCCATGTCGGCAGCTACAAGGAGTTGCCGCTGACGCTGTATCACATCCAGTGGAAATTCCGCGACGAAGTGCGTCCTCGGTTCGGGGTGATGCGGGGCCGCGAATTCCTGATGAAGGACGGCTACAATTTCGACATCGACTACGATGCTGCGATGCATGCCTACAACCGCCACATGGTCAGCTACCTGCGAACCTATGAACGCATGGGGCTGCAAGCCATCCCAATGCGGGCCGATAGCGGTCCGATCGGCGGCGAGGATACGCATGAGTTTCTGGTCCTCGCCGATACCGGCGAAAGCGAAGTATTCTACGACAGCGCCATCACTGACCTGAAGTTTGGCGACCGGAAAGTGGATTACGATAACCGCGAAGAATGCGACGCCATCGTCAAGGAATGGACCACGCCCTATGCGCGGACTGACGAGACGCATGACGAGGCCAAGTTCAACGAAATCCCCGAGGCGCGGCGCAAATCGTCCCGCGGCATCGAGGTCGGCCAGATCTTCTACTTCGGCACCAAATACTCCGAACCAATGGGCGCCATGGTCAACAACGACAAGGGCGAGAAGGTGCCGGTGCATATGGGTTCGCACGGCATCGGCGTGTCGCGCCTACTGGGCGCGATCATCGAGGCCAGCCATGACGACAAGGGCATCATCTGGCCCGAGGGTGTCACGCCCTTCCACGTCGGCATCGTCAACCTCAAGCAAGGCGACCCAGAGGCCGACGCCGCCTGCGAAAACCTCTACAAGGCGCTGACCGCCAAGGGTCTGGAGCCACTTTATGATGACCGCGAAGAACGGGCAGGGGCCAAGTTTGCGACGATGGACCTGATCGGATTGCCATGGCGCATCACCGTAGGCCCTCGCGGGCTGAAAAACGGCGTCGTCGAACTGACCTCGCGCCGGACTGGTGAAAGTGAGGAACTGGCGCCCGAGATCGCCATCGCGCGGGTCGCCGACATTTACGCCAACTTTTAGATTTTCGCTGATCTTAGCGGCTTCGGACCTGTTCCAACGTGGTTTGGCTTGCGCCAATATCGGCGTCGCGGGCATCGGCATTCAACTCGAACGTCGCAAGCTCCGCCAATTCGCCGCTCAGCGCCCTGAGATAGTTGTCGGGCGCTGAGCCGCTTTGCGACAAATCAGTCAAAACCCGCCCAATCGTGATCATTTTCTGGGCGAAACTGCGGCTTTCGACGCCGATCAGTTCGCGGCGGTACAGCTCCCAGAACCGCAGGTAGTCTACCGACTCGACATTGATTGGACCCTCTTGTTCGGCCAGTCTTCGAACGACAGCGACCGTTTCATCGTACAATCGTTCCTTCTTGTCCGAGATCGCTGCCACGACACTGCGGTTCAGCGGAACATAGCCAATCTCGGCATAGGTCCAGGTCAGCTCGCGGATGACCCTGTCCAATTCGGTGACATCAACCTCATCTTCGGGAATTTTCTTGATGGCTACCAGCCGCGCCTCAAGCTTGTTGATCGCTGTCCGCCGCTCGTCACGTTGATCGGTAAGATCCTTTCGATAAGACGACCAATCCTCTCTTTGCTCGCGGTCGGACAAATGCGCGAAATAGTTGGCGAAACGAATCCGCAGTTCGATATCCTGATTGACGGCCGTATCGAAGAAATCCTTTATGTATTGCTGATGCGCCGCCTGCTGTGCCAAACGGAATTCGGCCTCGCTGCGCCGGTTCTCGAACAAGACCGTGGTCCAGCTTATCGCACCGGGTATCAGGACACCGGCAAGACCGACAACGAAAGTTCCAAGCACCACTTTCCAGACCCCGAGGCGCGCTTCGTAGCGGCGCAATTCAACCTCGGCGAGGTCCAGGACAGTTGAGGTTTGCCGGGGTTCATTGGTTTGTTCGTCAGTAGGCATTTGCATTCCCTGATCGGGGCCGTTCGGGAGATTCTACGCCCTTATCGAGAAAAACTGGAGTCAAACCGCACTCGTCCCTGTCAGCGGATCAAGCACTGCTTCCAACTGGCTCTTGACGCCGCTCCCCCGACCCAACACTTTGCCGCCGACACGAAACCGGAGGCATCCATGACACGCAAGGCACTCGTCACCTGGGGCGGCTGGGAAGGCCACGAGCCTGAAAAGGTCGCGACTTTGTTCAAGGGCATCCTCGAAGCCGACGGCATGGAGGTCGTGATGGCAGACAGCCTCGAATGTTTCGCCGACCCCGAGCATCTGAAAACCCTGGATCTGATCGTTCCCGTCTGGACCATGTCCAAGATCGAAGCCACCTACGTGGTGAATGTCTCCGAGGCCGTCGCGCGCGGCACCGGCCTTGCCGGCTGTCACGGCGGCATGTGCGATGCGTTCCGCGAAAACGTGCTCTGGCAATTCATGACCGGCGGCAACTGGGTCGCGCATCCCGGCGATGATGATACCAAGTACATGGTGGAAATCACCGACCCCGATCACCCGCTGACCGAAGGCATCGCGGACTTCGAGGTTACCTCGGAACAGTATTACCTCCATGTCGATCCCGCCGCACATGTCTTGGCCACGACCGAATTCCCGAATTTCCACTGGTATCACTCGGCCAATGGCCGCGTGAACATGCCCGTCGCCTGGGCCAAGCGCTGGGGCCTTGGCCGGGTCTACTACAACGCGCTTGGCCACCACGCCGATGTGATCGATCACGGTTCGGCGCTGGAAATGCTCAAGCGGGGCCTGATCTGGGCCAGCCATGGGCGCGAAGCGGCGCTGGCCGAAGGCGAACGGTTCGAGGATTATTTCGTCGAGGGCAAGCTCTCCTAGTCGTCCACGTTGTCCAGCCAGCCGTGATAACTCACGACACGGCCCAGAATCGGCAGGGCGATCTCGACGTGAAACCGGAATTGCCCGTCGACTTCTGCCTCATGACTATCGCCGTTTGGCAGCAGCCAGCAGGGCAGGGGCATCGGCCCCAGCCGCCATTGCCGCGGAATCAGATGCAACCGACCGTCGCGCAGCGCCAGCGCTAGGCCGAAGGTGAAAGGCCCGAAGCGCTCCACCAACAGATGTGCATCGCGCCCGGTGCCGTGAAATTGCCGCGACACCATCCGCCGCCCGGCAAAACTACGCCGCCAGGTCTCGGTGCCTGCCGCATCGGTGGTGAACTCCACCTCGACCGGCACATCCCGCCCGGCCGCAGGAAATCGGAACAAGGCTGCAACCCACTGCGTCAACGGATTGCGCCCACGCACGATATCCGCGCGTCCGGCCCACTTGGCCCGCGCGCCCGGTTGGTGCAACTCCTGCAAACGCCCCGGCAGCCTGTCAAACGCCGCCCCAAGCACCTGGCGGTAAAGCGTCCCGCCAACTTCTTCGCGAATCCCGGTGTAGATCCTTCGCCCGGCGAACAGGCGCTCGTAATCGGCCAAGTCCAGCGCCCCAACTGCCGCGCGTGCGCCGGGCTCCGGCGCGCTCCCTGCCAAAGCATTCCGAACCAGCCCTTCAATCGCCATCGAGGGGATCAGCGGCCCGTCATCGCCCTCGGCCAGCAGATGCCAGGACCGGATGACAGGGCGGCCGCCGATCTCGCCCTCGACTTCGACAAACATGCCGCCGCGATGTTCGCCAAAGCGTCATCAGGTTGAGAACCCGGTAGAACAACGCCGAAAACGGTGTCAGCGACGGCAGACCAAACCGAAACCGCGCCCTTGCCAACAGGTTCAGCATGCGGTGCAACACCTCGGGCACCGGTGCTGCCCCCATCCAGATATCGCGAACCTGCGGCATCGCCGCCGGGATCACCCGCAGATCCGGCACATCCACCAGTGAAAACCGCAACGGCCGCAGCGGCACATGCCCCGGAACCGCAATCGTGTAGCATCGGGTTTCCGCCAGCCCCACGCCGAACCCGTCGCGTCCACCGCGCCGCAAGGCCACCTTGCTGCCGGCATAGCCCAACACCGCCCGCATCACGTTCAACCCGATCCCGGCATGAGGCGAGGGCGCGATCCCACCCGTAATTCTGTGCACGACAATGCCCTTGCCAATCTCCGGCCACCACCGCCGCCGTCAGAACCGGAAAGCTGCTGACCCCCGACAGAACATAAACACCGGCGGCCTTCGCCTCGGCATCGAATTCGTCGATGCCGAAGACAAAATCCGACCCATCGGCAAAATCGAGATAATTCGCCCCCGCCGCAATCGCCGCCCGGACAACGGCGTAAGGGTCTGCGCCATAGGCCTGAAACGGACCGGTCGCATCGACCACCAGATCGGGCGCCTCGCGCGCCAGCGCCCCGGCCACATCGAGGCGGTCCAGCGCCAACGGCCGCAAACGCGTCCGGCCCCGCCGCTCTGCGCAAAAGCGCCCCGCCTTCGTCCCGTCGCGTCCGGCGACAAGAATTTCGAGGCCCGGCACATCAACCAGCAGGTCAACCAGACGCCCGCCAAAGACGCCGTAGCCGCCCAAAAGCAGCACCCGCATCCCCGGCTCATCCGAAACATCGTTCATAGCCGCAGCCTATGGCCACGGAAAACGGTTTCAATGTGGCACCTTGTGCTTCTTTTTCCTGAAAGGAGGCTTCCCGAACCCGCCACCTGCGACGCGCGCAATCGTTCCCGCCCCGCCCGTGCACCCCGCCCCCGTGCCCCGGCTTGACCCCACCCGCCATTCAGCGCATTTTCCGCCGACAAAAACCAAGAGGCAGACATGGCCCGCCGCACGGCCCCCTTTTCCCGCTTTGAATGGATGATCGCCTGGCGCTACCTGCGTGCGCGGCGCGCTGAGGGCGGCGTCAGCGTGATGACCCTGATCTCCTTCCTTGGCATCATGCTGGCGGTCTTCGCGTTGATCGCGGTGATGGCCGTTCGCGCCGGGTTCCGCGCCGAATTCGTCGACACGATCCTGGGCGCCAACGCCCACATATCGCTCTATAATTCGGCCTATGAAACCGACACCGGCCGAACCACCAACGTCATGCCGGACTACGCCCAAACCGCAGAGAACCTGAAGAAGCTGCCCGGCGTCACCCATGTAGCACCGCTGATCCGCGGCCAGGTCATGGCCAATAACCGCGAAAACACCACCGGCGTCGATGTCTATGGCATCGCGACCGCCGACGCGATGGGCATTCCCCGCGTCGCCCATGCCGACCAGTCGCAGGGCAGCCTCGCCGACCTCGACCAAGGCATTGCCATCGGCTCTGGCGTGGCACAAGCACTGGGCGTCGGCCTTGGCGACAAGGTCAAGCTGATCTCGCCCAACGGCGTCAAGACCGCGTTCGGCACCAGCCCGCGCGTCAACGTCTACCGCGTCGTCTACATCTTCACCGCCGGGCGCTACGATATCGACCGCACCCGCGTCTACATGCCGTTTGCCGAGGCGCAGAGCTTCTTCAACCGCGAAGGCGTGGCCGACGAGGTCGAGGTGATGGTCGACGACCCCGAAACCATCGACACGCGCAGCGTCGAGTTCCTCAACGCCGGCGGCCCGCACACCCTGCTCTGGACATGGAAGGACCGCTCCGGCAGTTTCCTGCGCGCGCTTCAGATCGAGGACAACGTGATGTTCATCATCATGGCGATCCTGGTGCTGATCGCGGCGATGAACATCATCTCGGGGCTGATCATGCTGGTCAAGAACAAGGGCCGCGACATCGGCATCCTGCGCACGATGGGCCTGACCGAAGGCTCGGTGCTGCGCGTTTTCTTCATCTGCGGCGCACTCGTCGGCGTTCTGGGTACCTTGCTTGGCGTGATCCTCGGCTGCCTCTTCGCGATCTACATCGACCCGATCTTTTCCTTCGTGAACTACGTCGCGGGCGGCGGTGTCTGGGATCCGTCGATCCGCGGCATCTACAACCTCCCGGCCAAGCTGGTGCCCGGCGATGTATTCTCGGCTGTTGCCCTCTCACTCGGCCTGTCGTTTCTCGTCACCATCTTCCCTGCCCGCCGCGCGGCCCGGATGAACCCGGTCGAGGCGCTGCGCTATGAGTGACATTACCCTCGACCTTCAAGGCATTGAAAAGGCATACAACAAGGGCAAGCCAGCCGAGGTTGTGGTGCTTCGCGGCGCCAGCCTCTCGGTTGCCAGGGCAGAGGTCGTGGCTCTCGTCGCCCCCTCCGGCGCCGGCAAATCCACGCTGCTGCATATTGCTGGTCTGCTCGACACCGCCGATACCGGCATGATCACTCTCAACGGTACCGATATGACCGGCCTCTCCGACCGCCAGCGCACCCGCGCCCGGCGCGAGGATGTGGGCTTCATCTACCAGTTTCACCACCTTCTGCCGGAATTCACGGCACTCGAAAATATCGTCCTGCCGCAACTCGCCAACGCCGTACCCGAGCGCGAGGCAAGTGCGCATGCGCAAGACCTTCTGGCCCGCGTCGGCATCGGCAACCGTGCGGATCACCGCCCGGCGGAACTCTCGGGTGGCGAACAGCAGCGCGTCGCCTTCTGCCGTGCGCTCGCCAACAAGCCCAAGCTCTTGCTGGCCGATGAACCCACCGGCAACCTCGACCCCGACACCTCGGATCAGGTCTTTGCCACGCTGATGGAACTGGTGCGCGACACCGGCCTCTCGGCCCTGATCGCCACCCATAACCTCGCGCTTGCCGCCCGCATGGATCGCACTGTCAGGATGGAAGCCGGGCGTCTGATCTGAGCGATCCGACCCCCGATTTCTTCTTTCGAAAAATATCCCCGCCGGAGGCACCGCGGCGCGGGCTTGCCCGCGCCGCAACTCCGCGAACGGCACGCCCCTGACGAACGACTTGTCCCTCCCGATGTCAGGTCATCGCCGCCAGAAATCTCTCGCTGGCAAGGATATAGGCCGATTCGCCCGATTTGGGCTGCACCTCGTAGCAATGCTTGGCCAGCAGCATCGCCATGAAAAACGGCAGCACGGCCCGGGCTTCGGTGTCGCTGATCAGCCCGCGCTCAATGAACGGCGCCACGTCCACCAAAGCCGCGCCATACGCGGGGTCCACCTGCAGGTCAGGCGGCCTGTGGCCCAATTCGAACTGAACATAGGCAATCTCGACGCCCAAAGCCCGTTCCCCGGCCTGTTCCAGATCAATCCCCCACAGAACATCGCCATCGACCATCAGATTGTCCGGCTTGAAATCGCCATGCGTAAAGGCCCGTGTCACGGGTTGATCCGCCAGCGTCGCAATCTGCGCCAACGCGAACTCGACCAGTACCACCGAAATACCTGAAAACTGATAGGTATCAGATAGTTCCGTCCGGTACTTCAACAGCTCTCGTTGCCAAAATCCGGTCGCGATCCGCCCCTCAGACCGCGTATCCGCGACAAACCAGTCCAGCCAGCCCGCAGCCCGCCGCAATAACGCGGCGCGGGCGCCGGGATCGGCGCGGAAAATCCCCTTGCTCATGTTCTGGCCCGGCACCCAGTCCATCAGCAACAACCCATGCTCAGGGAATGCGTCGATCAGGCCCGGCACCCGGTTCAAGCCCGCTCCCATGCGTCGGGCGCTGTCGGCCAGAACTCGCGCATGGGTTCGGGTCAGCGCCGCATTTTCCGGCCCGGTCAATAGCTTCAGAACCAGATCCTGCCCGCCGATCCGCGCCTTGAACGCCGCGCGTCCCGGTGCGGCCTTCAGGCAATCGGCCTCACTCAGGCCAGACAGCGCCGGTATCTGTGCCAGCACCGACTGCAGCGCCTGCGTCGCGGCCAGTATATGTTCCAGTTGCGACAGTCTCATGCCGCCTGCCTAGCACGCAGCACGCGCTCCGCCCACCGAATTTGCCGCCTACAGGCACCCGATATCAGCCATTCGCGCTGGCAAAACCGGGCCGCCTGCATCAAACTGCCGCGACAAAGAGGGCGCCATATGCCGCAGATCAGCACCACAGAAATCCAGACCATGACCCACGCCGCGCTTGCCCGCCACGGTGCCGCCGGCTGGATCGCCGCAGAGGTTGCCCGCGCCGTCGCTAGGGCCGAAGCGCTCGGCAACCGCATCTGCGGCCTCTACTACCTTGAAAGCTATTGCCAGCAACTCACGTCTGGCCGCGTCAACGGCACGGTCGAGCCCAAGGTCGCCCGTCCGCGCCCCGGCTTCGTCCACGTCGATGCCCGCCACGGCTTCGCGCAACCCGCCTTCGCACGCGGCCTTCCGCAAGCCATGGAAGGCGCGCGCGAAAACGGCATCGCGGCGCTCGCCGTCGGCCATGCCCACACCTGCACCTCGCTGGGATATTTCACCGAGATCATCGCCGAAAACGGTCTGATCGGCATCGGGTTCACCAATGCCTCACCGATCGTCGCCCCGCCCGGCGGCAAGACGCGGATCATCGGCACCAACCCGATCGCGTGCTCGATCCCCGGGCCCGACAGACCCGCGATGCAGTTCGATTTCTCGACCTCCGCTGTGGCGCTGGGCAAGATCACCATGGCAAAGGCCGCCGGCGAAAAGATCCCGCCGGGCTGGGCCGTGGACCGCAACGGCAACCCGACGACCGACCCCGAGGCAGCGCTCGCCGGTGCCCTCGTTTCGGCTGGCGGCCACAAGGGTTGGGGCTTTGGCCTGATGGCGGAACTTCTGGCCGCGGGGCTGACCGGCGGCGTCAATTCTCTGGATGTTCTGCCACTCAAGGCCGCCAAGGGCCCGCCACATGATCTTGGCCAGTTCTACATCCTGATCGACCCAGGCACGTCTGACACCTTCACCGACCGTCTGGCCCGCGTCGCAAAAGCTGTCGCAGCCGAAGAAGGCGCTCGCCTCCCCGGCGCGAACCGCAAAGCCGCCGACAGCGTCGCTGTCCCCGATGCGCTCTGGGCGCAAGTCCAGTTGCTCGCGGGCTAGCGCTGGCCTCCAGCCCCCAATCTCAGCAGGGAACAAACCCATGACCCACGGCCCCCTCCACGGCTTGCGCATCATCGAGTTCGCCGGCCTCGGCCCCACGCCCTTCGCCGCCATGACCTTGGCTGACATGGGCGCAGAGGTTCTTCGCATCGAGCGCCCCGGCGCGCCGCAACTGATCCCGCAAGAGGTGGATATCCTGAACCGGGGCAGGGGCTTTGTGACCCTCGACCTCAAATCCCCCGCCGACAATGCGACCGCGCGTGCTCTGATCTCGCAAGCCGACGCACTGATCGAGGGGATGCGCCCCGGCACGATGGAACGCCTCGGCCTCGGGCCCGAAGATATGCTCGCCGCCAATCCCCGCCTGGTTTATGGCCGGATGACCGGCTGGGGCCAGCACGGCCCGCGGGCGCAGACGGCAGGCCATGATATCAACTACATCTCGCTCACCGGCATGCTGCACGCGATCGGCAGCGCCGACGCCCCAGCGATCCCGCTGAATCTGCTTGGCGATTTCGGTGGCGGCGGTCTCTACCTTGCGTTCGGCATGGTCTGCGCGCTTCTCGAGGCGCAACGCTCGGGCGAGGGCCAGATCGTTGATGCCGCCATCACCGATGGCGTCTCGCATATGGCCGCGATGATCCACTCGCTCAACCAGGCAAAACAATGGACTGACAAACGCCAGTCGAACCTCCTCGATGGCGCCGCTCCGTTCTACACCACCTATCAATGCGCCTGCGGCGACCATGTCGCGGTCGGCGCCATCGAGGGCAAATTCTGGGCCGCGCTTCTGACCCTCCTCGACCTCACCGAGATGCCGCCGCAAATGTCGCGCCGCGACTGGCCCGCGATGCGCGCGCGCCTCGCCGCCACCTTCGCCAGCCAGACCCGCGCACACTGGGTGCAACACTTCGCCGGAACCGATGCCTGCGTCACCCCGGTGCTGAGCGTCAAGGAGGCCCTGCGCGACCCCCACCTCACCGCCCGCGCCACCTTCACCAAGCATGGCCCCGAAGCCGCCCCAAGGCTCAGCCGCACGCCGGGTGCTGCCAAGGCGGCGCAAGGGGAAACCCGGCTCGATCCTGCCGAAATCCTCGGCCGCTGGTCCAGCTGATCCCTACCTTCTTCTGTTCAAGAATATTCCCGCCGGAGGCTCCCCGCTCTGCCGCGTTCACGCCCGTTGCGTCATCAGCACGCCCACTGCCATCAGCGCTATCCCTGCGCCCCGGCTCAGAGTGACCGGAGAGATCCGCGCGCCCATCAACCCGAAATGGTCGATCGCCGCCGCGCTGATCAGCTGCCCCAGCAGCACGAAGAACACCGCATTGCCGACACCGAATTTCGGCGCGATCCACGTGATCGACAGCACATAGAAGGCAACCAGACATCCGGCGAGAAACAGATGCCTTGGCGCCGCCCCGACACCGGCAAGCGCGCTCGGCCCGGTGACCAGCAGCACCGCGACGCTCGACGCGAAGGCTACCACGAACAGGCAAGATGCCGCAGCTGCGGGCGATCCCAGCCGCGTGCCCAGTTGCGCGTTCAGCGCCGCCAGCACCGGAATCCCGATCCCGGCGGCCAGCATCACGGCGGCATAGCGCAGGCTGTCGGTCGAAATATCCATGGTCATGTCCCCAAAAGGCTGCAACGGGGCAGTGCTTTGCCCATCCCCGCGAAAGAATTCACGCGGAACGATGTTCCGGATGAATGCTTGGTGTAGAGTGACCCAAATCACCACACAAAAGCGAGAGGCAAATCATGCACAAACTCCTGATCGCCGCAGCGACACTCGGCCTTGTCGCGGCCTGCAACACCGAACCGAAGACGCCGTCGGCGGAAATGTTCTTCGCCGACAACTGCGCCGCCTGCCACGGCGCCACCGGTCGTGGCGACGGCCCGGCCGCGGCCGGAGCGGACCCCGCAGTGCCCGACCTGACCCGCATTTCGGCGCGGAGTGGCGGCAGCTTTCCCAAGGTCGCGGTGATGAACCAGATCGACGGCTATTCCCGCGCAGGCCACGGCATGATGCCGGAATTCGGCGATATCCTGTTGGGTGAGACCATGGTGATCGATACCGGCGACGGCCTCATGACCCCCGCACCGGTGCGGCTGGTGGCGCTCACTGCCTATATCGAAAGCCTGCAACAACCTTGACCGCGGATCAAGGTGGAGCGTCTCGCAGTGCCCTAACCTTGGCTGAAATCCACAGGAAGAACGCCATGCTGAAACCGCTTGTCCTGCTCATCGCCCTGTCGCCCGCCGCCGCACTCGCGCAAGACACCGTCCTGTCGCAAGACGCACTGGCAGGTGAACAGATTTATCTCGACCATTGCGCCACCTGCCACGGCCTTGACGCCACCGGCTTCGGCCCGACCGCGCCAGCACTGATCTTGCAGCCCACGAACCTTACGCTTTTGTCGGCAGGCAACGGAGGCGTATTTCCGACCTTCCGTGTCGTCGCGCGTATCGACGGCCGCGATCCCTTGGTGTCGCATGGCTCGCCGATGCCGGTTTATGGCGATTTCTTCGAGGGCAAGGGCATCGCGCTGCCCGACGCCTCCGGCCAGCCGATCATGACCAGCCAGCCGATTGCGGATCTCGTCGCCTATCTCGAAGGATTGCAGCAATAGCGGCGACCACGGCTCAGGCCAGCGCCCGACGATGCGCGCCGAACACTCGGGTGCGGATGGCCGGGCTTAGCCCGATCAGCAGCACACCGACCGAGAACATGCACCAGATCGCCGGCATCTCGTTCGGGTTCGAGGTCAGCATCGTCGCCAGCATTGGCCCCGCCATCGCGTGGAAAACCACGAACCGCCAGCAACCATAGGCCAGCGGCAGCAGGAACACCGAGGCCAGATAGGGCGGGAACTGCAACTGGATGGAAAAGATGTCGAGCGCGGACCAAAGATTGTTCAGCGGCACCTCCCAGCCGATATGCCAGTCACCCGAGATCAGACACCAGGCTGCGCCGCACATCACATCGCCTGGCCGGCACTCACCGGCCCAGTCAAACGGCACCAACCGCAGCACCAACAGCACAGAGGCGATAGCCGCCAGCGCATAAACCCAGCGCCGCATTCGGTCGCTCACCGGGTTCGGCGCAATCGCCATGCAAAACGCATTTATCATGATTGGTTGCAAGGCGATGTGAAGGTAGGACAGCTGTGTCAGGATTCGGTTCGCAGGCGACCCGCACTGATCCACCACGCCGTAACCTGCGGCCTGCAAGCCCTCCATCAGCGTGAAATAACCGATGGTCCCCCAGATCGCCGCCGGGTCGCCCCGCCGGGCCGTCACCAACGTCGCCGCAGCGCCCACACCTACCATGACGATCGAGGCGGTCGCACTCCAGCACATCGATCGCCCTCCGCTTCAGACTGGGCATAGTGCGGCACTGCGCCAAGGGACGCAAGAGCCCCCGGACCCAACCATATTGCAACCATAGCGTGTCTTGCCCACGGCATCACCGCTCTGTGAGTGTTCGTCAGCCCGAGTCGCGCCGACGCAGCGATCCGCACCAGGATCTGCAGCTAAAACGGCTCATTTCGCGCGGCTGGTCGGAAACGCGTGCCGAATGAGCCCCTGCCTTTCGCGAGGTTTTGGCCACGAATGCCCCGCCGCGTTTCGAAATCTTCGATGGATTTCGACAATCGCAAAGGATTGTCCGGTAATGGTTAACAATCGGTAAATGTGTGGAGATGATGTCAATATTGTGTTAACCTTAATCATTATCGGTAATTCCGGAGCTTTTCCGGACAACTAGGAGGAGATTATTGTGAATCTCAATAAATTACTAAAAGGCAGCGTTCTGGCCGTTGGTATGGCCGTTGGTTCGCTGGGGACTGCAGCACATGCCGCGATCATCGATCTTGCATTCGTGCTTGATGGATCGGGTAGCGTCAGCACGTCCGACTACAATCTTGCGCGGACGGCTCTGTCGAATGCGCTTGGTCTGATCCCGACCTCGGGCACCGACCAGTATCGTCTTGGCGTCGTGACCTTCGGTAGCACGGTGACAACTCTGGTTGCCCCGACGATCCTGACTGCCGCCAACATCGCCGGCGTTCAAACGACGGTCGCCAATGCCGCTAAGAATGGCGGCGGTACGTTCATGTCCGGCGCGATCAACCGGGTCGTCAGCGACTTCGCTGCGGTCGGCCTCGGCGCGACAAGCCTGATCAACGTCACCACTGATGGTTTCCCGAACAGCCAAACTGCAACGACCGCCTCTGCGGCAGCTGCTAGTGCCGCTGGCTGGGACAGCCTCAGCTTTGAAGCTGTCGGCCCGGGTGCCGCTACCGCTTACCTTGCCGGTATCGCGTTCCCGCAGCCCTCGGTGATCGTCGCGTCGGGCGGCGCTGTGCCCAATCCGCTTACGACGGGCTTCGTGCTGCAGGTGACCAGCTTCGCTGACTACCAGACGGCCATCAACGCGAAGATCTCGAAGATCGTGAACCCGAACCCGATTCCGCTGCCGGCCGCTCTGCCGCTCGTGGCTTCCGGGTTTGCCGCGTTTGGTGCTCTTCGGCTTCGCCGCCGCAAGGCAGCCGCCTGACCCAAGGTCTGAAACCAACGAAAAAGAGCCGGTTCTGCCGGCTCTTTTTTTGTCGAATTGCCCTGCGACCGCCGGTCAGTTCTGCACTGGTTCCAGCGTGATCAGTTGCTTTGCCTCATTCACCCAGATCGCAGCCGCAGCGGTGATCTGCTCCTGCGTCAGCTTGTCATGGCTGTCCGGCGCGACCTCTGGCATCTTGGCCTCATCAACCCAGATCCAGGCGCCGCACGGCATCCGTTCGCCGCAGGCGGCTTCGCCAGCGGTCTTGAGCGCTTCCTGATCCAGGCCGGGCGGGCAGAGCACCAAAGTAACCATGCCGTTGGTGTCTCCCACCGTGCACTGGCTTTCCGCGGCAGCGTCCACGCCGCTGTCCTGTGCGCCCACCGGACCCGAGATCATCCCCGCGCCCAATACGGCGGCTATGCAAGCAATCTTTTTCATACCAAAGACTTCTCCAAATTGATTCAATCGAATGATAGCAAAGAATCCGCGCGCTCTGGTGAAAAACTTCGTGACCGAAAAGCGACCCAACACCGCGCCCCGATGAATGATCTGTCCTTCGGGACGCGCCGGGCGCGAACCTTTTTTGATGCGGGGGTGCGGCGCGCGCGAGCACGCACCCTGCGCTGGCTATTTAACCCGCTTGCCGCCAATCACGGTATCGGCCTTGGCGCTGCCTGAATTGGCGGTCGCCGACGCTTTGGGGACGACTTTCTTGGGCTTCTTGGTTTCTTTGTTCCCGCGGTTTTTATCTTTTGACATGGGGTCACCCTTTGACTGAGGTCCGCCCGGCGGATGCCGGCCGGTCGTGTTGCTTTGGGTGTTCAGGGTTGCCTGACCGGGGTCAGGGCGATGATCCGCTCAAGGCAGCAGGGGTCGGTCGGGAGAGTTTGTCGCCCCGCGTCGCCCGCTGGGAGGAGTCTACGCTTGTTGGGGATGGGTGCAAGGGGGGAGAGTGGGGAGGAAACGGGAGAGACGCCTGTCCACATGTGGACAGGAAGCAGAATCGTTGAATATCAATGGCTTGGCAAATTTCGTTAGGGATTTGTTAGGGTTTCGGATGTGGCGTGCGGTGGGGGTTGACACAGCGGGTTGGGACGGTGGGATGGGCCGGCACCTCGCCTACAGTCGCCACGCCGGGTTTCGTTGGGGCCGCGCTCGATACGGTAGGTGGCCCGCCCCAGCCCGGAACGGCGCGCAGCGCCGCCGGGGAGGCGCGCTAAGCCGCCCGGACGGGCGGGCGCTTCTGGCCGTTCGTCTGGGGTTGGCCGGGGGTGTCGGCGGGGAGGATCGAGTGAGGACCCGCGCGAATGGCGGGAGCACCCACCCGCGGTCGGGCGCTGCCCTATGGGGATCCGCGCATGCTGCCCTGACGATTTCGCGAAAAGTCCGATGGTTGAAGATGCCCTCCTACCGTCTTCGGCTTGCATCTTTGGCGTAGATTAACGTTTTGTTAATCATTGCGTCAGTTGCGATCGGACAATTTCAGATCTGGAGATTGATACTGAAAACGCATAACATCGGCTGCATTTGCAGCGGCGCATTTTCCCCCAACCTTGAAGCGAGCTTCACCGATCCAGTTGAGCAACGGTTTGACGGTTCAACGCCCGAACACAACGGCGGTTGGCGCTAGATTCGACTCGGTCAATGCTGACATACTGGTATCCAAGCCATACGTGAAAGTAACGGACCGATTTTTCGAACGAGTGGGTGGAAGTAAACGCAACGATTTGGCGTCGTGGCCATACGAGTCGTTCGATGCGACATGCGTTCATACGCTTGCTGCTAACTGATTTCGCCCTGTTATTTGGTCCTTGCGATCTGGCCAACACTGAAAAGTGCGAATTCTATCTCGCGAATACTGATTGAGGCTCAATCGGGCTCTGAGCCTAGATCACCTCCCTCGCATGATGGAGAATTGCTCTCTGGAACCATGCATAGTCAAGTATACCTAGGTGACTCAGCACGCTCTTGCGCTCCCGCCAAAGGACGCTAATTGCAAACCTTGCCACGGGCTTCATCGGTCAACGTTGGGCAATGATCTGATGCAGATCGCAGCGCCAGCATTTACGGCGCCATTTCAGCCGGCGGATCGTTCCAATACTTCCAACATTCCGTTTTGCTTTCGCCGTATTTCCTGCATGGCTGCTACGTCAGATAGTCGGCTTAAGAATACCTTTCGACCCTTCTTTAACCAATGCGAGGTCATACCAACTATCGCGACGCTTCTGCGGACGATCCAGCCCGTCTGACTGAAACATCAAACCACCAGATATTTCCCTCGGTCGTCGAGCGCCGTAGGGATAATGTGCGATTTAACAAACCTACCTGGGCTCGAAAGTCGGACTGTTAATTATGCAGATCCCAAAACTGGCATCTTTAAGACGGGCATCCATCAAACATCCAACTCCTCCACGAACCGCGCATTCTCCTGAATATACTGGAACCGCAGTTCCGGCTTCTTGCCCATCAGGCGCTCGACCAGATCGCCGGTCTCGCCGGGTTCGTCCTCGTCGATGCGACACCCGGATCAGCTTGCGGGTTTCGGGGTTCATCGTGGTGTCTTTCAGGTCCTTGGCGTCCATCTCGCCCAGGCCCTTGAAGCGGGAGACGTCGATCTTGCCCTTGCCGCCCAGACCCTTTTCCATCCACGCGTCGCGCTCGGCCTCGTCGAGGCAATAGACGCGGTGTCGCGCCTTGGGTCAGCCGGTACAAGGGCGGGCAGGCCAGATAGAGATGGCCCGCGTCGATCATCGGGCGCATCTGGCTGAAGAAGAAGGTCATCAGCAGCGCCGCGATATGGGCGCCGTCGACATCGGCGTCGGTCATGATGATGATCTTGTCATAGCGCAGATCGTCGAGGCGGAACTTGGTGCCCATGCCGACGCCAAGCGCCTGACAGAGATCGGAGATTTCGGTGTTGGTCCCGAGTTTCGACGAGGCCGCCCCCAGCACGTTCAGGATCTTGCCGCGCAGGGGCAGCAGCGCCTGGTTCTTGCGGTCGCGCGCCATCTTGGCGGAACCGCCGGCGCTGTCGCCCTCGACGATGAAAAGTTCGGTGCCTTCGCGGTTGGTGGCCGAGCAATCGACCAGCTTGCCGGGCAGGCGCAGCTTTTTCGTCGCGGTCTTGCGCGCGGTTTCCTTTTCCTGACGGCGGCGCAGCCGTTCCTCGGCGCGCAGCACCAGAAAATCGAGGATCGCGCCGGCGGATTTGGTATCGGACGCCAGCCAGTTGTCGAAATGGTCGCGCACCGCGTTTTCGACCAGCCGGGCGGCATCCTCGGTCGACAGCCGGTCCTTGGTCTGGCCGACGAATGACGGGTCGCGGATGAAGACCGAGATCAGCGCGCAGCCGCCCGTGGTCAGGTCGTCGCGGGTGATGTCCGCGGCCTTGCGGTTGTTGACCAGCTCGCCGTAGGCGCGGATGCCCTTCAGGATCGGCGGCCCAGAACCCGGCCTCGTGGGTGCCGCCTTCGGGGGTGGGCACGGTGTTGCAATAGGACTGGATGAAGCCGTCGACCGAGGGCGTCCAGTTGATCGCCCATTCGACGGAACCGGGCTGGTTGAACTTCTCCTGAAAGCTGACCTTGCCGGCGAAGGGGCGGTCGGCATAGGTCGAGGCGCCGTGCAGTTGCTCGCCCAGATAATCGGCAAGGCCGCCGGGAAAGTGGAACGTCGCCTCCAGCGGGGTTTCGCCATCCTCGATGGCGGATTTCCAGCGAATCTCGACGCCCGAAAAGAGGTAGGCCTTGGAGCGGACCATCTTCAGCAGGCGCGCGGGTTTGAATTTCAGGTGCCCGAAGATCTGCGCGTCGGGGTGGAAGGTGACGGATGGTGCCGCGCCGGTTCGGGGCCGCGCCTTCAAGTTTCGCGGGGCCTTGCGGGATGCCGCGCGAAATTCCTGCGCCTAAAGTTCGCGGTTGCGGGCGACCTCGACCCGGACATGATCGGACAGCGCGTTGACCACCGAGATGCCGACGCCGTGCAGGCCGCCCGAGGTCTGGTAGGCCTTGCCGGAGAACTTGCCGCCCGAATGGAGCGTGCACAGGATCACCTCGAGCGCCGATTTGCCGGGGAACTTGGGGTGCGGATCGACCGGGATGCCGCGGCCGTTGTCGCGCACGGTGACCGAGTAATCGGCGTGCAGTTCAACCTCGATCCGGGTGGCGTGGCCCGCGACGGCCTCGTCCATCGAATTGTCGAGCACCTCGGCCACCAGGTGGTGCAGCGCGCGCTCATCGGTGCCGCCGATATACATGCCGGGGCGCTTGCGAACCGGTTCCAGCCCTTCCAGCACTTCGATGGAAGAGGCGTCATAGGACTGGTCGGATGCGCCCGTCAAAAGGTCGTCGGCCATGGTGCTGCTCTCGTTCTTCTTGGTTTCGGGCATTTTGGCAGGTGCGGGCGGACGGGGCAATGGGGATTGACGCCAACGCGGGTGCCGCCGGGCATGAACCTGCGAAATCTTCCGTTGTAAAATACTCTCGCCGAAGGCATCGCGGCGCGCGGAACGCGCGGCGCAAACCGGCTCTTGGCGCCGCGAGGCGCCGCAATCAGTTCAGACCGGTTCCGCTGCCCGCCGCTGCATCACCGTCTTGAACGCCGGACGCGCCTGACAGGCCTCCAGCCAGCCCCGAATGGCGGACAGGCCCGCCAGAAGCGGCGCGTGCGCCTGTGCATAGCGCAGAACCTCGGCCATATTGATATCGGCCACGGTGAAGCGTCCGCCCACCATGTGCCCGTGCCCGGCAAGATGCTGTTCCACCACCTTCAGCGGGCGCTGCAATGCCTCGGTATGGGCGGCCAGTTCGGCCTGCCCGTCGGGCGTATCCGCGCGCTTGTCGGCATGGACATAGAACGCCTTCAGCGCCGCCGCCTCGATCGCGGTCGCCGCATAAAGCGACCATTGCAGCATCAGCGCATCCTCGCGCGGATCCGCCGGCCCGAACGGTCCGCCATGCTTGCGCGCCAGATACATGTTGATCGCAAAGGATTCCGACAGCACAAAGCCGTTCTCGCGCATCACCGGAATCGCGCCCGCCGGGCTGATCGCCAGAAACGACGCCGAGGCGGTGTTCAGCGGCGCATCCGCCGCCAGCGGATCGACCAGCCGGTAACTCTGGATCACCGGCACATGGACATGCTCAAGCCCCAGTTCTTCCACCAGCCACATATTGCGCGTGAGCCGAGAGCGATAGACGCCGTAGAATGTCAGCATGGCATGGCTTTCCCCGATTGACCCTTGCGCCAGTGCTAGCCGCTTGTCTGCGTCCGCGAAAGCACAATCGGCGGCTGATTTGCGGAGGATTTGACACCGATCAAGGTCCACCGCGCCGGGACGGTTTAACGCTTTCGGCGAAAAAGGAGGATCCGCACGATGACCGCCCCGAAAACCACCACCGCCGCCACCGCCGCCACTGCCATCTCGCGGAACACCGCGAAAATGCCTGCCGCGACACCCGACACCATTCGCGAAGTGTTCGAAACCGGCTCCTACCCCTATACCGACCGGTTATCGCGCCGCACCTACGAGGCCGAGAAGGCCAAATTGCAGGCCGAGCTTCTCAAGGTGCAGATCTGGGCGCAGGAGACCGGGCAGAAGTTCGTGATTCTGTTCGAGGGCCGCGATGCGGCGGGCAAGGGCGGCACGATCAAGCGGTTCATGGAGCATCTGAACCCGCGTACCGCGCGCGTCGTGGCGCTGAACAAGCCCACGGACGACCGAGCGCGGCCAATGGTTCTTCCAGCGCTATATCGAGCATCTGCCGACGGCGGGCGAAATGGTGTTCTACGACCGCAGTCCTGGTACAACCGCGCGGGCGTCGAGCGGGTGATGGGCTTCTGCAACCCCAACGAATACCTCGAATTCATGCGCCAGACGCCGGATTTGGAACGGATGCTGGTCCGCTCGGGCATCCGGCTGTACAAATACTGGTTCTCGGTGACGCAAGGACGAACAGAGAAGCCGGTTCGAGAGCCGCGAACACCGATCCGCTGAAGCGCTGGAAGCTGTCGCCGATCGACAAGGCGAGCCTTGGCAAGTGGGACGACTATACCGAGGCGAAAGAGGCGATGTTCTTCTACACCGACACCGCCGACGCGCCGTGGACGATCATCAAGTCGAACGACAAGAAACGCGCGCGGCTGAACTGCATGCTGCATTTCCTGCAACTCGCTCGACTATCCCGGCAAGGACGTCCGAAATCGCGCATGCGCCCGGACCCGCTGATCGTCGGCCGGGCCGAGCATGTCGTGCACCGCGCCGACCATATCCTTGGCACCTCGCTGCATCCGTTGCTGCGCCACGGCGACGATCCCGGCAAGCCCAACGGCCCGGCCCAAAGCCAACCCGCCGCAGAGCCCGCGGCGAAAGCCTGACCCTTCAGCGCCGGGCGCGACACAAAGCAGGCCGGGGCCATTGCGACAAGGTGCGCTGTGACCCGCCATTTGCGCCCGGTGCCGCCGCGCCTATAACATAGCCATCCCGGCAAGACAGGAGATCGAACATGCGTGTGCTTTTCACTGGCGGCAGCGGCAAGGCGGGCAGGGTGGTCGTGCCTTACCTGATCGAACAGGGCCACCGGGTGCTGAACGTCGACAAGGTGCCGCTGGAGCTGCCCGGCGTCCACAACCTGATCGGCCGATATCACCGACAGCGGCCAGATGTTCAACGCGCTGTCCGGCTATGCCGGGTTTGACGAACTGGAGCCCGGCACCGGCGTGCCGAAGTTCGACGCGGTGGTGCATTTCGCCGCCGTGCCGCGGATCCTGCTGGCCCCGGACAACGAGACCTACCGCGTCAATGTCATGGGCACCTACAACGTGATGGAGGCGGCGACCAAGCTGGGTGTCCGCAAGATCGTCTTTGCCTCGTCCGAAACCACCTATGGCATCTGCTTTGCCGACGGGATGCGCAAGCCCGAGTACATCCCGGTCGACGAGGAACATCCCGTGTGCCCGAAGACAGCTATGCGATGTCGAAGGTCGTGAACGAGGTCACCGGCCGGTCGTTCCACCAGCGCACCGGGCGCTGACATCTACGGGTTGCGGATCAACAACGTGATCGCGCCCGAGCAGTACGAGACCGATTTCCCGACCTGGCTGGTCAATCCCGACATGCGGCGGCGCAATTTCTTCGCCTATATCGATGCCCGCGACCTTGGCCAGATCGTCGATCTGTGCCTGAAGACGGACGGGCTCGGGTTTCAGATATTCAACGCCTCGAATGACGATCATTCGGTGGCGCTGACCACGCCCGAGATCATCGCAGCGCTATTACGAGGACGTGCCGCAAAAGCGCGAGATGGGCGAGGAGGAAACCTTCTACTCCAACCTGAAGGCGCGCGAGATGCTGGGGTTCCGACAGCAGCATCCGTGGCGGCAGTTACACCAAGGATCCGCGCGGCGAATGACAGAGGTTTTGCGCCGCGGGCTTCGCCCGCGTCGCGGTGCCTCCGGCGGGGATATTGTCGCTGAAAAGAAACTCGAGGGGACGGGCTGTTTCTTTTCAGTTCAAATATCCCCGCCGGAGGCGTTCGCCGCTGTCGCCAGCGCAGCATCCGGGCATCTTGCCGGAGCCGCTGAAACGCGCCTAAGGCACGTCCGATGACGCCCGCATTCACCAAATTGCAGCACACCCGTGCATTGCTGGTGCTTGGCCTGCCGCTTGTCGGCAGCCATCTGGCGCAGTTTGGCGTGCATGTCACCGATACCGTGATGCTGGGCTGGTACGGGGTCAACGAACTGGCCTCGGTGGTGATCGGCGGCATGTTCTGGTTCGTGCTCTTTATCGTCGGCTCGGGCTTTGCCTCGGCCTTGCCCGCCGTCGTCGCCTCTGCGATGGCGCGGCATGACGAGGTGCAGGTGCGCCGCGCCACGCGCATGGCGTTCTGGCTGTCCCTGATCTACGCCACTGTCACCGCGCCGGTGTTTCTGTTTTCCGAACGGATACTACTGTTCGCCGGTCAGGATCCCGAGGTCGCGCGGCTGGCCGGTGACTACCTGATGATTGCGGGCTGGGGGATTTATCCGTCGCTGATGATCATGGTGCTGAAATCCTACCTGTCGGGGCTGGAACGCACCGCCGTGGTGCTTTGGGTCACCGTGGGTGCCGCGCTGATCCACGGCTTCACCAACTGGGTGCTGATCTTCGGCCATCTCGGTTTTCCGGAACTCGGCGTCCGGGGCGCGGCGATCTCGACCCTGCTGACCGAGACGATGGCCTTCATCATCCTTGCACGCTATGCGGTCCGGGCCTACCCCGGACATCAGTTGTTCTCGCGCTTCTGGCGGCCCGACAATCAGGCGATGGCGCGGATCTTCGCGCTGGGCTGGCCGATCGGTCTGACGATCCTGGCCGAGACGGGCCTTTTCGCCGGTGCGTCGCTGATGATGGGGTGGATCTCGCCGATTTCGCTGGCAGCCCATGGCATCGCGCTGCAACTGGCGTCATTCGCCTTCCTGATACATCTGGGCTTTGCGAATGCCGCGACGATCCGCGCCGGGCAGGCGCAGGGGCAGGGCGATGCTGACGCGCTGCGGCAGGGCGCGCTGGCGGCAGTGATGCTGTCGATCAGCATCGCGATTGTCGCCAGCGGCATCTTCTATGCCTTTGCAGAACCGCTCCTGTCGCTTTTCCTTGATCCCACGCGACCCCGACACGCCGGCGGTGATCGCGGCCGGGATCGGGCTGGTCTACATCGCGGCGATCTTCCAACTGGCCGATGGCGGGCAGGCGATGGCCATCGGCCTTTTGCGCGGCATCCAGGACACCCGGGTGCCGATGTATATCGCCATTGTCTGCTACTGGTTCGTCGGTATGCCGGTGGCCTACGGTCTTGGCTTCTGGACTGAACTGGGGCGGGCAGGGGGTCTGGCTTGGTCTGGTGATCGGCCTTGTCACGGTCTGGATCAGCCTGTCGGTGCGGTTCTGGCTGTTCGGCGCGCGCGAACCCGCGCCAGCTGCGGCGAGCCCGGCCTAGCCCTCGCGGGTCAGCCGGTCGGCCTTTCTTGCGCACCAGCACCGAGCGCAGGTCGTGCATCGCAAGCAAAAGCGCATCGGTGACCTCTTCAAGTTGTGCATCGGTGGCGCGCGAGTTCGCCCAATGCGCGGTCAGGTTCAGATGGTCGATGGTGCGGTGGATGTCGTCGATATCGCGCCGGGCCAGCAGCGTCGACCCGCTCTGCCATCCAGTCGGAGATGACCTTCATGTCCTGCTCGGTAAGCTGCCGGTCACCCTGCGGTTTGATCTCGCCGTTCTTGACGTTAACGACCGCGATCTGGTCCATGTCGATCCGGCGCTGGCGGTTCTCGGTATCGACGCGGAACACGAAGGCGCCATTCTCGCGCACCCGGAAATAGTATTCGGGAAGCTCGGTGCTGGCCATCAGCGCGTCTTGTCGCTTGGCCGGGGCAGGTTGGGCGCCGTTGTCATCCGTGTCTCCTTACGACAGACCCGCGCAGAACCGGCGGATCCGGGCGCAGGCCTCTTGCAGCGCTGCATCCGAAGTAGCGTAGCTGACCCGAAAGTTGGGGGAAAGCCCGAAGGCCGCGCCAAAGACCACCGCAACCCCGGTCTCTTCCAGCAGCGCCTTGGCGAAGGTCTCGTCATCGGTGATCTTCACGCCGGCAGCGCTTGTCTTGCCGATACAGCCGGCGATCGAGGGGTAGACGTAGAACGCGCCCTCGGGGCGCGGGCAGGTGATGCCCTCGCACTGGTTCAGCGCGCTGACCACCAGATCGCGGCGGCGCTGGAAGAGCGTCGCGGTTGTCCGCGAGAAAATCCTGCGGCCCGGTCAGCGCCTCGACCGCCGCCCACTGGCTGACGGAACAGGGGTTCGAGGTGGATTGAGACTGCACCTTGCGCATCGCCGCGATCAGCTTTTCGGGCCCCGCCGCATAGCCGATCCGCCAGCCGGTCATCGCATAGGCCTTCGATACGCCGTTGCAGGTCAGCGTGCGGTCATATAGGCCGGGCTCGACCTCGGCGGGGGTGCAGAACTTGAAGTCGTCGAACACCAGATGCTCATACATGTCGTCGGTCATCACCCAGACATGCGGGTGGCCGCATCAGCACATCGGTCAGCGCCTTCAACTCACCCCGCGATATAGCCCGCCCCGGTCGGGTTCGACGGCGAGTTGAAGATGAACCACTTGGTTTTCGGCGTGATCGCGGCCTCCAACTGCTCTGCCGTCAGCTTGAAGTCATTCTCGATCGGGCATTCCACCGCAACCGGCGTACCGCCGCCCAGCAGCACCATGTCGGGATAGCTGACACCCAGTAGGGCGCCGGGATGATCACCTCGTCACCGGGATTGAGCGTTGCGATCAGCGCGTTGAAAAGGATCTGCTTGCCGCCGGTGCCGACGCTGACCTGCGCGGGCGTATACTCCAACCCGTTCTCGCGCTTGAACTTGGCGCAGATCGCGGCCTTCAACTCGGGGATGCCGTCAACGGCGGTATACTTGGTCTTGCCCGCATCAATCGCGGCCTTCGCGGCGTCCTTGATGTTCTGCGGCGTGTCGAAATCCGGCTCGCCGGCGCCCAGCCCGATCACATCCTTGCCAGCCGCCTTCATCTCGGCCGCCATGTTCGAAACCGCGATCGTCGGAGAGGGCTTCACGCGGGCGATTGTGTCGGAAAGAAAGGCCATTGCGGCGGACTCCGGTTTGTATGTCAGGCGCAGTTGTCTTAGGGTGCGCGACGAACCCGATCAAGCACGAAAGGCGGCTCCCATGACCACTCAGACTGAACCGACCGACTGGTACTCCGACGATGCCGCGACTTTCGGCGACCGCATGGCCGCAGCGCGCGACGTGACGGGGCTGTCGCAGCACGATCTGGCGACGCGTCTGGGCGTCAAGGACAAGACCATCAAAGCGTGGGAAAACGACACCGCAGAACCCCGCGCCAACAAGCTGCAAATGCTGGCGGGTGTGCTGAACGTCTCGATGCGCTGGCTGCTGACCGGCGAGGGCGAAGGCGTCGCGGCCCCCGACGACCAGACCGAGATCAGCTCTGACATTTCCGGCCTTCTTGCCGAGATGCGCGAATTGCGCGGTCAGGCCGCAACGCTGGCCGAACGGATCGGCCGGCTGGAAAAGCGCCTGCGCGCCGGGCTGAAGGGCCAGCCCTCGTGATCGAGGCGTCTGCGGATCGGCTCAAGCGCCTCAAGATGCGCTCGTGGCGGCGCGGCATGAAAGAGATGGACCTGATCCTCGGCCCCTTCGCGGATGCCCGCATCGCCAGCCTGTCCGAGGCCGAGCTGGCGCTTTACGACCGGATGCTGGGCGAAAACGATCAGGATCTTTATCGCTGGGTCACCGGCCAGTCCGAGGCGCCATCGGAGATTGCCGCAATGATCACGGTCATCGCAGGCCACGCCGGGGTGGCGCGCGCCTGATCCATCGCGTTCCGGTCAGACCGGCTTGACCGCGTCGATCAGCAGGTTAGCGATCCGCCCCTCAGCCAGAACCTTGCTCTTGAAATGCGGCACTGGCGATTGAATTGATCCGCCGCGCAGTGCTGCCGAGAATTCACGAACCGACAATTCGTCGAAAAGTTATGCCTTTTTTGCTGTGCGTTTAACTGAATGTTCGCGTTTTTCCCCCAATGATCCGTAAAGCAGATAAGGCGGAGAAAAACATGAGCATGCTATCACAAACGGGGCTGACCAGTGAAACCGGTTACATGGCCCAATACCTGGATTCGCTGGCGCTGGTCGAACGTCTGCACCGGCTGTTGCTGGATGTCATCAAGGACGAATTCGAACGGCTCGGTATCCTGGAAATCAACGCGGTGCAGGCGCTTTTGCTGTTCAACATCGGCGAGAATGAGGTGACGGCCGGAGAGTTGAAATCGCGCGGCTACTATCAAGGCTCGAATGTCAGCTACAACCTCAAGAAACTGGTGGAAATGGGCTTCATGCACCACCAACGCTGCGAGGTTGACCGACGCTCGGTCCGGGTCAAGTTGACCCCCAAGGGCCGCCATATCCGCGAGGTGGTCGAGGGCCTGTTTGCCCGCCATGCCGAGGGTCTGGAAACCCGCAAGGTGATTGGCCGCGAAGGCATGGAAGAGATCAACTCGATGCTGCGCCGGGTCGAACGCTACTGGACCGACCAGATCCGCTACATCTACTGAACAGCTAAGGGCGGGGGCGCTGGTCGGGCGGCATCAGGCTGCTGACGGCCAGCGTTTCCAGTTCCTTCAGCAACTTGCGCGTCATCGCCTTCTGAAAATCCTCGAACCCGATGGCGGCCTCGACAAAGGCGTCCGCGCCGCGGATCACCTCGGTTTCGAAATAGGCGGTCAGCTGTTTGATTTCGCTTTGCGTGTAGTTCAGATAGCGCGCCGCATCCGCGCCGATGACCAGCGCATTCACCGTGACCCCCGCCAACGCCGGATGCGCATGTACATCGCGCGGGGCGGGGCCGATATTGCTTTCGCCGTCGCCCGACAGATCCAGTGTGCGGCGGCGGCAGTCGGTCTGCCCGGCCAGCGACTGCCCGCCATACAGCATCGCCTGCCCGATTGCCGTCTGAACCTCACGCGGGCTTTGCCGGGTGGATTTCAGCCGCGCGGCGATGTCCGCGAGATCCCCGGCGCGTCGAATGTCGGTCCAGGGGACAAGCTCGCGCTGGCTGCCCAGCCCGGCCCATTCAAAGACCGACAGCCGCACCGGCAGGTCGGGGATCGCGAAAAACGCCGCCTGCACCTCGCGGTTCATCAGCGCCGCCGCCAGCCCGTCCATCTGCAAGCGGTACTCTCGCTCGTCAACCGAACCCGATATATCGAGCCCGAGCACCAGCGCCTGACGACACGCGGCCCCGGCCCAGACCGGCCACAGCGCCAACGCCAGCGCGCAAAGCGCGCCGCGCATCCGTCCCGGCTTGCATCGCGATGCAATGGCCATTCATACGCCCCCGATCCCGGCCATTCTGCCCAGTCGGCCGCCGAACACCAAGCACGATCACGAAGCGCGCCCAGGCCCCTACCAGTGCCCGGTGTTGCCCATGCTGGCCCAGGGCTCGGCCGGCTCCAGCGCGTCGCCCTCCTGCAACAACTCGATCGAGATGTTGTCGGGCGACCGCACGAACGCCATGTGCCCGTCGCGTGGCGGCCGGTTGATCACCACACCGCCGTCCTGCAGCTTCTGGCAGATCTCGTAGATATTGCCGACCCGGTACGCCAGATGCCCGAAATGCCGACCGTCCGAGGGCAGGCCGTCATCGCCATCCCAGTTATAGGTCAGTTCGACCGGGCATTCCGGCTGGCCCGGCGGCGCCATGAACACCAGCGTAAAGCGTCCACCCTCGTTGTCGATCCGCCGGGTCTCTTCCAGACCCAGCAGCTTGTAGAAGGCGATGGATTTCTCCAGATCCTTCACCCGGACCATCGTGTGCAGATACTTGATTTTCATGGATCACCCCCATCGTGTTCCGCCCCGCCCGGACAGGCGCGGCGCGTTTGCTCTCTCTTTGGCCAACAGAACCCGACCCGTGCGGCAGGTGCAAGGGCGCGCGCGCGATAACCGGCCCGCGCTTCAGAAATTCGACCGAAACCCCAGCCGCAGCCCCAGCAACTCGCGCTCATAAAGGCTGATGTTCGAGGTCGTGCGGCTGGCCTCGACCGTCACGCTGGGCGAAAACCCGAAATATTCCACCTGCGTCATAACCGCGGTAACACCCGCCGCAATCGTCCGGTCGCGGCGACCGTCCGTGCCATAAGGCGTAACATCGTAGTCGCGGGCCTCGGCGCTCAGTTCAAGCGACAGATCGGCACCCAGAACCGGGGCCGCCAAAGCGTAGCGGAGCCCGCCGCGAACCGCATCATATTCCAGCGTCACATCGCTAGAGCGTGCCCGGCGCGCGCCCATCGTCAGCCGGATCACGTCGCCCCGGCCCAATAGATGCGTCACCGTGCCGTCAAGCCCGTGGATCCGGGTATTCTCATCGCCCCTCTGGCCGTCCTGATGCTCGGCGCTGGCCTGCACCCGCGCCAGCGTGCGTTCGCCCAGCCGCGTATCCTGCGACAGCGTCAGCCGCGCATAGCGGGTCAGGGGATCGCCGCCATACCAGTTCTGCCCGACCAGCGCCTGAACGCCGCTGCTGCCGATCGTCGGGAACAGGATCTGGCGATGGCTCAGAAACGCCTCGACCACGCCAAAAGAATAATCGCCCGCGTCCGCATCCGGCGCCGCGCGCTTTGCCGCGCTCGACAGCGCGTAGAAGCGGCCGAACAGCGTCCCGCCGAACTCTGTCAGATGCGTCGCCGATTCCGACAGCCGGTAGCCCAGCCCAAGGCCAAGCGTCGCCTCGTAGCCCGAAAGCGCCTGCGCATCGGGGCTGAGCGTGAAGGGCAGGTCCCAGATATAGATCGTGTCGCTGGAAGAGCCGTTGTTGACGTTGCTTGACGGCGCGAAGGACAGGCTGGCCTCAAGCGTCAGCGGATTGGCACGGCGGACTTTCACGAATTCCGCGCCGATCAACTGGCGCAGCGCCGGTTCCTCAGCGGCGTTGGCCGCGCGGCGCAACCACCATTCGGAGCGCATGTAATTGCCGCCCCGAAACCGCGCCGCCGCTGCCAGCCGGGCGGCCTGCGCGCGCTGCTGGTCGGTCTTTGCCGCGCGAAAGGCGCGTGCCGCTGCCGCTGCCGCCGCAGGGTCGGCACCCAGACCGGATTGGGCGGCGGCAAGGATCATCAGCGCGTCGTAGTCATCGGGGTCGGCCTGCAACAGGCCATCCGCGATCGCCCGTGCCAGCGGAAAGTTCCCCTCGGCGATCGCCTGAATCGCCACCACGCGGGCGGTCGCAAGATCGAGGCTTATTGCATCTTCCGCCCGCGCGGCACCGGGCAGCGCGGCCATGCAGGCAAAGGCAATGCAGATCAGAAGGTTACGGACAGTTCGCGGATGCATTCGGCCCGCCGCATACCGGCGCGATGAAGCTGCCATATTCCGTCAGGCCGGACGTGCCGTAGGGGTCGAACACCAGAACCCCGGCAACCTCGCCCGGCGATCTGCCGGTGGTCGATCCGGGCTCGGAATTCGCGATGTTGCCGGAAATCACACCGCCGTAGTCGCCGGCATTCGTCGATCCGATGAACACGTTGCCCAGGAACTCATCGCCCTCCAGCGTGGTCACTCTCATAATCGCGGTGGTAAGCGCTGACAAATCCTCGACATTGAGGCGGTTGCGAATCTCGCCCTCGACCTTTTTCTCGGTCAGGTTGACCGAGAAAAACGCCTCACCCGATGTGCGGGTCGGACGGTCGGCGCCATTCGGATCCTGTTCGCTGATGACCCCGGCATAGCCGCTGTGGAAAATCGCAGAGCCGGTTGTCGGAAGGTTGGCAGAACTGCTCTTGGTATAGGTCGCGCCGCCGAAATAGCTGTTGAACTGCGGCTCTGTCGTCACGCCGCCCGTCGTCACATCGTCGCCGGCGGCAAACAGCGCCAGGTAGTAGCGGTTGTCGCTTGTCGTCTGCACCCGGAAGGCGCGGTAGTTGGTGGTGCCGTCCGCGCTTGCCACGTCCAGCGTCGCGTCGCGGATGAAGGTCGCGGTTGAGTTCGGCGCGTCCATACCGTTGATTCTCAGCACCAGCCGGTTCGTGTTGGGGTTGAATTCCGCCGCACGCAGATCCTGGGACAGTTCCGAAGGAATCGCGCTGCCGCCACCACCCCCGCCACCGCCTCCACCACCGCTGGTGGATCCACCGGTCAGAGGGTTGGTGCCGTCGCCGCCACATCCGGCGACCAGAACAACTGCTGCGATAAGGGCGGAGGGTAATTTCTTCATGGCACCTGCTCTTCACCTGATTTGCGCCAGAATAGCCCCGCTACCGGCCCCAAAGTCAACGCCTCGTCTGCCCGATGCCGGTTTTCGCGCCAAACCGCGGCTTTCCAACCACCCTACCGCATCCTGCGACACTTCCCTTTCCCGGCCATAGATATAGTATATCCGGACCCCTCTACGACGCAAAGGATTCGCCCCATGCCGCTGACCGCTGACCAACTGGCCGAGATTGAGGCCCTGCGCGCCGCCCCGCGCCCCACCTTGCGCGCCGTGTCCGAGGGTATGGAAAGCCACCTCTACAAGGCGCATGAGGTGCTTGACCACGGCTTCGTCCGCGTCATCGATTATATGGGCGACGACGCCGCGATCTCCTCAGGCCGCCCGCGTCAGCTATGGCAAGGGCACCAAAACGGTGCAGAATGACGAGGGCCTGATCCGCTACCTGATGCGGCACTGGCACTCGACCCCGTTCGAGATGTGCGAGGTCAAGCTGCATGTCAAACTGCCGGTCTTCGTCGCGCGCCAGTGGATCCGCCACCGCACCGCCAACGTCAACGAATACTCGGCCCGCTACTCGATCCTCGACCGCGAATTCTACATTCCGGCCCCCGACCAGCTTGCCGCGCAATCGACGATCAACGCGCAAGGCCGGGGCGATTTGCTGACGGCAGGCGGAATCCGCGCGGGTGCTGGAGATCCTGAAGGGCGATGCCGCCCAGTGCTATGACCACTACCAGGAGATGATTTCCGAGGACGGCAAACAGGGCCTCGCCCGAGAACTTGCCCGCATGAACCTGCCCGCCAACATCTACACCCAGTGGTACTGGAAGGTCGACCTGCACAACCTCTTCCACTTCCTGCGCCTGCGCGCCGACGCCCATGCGCAATACGAGATCCGCGTCTATGCCGACTGCATCGCCGGGCTGGTCGCCGACTGGGTGCCGTTTGCCTACCGCGCGTTCGAGGATTACCGGATGGGCGGCGTGACGCTCTCGGCGCAGGCGATTGACTGCGTTCGGCGGACTGCTGAAGGGTGAAGAGGTGACTGCCGAAACCAGCGGCATGAGCGCGCGGGAATGGCGGGAGTTTGAGGGGGTTGTTGAATGCGTGATGTAAGGAAACGGATCATATGCCATTCACTGCGTTCATTGATGAAAGTCGGTGAGGCGGGAATTGCTCGGGTAAGGTCCGGGAACTATACCGGGCGCTTCACCGTATTTTGCTACTCGGTGCCGCGGTCTCTTCAACCAGCAGGGGCTGTTCAGGCGCGGCAACTGATTGACGGGTTTTCGAGCTCAAAGATCAATAAGACAAAAGTGGAAACACGCGACGGACTTGGATCACGCCAACCAAGGTATTTTTTGCGCGCGAAATGTCCAAACTGCACGTACGCTATTTCGCCATTCATTTCAAACAAAGCAACATCTTGGCGACTACAAAGAGCAGATTGGCGACGATCCACAGAAGTTCTACAACAAGTGCGTAAAGTACCTTCTCGAAAGGATTTGCGCTTGACTGGTCAAGCTTACCGAGTTTCGGATGAAGACTTGTCAGTGGTCCTCGAGCGACGAAATCAATGACTATGACGCCATGTTGAGGTACCTAATAAAGGTTAAGCAAAATCCACTGCTACCCGGAATCAAAGCCGCTTCGAATTTTGAACCCATTCTCGATTGTGGCCAAAGAAAAAGACGAAGAGCCCATTCTGCAACTTGCCAGATCTAGTTGCGCACGCGGTCTATCAGTGTACGAATAGGTCGGATTCAATTTCGGAATTCCAGAATACCGGTACTTTGAAGAAATTAGCAGGCGTTTTGCAGCTGACGCGAACCGTAGGATTCTGGGAGCGGTCTGAAGGCAATTCACTCGCTTGAGATGCTTGAACTGGACACGAACGTTGCGAAGGTTCTGTCGGCGGCAAGGGCCGCGCCGCCTAGCAGGCCGATAACCCCGCCCGTGCGCAGCACGGGCCGCGCCTGACCTGCCCCCACGGGGCAGGCGCGATGCGCCTCCCCCTCAGGTCAGGCGCTCCGTTGCGCAAGAAAAGCCACCTGCCATATTCCCGCCAACTTGCCGCATAAAATACCGGCCAGAAAAAGGAGTTCTGACATGAACTACGTTCGCGCAATCCTCTGTCTGGGGCTTTTCGGCTGGCTTGGCTGGGCGGTTCTGGCCGATGCTTTCCCCTCGGGCGAGGGTGGCAGCTCGAAAACCCGCGCCCTCAAAGGGCTGGTCGATACCGCGACCGATCAGTTCGGCACCATCCAGACCGGCTTTGGCCTGATGGCTTTCGGCGCGGTTCTGGCGATCTACTTTCTGATGCGGCAGCGCCGCGCCGCCTAGCGCGACCAACGGCCGCGACCTGTGATTTCGTCGCAGGCCGGGCTCCCCACCGCGCCCGGGCCTGCTACGCCGGCAGCATCAGCGGTCGTGATACGGCCTTGCGGCCCGGATGCCGGCGTTTCTTGATCGACACGATAACGGCCTCGGCGCCCGCCCGGCGGATCAGATCATCCTGCGTCGGGCGCGTATCAAAGACCGCCTCGCGCAGCGTCTTGCCATCCAGCGTGAACGTCACCTGAAACTGCGACACCGCGTCCAGCGCCTGCTGGCGCCGCGCCCGCACGCTCTCGCCGATGCGGCGGCTGATGCTGCGGCCCAGATAATCGAACCTGTCGGCGTATTGCACTTCCATCGTCATGGTCTTTTCCTCCCCCACCTCTGACCGGAATGCGCCAGATGCCCTCAAAGCCTGCCCCGCAATTTGAATTGTGGCAAGTTTGTGGCCGAAATTGGCGTGATTTGGGGCGTTGCCCCTGGGGAAACGTGGCCAATCCCGGCAAGCCCATTGGGATTGTTGTAAAATCCGGCAAAAGCGGCGCAAACGAATCATCCGGGGTCGGGATTTCTGATCCAGCCGCCCGCGCCCCTCGTATTCCCTGTAAAAGGAGCGTGCATGACCACCCTCATCCTCTACCTCACCACCGCCGCAGTCTTTCTGCTGCTCGATGCGCTGATGCTGAACCTCGTCATGGCGCCGCTTGTTCCGGCAGCATCTGGGCGAGGCGATCCTTGACAGCCCGCGCCTGATCCCGGCGCTGATCTTTTATCTCTTCTACGTGGCCGGGGTGCTGTGGCTGGTCTCGCTGCCTGCGCTGCGCGACGCGGCACCGCTTCAGGCGCTGCTGAACGGCGCGATCCTCGGGGCGCTGGCCTACGGCACCTACGAGTTCACCAACTACGCCACCCTGCGCGACTGGTCCTGGCAGATGGTCCTGACCGACGTCACATGGGGCACCGCGCTGACTGCGGTTTCGGCATGGGCGGGGGTGATGGTGGCGCGGTCCTGGGGCTAGGGCGCCGGGCTTTCAAGTTGTACAACATCGGGTACAACATCGCGTACAACATGGCCTCTACATGCCCCGCAACGCGCCCGCCACGGCATCGCCCAGCTTGGCATGCATCTCGGCGCCAAAGTGAATTCCGTCCACCGGACTGCTCTGGATCACCGTCCCCGCATCCAGAAAGGCAACGCCCCGCGCTTTGGCGACATCTGCGTAAGCCTTTGACAATTCAAGAGATTTCTCGCGCCCGCCAATGAACTGTTCCGCAATCACGCCCTGCTCGAGGATCGGCGGCGGGCAGATCAGCAAGACCTTGAAATCATTATGCCTTTCCTGCATTTCGTCCGAAAGTGCAATGTCCAGAAGGGTGCCGACATCTTGCGAAATCTGCTCTGGACCCACTTCAAACTTGGCCTTCAAGTCATTGGTTCCCAACATTAAAGTCATGAAGTCAATGGGCCCGTGGCTTTCCAGCGCGATGAACAGCCCGACCCGGCCATCCATATGCGGCCCCATCTCGGGATCGGGCCAGCGCGTTGTGCGTCCGGGCAAACCCTCTTCAACCAACGTCCAGTTAACCCCTAGATTTTGCAGGCAAATTCCGGGCCAGCGCTGCGTCTGGCCGCAGCCGATTGCGCTCACCTTCCACCTCGATCGGCAGGGTGCCATGGGTGTTGCTGTCACCAAATGTCAGAAGGGTCGGCATTGTATTCTCCAAACGAAATCGACCCGAAGCATGCGCCTCGGGTCGAAATTTCGCAAGCGATATTAAGGCGTTAGAGCGCCTTCAACTCACCCGCCGATTGCCGTCCGTCGCGGCCCTCGATCAGCTCGTAGCTGACCTTCTGGTTGTCGGCGAGCCCCGTCATCCCGGCGCGCTCTACGGCCGAGATATGCACAAAGATATCCTTGCCGCCGCCATCGGGCTGAATAAAGCCGAAACCCTTGGTATGTATTGAACCATTTTACGGTGCCAGTGGGCATTTCCCGTCTCTCCTTGTCGTTATCCGCCCACGAAATTGCGGCGGGTCGGTGCAGCCAGCATCTTCCAGTTCTTCCGGCTGCTCCGCTAAAGGAGCGGTCGTAGTAGAAAGTCGCATTGTCACGGAACGAACGATGCAACGCATTTCGGAAAAATCAAGCGAAACTCTTAAACCGCAACACGAATGGCATTAACTTGCCGCCAAAGGAGAGACGGATGCGTATTTATGCTTTGAAAACATGCGACACCTGCAAGAAGGCAATCAAGGCTTTGCGGGCCGCCGGGCACGATCCGCAAGTCACGGACGTGCGTTCGGACGGGGTTGCGGCCGAGGATATGGCGCGGTTTCTGGACAAGTTTGGCGACGCGCTGGTCAACCGCGCGTCGACCACATGGCGCGGGCTGTCCGAGGTGGACCGTGCCGGCGATCCGGCCGATCTGCTGGCCAAGCACCCGACTTTGATGAAACGCCCGGTCATAGATGCGGGCGGCGAGCTTTATCTCGGCTGGAAAGCTGACGTACAGAAAGCGCTGCTTGGATAGTGCGCCATGGGTTCCTATCTGACAGGCAACGGGCAGGAGACTGATGATGAGAAATGCGGCTTTGGTTCTTGGCATACTGGGCGGGATGCTTGGCATGATTGTGGGCTTTTTTACCTACGGATACACCGAGTTCATCGAGTGGTACGGTGCGGTTCCCGAGGTTGCAGAGCAGGTGGACAACGTGCGCTTGATCAGGGCGACCGCTCTTCTGGCGCCGCTTTTGGCGATTGCAGGCGGCGCTATGGCGCGGGCCAAGGCGGTGCCGGGCGGGATCCTGATGCTGGCTTCCGCCATTGGCATGTACAATGGGTTCGGCTATGGGGTTTTCACCATGTTCCCGATCGCTTTGTGCCTTGTCGGTGGGGTTCTGGCGCTGGTTGCAACTCAGCCGGATGCGGCCTGACGCGACAGCAGCCGGTCCAGCGAAAGCGGCCCGGCACCCTTGAAGACGAGGATCAACAACAAAAGCAGCCACAGCGCGCGCTGATCGACGATCAGCGCGTCAGACGCGCGGTCAAACCAGCTGCCAATGGTCGCGGCATCGACTTGATGGCCGACGATATCGGTCAGGCTTTGGACCACAATAAAGCCGATCATGCCAAGCGCCGCGAGGCGGGTCAGCAGCCCGATCACGATCAGCAGCGGCAGGAGGAATTCGGCGAAGGTTCCGGCCGTGACGACAAGCCAATGAAAAATATTCAGCTGGCTGACATCGTAGCCCACGGCCTCCATCTGGCGCGGAAATATCTGCGCATAGGCGCCAAGTGAGGGCTTCAGAATATCCAAACAGTCCATCGCCGACCTTGGTCAGCGCAGAGTTCCAGAAATAGACCAGAAGGACGCCGGCAAAGACCAGCCGTGCGAGGCTGGGCAAAACGAATTGCGGATGTTTTCTCGATCCCGGAAAATACGGAATCATGCAATAAAATCAGTCTGTTCATTCTATGTTCCTTCGGAAATATCCGGTGATTGCGCCGCCGGCCAGCAACTGGCCGAGCAGGGCGGTCAGATCGAAATTTTCGCCTGCCGCCTCAATTGCAGCGGCGAAGGTTTCGCCCTTGCCGGTTGCCGCAATGAACGCGCCGGCCCCTGGGCCAAGAACCTGCGGTTTCGGGTCGAAGCTCGGACGGGTTACCAGGACATCCTCGGCCTTCATTTGCGGTTTTGGGGCGTCGATGGCGGTATTGGCCAGCCAGATTGCGTAAACCGGCCATTGCGATCGGACAAGTCGCACCGCGGGGGCAAGTTGCAGGCGTGAAGCCATCAACCTGTCTGGCGTCATCGCTTGCAGGACCGCAGGATCAATCGAGGCTGCATCAGCGGCATGATAGGATTGCCGCAAGGCGCGTTCCAGCCGCGCGACATCGGGCAGGTAGCCGATGTTTTGCACCGGCTGGAAGGCTTCCAGAAACGCCGGAAACTCGTGCGCCATAGTGCATCATCAGCGCCGAAGTTGGCGGGTGTTGGCGCAGGTAAATCCCTGACATCGCCTTGAAGAATTCGTCTCCGACCAGTTTTCGAACCACCGGATAGGCGGTTTCCAATGCCTCGGTCAGGCTGACAGCGACATTGTTGCGATAAACCGAGAACCGCTTGCCCGCAGGGCGGCCCTGCGGGTCGGTCAGGCCAGCGGGAACGGCAAGATCGGGATCAAGGATCGCGCGGCTGAAATCGGATTGGCCGACGCTCATGCGGCAACTCTGGTCAGGATGTTGTCGGCGCGCGCGGCCTCGGCGGCCAGCGTGGCCCAGTCGGGCACGTCATTGTCCCATTCGATCAGCGTCGGGCGCGGGCCCGCGACGCTCGATCGTGTGAGCATAGAGCGCCCAGACCGGATCGACGACCTCGCGGCCGTGGCTGTCGATCAACAGGGGGGCGCCGTGGTCATCCGCGTCCTCGTCATGGCCGCCAAGATGAATCTCGCCGACATCGGCCATCGGAAAGGCGTTGATATAGCTGACCGGATCGGTCTGCTGGTTGGTGGCCGAGACGAAGACGTTGTTCACATCCAGCAGCAGCCCGCAGCCGGTGCGCTTGACGACTTCGGTCAGAAACTCGATCTCGCTCATCTCGGTTTCGGTGAAGGCAAGATAGGTCGACGGGTTTTCCAGCAGCATCCGGCGTCCGACAGTCTCCTGCACCTGGTCGATGTGATCCGCGACACGATCCAGCGTGCTGGCCGTATAGGGCAGCGGCAGAAGGTCGTTCAGGAAATGGCTGTCATGGGTGGACCACGCCAGATGCTCGGAAAAGCTCGCGGGCTTCAGCCAGCGACACAAGGTGTTTCAGGCGCGCCAGATGGTCCGTGTCCAGAGGTGTCTCGCCGCCGATCGAAAGGCCAACGCCGTGGACCGAAATCGGGAAGCGTTCGGCCAGGTGGCGCAGTTGCGCCAGCGGGCGGCCGCCATCGCCCATGTAATTCTCGGCGTGGATTTCCAGCCATTCGACGGGGGCGGGATCGGCCAGAATGTCGGAATAATGCTGGGGTTTGTAGCCGACGCCGGGTCGGTTCGGCAGTTCGTTCGAATCGTCGGGCCGTGGCGTCAAGCATTTGTTGTCTCCGTCTTGGGTGGGCGTCTCCGGAACTGGCCGGAGACGCCGCATCGTGCTTACGCACGGAATGTCGCGGGTCAAGCGCTTCGATGGAGCCCATGCGCGGTGTTCCGTCGGCCATTGCCGGCAGTTCCATCGTGGCGCAAGTGCCAGCAGGCACCAGCGTCAAGGCATTGCCCTGATAGTCGACTTTCGACGTGCCTGCGCAGGTCGTGCCGGGACCGGCGGCACAATCGTTGGCTCCGGCAAGCGCAACGCCGTAGCACTTTTCCTGCTCCTGAGCATTGACGGCGGTGGCAAAATGAGCCGAGAGGGCGGCGGCAACAGCGCCGGCGACGGCGAGGGTCTTTACGTGTTGAGACATTGGGGTCTCCCTTTTTTGTGTCGAGTTATCGTTGGCGTCACGTGGTGATGACACAAAAAGGGCTACGGATGGCCTGTCGCAAAGAAACTCACAGTCCCGTGGGGCACAGGTGTGTGAGCCGCTGTAACATAAGCCGCACGCCCCGATTTATCCGGATGCGCGACAAAAAGCTTATAAGATATCAAATGGTTACGAAGCTCTACTGTCGCCCCGCCGCAAATCCGGCGCCAGCGATTCCGCCTTCAGATCGGCGACGACCTGCGCAAGTTGCAGCGTTTGTGTCGCTTTTTCGCCCAACCGGCGCACCGTCACGGTGCCATCCTCGACCTCGCGCTGGCCGACCGCAAGGATCACCGGCACCTTGCCGACCGAATGTTCGCGAACCTTGTAGTTGATCTTTTCGTTGCGGATGTCGGCCTCGGCGCGGATGCCGGCGGCGGTCAGTTGCGCGACGACTTCTTGCACATAGTCATCCGCATCCGACACGATAGAGGCCACCACGACCTGACGCGGGGCCAGCCAGAACGGCAGCTTGCCGGCCCAGTTCTCGATCAGGATGCCGATGAAGCGCTCGAACGAGCCCAGGCAGGCGCGGTGCAGCATGTAGGGGCGGTGCTTGGCGCCATCCTCGCCGATATAGTTCGCGCCCAGCCGTTCGGGCAGGTTCGGATCGACCTGGAACGTGCCGCATTGCCAGACCCGGCCAATCGCGTCGGTCAGCTTGAAATCGAGCTTGGGCGCATAGAACGCGCCTTCGCCGGGATCGAGCGTGTAGGCATGGCCGGTCTTCTTGATAGCGGCCTCAAGTGCGGCTTCCATCTTGTCCCAGCTTTCCTCGGATCCCACGCGCTTTTCGGGGCGGGTGGCGAACATGATCTCGAACTTCTCGAAGCCAAGATCGCTGTAGACCGAGGACAGGAACTCGATGAACTTCGCGCATTCTTCCTCGATCTGGTCTTCGGTGCAGAAGATATGCGCGTCGTCCTGCGTGAAGCCGCGCACCCGCATGATGCCGTGCAGCGCGCCGGAGGGCTCATAGCGGTTGCACGACCCGAATTCGGCCATCCGCAGCGGCAGGTCGCGGTAGGACTTCAGGCCCTGGTTGAAGATCTGCACATGGCAGGGGCAGTTCATCGGTTTCAGCGCATTGACGGTCTTTTCGCGGGCGTGTTCCTCGTCGACCTCGACGATGAACATATGCTCTTGATAGTTCTCCCAGTGGCCGGACTTTTCCCACAGCTTGCGGTCCACGACCTGCGGCGTGTTGACCTCGACATAGCCGCCGGCGCGCTGCTTGCGGCGCATGTAGTCCTGCAGCGTGGTGTAGATGCGCCAGCCGTTGGGGTGCCAGAAGACCTGGCCGGGGGCTTCTTCCTGCATGTGAAACAGGTCCATCTCGCGGCCCAGCTTGCGGTGGTCGCGCTTGGCGGCCTCTTCCAGCATGTGCAGATGCGCCTTCAGGTCGTCGCGGTTCTTGAAGGCGACGCCGTAGATGCGCTGCAACATCGCGCGGTCGCTGTCGCCGCGCCAATAGGCACCCGGCGACGGACATCAGCTTGAACGCATCGGCGGGCAGCTGCCCGGTGTGTTGCAGATGCGGACCACGGCAGAGATCCTGCCAGTGGCCGTGCCAGTACATGCGCAGCGGCTCATTGCCGGGAATGGCCTTCGATCAGCTCGACCTTGTAGGGTTCGTTGCCCGCCTTGTAGTACTCGATGGCGCGCTCGCGGTCCCAGACCTCGGTCGTGCACGGGATCGCGCTTGTTGATGATCTCTTTCATCTTCTTTTCGATCTCGCCCAGATCTTCGGGCGTGAACGGTTCGGCGCGGTCGAAATCGTAATACCAGCCGTTCTCGATCACCGGGCCGATGGTGACCTTCACATCCGGCCAAAGTTCCTGCACGGCGCGGGCCATGACATGCGCGAGGTCGTGGCGGATCAGTTCCAGCGCCGGCGCGTCGTCGGCCATCGTGTGGATGGCGATCGCGGCGTCGTGCGTCGATCGGCCATTGCAGATCGTAATGCGCACCGTCGACGGTGGCGGAAATCGCCTTTCTTGGCCAAGCGAGTTGGAGATGGACGCGGCAACCTCTGCCGGGGTGACGCCGGCATCGAAGTTGCGTGCATTGCCATCGGGGAAGGTCAGGGAGATTTGGGCCATGTGGGCCTCCTCGTCAGTTTGGCGCCTACGAAACGCCCGGTTGCGGGTTATGTCCGGCCTATTTGGCGACTCCGACCGGGCAAGTCAACATTGCCTTTCGGGATAGGTTGGCTAGCTTGGCGGGGATGCAATGGAGGGGCGCATGCCGAACCATCTGACAACGACAGCAGGACGACGGATCGCCTATGAGAGGAGCGCCGGCAAAGCGCCGGGCGTGGTGTTCCTTGGCGGGTTCAACTCCGACATGGAAGGCACCAAGGCCGTGCATCTGGATGCCTGGGCCAAGGCGCAGGGCCGCGCTTTCCTGCGGTTCGACTATTCCGGGCACGGCCAATCCTCGGGCAATTTCACGGATGGGTGCGATCGGCGACTGGGCTGACGATGCAGAGGCAGTGATCCGCGCGCTGACCGACGGGCCCGCAGGTTCTGGTCGGGTCGAGCATGGGCGGATGGATCAGCCTGATCCTGGCCGGTCGCATGCCCGAAACGGATAGCGGGTCTGGTCGGCATCGCTGCAGCGCCCGATTTCACCGAAGACAGCATGTGGGCCGGGTTCAGCGCCGTCAGCGCGCGCCGAACTGGATGCGGACGGGGCAGGTGGCATTGCCGTCGGACTATGGCGATCCCTACATCATCACCCGCCGCCTGATCGAGGATGGGCGCAACCATCTGGTGCTGCGCCAACCGCTGCCGCTGCCGTTTCCGGTGCGATTTCTGCAAGGCACAGCGGACGGTGATGTGGATCTGTCGGTGGCCTTGCGGCTGCTGGACCATGCGTCGGGGCGGCGACATCAGGCTGACGCTGGTAAAGGGCGCCGATCACCGGTTTTCATCGCCGGACTGTCTGCTATTGATCGAACAGAGCATCAACGACGTCGTTGGAGGCATTCGCGCTGAGGCTTACAGCGTCGGTCCCTCCAAGCCAGGGCAGCAAAATGTCGGATGAACGAACCAGTATTGTTTCTGCCCGGAATGATGAGCGATGCGCGGGTGTTTCCTGCCGCAGATCGTGGCCCTGTCGCGCGAACGGTCGGTGCAGGTCGCCAACATGACTGTTGGGCGAAACGGTCGAAGAGATCGCCGAACAGGTACTCGACGGCTGCCCCCGCCAAATTCGCGCTTGCCGGTCACGGGATGGGCGGGGTCGTGGCGATGGAGATACTGCGCAGGCCAAGGACCGGGTGACGCGGCTGGCGCTTGCTGGACACCAACGCGCAATCCGAAACCCCGGCGATTGCCGCCGCGCGCGAGGCACAGATCGTCATGGCAAAGGCCGGACGACTGCAGGACGCGGTACGCGACCGGGTCAAACCCACCGATCTTGCGCCGGGGCCGCGCAATGCGGGCATCCTGAAACTGCTTCTGGACATGGCGCTGGAGATCGGGCCGGAGGCCTATATCCGGCAGTGCCGTCTGATGCAGCGCCGCCCCGACCAGCAAAAGACCCTGCGGATGTTGCGTACTCCTGCGCTGGTCATCTGCGGTGTGCATGACCATGACCCCGCTGCGTCGCCACGAATTTGTGGCGACGCTCATCCCTTATGCCCGAGCTGGAAGTGGTTGCCGATGCAGGGCATTTCCCGATGCTGGAACAGCCGGAGGAAACCACGCGCCTGATGCGCGCGTGGCTGGCACAGCCGCTGGTGCTGCGGTGATACCCCGGCGGATCAGGCGGACTTGTCCGGATACCACCGACATCTTTGGTCGGCGGTTTCGGCGTCGGCATTGGCGTCGATGAAGGCCAGAACATGCGGCCGGATATTGTTGCGCCAGCTCTTGCCGGCAAAGATGCCGTAATGCCCGGCACCCGGTTCCAGATGGCTGGATTTCTTGCTGTCGGGCAGGCCGGTCAACAGATCCAGCGCCGCCAGGCACTGGCCCGGTGCGCTGATATCGTCATTCTCGCCCTCGACGATATGAACCGCGATATCGGTGATCTTGCCGATATCGACCTTTCGTCCCGCAACCGTGAAGTCGTTGCGGGCGATCTCGCGGTCCTTGAACACCCGCTCGACCGTCGACAGGTAGAATTCCGCCGTCATGTCCATGACGGCGAGGTATTCGTCATAGAACCGGTTGTGTTTGTCGTGCTCTGCCGCCTCGCCTTTGGCGACGCGCATGATCTGGTCGGAAAAGGCGCGCGCTGTGCATTTCGGCATTCATCGAAATGAACGACGAAAGCTGCAGCAGCCCGGGATAGACCATCCGCCCGGCGCCGGCATACTTGAAGCCGACGCGCTGGATCATTGTCTCTTCCAGTTGCCCCATCGTGACGCGGCGACCGAAATCGGTAACCTCGGTCGGGGTCGGCGTCGGGGTCGATCGGTCCGCCGATCAGCGTCAGTGTGCGGGGCTGAGCCTTGGGATCATCCTCGGCCAGATAGGCGGTGGCGGCCAGCGTCAGCGGCGCGGGCTGGCAGACCGCGATCACATGGGTGTCGGGGCCCAGATGGCGCATGAAATCGACGAGGTAGAGCGTGTAGTCCTCGATATCGAACTTGCCGCTAGCTGACCGGAATGTCGCGGGCATTGTGCCAGTCGGTGATATAGACCTCGCAATCGACGATCAGGCTTTTCACGGTCGAGCGCAGCAGCGTCGCATAGTGGCCCGACATCGGTGCAACCAGCATTACCTTGCGGGGGCGTTTCCTGCCGACCGGCGACGTTGAAATGGATCAGGTTGCCGAAAGGACGCTCCACCACCGTGTCGACCCGCACCAGATGGTCCTTGCCATCGGTGTCGGTGAAGGTGCGGATGCCCCAATCGGGTTTCGCCACCATGCGTTCGAAGGTGCGTTCCGTAACCTCGCCCCAAGCCGCCATCCAGTCTCAGCGTCGGGTTCGGCGAAAGCGCGAAGATCGGATAGGAAGCCATCGCCTTGGCGGTTGCGCCCAGCCACTGGTTGGTGTTCCGGAAGGTTTCCATCAAATCGTATGTCGCCATGTAGCGCATGTGTTATCCTTGGCTTTGCCAGCACTTTCAAAACGCCGCCTTCCCCCCGGATCAAGGCGACGCTATGCTGCAACTGCGGCAAAAGCTATGATGGAAGCGGTAAAATGACAACTAACGAATATGATAACGGTCAGAATTTATCGAAACTGAACGAGAATTTGGCCAAGATTGAGGAGTTGTCGCAACGCATGATTGCTGCGCTTGCGAAGAAACCCCCCGCAAATCCGAACCTTCAAGCTCCCAGCCAGGAATTGTTCATGAAGGCGGCCACCGCCTACATGGCCGAGATGATGGCGAATCCGTCAAAGATCATCGAGCATCAGGTGTCGTACTGGGGTAAGGCGCTGAAGCATTACGTGGAAGCGCAGCATCTTCTGGCGCAGGGCAAGCTGCAGGCGCCCGCCGATCCGACGCCGAGCGACAAGCGGTTCTCGAACCCGCTTTGGGAGACGCATCCCTATTTCAACTACGTCAAGCAGCAATACCTGATGAACTCCGAGGCGATCGCGAACGGCCATCGAACAGATGGAGGGGCTCGACGCCAAGGAACGCAAGCGTGTCGAGTATTTTTCGCGTCAGATCCTCGACATGTTCAGCCCGACCAATTTTCTGGGCACCAACCCCGAGGCGCTGGAACGCGCGGTCGCGACCGAAGGTCAAAGCCTTGTCGACGGGCTGGAGAACCTTGTGCGCGACATCGAGGCGAATGAGGGCGAACTGCTGGTCAGCCTTGCGGACAAGAACGCGTTCAAGGTCGGCGAGAATCTGGCGACGACCGAGGGCTCGGTGGTGTTTCGCAACCGCATGTTCGAGCTGATCCAATATGCGCCCAAGACCGAAACGGTGCATAAGACGCCGCTGATCATCTTTCCGCCCTGGATCAACAAGTTCTACATCATGGATCTGAAGCCGCAGAACAGCCTGATCAGCTGGATCGTCGAGCAGGGCTATACGCTGTTCGTTGTCAGCTGGGTGAACCCTGACGCCTCTTATGCCGATGTCGGCATGGATACCTATGTCGAAGAGGGCTATCTGACCGCGATCAAAGAGGTCAAGGCGATCACCGATGTGCCCAAGGTCAACGTCGTCGGATACTGCATCGCGGGCACGACACTGGCGCTGACGCTGGCGTTGATGAAGAAGCGCAAGGACACCTCGATCAACTCGGCCACCTTCTTCACCGCGCTGACCGATTTCGAGGATCAGGGCGAGGTCGGGGTGTTCCTGAACGACGATTTCGTGGACGGGATCGAGCAGGAGGTGAGCGGAAAAGGGCATCCTGCACACGTTCTTCATGGCGCGCACCTTCAGTTTCCTGCGTTCGAACGATCTGATCTACGGCCCCGCGATCAAAAGCTACATGATGGGCCAGACGCCGCCCGCTTTCGACCTGCTGTTCTGGAACGGCGACGGCACCAACCTTCCGGCGCGGATGTCGATCGAGTACCTGCGCGAGCTTGTGTCAGGACAACAAGTTCGCCAAGGGCAAAATCGAACTGCTGGGTCAGAAGCTGTCGATCAGGGATGTGTCGGTGCCGCTCTGCGCGATTGCCTGCGAAACCGATCATATCGCGGCATGGAAATCCAGCTACGATGGCATCGGCAAGATGGGATCGAAGGACAAGACCTTTATCCTGTCGCAGTCGGGCCATATCGCCGGGATCATCAATCCGCCTTCGAAAAAGAAGTACGGCCACTATCACCAACCCCGACATGGGTCTGAGCCACGAGGACTGGAAAGACACCGCGGATTTCAACGAGGGTTCCTGGTGGCCGACATGGGAAAAGTGGCTGGCAAAGCGATCCGGTGCAATGGTCGAGGCCCGCAAACCGGGTGATTCCAAGCATCCGATTCTGGCTCCGGCACCTGGAACCTATGTTGTGGCAGACCCAAATACCTGAATTTCCTCACTAAAATTTTTATGCTGCAGTGCAGAAATAACACTTGAAATGCTGCGTCGCAGCATGCATATTGTTTGCAGATGCAGAGACGGGATGATCCCGGCAGCAAGGAGAATTCAAATGGCTAACAAGACACAAGACTACACCAAAGTAATGAAAGACATGATGGGCTCTTTCCCGGTTGACACGTCCGCAATGCAGGACGCTTTCAAGACCCAGGCCACCTTCGGCGAGAAGCTGTCGAAAGTCGCTCTGGAAGCCGCTGATCAAGCTCGACCGAGATCTCGACCAAGTGGACCAAAGACACCATCGCCAAAGTCGGCGATGTTGCCAAAGTCAAGGAAGAGCCTGCTGACTACAGCAAAGCTTTCACCGACTTCTTCTCGGCTCAGTCCGAGCTGATGGCAGAGAACCTGGCCGCTTTCGCTGAAGTTGCGAAAAAAGTTCAGATGGAAACCGTCGAACTGATGATGGCCGCCGGCAAAGACATGAGCGAAGACGCAACCGCCGCCGTCAAGAAAGCAACTGCCGACGTTCAGACTGCCGCGAAGAAAGCGACCGCTTCGGTCAACTAAGTTTTCGACAAGATCGCCGACCTCCTCCCTGTTGGCGTGATTGACTGGGGCGGGCTGAAAAGCCCGCCCTTTCTTTTTATTCTGCGCTGCCGTAACCTTCGTGCTGCACTGCCATCATAGGGAGGGGACCCGTGGCCGATACGAACGCTCCATTGCTGATCAAGCGATATGCCAGCCGTCGTCTCTACAACACAGAGTCCAGCGATTACGTAACGCTTGAAGACATCGCCACGTTCATTCGCGAAGGCCGCGATGTGCAGATCGTCGATCTCAAAAGCGGCGACGACCTCACCCGCCAGTATCTGCTTCAGATCATTGCCGAACACGAAGGCCGCGGCGAAAGCGTTCTGCCGATCAATGTTCTGACGGATCTGGTGCGCAGCTACACCACCGAGGTGCAGTCCGTGGTGCCGCAGTTCCTGGCGATGTCGTTTGACATGCTCCGCGACGGGCAGTCGAAGATGCTCGAGAACCTGTCGAACCCGATCGCGCAACTGCCAGGGTTCGAGGCGATGCAGGCGCAGCAAAAAGCCTTTATCAAAGCGATGACAGGTGGTCTTGCGGGGGGCTGGGATGCCAAGGGCAAGACCGGCGACGATAACAAGGGCAACTCTGATGATCTCGATGAGATCAAGAAACAGCTTGCGGATCTGCAATCCAAATTGTCGAAACTCGGCTAGGGCCGCGCTGCTATCCGGGGGGTGAATCTTGGCGCAGGCTGAATCACCGGGCCGTATCACGCTTTGGGAGATCGAGGTGTTCGTGGCAACGGCCGAGGAACGCTCGATCTCGGCCGCGGCGCGGCGTCTGGGCGCCAGCGCCTCTTCGGTCAGCCAGCAACTCTCTAACCTCGAGGTCGCTGTCGGCACGTTGCTGCTGAACCGCCGCGAACGGCCCGTTACGCTGACCCCGGCGGGCGAGATGTTCCGCAAGCGGGCATACACGATCCTGAACGAAACCGCCGAAGCCAAGGCCGATCTGGCAAAGCTGGACCCCACCGCGCTGACGCAGTTGCGCCTTGGCATGATCGAGGATTTCGACGCCAGCGTCTCGCCAACCCTGTTGGCGCATCTGGCGACCGAGATGAGGTCGACGCAATTCTTGCTGGAAACCGGAGCAAGCCATCGGCTTTATGACTTGCTGGACACGCGCGGGCTCGACCTGATTGTCGCGGCCGATATGGGGGCGGCGGCGGATTGGATGGAAATCCATCCGGTGCTTTCCGAACCCTTCGTGGCCGTTGTCCCGAAGGGCGGGATCACGGGCGGCGAACTCGCTGGCGCAACTCAAGGCGATGCCACTGATCCAATATACCAAACGGCACCATATGGGCCGGGTTCTGGCCGACCATCTGGCACGGCAGAATCTGACGCTGGCGCATCGTTACGAACTGGACAGCTACCACGCGATCATGGCGATGGTCGCAAGCGGTGCGGGCTGGACAATCCTGACGCCGCTGGGTGTGACGGCGGCGCACAGGTTTCTCGATCAGGTCGATGTATTGCCGTTACCCTTCGCACCGTTGTCTCGGACAATTTCGCTGTCGGCCCGGCGCGATGTGCTGGGTGAGTTGCCCGGACTGATCGCATCGCGCCTGCGACAGCTTGTTCTGGATCAGGTCGTGACCCCCAGCCAACAGCGAATGCCGTGGCTCAAGGATCAGCTGCGGCTGCTCTGATCCTCAGGTGCCGTAGGCGCGAGAAGCCCCCATCACATCCTCGGCCGCCCCGACCAGCGAAGTGGCGATGACGTCCAGTTCGGATTTCTTCAACCTGGCGGGCAGCCGGGTGTCGCAGGCCTTCATCAGCATCGCCCGGGTCATTGGCAGCTCGGGGATCTCTTCCAAAAACTTCCAGTTCCAGAACGCACGGGCATTATCTTGCGACAGCCCGAAAACCTGCACCTTGACGCCGCGCGCCTCGGCAGCGTCGGCAAATGCGCGGGTCTGAGCCTCTGACAGACCCACAAGGTTGAACTGTATCGAGTCTGGCGCCCGCTCTTCGGGGGCCAGCGGCGGCGGTACGTCCAGCCACGGCGAGTTGTTCAGGATCCCCGCAACGTAGTCGTGATTGCGGCGACCGTCAGCCACCCGACGCGGCACTTCGGCCAATTGCGGGCGGATGATCGCGGCCGAGAGGTTCGACAAACGCGTGTTGTAAAGCGGCAGACAGTTCTGCCAACGTGCGAAATGCTCGTGCAGCACGGGGTGCTTTTTCCAGTTATGCTCATAGGCGCCCGACATGATGACCGCGCGCGCGATCAGATCGGCATCGTCGGTGATCAGGATGCCACCTTCACCTGAGTTCAGCAGCTTGTAGGACTGAAAAGAGAAACACCCAACGCGCCCAAGTGTCCCGATATTGCGCCCGTTCCAGGTGGTTCCAAGCGAATGCGCCGCATCCTCGATCACCGGGACGCCCCGCGCCTCTGCCAGCCGCAGGATTTCATCCATGTCAGAGGTATGACCCCTCATATGGCTGATCAGCACGGCGTGAACATCGCCCGCCAGCTTTGCCTCGAAATCCGCCATGTCGATGCGGTAATTTTCGCCAACTTCGACCAGCACCGGCACGCAATCGGCATGCAGCACAGACGACGGAACGGCGGCGAAAGTGAACGCAGGGATCAACACCTTGGCGCCCTTCGGCAGGCCAAGGGCCTTCATCGACAGGAACAGCGCGGCGGAGCAAGAGGCTACGGCCAACGCATATTTGGCGCCCATCATCGCGGCGAACTCCGCCTCCAGCAGCGCGACAGGCGACGGCTCGGCGCTGGTGTAGCGAAACAGGTCACCAGACGTCAGCAAACGATCAATCTCAGCGCGGGCGGCATCGGGGATCGGCTCTGCATCATAGACATTGGGGCCAAGGAGCATGTTTTCATCTTTTCCGAATGTTGTTTTCGGAAAAACCTTAGCCAGAGGCTGGTACCAAAGCGAATGAATTTTTCATGACTCGGCCGAGACGGCGGTCAGATGCCCAAACGGTCGCGCAGCGAAAACCAGGTCATCGCCAGCATCAGCAACGGAGAGCGCAGGGCCGGGCCGCCGGGGAAGGGCGGCTTTTTCAGGCTTGCCATCAAGTCAAACCGGCCGGCATCACCTGCAATCGCCTCGGCCATGATCTTGCCCGCCATCATCGCCAGTGCAACGCCATGGCCGGAAAATCCGGAGGCTGACCAAAGGCCGGGCCGGGGCTGCGCGAAATGCGGCATCCGCGTCGTCGTGATCGCCAGGGTGCCGCCCCAGGCATAGTCGATCCTGGCATCGGCAAGTTGCGGATAAATCGATAGCATCGGTTTGCGAACCAGCGCCGCGATATCGGTGGGAAACCGGTAGCCATAGCTTTCGCCGCCGCCGAACAACAGCCGCCCATCCTCACTGCGGCGCCAGTAGTTGACCACGAACTTGCTGTCGGCAACAGCGACATCAGTTGGCAGAATTTCCTTCCAGCGATCACCCAAAGGCTCGGTTGCCACGATGAAATTGTTGATCGGCATGACGCGTGCCGCGACCGTGCGGTCAAGCCCGCCGATATAACCATTGGCCGCCAGCACGACATGATCGGCCAGAACCCGGCCCTTGTCGGTCTGTACGGCAACCTTCGCGCCCGGCTGGATATGGTGAACGACAGAGTTCTCAAAGATGCGAGCCCCTGCCTTGGTCGCCGCCTGGGCCAAACCGATCGCAAGGTTCAGCGGGTGCACGTGGCCCGCGCCCATATCCAGCGAGCCGCCGCTGAAGCCTTTCGATCCGGTCAGATGTGCGACCTCGTCGCGGTCCAGCATCGTGATCTGGTCATAGCCGTAGTCCCGGGCCAGTGCCTCTGCCGTCGCGGCCTCGTGCGATAGTTCAGCCGCGGACCAGACCGCATGGGCGACGCCGGGCTTGTAGTGGGCATCCGGTGCATGTTTCGCCGCAATCTCGCGCACCAGCGCCTTGGCCTCTTCGGCGATGTCCCAAAGCTTGCGCGCGTCGTCTTTGCCGACCGATTTCTCCAGTGCGGTTTGTTCCAGCCGCTGCCCCGATCCGACCTGCCCACCATTGCGTCCCGAGGCTCCGAAGCCGACCCGGTGCGCCTCCAGCAGCACAACATCCATGCCCTTTTCGGCCAGATGCAAGGCTGCCGACAGCCCGGTATAGCCGCCGCCGATAACGCAGACATCCGCCCGGACTTCGCCACGCAATTCGGGCGCGATGTCATGTGGCGTGGCCGTGGCGGCATAGTAAGAGGGCGGGTATTGCCCGCGACGGTCGTTCGAGAACAGCAGGTTCATACGTTCATCAGCAGGTGTTCCCGCTCCCACGGGCTGATCACTTGCAGGAATTCCTTGTCCTCGCTGCGTTTGACCGCCGAATAGGCACGGCAGAACCTGAGGCCAAGCACATCTTGCAAAGCGGCATCTCGTCCTCGAACAAGTCCAGCGCGTCACCAAGGTTGCGGGCGATCTCGTCTTCCTGGCTGTTATAGGCGTCACCGATGAATTCGGCGCGGGGTTTCTTCTTTTCCATCAGACCAAGATAGCCGCAGGCCATCGAGGCGGCGATAGCAAGGTAGGGATTTACATCCATGCCGGGAAGCCGGTTCTCAAGCCGTCGTGCCTCTGGCCCCGAGATCGGCACGCGCAGTCCGGTGGTGCGGTTGTCGCGGCCCCATTCCAGGTTGATGGGGGCTGCAAAATCGCGCACATAGCGGCGGTAGCTGTTCACGTATGGCGCCAGCAGCGCGATGGCACCCGGCAGGTGGTTCTGCATTCCCGCGATGAAATGCAGGAACTCCTTGGTTTCGGTGCCGTCGGCCTTGGAAAACAGGTTCTTGCCGGATTTCAGATCCACCACCGACTGGTGGATATGCATTGCGCTGCCGGGTTCGTCCTGAATCGGCTTGGCCATGAAGGTGGCAAAGCAATCGTGGCGCAATGCGGCTTCGCGGATCAGGCGCTTGAAGAAGAAGATCTCGTCGGCCAGCAGAACCGGATCGCCGTGGCGCAGGTTCATCTCGATCTGTCCGGCGCCACCTTCCTGCAGGATGCCGTCGATCTCAAGCCCCTGGTACTCGGCAAAATCGTAGATGTCGTCGATCACCGGACCATACTCGTCAATGGCCGACATCGAATAGGCCTGCCGCGCGGCGGCGCGGCGGCCGGACCGGCCCATCGGCGGTTCGATCGGCTGGTTCGGGTCGATGTTGCGGGCGACCAGAAAGAACTCCATCTCGGGCGCGACGATCGGTTCCCAGCCCTGAGCGCGGTACAGCTCAACGATCCGGCGCAACACGTTGCGCGGCGCAATCGGCACCGGATTGCCTTCTTGGTCGTGGATGTCATGGATCACCTGCAGCGTTACATCGGCCGTCCATGGGGCGGCGGTGGCGGTGCTGAAATCCGGCGTCAGGATCATGTCCGGCTCGGTGAACTGGTCGCCCTCGGGATCGACCCAGTCGCCAGTGATGGTTTGCAGGAAGATCGAGTTCGGCAGATAGAAATGCTTCTGGGTCGAGAACTTGCTGGCTGGCATCGCCTTGCCGCGCGCAATCCCCGAGAGGTCGGCAACGATGCATTCCACCTCGTCCAGCCGGCGACCCTTCAGATATTCCTGCGCCGCTTCGGGTATTTGCGAATAGAAATCAAACATTTGCGGCCTCCCTCGGCTGTTTGAAGAAGGCGGCGATCTGATCTGCGATCTCCTTGTCATGAACGTGGAGTTCAAGTTTTTCGAGCGCCTCGTCCATCACATCGTCCGGCATGCCCGCAGACCCGCGCCGCGCCTTGATCAGATCGCTGATCGCCGCACCGCTGAATTCCGGATGGGCCTGAACGGTGAGCGCGCGATCCTCATAAGCCAGCCCTGCGTATTCGCAGAAGTCGCTTTTCGCCGTGACCTTTGCATCCTTGGGCAACTCGACGATCTGGTCCTGATGCCAGGCATTGAGGATAGCTTGCCCAAACCCTCAAATTCGTACTCGTTGTGCCCGATCGCCCAGCCCTTGTCTGACTTCACGACCTTTCCGCCAAGCGCCTGCGCGATGATCTGGTGGCCAAAGCAGATCCCGACCAGTGGCACATGTTCCGCGTAGGCTTTGCGAACGAAATCTTCCAGCGGGGCGATAAAGGGCAGGTCCTCATAGGCTCCGTGGCGAGAGCCGCTCAGCAGCCAACCGTCGGCAGTCATGGACATCCTTGGGAAATTCCATGTCGACGACACTGTAGGACTCGAACTCGAAACCCTGTCCGGCCAGCAAATTCTGGTAGAGTTCTGGGTAAGCCCCGTGACGATCAGCGACCTCTGGCAACAGATGGCCGCATTGCAGGATGCCGATTTTCATGGGACACCGTTTTGTTGATTTGAGCAAAGGCTAGCCCTTTGCATTTGACCCGGCAAGGGGGCGGCCGGAAGGTTCGTCTGTGGCAAATGGACGGGTCCGGCCGAAGTGGCCAGACCCGTCCGCTCAGACCGTATCGAGGTAAAGGTCCAGTTGCTGCTCGGGGGTGAGTTCCGCGAAATAGTGCAGTTCCTGGCGTTTGGTCATCACGAAATTCTCGATCAGCTGGTCGGTGAAGATCCGGCGCATGATCGGGCTCTGTTCGAAGGCATCAATCGCTTCGGCCCAGGTTGCGGGCATCTGCGGCAGATCCTTTTCATAGGCGTTGCCGGAAATCGGCGATGGCGGCTTCATGCCATCTTCGATGCCGATCAGGGCGGCGCCCAATACCGCGGCGATCAGCAGATAGGGGTTCACATCGCCCCCGGCGACCCGGTGCTCGATCCGGCGCGCCTTGTGGTTGCCGCCGGGCACGCGGACCGCGGCGGTGCGATTCTCGTAGGCCCAACAAACGGATGTGGGCGCGTGCGCATCCGGCACCAGCCGACCATAGCTGTTGCCATGCGGCGCAAAGATCAGCGCCGACGGCGGCAGTGCCTTCAGGCATCCGGCAATGGCGTTCAAAAGCACCGGCGCGCCCTGTGGCGAACCATCGTCAAAGATGTTGTTGCCATCCTTGTCGAGGATCGAGAAATGCATGTGCATCCCGTTTCCGGCATGTTCCTCATAGGGTTTGGCCATGAAGCTGGCGGCAAAGCCATGCTTGCGGGCAAGTCCGCCCACCAGTTGCTTGAAGAACCAGGCATCATCCGCGGCGCGCAGCGCATCATCGACATGCACGAGGTTGATCTCGAACTGGCCCAGACCGGCCTCGGAAATCGCGGTATCGGCGGGGATGTCCATCACCTCGCAGCCGTCGTAAAGCTCGGTAAAGAACTGATCGAATGCCTCCAACGCGCGCAGACTAAGGATTTCTGCACCCGGACGGCGCTTGCCGGAACGGGGCGAACGCGGCACGCGGATTTCCTTGCCGCTGTCATCGACCAGATAGAATTCCATCTCGGTCGCCACGACCGGTGTCAGCCCAAGCGCCTTGTAACGGTTCACGACCTTTGCCAGCACATGGCGCGGATCGCCGTCATAGGGGCGGCCATCCTCGTGGAACATCCACAGCGGCAGCAGCGCGGTCGGGCTGTCCAGCCAGGGAACCGGGACGAAGCCGCGCTCGGTCGGGTGCAGCACCCCGTCGGGGTCGCCGCGCTCGAAAACCAGCGGGCTGTCGTCAATGTCCTCGCCCCAGATATCGAGGTTGAGGACGGAAAACGGAAAACGGGTGCCTTCCTGTTCCAGTTTCGTTGCAAATCGGGCCGGCATGCTCTTGCCGCGGGCCTGACCGTTCAGATCGACCGCCCCGCACCGGATTGTTCGGATTTCGGGGTGGTCCTGCAGCCAGCTCATCTGATCACCTGTAGGCGTATTCGAAGTTTGCGCCGCGCCTCTTGCGGCAGATGTTGGTTAAGGCGTTTGTTGATGGCACCAAATATCGTGATGATGCACAAAGTTACAAGGATGAAGTAGAAAGCCACGATCGGGTAGGGGATGAACGGGTTGAACGTCTTGTCGGCGAAATAGCTGGCATAATACAGCGCATCGCCCTTCTGCTGCCAGGCCGGAAAGCCCGAGAAATAGACCAGCGTCGTGGCGTGGAACAGAAATATCGCCTCATTCGTATAGGCGGGCCAGGCCAGCCGCAGCATGGTCGGCCAGATGATCCGGCGGAACCGCGTCCAGCCGGTCATGCCATAGGCGTCAGCGGCCTCTATGTCGCCCTTGGGGATCGAGCGCAGGGCGCCGTAAAAGATCTCGCCGGAATAGGCCGCAGTATTCAGGAACAGCACGATCAGCGCGCCCAGCCAGGCCGAGGTAAACAGGTCAAAGAACGGATTGACACTTTTAAGGCTCAGAAACAGGAAATAAGCGAAAAAGAACTGGATAAAGAGCGGCGAACCGCGAAAGACGAAGATGAACCATTCGGCCGGTTTGCGCAGCCAACGGCTATGCGATTGCTTGCCCATCGCCAGCGCCGTCGCCAGCACGAAACCGGTCGACCAGCGCCAAGAACCCGAAATATATGTTCCAGATTATCCCCGACCCGATCAGCGTGAATTGTTCACAAAGTGTGAAGCCTTCTCGCGGCAGCAACCGTTCACCGATCCCGATCGATCGCAGGGCGTAATCCTGAAAGGTCTGCATGCAACTCATTTCGGTCCCGCCTTGCGCTGGGCTTCGCCACCGGCTGTTGCCTGACCGAGTGTCAGTCGCTGCATCAGCCGTTCAAGCGCCACTTCGGAAACCCGGGTAAACGCCAGATAGAAGACCAAAAGGAACAGGAAATACCACATCCGCCAGTCGCCGTGCGGGATAGCTGGTAAAGGCAGAAGTCTTGGTGCCGCCAAGTTCGCGCGCCCAGTAAACGATATCCTCAACGCCCAACAGGAAGAGCAGCGGCGTGGCCTTGATCAAAACCATCCAGAGGTTGGAGAGACCCGGCAGGGCATAGACCCACATCTGCGGCACAAGCACCCGCCAGAAGGTCTGTCGACGCGACATGCCGTAAGCCTCGGCGGTTTCCAGTTGGGCGCGCGGCACTGCCCGCATCCCGCCAAAAAGCACGTTGGCCGCGAAGGCGCCGAAAACGATGGCAAACGTGATGACCGCCAGCATGAAGCCGTATGCCTGATGTATCCATTGCGGTGCGGTCCCCAAGGGCAGCTTGGCTTCCTTGCAGACAATAAAATCGTTGCCTTGCCAGATCGGTTGGTCCCAGTCAGGGCATAGCATCTGATGCCGCATCCATTCGAAAGCCTGATCCAGCGCTATGACGAAGAAGAGAAAAAACACGATATCGGGCACACCGCGCACGAGCGAAATGTAGACCTTTCCAAGCCAGCTGACGGGCAGAATGCGCGACCGTGCCGCCATTGCCCCGAGAAATCCGAAGCCCAGCGCGACGGGCGCCGTGACGGCGAGAATCAGCAGGACTTTCAGGAATGCGACGTAAAACGACATGTGAACGCCGGTCGTGAGAAAACACGAAAACCAGCGAACCGTATCCAGCGCGTCAACGTCTGAGCAAAATGAAAACATCGGGCAAAGATCGGGGCCCGTAGGTAACGGACCCCGACGGATTGCTTATTCGTAGGTCGCCGTACCTTCGCCGAACCACTTGATCAGCAGGGCGTTCAGCGAACCGTCTTCCTTCATCGACGTGATGGCGGCATCGAACTTGTCACGCAGTTCGGTGTCGCTTTCACGCAGGCCCATTCCGACACCACCACCCAAAGGTACGCTGTCGCCGACGAACATCAGCTCTCCGCCGCTCGCCTCGACCAGCGGAACCAGATAGTCGTAATCCGCGAAGACTGCGTCAGCCTCGCCGTTGCGCACTGCTGCAACGGTTTCCTCGGGTGTGGCGAACTCGACCAGAGTCGCACCGCTTTCGGCAATATAGCCCGCCTGAATTGTGGCGGTCTGGGCGGCAACGACCGCGCTGCGATCACATCGACTGCATCCGATGCGGCAACGTAAGCCGAGGCTGTCGGCGGGTAGTAGTCTTGGGTGAAATCGATCACCTTGTCCCGCTCGTCGGTGATCGACATCCCGGCGACGATGGTATCGTAGTTGCCAGATACCAGATTCGGAATGATCGAATCCCAGTCGTTCTTTACCCATTCGCACGTCAGTTCCGCCCGCTTGCACAGCTCGTCTCCGACCTCGCGCTCGAAACCGTCAATCTCGCCGGCATCGTTGATGAAGTTGTACGGAGGATAGGCACCCTCGGTGCCCATGCGGACCATGTCTTGGGCCATGGCAAAACTGGCCGAAAGGGCCAGTGCTGCGGTTGTAAGGATCAGTTTTTTCATCGAATTACTCCCATGGATAGCGCGTTTTGATCATGCCGCAACGGTCGCGCTCAGAAACTGTTGCAGGCGTTCGGTCTTGGGGCTGCCGAACAGCTGGGTCGGTGCGCCCTGCTCCTCGATCTTGCCCAGGTGAAGAAAGATGACGTGGTCGGAAACGTCGCCGGCCAGCCGCATGTCATGCGTTACAAGGATCATCGTGCGGCCCTCATCGGCAAGCGCCTTGATGACCTTGACAACCTCTTGCTCCAACTCTGGGTCCAGCGCCGAGGTCGGCTCATCAAACAACAGCGCCTTGGGTTCCATGCACAGGGCACGCGCAATCGCTGCGCGCTGTTGCTGGCCGCCCGACAGCATCGCGGGGAAGGCATCGGCCTTTTCGCCGATCCCGACCTTGTCGAGATAGCTGCGCGCCGCCGCCTCGACCTCGGCACGATCGCGGCGCAGCACGGTCAACGGGGCTTCCATGACGTTTTGCAGAATCGTCATGTGCGACCAAAGGTTGAACTGCTGAAACACCATCGGCAAGATTGGTGCGAATGCGCGTGACCTGCGCCTTGTCGGCAGGGTGCCGGCCCATACCATGGCCGCGCCACTTTATCGGCTCGCCCTCGAACAGGATTTCGCCCTGCTGGCTGTCTTCAAGAAGGTTGGCGCAGCGAAGCAGCGTGGATTTTCCCGAACCCGACGAGCCGATCAACGACACCACATTGCCGCGCGGTGCAATCAGATCGACACCTTTCAGAACCTCCAAAGCGCCATAGGCCTTGTGAAGATCCCTGATTTCAATGACAGGCGGTATCGTATCGGTCACGCAAGCAACATTTCTCTATCCCCGGTGACGGAGTAGGGCGGAAAAACGAAACGATTGCAACGATGTTTCGCATATTAACGCTGCGGAACCCGGCGCGCGGTAGCGGTCAAGCGCGAATATCTTGTGGGCCAGAAGGGGTTGGCACGGCCAGATAGGCCCCGGCCGGGATATCGATCAGACCGCTGATGCCCAAGATTGTCGACGGTGAGGATAGGGCAGGTCCGCGATGGCCTCGCGAACCGCCTCGGCCAGCGGCGCGGGATCGCGACTGGCCGCCGTGATCAACGGCAGGCCGGGGGTCGGATCGCTCTGCGCGACGACACGCAGGCGCGCGGCCAACTGCGGCCGGTAGCGTTCGATCAACCGCCATGTCACGGCATCAATCGCCGCCAGATCGGCGCGGCCTTCTGCCACGGCTTCGGCGCTGTCGCGGTGCGCACCGGTTCGCAGCAAGTTGGTGAAGGCAAAGCCCAACCCGGCCGCGTGGTTTTGCACGGCGGCCCAGCCCGACTGGCTGACATCGTCGTTATAGGCCAACACACTGTCGTGGAACGCTTCAAGCGGTCTCTCATCCGATTTCCGGGCGATGATCTGGCTGTAGTAATATCCCGGCGGAGCGCCCGGCAGTGCGTAATCCGGCGTGCCCACCAGCGCGACGCGATCCCGCAGCTTGGTGCGATAGGGCATGCCACAGGTCTGCGCCAACACCAGATCGGGATCTTGCCAGACCGACCACAGGTCGCTTGTCCTGTGCAACCGCGTGGGCGCCTCGATGCCGCGGTCCCGCAAGCGGCCATGTATCAGCGCCCAGAAAGCATCATTTGCCGCCGCTGTCTCTGGCCAGTCGTACATGGCAAGCGAGGCAGTCATTTGCGCCCGTTTTCAACCCTTTGCCGGGCAAGGTTCGAGTCACGGTCATTCACGCCAAGCAGATTCGCCACCAAACGTAGTTGGGCGTCCTCCTCGTGGTCGCGAATGCCATCGGCCAGAACAACGCCCCACAGCGCCTCGACCACGCTTTCGCGGTCCTCGTAGGGCACGGCGTCCTTGATCGCGCGGGTAAATCGCACGGTATCGGGGGCCTCGGCCTCCAGTACCTCGGCATTGGAGCGCAGTGCGGTGGCCTCGAACGGCGACAACTCATAGCGTTTTTGCAGAATTCGGTCGATGCGCTCTGCCTCTTCCGAGACATAGGCTCCGTCCGAGCGTGCAACGCGCACCAGAAGCGCCGCCAGCGCCAAGCGCGAATCGGTCTCGGGCAGGGGTGCGGGGCCGGGCTGGATCAGCCGTTTCAGGAATTCACCAAACATGACATCGATATAAGCGACAGCCGAGACCGGGCCAAGGGGGCTGTCACGCCTAATTGACGGAAGACAATCAGACCAGACGCGAGATCTCTTTGGCCGCCCGGATGAAATCGCGAAACAGCGGGGCTGGCTCAAACGGCTTCGACTTCAGCTCGGGATGGAACTGAACCCCGATGAACCACGGATGATCCTTCCATTCCACGATCTCGGGCAAGCGTCCGTCCGGCGACATGCCCGAAAAGATCAGCCCGCATTTCTCCAGCTTCTCGCGGTACTTGTTGTCGACCTCGTAGCGGTGGCGATGACGTTCCTCGATATCAGTGGTGCCGTAAATCTCCGGCCACTTTCGATCCTTTGGTCAGCACCGCCGAATAGGCCCCAAGCCGCATCGTGCCGCCCTTGTCGTCATCGATCTTGCGCGCGACGGTGTGATTGCCCTGCACCCATTCCTTCAGGTGGTAAACCACTGGCGTAAAGCGTTTTCCCCCGGCCTCGTGGTCGAATTCCTCGGACCCTGCATCGGGCATACCGGCCAGATTGCGCGCCGCTTCGATCACGGCCATCTGCATGCCAAGGCAAATTCCCAGATAGGGCACGTTGCGCTCGCGGGCGAACTTGGCGGCCTTGATCTTGCCCTCGGTGCCGCGCTCGCCGAAGCCGCCGGGCACCAGGATCGCGTGGAAACCTTGCAGATAGGCCGCGGGGTCCTCGCGGTCGAAAATCTCGCTGTCGATCCACTCGGCCTTGACGCGGACCCGGTTCGCCATGCCGCCATGTGTAAGCGCCTCGGCAATGGATTTGTAGGCGTCTTCCAACTGGGTGTATTTGCCCACGATGGCGACTTTGACCTCGCCTTCAGGGTTGTGAACCCGGTCCGATACGTCTTCCCAGACGTCCAGTTTCGGGCGCGGCGCGGGGGTGATCCCGAACGCATCCAGCACGGCCTGATCCAGACCTTCCTTGTGATAGGCCAGCGGGGCATCGTAGATCGACTTGCAGATCGTAAGCCGCGATCACGCTTTCGGGACGGACGTTGCAGAACAGAGCCAGCTTTTCGCGTTCCTTTTCCGGGATCGGATGTTCCGACCGGCAAACCAGAATGTCCGGCGCAATGCCGATCGATTGCAATTCCTTGACCGAATGCTGGGTCGGCTTGGTCTTCAACTCGCCCGAGGCCGCCAGATAGGGCAGCAGCGTCAGGTGCATGAACACGCATTGCCCGCGCGGCTGTTCATGGGCGAACTGGCGGATCGCCTCGAAGAACGGCAGGCCTTCGATATCGCCAACCGTGCCGCCGATCTCGCACAGCATGAAATCCACCTCATCCTCGCCGATATGGATGAAGTCCTTGATTTCGTTGGTAACATGCGGGATCACCTGGATCGTTTTGCCCAGATAGTCGCCGCGCCGCTCTTTCTCGAGCACGTTGGAATAGATCCGCCCCGACGAAATCGAGTCGGTCTTGCGCGCCGCAACCCCGGTGAAGCGTTCGTAATGGCCAAGGTCAAGATCGGTTTCGGCGCCGTCGTCGGTCACGAACACCTCGCCATGCTCGAACGGGCTCATCGTTCCCGGATCGACGTTGAGATAGGGGTCAAGCTTGCGCAGTCGCACCGAGAACCCGCGCGCCTGTAACAGCGCACCCAACGCGGCCGATGCAAGCCCCTTGCCAAGCGAAGACACAACACCACCGGTGATGAAAACATATCGCGCCATGTGGTGGAAACCCCCGTGAATTCAGTCAGAAAAGCTACGAAATGAGCCTTGGAAATTCCGCAGCATCACGGGATTTAAGAGATAACAAATTTGCTTCGGCCGCGCAACCAGACCGCAAGATGCTGAGGGGCTGACCCAGCGTAAGACAACAAGTTGTGGTTTCGGGGTCAGTCTGCGCGCGGCGCGGTTTCCGGCTCTCCGGCTGCCGGAGGCGGCAGAAGATCGGTGCCCAAGGGCGATTCCGCCGGTGCTTCAGCCGCCGGTTGTTCGATGCCCAGCCGGTCCACCACCGAACTGTTCGCCGATTTTTGCGCCGCAATGACGGTCAGGCCGATTGACGTCGCGATGAAGCCGATGGCGAACATCCATGTCAGCTTGCCCAGCGCCGTAGCCGCCCCGCGTGACGACATCACGCCACCGCCACCGCCACCACCGCCCATGCCAAGGCCACCACCCTCCGAGCGCTGCAACAGCACGACGCCGATCAGGCAAAGCGCAAGGATCAGGTGGATGACAAGTACGACGTTTTCCATGTTCGGCCTTCTTGCAGGAACGAGGGGTATCTAGAGCCTGCGCCGATACATCGCAACCCCGAACCGAACCGGGCCATGCCAAATCGGACGCGTGCAGTTATTCGTCAGTCTCGTCCACATCGAACTGCCCCGACAATGCGCGCCGCACAAAGCTCCACGACAGGCCGATGCCCAGAATCAGCGAGAGCGCCAGAATGCCCATCCAGACGTTCAGATCGGAATTGTTCAGCGACAGCAGTCCCCGGTCAAACAGCACCCATACAAGAGCCGCGAAAACCGCAAAGACCAGCGCCATGCCAAACAGGCCAATCGACCGGATCGTAGCGCGCAGATAAATCACGTAGCCCACGAACAGGATCAAACCCAAAAGAACGGTGATCGGCATTTCCTCATAGAAACTGGCGCGCGCCCAATGCACGAAATTCCACTCGGTCGGATTGAACGTCGCAGCGATAAGGGCGAAGGCGAACAGCCAGCGCAGAAGAAATCCCATGGTGCCTCCGGTTGCATCGCGTGCCTTGGCACGCCGGGCGATCCCGCACTTTTGCCCGCATTGGCCAGAGATTTCCAGTCCGGGGAATGGATGCAGTCGAAGTCGCGGCCTCGGTGCCTCGAAGAGCGGTGGAAGACTCTGCGCCCCGGTTTGATCTCAAAACAGGCCATTGTCGTTCCTGGACTCGCCGGTGATGACCTGAAGAACGTCCCAATGCTCGACGATTTTCCCCGCCTGATCGAAGCGGAAGATATCCATGCCCGCATAGTCATCGCTCCCGGGCCAGATCTGGTGACAATGCAGGACGACCTGATCGTCCTCGGCAATCGCCCGCTTGAAATGGGTGATTTTGCCCGGATACTCGCGGGCCATCCGTTCGAAATACGCGATGAACGCCTCTTTTCCGTCCTCCACATGGGGATTGTGCTGGATGTAGACGTCGCCGGCAAATCTCTCGATGGCTTCTCGGGGCCGGCATTTGTTGAACATCAGGTCATAGAACGCGATTGCGTTGGCCTTGTTCGCTTCAAGATTTGTTGGCATTCGGTCCTCCGTTGCGTTGACCATAGGACGGCCCGCTTCAACCGTCCATTCGGGTTCGGCGCCTTGTTCGTTCGTAAGGCGATATCCGGCGCGCAATGCTGGCGGGCAGAGGTTCGCCACAGGCGGTTGCGCCTAGTGTTGGCCACACCGCCACTACCTGTCCGGCGCTGCGGCGAATTAGTGGTTTCGCTGGCGGGCCTGCGGGGCTATATCGGCCAGGGCTTTCCGCTAACCGAAGGACAGACATGGCCAACGTAGTCGTCGTAGGCGCCCAGTGGGGCGACGAGGGAAAAGGCAAGATCGTGGACTGGCTGTCGGAACGCGCCGACATCATCGCGCGGTTTCAGGGCGGCCATAACGCCGGCCACACGCTGGTTATCGACGGCAAGGTGTTCAAGCTGTCGCTCTTGCCATCGGGGATCGTGCGCGGTGGCAAGCTGTCGGTCATCGGCAATGGCGTGGTGCTGGATCCGTGGCATCTGGTTCAGGAGATCGCCAAACTGCGGGGGCAAGGCGTCGAGATTTCCCCCGAGAACCTGATGATCGCAGAAAACACCCCGCTGATCCTGCCGATCCACGGAGAGTTGGACCGCGCGCGGGAAGCGCAGGCTTCGGTCGCCAAGATCGGCACCACCGGCCGCGGCATCGGCCCTGCCTATGAGGACAAGGTCGGCCGCCGGTCGGTCCGCGTCGCCGATCTGGCCGACGCTGCCACGCTGGAATTGCGTGTCGACCGCGCGCTGGTGCATCACGACGCGCTGCGCCGCGGTCTGGGGATGGAGCCGGTGGACCGCGACGGCCTTGATCGCGCAAGCTGCGCGAAATCGCGCCCGAAGTGCTGAAATTCGCCGCCCCCGTCTGGAAAGTGCTGAACGACCAGCGCAAGGCCGGCAAGCGGATACTGTTCGAAGGGCGCGCAGGGCGCACTGCTGGACATTGATTTCGGCACCTATCCGTTCGTGACCTCGTCGAACGTGATCGCCGGACAGGCGGCGACGGGCGTCGGGCTTGGGCCTGGCGCCATCGATTTCGTGCTCGGTATCGTCAAGGCCTACACCACCCGCGTCGGCGAGGGGCCGTTCCCGGCCGAACTGCACGACGAGATCGGCCAGCGGCTGGGCGAGCGCGGCCATGAATTCGGCACCGTCACGGGCCGCAAGCGGCGCTGCGGCTGGTTCGATGCAGCGCTGGTGCGGCAGACCTGTGCGACCTCGGGCGTCAACGGCATCGCGCTGACCAAGCTCGACGTGCTGGACGGGTTCGACGAACTGAAGATCTGCGTCGGCTACGAGCTGGACGGCAAGCGCATCGACTATCTGCCGACCGCCGCCGACCATCAGGCGCGCTGCTCGCCGATCTACGAAACCCTGCCCGGCTGGTCGGAAAGCACCGAGGGCGCGCGCAGCTGGGCCGATCTGCCGGCCAATGCGATCAAATACGTGCGCCGGGTCGAGGAACTGATCGACTGCCCGGTCGCGCTTCTGTCGACCTCGCCGGAGCGGGAGGATACCATCCTGGTAACCGACCCGTTCGCCGACTGATGGCGCTGTCGTACAAGGCCCGCCGACGCTGGTCGCTGATCGTCCTGGTGGTCGGGCTGCCGCTTTATGTCATCGTGGCAGTCTCGTTGGTGAACCTGCTCGACCGTCCCGGCGTGCTGGTCGAACTGCTGGTCTACATCGTGCTGGGTATCGTCTGGGTGCTGCCGTTCAAATCGCTGTTCAAGGGCATCGGTCAGGCCGATCCCGATGCCGCGCCGACAGACGAAAAGGCGGAGTGAACATTCGTCCACCCCGCCCGTAACTCGCTACAAACGCTTGTTCTTTTCGTTATTCGCCCGCTGCACGTGCACCGGGATTGAACCGGGTCGATTGCGCGACGGTGAACTGACCACGGCTCAGTTTGCGGATCTTGCCATGCCGCAGCAACTGCCCGAACGAGCGCAGGCTGTCTTCGCGATTGAAGTCCTCATCGCGGAACGAGGCGACCGCGCGCATGATCTGCGGGCGTGAAAAATGCGGGCGTCCCTCGACATAAGATGCGTATGCCGCGGCGGCTTCCAGCAGATCGGGAAGCTCGGTGGCACCCATCTGCTCGGCAAAGTCGGCGAACGACTCTGCATCGGTGAAGATGTTCTCATTGACGTCATCGTCAGATGCCTGATCCTCTGCCGCGCGATCATCCGCCTCGATGGCTACAGAAGCGCTCACCCGGCGCGGGCGGACGGCTTCGGCATTCGGGTCGACCGGAAGCTCGGGGGTATCAATGCGCTGCTCCGAGACAAGAACCAGCGGCGCCTGACGGCGTTCCGTCGACTTGACACCATCGACCGGGCGACGCGGGCGCACGACACGGGCCAGATCCTCGCGGTACTGATCCAACTGCTTGGCGTCTTCAACCTCGGCCTTTTCCTTGCTCAGCTTCTTGTCGGCGCGCGTCGCCAGCACGGCGGCCTTGAGGTGCTGGATCGCGGACCGGCGGCGGGTGCCTTCGGTTTCCTCCAACTCGGTGTTGGTAACCTCCAGGATGCGCTTTACGCCGTTGCCGTTGTCCTCAAGGTCCTGACGCTCCAGAACCGCGCGGCCTTCCTTGTCGGCGCGCCCGTCAGCCTCCGATTCGCGCTGGACCTGCTCCAGCGTTGCCATCAGATCGGCTTCGTCCTCATCCGACAGGTCGGCTGCGGTTTCTTCATCGGCCTCGTCAAGTAGGTCTTCTGCGGCTTCGTCGGCATCCTCGTCGTCGGATCCGAGAAAGCTGAAGTTCATGTCTTTGTCGTTCTCGTCATCCTCGGGCGTGCCGAGTTCGAAAGCTTCAGAGGCGTCGGTTTCTTCGATTTCGGCATCTTCTTCAATGTCCGAGCGGCGCATCTTGATGACGCGGGCGATTGCGGGCGCGTCCGGCGCGTCGCTGGCCTCTTCCTCTTCGGGAAGCGCATCCTCCTCGGCATCGTCTTCGGGCAGTTGGCCCATCACGCGCGACACTGCGTCACGGCCGACCTCGTCGTCCTGCGGCTCTTCGTCTTCTTCAAGGTCTTCGGCCAAGCCGTCCGCGCTGGCAACCAGCGCCTCATCCTCATCCTCGTCCTCTTCCGCGACCAGGGTCGACTCTGCGATGTCTTCGAAAGAGGTTTCGGCCAGTTCCACGGCCTCATCTTCCTCGATCCCATCTTCGTCGAAATCGCCTTCGTCGAGGTCTTGCTCGCCAAAAGCGATCGTCTCTTCTTCGCTGGCCTCGTCCTCATCTTCCTCGGCGTCGACAGTCAGAACCAGCGTTCCGGGTTCGCCCAGTTCTTCCTCGGCCAATGCGTCTGTGGTCTCAACGACCTCCGGCTCGTCCTCTTCGTCCTCGGCATCGTCGGTCAGAACCAGCATTTCAGGCTCGTCCAGATCTTCCTCGGCCAAAGCGTCTTCGGTCTCATCGACCTGCGGTTCTTCCGTCTCGTCCTCGAACGATGCCGCTACTGACTCGTCAACCACGACCTCTACGGGCTCATCCTCGATCGTCAGGGTCTCGGGTTCGGCCGGCTCTGCCGCCGCCTCGGGCTCTGGCGCGATCTCGGCGTCCTCGAAGGCTTCGGCCAATGTTGCAGAGGGCAGGGTGTCTGCGATATGGGAATCGTCGCGATAGGTTTGGCCGGCATCATCTTCGCGGCGGGCGACGGCGGCACGGATGCGCGCCAGCTTGGCGGCGACGCTTTCGCCACGTGCGGGAATGGCATCGGTGAAATCGTAGGCCTCAACGTCCGGCTGGGGCGCCGGCTGTGGCGCCGCGGCTGCGGTCAGGCCGGCAGTGGCGGCGACAGGTGCGGCAGACGCAGCAACAGGCGCAGCAGCGGCAGGCTCGGGTTCTTTCGGGGCAGCTTTGCCGTGATCTTCCATCTGGCGCAGGATGATACCGTTGTTTTCCACGCGGGCTTCAACCCGGCGCTGGATCTCACGCTCGGCGATGCGGTGCAGCATGTCTGCGTCCGGGGTTGGCGGTTCGGCGCCAAAGTAACGGTCATCTGCCGCAAGGTCGCGGAAATACTCGGCAATTCCGCGCATTGTCGAGAAAGGATCGTCAAACCCCTCAAGCGTGCATGAGAAGGTGCCGTACGAAACGGTAAGTATTTTACTCGGTCCTACCATCACTCTTTCGCTTTCTTTTCTGATCCAGCAACACTGTGTTTACCAAGGAATGGTTCGCAAATAGGAACAGAAGAAAGAAATGTCCGCGATTTTTTCTTGGTCAGAATGTGGTCAGTTTCCATTTTGTACATCAATCAAGGCAGCTAGGTAAGTATTGTGCAGTTTTCCGAAAATGTAACGTTATTGGGTGCAAGCAAGGTTAAACTTGGGGTTCTTACCGAAGCATTGACGTTCGCGCCCCGCCTTGTCGCAGCTGATGGTGGTGCCAAAATTGCGGTAAAAATAGGGCAAATGCCGGATTTTGTGGTCGGAGATCTCGATTCGATTGATCCTCAAACGCTGGCGCAAATCCCGAAAAACCGCCTGGTCAGAGTTTCCGAACAGGAAACGACCGATTTTGAAAAGTGCCTGACCGTGATCGACGCCCCTGTGATTCTGGGGGTCGGTTTCCTGGGGCGGCGCGTGGATCATCAGCTTGCGGCGTTCAACGCCCTGATCCGCCACGCACATAAGCCGGTTGTGCTGATCAACAAACGCGATCTGTGCTTTCACCTGCCGGCGGATATCACCTTGCCACTGGAGCGCGGCACGCGGGTTTCGTTGTTCCCGATGGCGCCGGTCACGGGCCGGTCAGAGGGGCTGAGATGGCCCATTGACGGCATCGCATTCGCGCCGGATGGGCGCATCGGCACCTCGAACATCGCCGATGGGGGCACCGTCCGACTGAACATGGATGGCCCCGGGATGCTGGCGATCATGCCAAGGGCGGCGCTGGCGCAGGTTGTGCGGGCGCTCGCGCGGTAACCCGCTCGCGGTGGATCACGTAAAACCCGGCGCCCACAGTGATGGCGATGCCAAGGGCTGCCAGCCCGTTTGGCAGGTCCGCGAAGATCAGCCAGCCGATCAGCGTGGCGAACGGGATTTCCAGATACTGCATCGGCGCAAGCGTTGCCGAGGGCGCAAAGCGCAGCGACCATGTCATCAACAGATGCGCGCAGGTGCCCAGGATCCCCAGCGCAGCCAGAAGCCACAGATCGCGCGGCAGGATGCGGTTCATCTGCAGGCCCGGAACATCGTGGCCGGACACCAGCAGAAGCAGCGGGATCAACAAGGCCGAGGCCATCAGCCCGCTGACTGCCTGCAACGTGACAGGATCGCAGTCCTTGGCGATCTGGCGGGTGACCAGCATGAACAAGGCAAAGACCACTGCAACAACCAGCGGCAACAAGGCCGGCGCACCGACAGAGGCGAAATTCGGCTGGATCACCAGAAGCGTTCCGATGAACCCGACCGCACAGGCGGCCAGACGGTGCGGGCCGACCTGCTCGTTCAGGACCGTCTTGCCCAGCAAGAGCATGATGAAGGGCATGACGAACGCGATGGCGATGGCATCCGCGAGCGGCAGGAACCGCAGCGACAGGAACATTGCCCCGATGCCAACGATATGCAGCACCGTGCGCAGAGCGGTCAGCCGCAGCACCCGGACTGACATCGCAAAGCCGCGCCCGGTGGCCCAGATCAACGGAACCAGGATCGCCGCCTGAAGCGCAAAGCGAACCGCCAGCAGCTGGCCGATCGACATGCGATCGCCCAGCAGCTTGGCAATCGAATCGCCAAGCGGGGCCAGAACGCAGAAGCCAAGCATCAGCAAGATGCCAAGAAGGGGCCGGTCGGTCGCCATCCGGGCAAGCTATGGCGGTGGGCCAACCGACGCAACGCCTGGCGCGACGCTGTGCGCCGTCACCCGCTCGCGGTGGATGATATAGATGCCCGAGGCGGCGATGACCGTGATCCCGATCCATGTCGGCAGGTCGGGGAAGTCGCTGAACACGACGTAGCCAAAGAAGGTCGCCGAGATCAGTTCCAGGTAATGCAAAGGCGCCAGCACGGTGGAAGAGGCGAAACGCAAGGCGTATGTCAGCAAGAGATGCGCGACCGAGGCTGCCACACCGACCGCAAAAAGATAGGCCCAGTAGCGGCCCTGCGGCATGACAGGATCGAAATCCCGCAACCCACTGCCATCGGCCAGCCACAACAGCGGAACGGTCAGCACCATTGCAGCCACCGCCGTCATCGCCTGCAAGCTGACAGGATGCGCGCCGCGCGTCCGCCAGCGCATCGAAATCATGTAGAACGTGAAGAACAGCGCGGTGCCAAGCGGCAACAGCGCCACCGCGCCGAACTCGGCAAAGCTGGGCCGGATGATGATCAGCGATCCGACAAAGCCGACAACGGCTGCCCCCAGCCGTCTGATGCCGACGGTCTCGGCCAGGATGAAATGGCCGATCAGCAGCAACAGGAACGGCTCGACGAAGACGATGGCCAGCGCATCGGCCAGCGGCATGACGGCGATTGCGCCGACAAACGTGAGGGTTGCAGCCACCGACAGCGCCGCGCGCAGGAACGTGAGGCCGATCGCGGCGCGGTCGATGCGGAAATCAAGGCGCATCACCGCCATGACCGGCACCAGGATCAACGCCTGCGCGACATAGCGCGCGGCCGTGATCTGGCCCACGGGGATCGCATCCGATGCCAGCTTTGCCGCCGTATCGATCAGCGGCGCGGTCAGGCAGAAGGCCAGCATCATCATCGTGCCAAGAACGGGCCGATCGTCAGTCATCGGGCCACGCGAAAGCTGGCTTTACTCGGTTGCAATATCGACGCCCTGCGGGCGACAGCTTTGGTTGCGCCGCGCTGACGCGCGCCGCTGTTGCCTCCGGCGGGAGTATTTTGGAACAGAAGAAGTCAGCAGTTCGGGACATTTACTGCCAGACCGCCAAGCGAGGTTTCCTTGTACCGCTCGCTCATGTCCCGCCCGGTCTGGCGCATCGTCTCGATCGCGGCGTCCAGTGGCACCAGATGGCTGCCATCGCCGCGCATGCTGAGCGAGGCGGCAGACACCGCCTTGATCGCGCCCAGCCCGTTGCGCTCGATGCACGGCACCTGCACCAGCCCCTTGACCGGGTCGCAGGTCATGCCAAGGTGATGCTCCAGCGCGATCTCGGCGGCGTTTTCCACCTGCTCGGGTGTGCCACCCAGCACCGCGGCCAACCCGGCGGCAGCCATTGCGGCGGCGCTGCCGACCTCAGCCTGACAGCCGCATTCCGCGCCGGAAATCGAGGCGTTGAACTTGATCAGCCCGCCGATCGCCGCAGCCGTCAGCAGGAAATCGGGGATCTGCGACCGGCTTGCCCCCGGCACATGATCCAGCCAGTAGCGGATCGTCGCCGGGATCACGCCCGCCGCACCGTTGGTCGGGGCGGTCACGACCTGACCGCCTGCCGCATTTTCCTCGTTCACCGCCATGGCGTAGGCCGACATCCAGTCGTTGATCGTGTGGGGCGCGTTCAGGTTGCGCCCGCGTTCGGCCTGCAGGGCATCGTGGATGGCCTTGGCGCGGCGTCTGACCTTCAGCCCGCCGGGCAGGATGCCGTCCGTTGTCAGCCCGCGCTCGATACAGTCGTTCATCACCTCCCAGATCCGCCCGATCCCGCGATCCAGCGCGCCCGCGTCGCGTCGCGTCAATTCGTTGCGGCGTTTGAGATCGGCGATGGTCTGCCCGGTTTCAGCGCACATCCGCAGCATATCGGCAGCGCTCTTGAACGGATAGGGCACCGGCGCGCCCTCGTCGCTGTCCTTGCCAGCCGCCAGTTCCGCCTCGGTCAGCACGAAGCCGCCGCCGATGGAATAATACGTCTCTTGCAGGATGATGTCGCCCTGCGCATCGGTGGCCATCAGGATCATGCCATTGGCATGGCCGGGCAGGGTGTGGTCGTAGTCGAAGATCAGATCGGTGGCCGGATCGAACGCCAGCGGCGCAAGACCGTCCGGCTTGAGCAGTCGGGTTTCGTGAATATCCACCAGCGTGGCGTTGGCGCGATCCTGATCGTAGGTTTCCGGGCACGAAACCCGCCAGACCCAGAACCGTGGCCCGGTCGGTGGCATGGCCGACCCCGGTGAAGGCCAGCGAGCCGTGCAAAGAGGCCCTGACGCCCATGCGCCGTAAAGGGTGAGGCGCGCAGCCGGTCCAGAAACCGCGCCGCCGCCACCATCGGCCCCATCGTGTGCGACGACGACGGACCGACACCGATCTTGAACATGTCGAAGACGGACAAGAACATGCGCAAAGGCTCCCCTGCTGCTCTTAGCGTAATGATCTGCAAAGCCATCGACTGCGCGGCGAAAAACGACGCTTTCCGGCAGAGCCAAGACCGACACCGCTGATGTCCCATCAAATTGCCCGGCGGGCCAGCATCGCCACGATGTCCGGCCCACCATCGGGTTTCATCTTCTGTTTCGAAATATCCCCGCCGGAGGCACCGCGACGCGCGGCACGCGCGGCGCAAAACAAAGTCGTGGCGTCGCAAGACGCCGCAATTTGGTCAGCGTCAGGTAATCCGCCTGTCCAGTTCTTTCGGATCGCTTACCTCGACCTGCCAGTAATCCGCCGCCCCAGGCGGGAGCCCGGCCAGCACCCGGTCCAGATCGCCCTGGTCGACACTGCGGCGCAGTGCCCAGGCGACGGCCTCGATTGCGTGATCGGGCGTCAGGTTGTGGTCGGGCCGCAGTGCCTTGACCTCAGCCGTCAGCGCGGCGCGGGGGCCGAACGGCACCGGCGGCGCGCCCGCATCCCAGCGGTGGACGAAGATCGCGCGCACCACTGCCGGCAGGATATCGGCAAAGGCCAGCCCCTGTTCCACCGTAAGCCGCCGCCGGAACGTCAGCAAAACCCCCTGCACGGCCGTATAGGCCGTGTTGTCGCTCTCCAGTCCGAGGCGCTCCTTGGCATCGGCCAGGAATGCCATCCAGTCCTTTGTGGCGTGGCGATAGGCCCAGGGCATCGGCATCCGAAAATCCTCACCTTCCCGCCGGTCAGGCGGAATTGACTCTCGCACCTTGGCTGCTTCTTTCCTATAACCACCCGGACCTTGAAACGGAGTCGCTGCCAGATGTCAGAAAACATGTCCCCCATTGATACCGCAAAATTCGTTGCTGCGAAACGCGCGACAGAGTTTGTGGCCGACGGTATGAAGGTCGGCCTTGGCACCGGCTCGACCGCCGCCTGGCTGGTCCGCTGTCTGGGAGAGCGGGTGCGTGAAGAGGGGCTGAAGATCACGGGCGTTCCGACCTCCAGCCGGACGGCCGAACTGGCCCGGCAGGTCGGCATCAAGGTGATCACGCTGGACGAGGCGCGCTGGCTCGACCTGACCATCGACGGCGCGGATGAGTTCGACCCCGAACTGAACCTGATCAAGGGCGGCGGCGGCGCGCTGCTGCAGGAAAAGATCGTGGCCACCGCCAGCGACCAGATGATCGTGATCGCCGACGTCACCAAGCAGGTCGATCAGCTGGGCGCTTTCCCGCTGCCGATCGAGGTGATCCCCTTCGGCTGGCAGACCACCAAGGCGCTGGTCGAGGAAACCTTGCACGCGCTGGACGTGATGGGCCAGAAGACCACGCTGCGGATGAACGGCGACAGGCCCTTCGTCACCGACGAGGGCAACTACATCCTCGATCTGCACCTGCACCGGATCGGCAATCGCGCGGCAGCTGTCGCTGGTCCTGAACCAGATCCCCGGCGTCGTCGAAAACGGCCTGTTCATCGACATCTGCGACGTGGTCGTGATCGGTCACGGCGATGGCCGCGTCGAGGTCGAGGACATCAACGCGGGCACCCATGAAGAGGGCAGCATCGAGTTTGCCGAAAGCGACAACATCTTCCTGGATATCGCGGAATAGCGAGGACTGTCATGGCCTTCGACTATGATCTTTTCGTGATCGGCGGCGGCTCTGGCGGGGTGCGCGCTGCGCGCGTGGCGGCCGAAACCGGCGCCAGGGTCGCGCTGGCCGAGGAATACCGCATGGGCGGCACCTGCGTCATCCGCGGCTGTGTGCCGAAAAAGCTGATGGTCTTCGCCTCGGGCTATTCGCGCGCGATGGACGAGGCGCGCGCCTATGGCTGGTCGGTCGAGGCCGGCAAATTCGACTGGCCGAAGTTCCGGAAGACCGCTGCACGCCGAACTGGACCGGCTGGAAGGCATCTACCGCGCCAATCTCGAAAAGGCCGGGGTCGAGATCCACGATCAGCGCGCCACGCTGGACGATGCCCATACCGTGCGGCTGGCGGACGGCGAGACCTTCCGCGCCAAGCATATCCTGATCGCGACCGGCGGCCGCCCCTTCGTCCCCGACACCGTGCCGGGCCACGACCTGGCCTGGACTTCGAACGATATCTTCCTGATGGAAGAGCTGCCCGAACGCGTGCTGATCGTCGGCGGCGGCTATATCGCCTGCGAATTCGCCTGCATCCTGAACGGGCTCGGCGTCGAAGGTCACGCAATACTACCGCGGCGCGCAGATCCTGCGCGGCTTTCGACGACGAGGCGCGCGGCCATATCGCCGAACTGATGCAGGGGCAGGGGATCGACCTGCATGTCGGCACCGATGTCGAGCGGATGGAAAAGCGCAAATGCGGCATCTGGGTCAAGGCCACCGATGGGCGCGAGGACGACTTCGACGCGGTGATCTATGCCACCGGCCGCAAGCCCAACACCGACGGGCTGGGGCTGGAACCGGCGATCGGCGTCAAACTGGGCCGCTGCGGCCAGATCGAGGTCGACGACTATTCGCAGACCGCCGTGCCCTCGATCTTTGCGGTCGGCGATGTGACCGACCGGATCAACCTGACGCCGGTCGCGATCCGCGAAGGCGCGGCCTTTGTCGAGACCGTGTTCAACGGCAACCCGACCAAGCCCGACCACGCGCTTGTGCCCTCGGCCGTCTTCACCCAGCCCGAATACGGCTCCGTCGGCCTGACCGAAGAGGCCGCGCGCGATCAGGAACCGATCGAGGTCTATTGCGCCGCGTTCCGCCCGATGCAGAACGCCTTTATCGGCAAGCAGGATCGCGTGCTCTTCAAGCTGATCGTCAGCACCACGTCCCGCAAGATCCTGGGCTGCCACATCATCGCACCCGATGCGGGCGAATTGATCCAGATGGTCGGCGTGGCGGTAAAGATGGGCGCGACCAAGGAAGATTTCGACCGAACGGTTGCGGTTCACCCGACAATGTCGGAAGAGATCGTTCTAATGAAGACACCGGTGCGAAAAGCTTGATTTCCGGTGGGAAATACACAGTTAAGGCTGCAAGTCAGCGGACGACGAAAAAGACGAGAGAGAGGAACAACCCGAGATGGCCAATAACAATGGCGGACCCTGGGGCGGCGGCGGTCGCGGCGGCGGGGATGACGATGGCGACAAACGCGGCGGTCGCGGCCAGGCGAGTCGCCGATGCCCGAAATCGACCAGATCGTGAAAAAGGGCCAGGAACAGCTGCGCGTCCTGATGGGCGGTCGCGGCGGCGGCGGCGCGCAATGGCGGCACCGGCGGTGGCGACGGTCCGAAACTCACGCGCGGCACGGTTGGCCTTGGCGTTCTCGCCCTGGCAGCCCTCTGGATTTTCGCCTCGTTCTATACGGTCAAGCCGGAAGAACAGTCGGTCGAGCTTTTCCTCGGCAAGTACAGCCAGACCGGCGGTCCCGGCCTGAACTTCGCGCCCTGGCCGTTCGTCACCGCCGAGGTCATCCCGGTGACCCGCGAACAGATCGAGGATATCGGCGTCGCCCAAGGCACGCGCGGCGAAAGCGGCCTGATGCTGACCACCGACGAGAACATCATCGACATCGACTTTCAGGTGGTCTGGAACATCAACGATCCGGCGAAATACCTGTTCAACCTGCGCGACCCGCAGCAAACGATCCGCGCGGTGTCGGAATCGGCGATGCGCGAGATCATCGCAGCGTCACAACTGGCGCCGATCCTGAACCGCGATCGCGGTATCATCGCCGACCGCGCCCGCGAGCTGATTCAGTTGACGCTCGACGGCTACGACAGCGGCATGAACGTCGTGCGTCTGAACCTCGACAAGGCCGACCCGCCGCGCGAAGTGATCGACGCCTTCCGCGACGTGCAGGCCGCCGAACAGGAACGCGACCGGCTGGAACGAGAGGCCGACGCCTATGCCAACCGGGTGCTGGCCGGCGCGCGCGGTGAAAGCGCGCAGGTGCTCGAAAGAGCCGAAGGCTACCGCGCCCAGGTCGTGAACGAGGCCGAAGGCGAAGCCAGCCGTTTCCTTGCCGTTCTGAACGAATACCGTCAGGCCCCGGAAGTAACCCGAAAGCGCCTGTATCTCGAAACCATGGAACAGGTGCTGGGCCGCGTCGACAAGGTCATCATCGACGAACAAAGCGGCGGCCAGGGCGTGGTGCCTTACCTGCCGCTCAACGAATTGCGCAAACCTGCGTCCACGACCAGCGGAGGGTCCAACTGATGCGTAAGACAACCTTCATACTCCCGATCATCGTGGTGGCCATCGCCGCCCTGCTGTCCTCGATCTTCATCGTGGACGAACGCGAAAAGGCGCTGGTCCTGCAATTCGGCCAGATCAAGGCGGTCAAGGAAGATCCGGGCCTTGGCTTCAAGATCCCGCTGATCCAGGAAGTCGTGAAATACGACGACCGCATCCTGTCGCTTGAAACGCAAGAGATCGAGGTCACGCCCTCGGACGACCGGCGTCTCATCGTCGACGCCTTCGCGCGCTACCGGATTTCGGACGTGGAACAGTTCCGCCACGCCGTCGGCGTCGGTGGCATCGCTGCCGCCGAAGACCGGCTCGAATCGATCCTGAACGCTCAGGTGCGTGAAGTGCTGGGTTCCGATCAGGTCACCTCGAACACGATCCTGTCATCGGATCGCGCAGCGCTTATGCTGCGGATCCGCGATCAGGCCCGTGCGCGCGCCTCGAACCTTGGGGTCGAGGTGGTGGACGTGCGTCTGAAGCAGACCAACCTGCCCGAACAGAACCTCGAAGCGACCTTCGCGCGGATGCGCGCCGAACGTCAGCGTGAAGCCGAAGACGAACGCGCCCGGGGCCGCGAGGCCGCGCAGCGGGTCAGCGCACAGGCCGACCGGACGGTGGTCGAGATCGTGTCAGAGGCCAACAAGACCGCGGATATCACCCGAGGCGAAGCCGATGCCCGCCGTAACAACATCTACGCGCAGGCCTTCGGTCAGGATCAGGAATTCTTCGAATTCTACCGTTCGATGACGGCCTATCAGCGTGCATTGCAGGGCAACAACTCAACGATGGTAATCTCGCCCGACAGCGTGTTCTTCGACTACCTCAAAGCGATCAACCGCCACAGGCACCCGCGCCCGCGCAATGAGCTTCATCATCCTGGCCATAGGTCTGGTACTTTGCGTCGAGGGGCTGGTGTTCGCACTGGCCCCTTTGCGCATGGAACAGATACTCGAGGCGCTGCGCGACATCTCACCCGAAGCCCGCCGCCTGATCGGGCTGGGCGCGCTGGGCCTCGGCGTCGCGCTGATCTGGCTGGCCAGGGCGCTTGGCGCATGAAAACCCGCACACGCGCCCTTCACATCCAATTGAGTATTTGTGGTCGGGCTTTGAGTTGCGGACCAGATCACCTATCTAGACACTCATGACAGGTATTCGCAGGTCCGGCCTGCCCGGTCGGCCATTCAGGTTCAAAAGGAGAATGCAGTGAAACCGCAGGCACTCACACTTCCCGCCCAGATGACGCCGATCGCGCGCGCGATTTCGGTTCTGGTGCTGGGATTGGCTTTGTTTTTCGCACAGGCCATGACAGCGGGTGCACGGGGCGCGCCGGAATCTTTCGCCGATCTGGCGGAAAAGGTCAGCCCCGCCGTCGTCAACATCACCACGTCCACCACCGTCGCCGCCGCAACCGATGGCGGCCCGATGGTTCCCCCGGGGTCGCCGTTCGAGGATTTCTTCCGCGATTTCCTCGATCGCCAGAACCCCGGCGAGGGACCCGGCCCGCAGAACCGCCCCCGCCGCAGTCAGGCGCTGGGCTCTGGTTTCGTGATCTCCGAGGATGGCTACATCGTCACCAACAACCACGTCATCGAGGGCGCGGATGAGGTATCGATCGAATTCTTCTCGGGCAAGACCCTAGATGCCAAGATCGTTGGCACCGACAAGAACACCGACATCGCCCTGCTCAAGGTCGAAAGCGATACCCCGCTGCCGTTCGTCAGCTTCGGCGACAGCGACGTGATGCGCGTCGGTGAATGGGTCATGGCGATGGGCAACCCGCTGGGTCAGGGCTTTTCGGTCTCTGCCGGTATCGTCTCGGCCCGCGGTCGCGCACTTTCGGGCACCTATGATGATTTCATCCAGACCGACGCTGCGATCAACCGCGGCAACTCGGGCGGCCCGCTCGTTCAACATGGACGGTCAGGTCGTCGGCGTGAACACCGCGATCCTGTCGCCCAACGGCGGCTCGATCGGCATCGGCTTCTCGATGGCCTCGAACGTCGTCAGCAAGGTCGTGACACAACTCCAGCAATTCGGCGAAACCCGCCGGGGCTGGCTGGGCGTCCGCATCCAGGACGTGACCGATGATGTGGCCGAGGCGATCGGCCTTGAGACCGCCGCCGGTGCGCTGGTGACAGACGTCCCCGAAGGCCCCTCGAAAGAGGCCGGGATGCAGTCGGGCGACGTGATCCTGTCGTTCGACGGCATCGAAGTTGCCGACACCCGTGAACTGGTCCGCGTCGTTGGCAACGCCGAAATCGGCAAGGCGGCGCGCGTCGTGGTGTTCCGCGATGGCAAGACCCAGACGCTGATGGTCACGCTCGGCCGCCGCGAAGATGCCGAAGCCGAGGCTGTTCCCGCCTCTGCCCCCGCCGATGAACCGGTGGAAAAAGCAGGTGCTGGGCCTGACCATAGCCGAGATGACGGACGAGCTGCGCAGCCAGCTTGGCCTCAACCCCGGCTCCGACGGTCTGGTCGTGGCCGATGTCGCAGAGGACAGCGAAGCCTACGACAAGGGCCTGCGCGCCGGTGACGTGATCACCGAGGCCGGTCAGCAGAAGGTGGTCAAGGTGGCCGATCTGGAAGCGCGCATCACCGATGCCAAAGACGCTGGCCGCAAATCGCTCCTGCTGCTCGTCCGCCGCGCCGGAGAGCCACGCTTCGTTGCGCTGACGCTGGAGTAGATTTCAGGAAACCGACAGGAAAGGGCGCCTCCGGGCGCCCTTTTTCATAGGAATTCCCGCCAATCATGGCCGAGAGGCGCTTCTTTTCGTCTACGCCGATCCAGAGAAAACTCATCGCGCCTGACGACCAGTCGGTCGCTGATTTCCGGGTTTTCGGTCATCTCGAGAGCTTCCCGCATTCCCCGAAGTCCGGCTTTTTCAACACTATACGGGACGAAACTGGTAGTCGAATGGTCTAAGGTCTCAACGCTCAGATCAGCCGCGCCATGTCACAGCAAGACGTTGCAGCCAGTCCCGGACCAGAGCGGTGAACAAGTCTGGTCGTTCGAAAGTGAGCCCGTGCCCCGCGGCATCCAGAACGGCCAGTGTGGCACGTGGAAACCGATGCAGCAGATCGATCGAGTCAAGATAACCGCTCATGGCATCTTGGCGTCCCGCGACGATCAGGCTCGGTTTTCCGAACGTCGTTTTTTCTTCCTTGTCGGCAAAGCTGAATTCGAACGCCTCCTTTACGCGCGCTTCCTGCGCTTGATCGTGAAGCTGCATCGCAGGTTTCAGGATGTTCCGCCGCTTTTCCACGATGTCGCGGCGTTGAACCACCAAGAAATTGTCAAACGCCCAGATCTCATCTTCCGGCAACTCGGATCGGATCGTGGGGTCAGGTTCCAGAACTTCGTGCTTTGGGCGCGGATTGGTTGAAGACGGATTGCCGCCTGGCACAACCAAAGCGGCGCCAGTCACGCGTTCCGTTTGCCGGTGTATGATCCCGCGCGCGATATAGCTGCCTCTGGAGAGTCCGACGAGTGCGAAAGGGGATTCGCCCAAATTTTCGGCGATAAACGCTTCGACCGCCGCGAGAATATCGTCCTGGCAGCGGATGCTGTCCTGCCCAGGGCTCTTCCCGTGTCCGGGTAAGTCCACATAGATGCGTTTCCAACCCTCAAGCCCCTCGAATGCAGGCTCAAGAATTTCGACCATATGTCGATGATCCAACGTAACGCCGTGCAGCATCACGACCGGCTTGCCTTGTCCCAAAACCTTGTGATGCAGCATCACCGACTGCCCTTCTTATCGCGTCTGCCCGCACCACTAGCACAGTTTGGGCGTCAGAGTGCTGATGTCTGGTCCGCCGTCCACTATTGCTCGAGCCGCCGCGCACCGGAATTCGACCGCGTTGGGCTCACTTCCGCCGTTTGCTGAATTCTTCACGAATGATCCCCGCGGGCCGAACCAAAACCCCGCCAGCCCCGGCACCCAGCCGGCTCACCCATCCGCCAAAATCTCTTCTCGCGGATAGGTGATCAGCCCTAACTCCCGCGCCGTCGCCACCGACAACACCCCGGACGGTACCCCCCGCGCAGTCTGATACCTCTCGACCGCGGCCCGCGTCTCGGCATCGAAAACCCCCGTCACCGCGCCCGCATAAAGCCCCCGCGCCGCGAGCGCCCGCTGTAACGTCGCATTGAACTCCGGCGTCATCGCCGCAGGGCAGGGGGTCTCGATCCGCAACACCTGCCGCTCGCGCACAATCTCCTGACGGCTCCGGCTCTTGTGAACCGCCGGCTCCGCGACGCTGCCGTCTGCAGCCAGAACCGCCGGCGTCACCAGCACCTGTTCGGTCACCGTCTCGATCACGGCCGGCACGGTCTCGGTCTCATAGCATGGACTCGCGCCAGTTTCGGCGCCGTCGTCCAGCCCCTCCAACCATGCCATGTCCGATCCCGGCGCAGCAAGGCAGGCGCTCAAACTCAGCACCATAGCGCTCTGCACCGCATATCGTTTGGCTTGGATCATCCTGCCCGGTCGCCGTTCTGGCCATTGTTGGCCGCGACGATAGCGCTAATCGGCAAGCCGCGAAAGACCATCCGCCCACGTCAGCGGATCATGGCAACCGGCCCGCCCGGCACGCTCAGGCTGCAGGATCAGCGCAACCCTGTCACGGGGGGTGGCAAAACCAAGCATCATGCCCTAAATCCGGGTCAGACAGGCAAGACGAGGGCAAAATGGCCAAGATCACCTATATCGAACACAACGGCACCAAGCATGTCGTCGAGGTTGCCAGCGGCCTGACCGTCATGGAAGGCGCGCGTGACAATGGCATTCCGGGGATCGAGGCCGACTGCGGCGGCGCCTGCGCGTGTTCCACCTGCCATGTCTATGTCGATCCGGCCTGGGTCGAAAAGATCCCGCCGCGCGAGGCGATGGAAGAGGACATGCTCGATTTCGCCTATGAACCCGACCCGACCCGCTCGCGCCTGACCTGCCAGATCAAGGTCACCGATGCGCTCGACGGTCTGGTGGTGCAGATGCCCGAAAAGCAGATCTGATGCTGCGCGGCGGGGTTCTGGCAGCACTTCTGGCCACCAGCGCCAGCGCCGAAGGCATCACCACCGCCCGCTACACAGACCCGACCCCGCGCTACGATCACGGCATCCTGGGCGATGCCATCGAATGGGGCGCTCTGGAAATGACCTCCGATCAAGGCCGCCGCCTGCGCGTAACACTTCCCGACACCCGCGTGTTCGAGGATACCGAACCGCGCGTCGTCGATCTGGATGGCGACGGCGCGGCAGAGGTCATCACGGTCGAAACCGATCTCGCCAAAGGTGCGCGCCTGGTGATCTACGGCCCCAAGGGCCTGATCGCCGCCACGCCCCATATCGGCGCGACCCACCGCTGGCTCGCCCCGATCGGTGCCGCCGATCTGGATGGCGACGGCTTCACCGAACTCGCCTATGTCGACCGCCCGCATCTGGCCAAAACCATCCGCGTCTGGCGCTTCCGAAACGCCGCGCTGACCCATGTCGCCGACCTTCCCGGCTTCACCAATCACCGCATCGGCGAGGACAATATCGCCGGCGGCATCCGCACCTGCACCGGCCCCCCCGAAATGATCGTTGCCGACGCCAACTGGAGCCAAATCCACGCCGTGACCTATACCAACGGCCGCTTCCAGGCCCGCGCGCTCGGCCCGCACCAAAACCGCGCATCCTTCGCCGCGGCCATGGCCTGCAAACCCTGACATCTTCTGTTCAGAAATATCCTCGGGGGTGAATGCGCCCGCCGGGCGCAGAGGGGGCAGACAGCCCCCCTCAACCGATCGGATCGCGCCAGCGATCCGAACCCATGTCACAAAGCCCGCCAGCCGATGTCGGTGCGGCAGAACCCCTCCGGCCAATCGATCCGCCCGACCAGCGCATAAGCCCGGTCCCGCGCCTCGCGCAAACTTGCCCCGCGCGCCGTAACATTCAGCACACGCCCACCATGCGCCACAATCCGGCCATCCAACCGGCGCGTCCCGGCATGAAACACCATCTGAAACGAATCCTCCGGCAATTCGTCCAGCCCGCCGATCACAGACCCCTTGGCATATTCCCCCGGATAGCCCTTCGCCGCCATCACCACGGTCAGCGCATGGTCTTCTGCCCAGTTCACCTGAACCCCCGCCAAACGCCCCTCGGCACAGGCCAGCATCAGGTCCAGCGCCTGCGCGCCCAGCCGCATCATCAGCACCTGACACTCCGGATCGCCGAACCGCGCGTTGTATTCCACCAGCCGGGCGCGCCCGTTCTCGATCATCAACCCGGCATAAAGCACCCCCTGATACGGCATCCCGCGCTCGGCCATCACCCGCATCGTCGGCTCGATGATCTCGCGCAACGCCGCCGCGGCAATCGCCTCCGTCAGCACCGGGGCCGGCGAATAGGCCCCCATGCCGCCGGTATTGGGGCCCTCGTCGCCATCGAACGCCCGCTTGTGATCCTGCGCCGTGCCGATCGGCAAAACCGTCTGCCCGTCGCAGAGCACGAAGAACGACGCCTCTTCCCCGCCCATGAATTCCTCGATCACCACCTCGGCCCCGGCGGCCCCGAACCCGCCGCTGAACATGTCATCGACCGCCGCCAAAGCCGCCGCCTCGTCCATCGCCACGATCACGCCCTTGCCAGCGGCCAGCCCGTCGGCCTTCACGACAATCGGCGCGCCCCGGTCGCGGATATAATCCTTCGCCGGCTCCGCCATGGTAAACCGCGCCCAAGCGGCAGTCGGCGCGCCCGCCGCATCGCAGATCTCCTTGGTGAACGCCTTTGAGGCTTCCAGCCGCGCCGCCGCCTCGCTTGGCCCAAACGTCAGGATACCCGCCTCGCGCAGCCGGTCCGCCACCCCGGCGGCCAACGGTGCTTCCGGCCCGATGATCACGAAATCCACCGCGTTTTCCTCGGCGAATGTCACCACCATGCCGCCGTCGCAGATGTCGAAATCCGCGCATTCCGCGATCTCGGCGATCCCGGCATTGCCCGGTGCCACGATCAGCCGGTCGCATTTCGGGTTTTGCTTCACAGCCCAGGCCAGGCTGTGCTCGCGCCCGCCGCCGCCCAGTATCAGGATATTCATCACGCGCCCCCGCTTGGCCTTCGTTGCCCGGCGTTCTAAGGTCAGCCCAAACGCAGGCACAAGGCGAAGCGCATGTCCGACCTTTTCGAAGACGCCGGCCCCGCTCCGGCCCGAACGCCCACGAATACACCGTCTCGGAACTCTCCGGCGCGGTGAAGCGCGTGATCGAGGGCGAGTTCGGCTATATCCGCGTACGCGGCGAGATCGGTCGCGTCTCGCGCCCCGCGTCCGGCCACCTCTACTTCGACCTCAAGGACGACCGCGCGGTGATTGCCGCGATCAGCTGGAAAGGCCAGGCGGCGAAGCTGGCCGTGCGGCCAGAGGAAGGCATGGAGGTCATCGCGACGGGCGCGCATGACAACCTTTCCGGGCCAGTCGAAATACCAACTGATCGTCGACACTATCGAGCCGGCCGGTGCTGGCGCGCTGATGGCGATGCTCGAGGCGCGCAAAAAGGCGCTGGCCGCCGAGGGCCTGTTCGCCGCCGACCGCAAACAGAAGACTCCCCTTCCTGCCCGAAGTGATCGGCGTCATCACCTCGCCATCGGGCGCCGTGATCCGCGACATCCTGCACCGGTTGCGCGACCGCTTTCCGCGCCACGTGCTGATCTGGCCGGTCGCGGTGCAGGGTCAGGCCTGCGCGCCGGACGTGGCGCGCGCCATCGAAGGCTTCAACGCCCTTGACCCCGGCGGCCCGATCCCGCGCCCCGACCTTCTGATCGTCGCGCGTGGCGGCGGCTCGGTGGAAGACCTGTGGGGCTTTAACGAGGAAATCGTCGCCCGCGCCGCCTTTGCGTCGAAAATCCCGCTGATCTCGGCGGTGGGGCACGAAACCGACACCACGCTGATCGACTTCGTCGCGGACGTTCGCGCGCCCACGCCCACGGCGGCGGCCGAACTCGCGGTGCCGGTGCGCCTCGACCTTCTGGCCTGGACGGCAGAGCAGGACGCCCGCCTTGGCCGCGCCATGCGCCAGGCCGTCACCCAACGCGGCCAGCGCCTGCGCGACCTGTCGCGCGCGCTGCCAAAACCCGAGGTGCTGGTCGAGAACGCCCGCCAACGCCTCGACCGCGCCGCCGACCGGCTGCCCGCGGCCCTGCGCACCGTGACCCAGAAACGCCGGGTTCACCTGTCCGAGGTTTCCGGCTCGCTCCGCCCCGCCAGCCTGCGCCGCCTGATCGCCGAGGCACGCACCCGGCTGACCGACCGCGCCGCGCGCCTGCAACCGATACTTCTGACCCGCGACGCCGATCGCAAACGCCGCGATCTTCGTGCGGCGTCAGACCGGCTGGCCCGCGTAGGGCAGGGTCAGATCGACGGCTGGACCCGCCGCCTCGACGCGCTGGAACGGATGCGCCAGACGCTGGGCTATACCGAGACCCTGAAACGCGGCTACGCGGTGGTGCGCGGCGACGGTGCCGTGGTGACCACTTCGGTCATGGCCGCAGCTGCCAATGCGCTCGAGATTGAATTCGCCGACGGCAGGCTGGCTCTGGGTGCCAGTCCGCGCCCGAAATCCAAACCCAAACCAGACACCCCGCCCGAACAGGGCCGCCTTCTCTGATCATTATTTGTCTGGAAATATCCAATCAACGTCAGCGTCAGACGCCGACATCCGGCCCAAGGCACAACAGCGGCTTGGTGTTCGGCCGGGTCTCGTATAGCTCGCGCCCGTCCGGGTCATTGGCGAACTTGGCGCGCAACCCGCCCTCCGAGCGGAAGAAATTCCAGCATTGCGGGCCGTTGATGCCGTCTTCATAGACGAAGCAGATCAGCCCCGGTTCGGGCTCATACCACTCGCCGTCCTGACAATCGTCGCCGTCGAAGGCCCAGGTGACCTTGCGATTCGCCTTGTAGCGCTCGGTGCCATAGGCGTAGCCGCTTTCGAAATAGGTCAGGGTCTTGCCGGCCGTGTAGGCCTCGAATTCAGCGCCGCGTCATCGGCGTTTCTGACCACGCGGCGGTGACAGACAGCGCAAGGGCAAGCACAACATTCTGCATCATGCGGGTAACCTGCCAGAACACGGCACCTTCGGCCAGAGCACACGGCAATGTCGGCGTCACTCTGCCGCAAGCCGCCTGAGCGCCCAGTCCTCCACGGCCGGATCCATCAGCGCCCGCCAGCGCCGCGGCACCAGCGCCAGCATGCCCATGACCGGCAGGCTGCGGGGCAGGGTGGGCGCCTCGTCGGGCCCGGGCATCGCCAATGCCGGATAGGGCCGCGCGGGATGGGCGTGGTGGTCGGAATGGCGCGGCGCGTTCAGCATCAGCCGCCCGGTGAACCAGTGCGGCGCGTTCCACGAATGCTGCGGGCCCACCGGCTCCAGCCGCCCGCCCGGCATCCCCCGCCGGCGCAGACCGTAATGCTGCACGTAATCCGACAGCAACAGCTGCGCCGTGGCATAGCCCGCCAGCCCCAGATAGGCCGCCAGCCCCGCCCAGCCGCCGATGATCAGCGCCAGCAGGCAACAGCCCAGCCCGCCCGCGACGTAAAGGGCGTAAGGATGCTCGTGCCAGCGCCTGTTGCGCCGGGTTCGCGATCTCGGCCCGGAAGCCCTTGGCGAAAGATCCGATCCAGGCGCGCGGCGCGAAATGGTAGAAGCTCTCGCCCGCCGCGCCGAGTTCGGGTCGCCGTCGCTGCCGACGTGGCGGTGATGCACCTTTGGGTGGGCCGAGGCATGGTGGCCGAAGAGATGCGTGATGAAGACCCAGATCCCCAGCCGCCGCAGCCACGGTCGTGCGCGGTGGATCAGCTCGTGCGCGTTCGAATTCGAGACCTGCCCGAAGAACAGCCCGAACGCGAAGAACGCCAGCACCCGCTCCCACCAGACCAGCCCGGTGACGCCCGACACCGCCGCCACCGCCAGCACCATCAGTGCGAAATGCGTCACCGCAAGCACCGCTGACAGGATGTCGGCCGCCGCGAATTCCGCGCCCGGATCGACGGGGGCGGCGGCCAGCGTCACGATCCGGTCCAGCGCCATCGCCAGCGCGGTCAGATAGACCAGCGCCGCCGCGATCCACACGCCACCGGCAAAGCCGCCGATAACCAGCAGCGGCACGGGCAGCAAGGTGACAATGGCAAAACCAAACAGGGCACGGCGCATGGGCAATTCCTTTTGCCCGCATTCTCACCGCAAATGCGCGTGGTTGCCAAGTGCAATCGCGGGTTGCGGGGCGCGTCGGCGCGGCTAGACTGCCGCCCGAACAGGGGAAAACACCATGCCCGCCAGCGCGTTCTGGATCACCTTGACCGGCCTCGCGCTTGCATTGGCCTACCTGCCGCTGGTGCCGCGCGCCGCGGGTCCGTGGCACGGTGCGCTGAAAACCCTGCCGCTCAGCCTCTTTGCCGTCGCATCCTTTGTCGCGGGCGCTCCGGCGCTTCTGACCATGGCGCTTGTCCTGTCGGCGCTCGGCGACCTGACCCTGTCGCGCGGCTCTCTGTCAGGCGACGGACGCGCGGCACGGGCCTACGGCGTCGCCGCCATCGCGCTGGCGCATCTGTGCTACATCCTGCTGTTTGTCGCCGCCTCGCAGGCCCCGCTCTGGGATGCCTTCGCCACCGCCCCGCTGGCCGCCGTCGCAATCGTGGCGCTCGCGCTCTCGACCGAGATCTGGCTGGCCCCGCACACCGGTGCCCGGCGCTGGCCGGTGCGGGCCTACGTCGCGCTCATCGCCGCGATGATGCTGGCCGCACTCACTTTCCCGCCGGTCGCTCCGGGTGCCGCCGCCCTCGTCGCCTCCGACCTTATCGTGTCGCTCCGGCTTTTCCGCCGCGGCGACGCCAGCCGATGGACAGTGCCGGCAGGCCGGGCGATCTGGATGCTTCATGTCGCCGGACACGCGCTGATCCTTTGGGGCGTTCTGACGGCCTGATGCCCTTTCCATGCGCTGCCAGACCCATTAAGTGACGCCTGTAACGGAGGCCGCATGTCGTTTTTCAAGAAACTCAAAGACCGGATGTTCAAATCCTCGAAGAAGATCGAGGAGGGGCTGGATGCCATCGTCGAAGAGGGCGGCGTCGAGGAAGACGTGACCCACGAGCAGCTTGACGAAACCGCAGCACCCGATGTCAGCTTTTCCGAACCCGAACCCGAACCCGAACCCGAACCCGAACCCGACCGACCCGAACCCGAACCCGAGCCCGAACCCGAGCCTGAGCCGACCGCCAGAGCCCGAGCCGAGCCGAGCCAGAGCCAGAGCCAGAGCCAGAGCCAGAGCCAGAGCCAGAGCCAGAGCCAGAGCCAGAGCCAGAGCCAGAGCCAGAGCCAGAGCCAGAGCCAGAGCCAGAGCCAGAGCCAGAGCCAGAGCCAGAAATCCCGCCGCGCGAGGTGCCGGAACCGACGCCGCCTGTCGAAATCCCGGATCAGACACCGCCAGAGGTGCCGCAGCCCGCGCCCGCCGAAATCCCCGATCAGCCGCCCGTCGAAAGCCCGGCGCCGGTGCCGGTTGAAATTCCGGCCAGCACGCCGGCGGAAATCCCCGTGCGCGAACCGCGCGCCACCGCCGAGGCTATTGCGGATGCCGTGGTCACCGCAAAGCCAGCCGAGCCGGCCCGCAAGCCCGGCATCCTCGGCCGCCTCATGGGGCGTACGGAAAAGAAAACCGTCATCCGGCGCGAGCTTGACGACGACATGCTGGAACGGCTCGAAGAACTGCTGATCAGCGCCGATATGGGCGTCGACACCGCACTTCGCGTCACCGCCAACATGGCCGAGGGGCGTTTTGGCAAGAAGCTCTCGGCCGATGAAATCAAGGGCCTGCTGGCCGATGAGATCACCCGGATCATGGAGCCGGTGGCCAAGCCGATGCCGCTTTACCCGCGAAAACCGCAGGTGGTGCTGGTCGTCGGCGTCAACGGCTCGGGCAAGACCACCACCATCGGCAAGCTTGCCAGCCAGTTCCGCGCCGCTGGCAAGAAGGTGGTGATCGCGGCCGGCGATACCTTCCGCGCCGCCGCCGTCGAACAGTTGCAGGTCTGGGGCGAGCGCGCCGGGGTGCCGGTGCTGACCGCGCCCGAAGGCTCGGACCCTGCCAGCCTAGCCTTCGACGCGATGGAAAAGGCAGAGCGCGACGGCGCCGACCTTTTGATGATCGACACCGCGGGCCGGTTGCAGAACCGCGCCGACCTGATGGAGGAACTGTCGAAAATCGTCCGCGTGATCCGCAAGAAAGACCCGACCGCACCGCACAACACGCTGCTGGTGCTCGATGCCACCACCGGGCAGAACGCGCTCAATCAGGTCGAGGTTTTCCTCAAACTCGCCGATGTATCGGGCCTTGTGATGACCAAGCTCGACGGCACCGCCAAGGGCGGCGTGCTGGTGGCGCTGGCCGACAAGTTCGGCCTGCCGATCCACGCCATCGGGGTTGGCGAACAGATCGACGATCTTGCGCCCTTCGATCCGCAGGATTTCGCCCGCGCCCTGACCGGCGCGGCGGCGGAGTAAATGCCTCAGTCGACCTTCCGGGCCTCGGTGCGCGCGCCGTTGTCGGGGCTCAGCATCGAGGACACCCCCGCCAGCAACCACAACACCGCCAGTGCCAGCCCGGTCGCCATACCCGCCAGCCACAGATTGCCGACACCGCAGGTCAGCCCCACAGCACCCGCCATCCACATGCCGGCGCCGGTCGTCAATCCGCGCACCCTTGCCCCTTGCGTGATGATCGTGCCCGCCGCCAGGAACGCAACGCCCGCCGTCACCGCCTCGATCAGCCGCAACGGATCGGTGCGCAGCGTCTCTTCATCGGCACCGGGAACCGGAACGCCCATCAGATCGAATGAAATCAAGGTGAACAGGCACGATGCCATCGCGATCAGGATATGCGTGCGCAGCCCCGCCGCATGGTCGTGGATCTCGCGCTCCAACCCGATCAGGCCGCCCAAAACGCAGGCCATGCCCAGCCGCAACAGCGCCAGTTGCCAGCTGATCACGGAAAACGGCTGGATGAAATCGGACTGGAAAACCTCGAACATGCAAAATGCCCCCGCAGCGCTGTTTCGCTCAACGCCGGGCCGGGGCCTTTGTTCCAAAGCGCCGGCACCATGAGCGACTGGCTGGTCTCGATCGCCGGTACGCCCGAAGGCGCGCGGCTGGCCACGATCCTCGCGCTGATCTCTGCCGTTGCCCATGCCGTTTTCGGCGCGTTGCAAAAGGGCCGCCACGATCCGTGGCTGACGCGCGGCGCCATCGACATCTGGCTGGTGGTGCTTTCAATGCCGATCGCACTTCTCCTGGTGCCCTGGCCCAGTTTGCAGACCTTCATGATCCTGATCGGCGCGCTCGGCATCCATTTCGGCTACAAGCTGACCATGGCGCTGGCCTATGAAAGGGCCGCCTTCACCGTTGTCTACCCGGTGGTGCGCGGCACCGGCCCGCTGGTCACGGTCGCCGCCGCCGCGGTGATCTTTCACGAGCATTTCACGGCCGTCCAATGGCTTGGCGTAGCTCTCCTTTCAGGAGGCATCCTGCTTTTGGCGCTGCGCAACCTGTCAGAGGAAACAATCGACCCCAGATCATTGAAAATCGGCCTGTCATGGGCGCTTCTGGGCGGCGTTCTGGTGGCATTCTATACCACCTATGACGCCTACGGCATCCGATCCTCTGCCGATCCGTTCACCTTCCTTGCATGGTTCTTCCTGATCACCGCCATCGATTTCCCGATTCTCGCCTGGCTCCGCTACCGCCAGATGAGCGCGCCCCCCACGCCCGCGCCACTTCTGTTGCGTGGCCTCGCGGGCGCACTCGTCGCCTATGTCAGCTTTGGCGGCGTGATGCTGGCGACACGGCTCGACAAGGTCGGCGAGGCGGCGGTCTTGCGCGAAACCTCAACCGTTTTCGCCGCGGTGATCGGCTGGGTGATCCTGAAGGAACGCGTCGGGCCGCGACGTCTTCTTCTTATGGCATTGATCGCGGCGGGCGCTGTGATAGTTGAACTGGGCGGATAGGAGAGCAAAGCGACATGTCAGCGAAAAAGGTAAACCCGACCCTGAAACTGGCCCTCGAACTGGGCCCGATCCTGCTGTTCTTCATCCTCTACTTCCGGCTGCGCGACGGCACGTTCGACATTGGCGGCACCGAGTATTCCGGCTTCATCGTGGTCACGGCGATCTTCGTGCCGCTGATAGCACTTAGCACGTTCATCCTCTACCGCCTGACCGGCAAGCTGGCGCGCATGCAGATCGCCACGCTGATCCTTGTCGTCGTCTTCGGCGGCCTGACGATCTGGTTCAATGACGAACGCTTCTTCAAGATGAAGCCGACGATGATCTACCTGCTGTTTGGCGGGACGCTTGGTTTCGGGCTGCTGCGCGGCCAGTCCTATCTGCAATACATGATGGACGAGGTGATGCCGCTGAAGCACGAAGGCTGGATGATCCTGACCCGCCGGATCACCGCCTTTTTCTTCGGCCTCGCCATCCTGAATGAGGTCATCTGGCGCACCATGTCGACTGACGCCTGGGTCAGCTTCAAGACCTTCGGGCTGACCGCGGCGGTGTTCCTGTTCTTCATGACACAAGGCAAGCTGCTTACCGAATACGGCATTGAAAAAGACGAAAGCTGATATTCAGCTTTCGTGAAGCACTCTCGCCGATGCGGCGAGAGGTCCGATTTCTCTGCGAAAAATCGTGCCTCCGGCGGGGATACTTTCAGCAAAAAAGAAGCTGCGGATCAGCCCTTCTGGCGGAACAGGATCTCCTGCGCTTTCTTGTCATCTGCGATGTTGCCGCGCAGGTCCGCTCCGACCGCGCGCCCCGCCACTACGCCGGGCCGCTCGCCGACGGTCTTCAGCCAGCGCGCCATGTTCGGCTTATCGTCGAGCGTTTGTTCCTGACCTTCCCAAAGGCTTGCCCAGGGCCAGATCGCCATGTCGGCGATGGAAAAGAAATCTCCCGCGACGAACTCGTGCTTGCCCAATTGTGTGTCCAGCACCCGGTAGAGCCGCGCGGTCTCGTTGCGGTAGCGCTCTTTGGCGTAGGGAAGGTCGTTCGGCGGCTCCATCGAGGGTGCGTATTTCAGGAAATGATGCGCCTGTCCCGCCATCGGGCCAACACCGCCCATCTGCCACATCAGCCACTGATCCACGGCAATCCGGTCACGTTCGGTCTTGCCGTAGAACTTGCCTGATTTGCGCGCGAGATACTGCAATATCGCACCGGATTCGAAGATCGAGATCGGCTTGCCGTCTGGCCCGTCCGGGTCGACAATCGCCGGCATCCGGTTGTTCGGCGAGATCTTCAGGAAATCCGGCTTGAACTGGTCGCCCGCACCGATATTCACCAGATGCAAGTTGTAGGGCAGGCCCATTTCCTCGAGTGCTATGGCGATTTTCCAGCCATTTGGCGTTGGCCAGTAATAAAGGTCGATGGGTTTGCTCATGTAAGCCTCCTGTGTCGGACGCTAGAATGAGGCTTTCCGCAGGAAGGGCAAGGGGGCGAACCCCGCAGGCGGTGACAAAAGCCGCGACCAGCGCCGGTCACACGCCTCGGGCAGCGCCGTTTTCAGCAGCGCCATCGGCAGCGCGTCGGGTGTGCGGATCAGATCGGAGTAAAACCCGAACAGGCCGGGGCGCAGATAGCCCGACCAGTGGCAGACCCGCCGCTCGGGTGCTGCAATGCGGTGGCCAAGTCCGGCAAGTGCGGCCCGCGTCGGCGCATGGTCGATCTGGATATCCAGCCAGTTCGGCATTGCCTCTGACAAACCGGCCCCCAGCGCTTGCGCGCCGCCAAAGGGATGGATCAACCGCTCGACCATGACATCGAAAATGTCGTTCTCTCGGCTGGTGACATTGATGATCTCGGCCCGCTGGCCGGCGGGTTTGCTCAGGCAGTGCGCGGCCGCCCCCTGAAATTCCGCGGCCGCCATAAGAATGCTGCGCCCGACCGCCCCGCAGGGTGCCGCCGCAATCGCGCCAAGCGCCACCCGCACGCCAAGACTATGTGCCACCAGATGCACGCGGCGGTCGCTCCGCGCGGCGATCAGCCCGATCAGCTCTGCCAGCGCCCGCCCGGCGCGCTCGGCCTCGCGATAGGCCTGCCAGAAGCTGCCCCGTGCCTGCCAGCCAAACCCGATGCACAGCCCCTCATCGTCGCGGCCGCGTCCGAACCCCAGATGGCGCGGCCACGAGATAACCCCAAGCCGCGATTTCGGCGCCATCGACAGGATATTGTCGTGCGGGTCGCGCTTGCTGTCGAAGGGGCAAAACTTGTAGCCATGCACCAGCACCACGATCGGCGCATCGGCAGGCAGGGCGGCGATGTGATGGTCCAGTGACCGCTCCAGCGCCATCGCCCCGGCAAGTTCCGGGCGATCCCCTACTGCATTGATCTGTATCAGTGGCATGGCAGCGCCTCCACAACATATTGTGTCCGCCGATTACGCCAAACATACGACGGAGATGTGAAAAAGCGGTTACACGCTCGTGACGGTGGTTGACCCGTCGCCGCAACGGGAGTATCGCGAATCCCGTGGCGATTTGTTCTCCGGATTGCGGGCCACGTTAAACATGCCGCTAAAGAGGTCAGGGTCATTCGCCCCCAAACCTCTTGGTCTGGGGGTTTTTTATTGCGTCAAAGGGGGCGCGTGATATGGCACAGAACTGGAAGAAGCGAACGAAACTGGTGCATCACGGCGTGCGGCGCAGCCAATATGGCGAAGTGTCAGAGGCCATATTTCTGACGCAAGGCTTCGTCTACGATACCGCCGAGGCCGCCGAGGCGCGCTTCATCAAGGCCGGCGAGGACGAGTTTATCTACGCCCGCTACGGCAACCCGACGGTGCGCATGTTCGAAGAACGCATTGCAGCGCTTGAAGGGTGCGAAGATGCCTTCGCTACCGCCAGCGGAATGGCCGCCGTCAATGCCGCGCTGATGGCGCTTTTGAAGGCGGGCGATCATGTGGTGTCGTCGCGCGCGCTGTTCGGATCCTGCCTTTACATCCTCGAAGAGGTGCTGACCCGTTTCGGCGTCGAGGTCACCTTCGTCGATGGCACCGACCTTGCACAATGGAAAGCCGCAATAAGACCAGACACCAAGGTGATATTCCTCGAGTTCGATTTCCAACCCCACGCTGGAACTCATTGATCTCAAGGCAGTTTCCGATCTCGCCCATGGCGTCGGCGCCACGGTCGTCGTCGACAATGCCTTCGCCACGCCGATCTATTCCTACGCGCTGGGCTGCGGCGCCGATCTGATCGTCTATTCGACCACCAAACACGTAGACGGGCAGGGCCGCTGCCTTGGCGGAGTGGTTCTTGGCACCCAAGACATGATCCGCAAGACCATCGAACCCTATCTCAAGCATACCGGCGGTGCGATGAGCCCGTTCAACGCCTGGGTGATGCTGAAATCGCTCGAAACCATGGACCTGCGCGTGCGCGCCCAGACCGCAACCGCAACCGCGATGGCCGAAGCGCTGCAAGATCATCCCAAACTCAACAGCGTTGCCTTCCCGCACCTGCCCAGCCACCCGCAATACGCGCTGGCGAAAGACCTGATGGAAGCGGGCGGCACGGTGCTGACGATCGACGTGAAGGGCGGCAAGCAGGCCGCGTTCAAACTGCTGAACGCGCTGGAAATCTTCACGATTTCCAACAACTTCGCCGATGCCAAAAGCATCGTCACCCACCCCGCCACGACCACCCATCAGCGCCTGCCCGAAGATCAGAAAGCCGCCCTCGGCATCACGCCCGGCCTGATCCGGGTGTCGTGCGGGCTGGAAGACGCAGGCGACCTGATCGCCGACATGACACAGGCGCTCAATATGATCTGACCGGCGCCCGGCCGCGTATACGGCCATGTAAAGTTGGAGAGTTGTCGCAACCCTCCTACATCTGTAGCCTGTCAGACGGAGGACGTGCGATGAACATAGAGCCAAAGCCCCTGGAACCGGCCCCCGACCGCGACGAGGCCGAACGCGCCCTTGGCGTGCTGAAATCATGGGCCGCCACCGCCACCGCCACCGAGATCGCCACGCTGAACCCGATGATCTCGCGGCTGCTTCCGGGCCAAGAGCTGCAAAACTACCCGGCCCTCGCGCGCGCCTACCCCGAGGAATTCGAAGCCGACGACGCCTACCGCGCCTCGCTGCCAGATCTGCAAAACGGCCCCGAAAGCCTGATCAAGGGCGCACGGCGCCACATCCAGCACGTCGGCATCTCGAACTTCCGGCTGCCGATCCGCTTCCACAGCCGCGAAAATGGCGATCTGACGCTGGAAACCTCGGTGACCGGCACCGTCAGCCTAGATGCCGGCAAGAAGGGCATCAACATGTCGCGCATCATGCGCAGCTTCTACCGCCACGCCGAGCGGACCTTCAGCTTTCAGGTCATCGAACACGCTCTGGATGCTTACAAATCTGACCTCGACAGTTTCGACGCCCGGATTCAGATGCGCTTTTCCTTCCCGATGAAGGTGCAAAGCCTGCGCTCCGGCCTCGAAGGTTTCCAATATTACGACATCGCGCTGGAACTCGTCGAACAGGGCGGCACCCGCAAGCAGATCATCCATCTCGATTATGTCTATTCCTCGACCTGCCCGTGCTCGCTGGAGCTGTCCGAACACGCCCGCCAGTTCCGCGGCCAGCTTGCCACACCGCATTCGCAACGCTCCGTGGCGCGGGTCTCGGTCGAGATCGACACCGCCCAGCCCTGCCTGTGGTTCGAGGATCTGATCGAGATCTGCCGCGCCGCCGTGCCGACCGAAACCCAGGTGATGGTTAAGCGCGAGGATGAACAGGCCTTCGCCGAACTCAATGCCGCGCACCCGATCTTCGTCGAGGATGCCGCACGGCTGTTCAGCGAGGCGTTCCAGAACGACCCGCGCATCCGCGATTTTCGCATCATCGCCAGCCACCAGGAAAGCCTGCACAGCCACGATGCTGTCAGCGTGCTGACCGAGGGCGAAACCTTCGCCTGCGAAAGCCTTGATCCAAAATTGTTCAACACTCTCTTCCACATCGGCTAGCGCTGCCTCCGGCGGGGATATTTCGAAACAGAAGAATCAAAGTCCACCGCCACCCTCTTCTGTTTCGAAATATCCCCGCCGGAGGCGCAGGCCCGAGCGCCCCGGAACGGGGCGAGAGAGATCGTCTTGCGCCGCAGGCGCGCAATTGAACGGCGGGATGGGGTTCGCGTCTTGACACCCCGCTGCGCTGACGCCAAGCCTTGGCGCCATGTTCGACCTCCGCCCCGTGGGATATGTCATCGGCCTGCTCGTCGCCGCCCTCGGTGCCACGATGCTGTTCCCGCTGCTCGTCGATTTCGCCAATGACAGCGACCACTGGCAGGTGTTTTTCGAGGCTTCGGTCATCACCGCCACCACCGGCGGGCTGATCGCTCTGGCCTGCGCCAACGGCGTGCGCTCCGGGCTCTCGATCCAGCAGACCTTCCTTCTGACCACCGGCGTCTGGGTGGCGCTGCCGCTCTTCGGCGCGATCCCGTTCGTTCTGGGCGCCACCGACGCGCGCTTTCTCGACGCGTTCTTCGAGGCGATGTCGGGCATGACAACCACCGGCTCCACGGTGTTCTCGGGCCTCGACGACCTGCCGCGTGGCCTGCTGTTCTGGCGCTCGATGATGCAGTGGTTCGGCGGCGTCGGCATCATCGTCGTCGCGATGGTGTTCCTGCCGGAACTCAAGGTCGGCGGCATGCAGATCTTCCGCTCCGAAGCGTTCGAGACCAGCGGCAAGGTGCTGCCGCGCGCCGCCGAGATCGCCAGCCGGATCTCGGTGATCTACTTCGCGCTGACCGCCGCCTGCATCATCTGCTACCTGATCGTCGGGATGGATGGTTTCGACGCCGTGAACCATGCGCTGACCACGGTCTCAACGGGCGGCTTCTCGACCTATGACGCGTCCTTCGGGGCCAATCAGGGCCCGGCCGAATATGTCGCGGCGGTGTTCATGGTGCTGGCCAGCCTGCCGTTCGTGCGCTTCGTGCAGTTGGCGGCGGGCACGGCCAAGCCGCTGTTTCGTGACAGTCAGGTCCGCACCTATCTGATGATCAACGCGGTTCTCATCGTCATTCTGGCCTGGTACCGGATCGCGGTGAATGGCGACCTGCCAGAGCATTCGTTCCGCGAGGCAATCTTCAACGTCACCTCGATCATCACCGGCACCGGCTACGCCTCGGTCGATTATCAGCTCTGGGGTGCGTTCCCGGTGGCGGTGTTCTTCTTTGTCGGCCTGATCGGCGGCTGCGCCGGATCGACCTGCTGCTCGATCAAGGTGTTCCGCTACCAGATCCTGTTTTCCTCGATCCGCGCGCAGATCCGCAACATCCACTCGCCGCACGGTGTTTTCACGCCGCGCTACGAAGGCCGTCCGATCGGCGATGATGTGATGTACTCGGTCATGGCCTTCTTCGTGATGTTCGTGGTGTCGCTCGGCGTCACCTCGGTTTTGCTGGCGATGACCGGGCTCGATTTCATCACCTCGGTCTCGGGCGCTGCCACGGCGCTGGCCAATGTCGGCCCCGGCCTCGGGCCGATCATCGGCCCGTCGGGCAATTTCGCCAGCCTCAACGACGGCGCGAAATGGATCCTGACCTTCGCGATGCTGCTGGGACGGCTGGAACTGATGGTCGTCTTCGTTCTTCTCACCCCTAAGATTCTGGAGGGCCTGATGCCCAAACGCACCCTTGGCGCCGAACTTTCACATGCGCTGAAGGCGCGCGGCGTCGATACCATCTTCGGCATCCCCGGCGTGCATAACGTCGAGATGTATCGCGGCATCGAAGAGGCCGGCATCCGCCACATCCTGACCCGCCACGAACAGGGTGCGGGCTTCATGGCCGATGGCTATGCACGCGCGACCGGCAAGCCCGGCGTGGCCTACATCATCACCGGGCCGGGGCTGACCAATATCATGACCCCGATGGGGCAGGCGCAATCGAACTCGGTACCGATCCTTGTGGTGTCGTCCTGCCTGCCGCCCGACAGCCAGATCCCCGGCCAGTTGCACCAGATGAAGGACCAGACCGGGGCCGCGGCCACCGTCGCTGACTGGTCGGTGCTGGCCGAGAACGCCGAGGCGGCCTACGGCGCCATCGACCGCGCCTTCACCGAGTTCACAACCCAGCGCAAGCGCGCCAAGCACCTGACGGTGCCGATCGACATATTGGGCGAAACCGCCGAAGCAGCACCCGATTTCACCCCGGCAACGCTGGGCCACAAGCCCGACCCGGACGAGATCGACGATCTCGCGCGCCGCCTTGCCAGCGCCAAGCGACCGTTGTTCCTGTTTGGCGGCGGTGCTGTCACCGCCTCGCAAGCCGCGCGCCGGGTGGCTCGCGCGTCCGGCGCGGCCAGCTTCACCAGCTATGCCGGGCGCGGCGTCATCGGCCCCGACGACCCGCTGCATTACGGCGCCTATCTGGCGCGCCCCGACAGCGCCGCGATCTTCGCCAAGGCCGATCTGGTCGTCGCCGTGGGCACCGAGATTGCTCAGGTCGACCTGTGGCGGGACCATCTCGGCCATACCGGGACGCTGGTGCGGATCGACATCGACGAGGCGGTGCTGAGCGACAATCACAACGCCGACGTCCGCATCCATGCCGATGCCGCGCGCGCGCTGGCGATGCTGGCGGATGTCCTCAAACCGCAGCCCGCCAAGTGGGACGCCGCCGAAATCACCCGCACCCGCGCCAGCTTTCGCGCGCAGGCCGATGCCGAACGCCCCGGCATCGTGCCGCTGGCGCTGGCAATGCAGGCCGCGTGCCCGCCCGACACGATGTATTACTCGGACATGACCCAGTTCGCCTACACCGCGAAAGAGGTCTGCGCGATGGACCGCCCCGGCCACTGGCACCACCCGTTCGGGTTCGGCACGCTGGGCTACGCGCTGCCCGCCGCGATCGGCGGCAAGATCGGCCGCCCCGATCTGCCGGTGGTGGCCATCGCCGGCGATTACGGCTTTCAATATACCGTTCAGGAACTTGGCGTCGCGGCGGAACTGAACCTGACCCTGCCGATCATCCTGTGGGACAACGGCAAGCTCAAGGAAATCGAGGATTGCATGGTCGCAAGCCAGATCGCCCCCAACGCCGTGGTCGCGCAAAACCCGGATTTCGGCCTTCTGGCGGCGGCCTACGGCATCGCCTACACCCGCCCTGCCAGCATCGCCGCGTTCCAGGATGACCTGCGCACCGCCCTCACAGCGGACGGCCCCACGATCATCCACATCACGCCCGAGGTCAGTTCCAGCAGCTGATCAGCACCGTCATATCGGCCGCGCTCACCGTCAGATCCTCGGGCGCCACTCCCCCGACCGCATCCGATGCGGCGGCGGCGATGCCGTTGGCGGACAGGAACTCGATGATCGCCGCCGCATCGGCGGCAAAGCTGACATCCTCGGGCAGCACCCGGCCATCCGGCCGGGCAGGCGGCAACAGCATCCCCATCACCGCGCCGGTGCTGTCGAAAACCGGCCCGCCGGCATCGCTCGTCGTCGCGGCCAGGGCCAGCCGCGCAACCAGGGCCTCGCCATTCAGGCCGCGCAGATCCTCCAGCGTGCCAAAGGTCAGCGTCGGCGCGCCCAACCGGCCCTCATACGAATACCCCGACACCGCAATCTCGCTTTTCAAACGCGGCTGGTGCGGCTGAAACCGTGCATAACCGATCGGCGTCAACGCCTCGCGCGGGCGCAGCAACGCCAGACCAAGGCCCGCATCGCTGGCCACCACCTCGGCCTCGTAATCCGCGTCCAGCGTCACCCGCCCGCACTGCGTCACCGCCTCAAGCGTCGTCAGAACCGCCCCCGCCTCATCGACATAGAACCCCGAGCGCACCCGGTCCGGCTGCCGGATCGCCAGACCCGCCAGCAGATCCAGCGATTGCGCGGTGCCGCCGTCCATCACATCGGGCAGAACCGCATCCGGCACCGGCGTGAAACTCGCCCGCATCGCATCGATCACCAGCCCGCGCCGGCGGTCGCCTCCGGCCGGCCAGATCAGCGTGAATCCCTTGACCTGTCCGTCCGACAGCGCCGCATAGGTGTAAGACGATATCTCGGCGTTCGCGCCCTCAAGCGTGAAACTGGTCCGCCCGCGTTCGCGCGGCCCCTCCAGCGGCACGATCTCAAGCGTTTGCAGGATGTCATAAAGCCCCGCCAAAGTCGTCTGATCCCCGGTCTGGCTCAGCAGCAAGACCTTGACGCCGCTGTCGCCCTTGGCACGGTAATGCGCGAACGGCGGATCGTAGCGGTCGAACTGAACCATCGCCGCGGGCAGATCGATCTCGATCCCCGCCTTGGCGTCAATCACCCGCGCCAGCCCGACAGAGCGCAACATCTCGCGGTAGCCCGCCACCAGATCGCGACGCTGCGCGGTGGTCATCACCCCCGTCGCCTCGTAGCGGTTGGCATCCTGCCAGGCCGCCATGGCGTTGCGGGTGCCGGGCCCGAAGTCACCGTCGATGGCGCTGTCGTAAAAGCCGTCCCATTTCAGCGCGGCCTGCAATTGCTCGCGCTCCTCGCGGCTCAGCAGGCGTTCACCCTCGCGCGCTTCGGCGATGGTCTCCTCGGCTCCGATCAGCGGTGCTGCCGGCAGCGGGGCTGCGGTTTGCTCGACCGGACCGTCGGGCACGACTCAAAGGCGCCTCAAGCGCCGCTGCGCCAACCGGCCAGAACTGCTGCCGGAAATTGCTGCCATCGGCGATGAATGCATCGCGGGGGATCCGCCCGGCGCTGCGCAACTGCAAAAGCCGCGCCTCCGCATCGTTCGGCTCGAACGGCCCAAGCGCGATCGCATACCAGCCAGAGCGCAATGCAAACCCGTTCACGAACTGCAACGCGCCGGCATAATCGCGCACCCGGTCCTGCGCTTCGATCAGGCTGCGCTTGGCCTCGACCTGCACCCAGACCGATTGCGCCACGGCGCTGCCTGCAAACGCCCACATTGCGACAAAGGCCACACAAATTAACTTCTTCACCATTCCGCCACACTGCCCGTTATTGCCAAGCGTCGATTCCGCGCCAAACTCTAGTGGCGCGCGCGCCGGATTGCACCCCCGATTTGCGTCACCTCGATTGACGCACCGCGCCCGCGCGCCTAACACCTAGTCGATCCGAACCAAGCGCCGGAGTGCCGCCGATGGACGACCCCACGCTCGACCCCGCCGATTGGGACACGCTGCGCGCCCATGCGCATGACCTGCTGGACCGATCACTCGACCGGCTGCAGATCGGCACGCGACGGCCGGGTCTGGACACCGCTGCCGGACGTGATGAAAGACGCGCTTCGGGCGGACCTGCCAAGCACCGGCATCGGCCATGGCGCGCTGGCCGACAAGCTGGCCGACCTTCTGCCCTACGGCGTCGGCAACACCCATCCGCGCTTCTTCGGCTGGGTCCACGGCGCGGGCAATCCCGGCGGCGTGATGGCAGAGATCGTGGCAGCCGCGATGAACGCCAACCTTGGCGGGCGTGATCACGGCGCGATCTACGTCGAAAAGCAGGTGCTGGGCTGGTGCCGCGCGATGATGGGCTTTCCGGCCGATTGCGGCGGGCTGATCGTTTCGGGCACCTCGATGGCGACGATCATCGCGCTGAAGGCGGCGCGTGACCGGCGCATCGGCGCGACCTCCCGCACCAAGGGGGCAGGGCAGTCGCGGCTGACGGGCTATGCCTCGACGCAGGCGCATTCGTGTGTCGCGCGGGCCTTCGACATGCTGGGGCTTGGGTCGGACGCATTGCGCCCGGTGCCCTGCCTTTCGGATTTCACCATGGACCTCTGTGCGCTGCGCCGGATGATCGCCGAGGATGCCGACGCCGGGCTAACCCCGTTCACGGTCATCGGTACCGCCGGATCCGTCAACGTCGGCGCGATTGACGACCTTGCGGGCATCGCCGACATCGCCGCCGCCAAAGACCTGTGGTTTCACGTCGATGGCGCGTTCGGTGCAACCGCGATCCTGTCGGATCTGGTGCGCCCGCGTCTGCGCGGCATGGACCGCGCCGACAGCCTCGCCTTCGATTTCCACAAATGGCTGCACGTGAACTACGATGCCGGCTGCGTGCTGATCCGTGACCGCGACGCGCATCTGCGCGCCTTCTCGGAACGCCCCGACTACCTTGCACCTGCCGCGCGCGGGCTGGCAGCGGGCAATCCCTGGCCGGTCGATTTCGGCCCCGAACTGTCGCGCGGCTTTCGCGCGCTCAAGATCTGGGCGCATCTTCTGGAACACGGCACCGACAAGCTTGGCGCCGCGATCACCCGCAATGTCGAACAGGCCGCCTGGCTGGGCCAGCGGGTCGACGCCACGCCGGGGCTCGAACTGCTGGCCCCCGCCACACTCAACATCGTCTGCTTCCGCTACGCCCCCGAGGGCACCAAAGACCCCGACGCCCTCAACGAAGCCATCGTGATCGAATTGCAGGAAAGCGGCACCGCCGCGCCCTCGACGACACGGATCAACGGCAACCTCGCGATCCGCGTCAACCTCACCAACCACCGCACCACAAGGCCCGACCTCGACCTGCTGCTGTCCGAGGTGCTGCGGATCGGCGAAGATCTCTCGCAGCGATCCCCTGACCATCATTTGTCCGCAAATATCCCCGCCGGAGGCTCCCGCCGCCACCACCCGCGCCCGCAGGCCGGAAACCGCGGAATTGACCCTCCCCGCGCCAGTGCCTATGCAGAAGCCGCACTTCCAAGGGGGCCCCGATGACCGACGCACCGAACAGTTTTCAGGACATCATCCTGCGGCTGCAGGCCTACTGGGCCGGGCAGGGCTGTGCTGTCCTGCAACCCTATGACATGGAGGTCGGCGCCGGCACCTTCCACCCCGCCACCACCTGCGCTCGCTCGGGCCCACCCCCTGGGCCGCCGCCTACGTGCAACCCTCGCGCCGCCCCACCGACGGGCGCTACGGCGAAAACCCGAACCGGCTTCAGCACTACTACCAGTATCCAGGTCCTGATCAAACCCTCGCCGCCCGACCTGCAAGCGCTCTACCTCGGCTCGCTCGAAGCCATCGGCATCGACGCCGCCCTGCACGACATCCGCTTCGTCGAGGACGACTGGGAAAGCCCCACCCTCGGCGCCTGGGGTCTGGGCTGGGAGGTCTGGTGCGACGGCATGGAGGTCAGCCAGTTCACCTATTTCCAGCAAGTCGGCGGCCACGACTGCCACCCGGTCTCGGGCGAACTCACCTACGGCCTCGAACGCCTCGCGATGTATGTGCTCGGCATCGACCACGTCATGGACATGCCGTTCAACGACCCCACAGCGCCGATCCCGCTGACCTACGGCGACATCTTCCGCCAGACCGAGCAGGAATACTCCCGCTGGAATTTCGACATCGCCGACACCGACACGCTGCTCCAGCACTTCAAGGACGCCGAGGCCGAATGCCAGCGCATCCTCGACGCCACCCGACCAGGACCCCAAGACCGGCCACCGCATCGTCATGGCGCACCCGGCCTATGACCAGTGCATCAAGGCCAGCCACCTCTTCAACCTTCTCGACGCCCGCGGCGTGATCTCGGTGACCGAACGCCAGGCCTATATCGGCCGGGTCCGCGCGCTGGCCAAGCACTGCGCCGACGCCTTCCTCCAGACGACAGCCGGTGGACGGGCCGCCTGAATGAACACCGGAAAACTCCTGGTCGGCGCGATCGTGATCCCCGCCGTCGTCGCTGGTGCGGCCATGTATTACCTTCAGGTCTACGCCTATTACGAACCCGTCCCGCGCCGAGACGCCGCTGACGCCTGACCGTCATCGCCACAGGCCAGCCCGAACCGATCCTGACCGAGAATTTCGAGGGCATCGACGCCAATTCCTCGCCGATCCGCTACCGCGCCTGTTTCACCACGCCGCAAACGATGGCGATGCTGACCGAAACCTACCAGACTTACGCCAACCCGATCCCGCTGATCGGCCCCGGCTGGTTCGACTGCTACGATGCCAACACCATCAGCGAGGCGCTCGAAGCCGGCGAAGCCACCGCCTTTCTGGGCGAAAAGAACATCCACTACGGCGTCGACCGCGTCATCGCGATCTTCGACGATGGCCGCGCCTATGCCTGGCACCAGCTGAACAACTGCGGCGAAACCGCCTATGACGGCAGCCCGGTGGGCGAAGACTGCCCGCCGCGCGAGGCGGCGGAATGATGCTGGCCCTCTGCCAAAAGAACTCTTCCCGGGGCGTCAGCCCCGGATCGCACCCGACCCGCCCCGTCACGCGAAACGCGTGCCTGCGGCACGACGGCGGGTGCGATGCCCCCCCCTCGGGCCGGGCGCGATCCTCTGCGCATCCTGCCAGCCGTCGCGCCAAAACCTCAAACCAAAAAGCACCCCCATGCCTGACCTCCTGATCGAACTCTTCTCCGAGGAAATTCCCGCAAGGATGCAGGCCCGCGCCGCCGCCGACCTCAGGAAACTCGTCACCGACGGTCTGGTCGAGGCCGGCCTGACCTACGCCAGCGCCGGCGCTTTCCACACCCCGCGCCGCCTGACCCTCTCGGTCGAGGGCCTGACCGCCGAAAGCCCCACCACCAAGGAGGAACGCAAAGGCCCCCGCACCGACGCCCCCGAAAAGGCCCTCGACGGCTTCCTGCGCTCGACCGGCCTCACCAAAGACCAGCTCGAACCCCGCGACGACAAGAAGGGCCAGGTCTGGTTCGCCACGATCACCAAACCCGGCCGCCCCGCCGCCGAAATCGTCGCCGAAATCCTCGACGCCACGATCCGCAACTTCCCCTGGCCCAAATCCATGCGCTGGGGCACCGGCACCCTGAAATGGGTCCGCCCGCTGCACTCCATCCTGTGCATCCTGTCCGCCGAGGACGGCACCCATATCGTGCCCTCTCACCATCGACGACATCACCGCAGGCGACACCACGAAAGGCCACCGGTTCCTCTCGAAAGTCCCGATCAAGGTCAGCAGTTTCGACGACTACACCGCGAAACTCAAGAAAGCCCATGTCCTCCTCGACCCCGCCGAACGCGCCAACCACATCTGGCACGACGCCACCACGATGGCCTTCGCACAAGGTCTGGAAGTCGTCGAGGACGCCGCCCTGCTCGCCGAGGTCGCGGGCCTCGTCGAATGGCCGGTCGTGCTGATCGGCGACATCGGCGCAGACTTCCTGACCCTGCCGCCCGAAGTCCTGCAAACCTCGATGCGCGAGCACCAGAAATTCTTCTCGGTGAAAAACCCCAAAACCGGCCGGATCGAGAAATTCGTCACCGTCGCCAACACCGAAACCGCCGACCACGGCGCAACCATCCTCGCGGGCAACCAAAAGGTGCTGGCCGCCCGCCTGTCGGACGCCAAATTCTTCTGGGAAAACGACCTGCGCACGGTCAAGGCAAATCGGCCTCGAAGGCATGGCCAAACCGCTGGAGCATGTCACCTTCCACAACAAACTCGGCGTCGCAAGCCGACCGCATCAAACGCATCGAGGCGCTGGCCCGCGAAATCGCCCCCCTCGTCGGCGCGAAACCCGACCTCGCCGCCGAGGCCGCCCGCATCGCCAAGGCCGACCTGACCAGCCAGATGGTCGGTGAATTCCCCGAACTGCAAGGCATCATGGGCCGCTACTACGCCGAAGCCGCCGGCCACGATGACGGCGTCCCGCAAGCCTGCGCCGACCACTACTCGCCGCTCGGGCCGTCCGACGACGTGCCCACCGCGCCGGTCTCGGTGGCAGTCGCGCTGGCCGACAAGATCGACACGCTGACCGGCTTCTGGGCGATTGACGAGAAACCCACCGGCAGCAAGGACCCGTTCGCGCTGCGCCGCGCGGCACTGGGGGTTATTCGGTTAGTGTTGGAGAATAGTCTCAGTGTCTCTATGCTGGATGCACTGTTGCGCGGCTTCGGACCACAGCCGTCCGCATTGGCTGCAGGCTGCAGGCTACAGCTGCAGAAGGAGCCGCCAAAGCACGAAGGCAGTCATCAACATTGAAGAAGACGTTGTTGTGCTACGACGAGAAGAAAGCTGTCGTCTACGACCTCCTCGCCTTCCTCCACGACCGCCTGAAAGTCTACCTCCGCGACCGAGGCATCCGCCACGACGTCATTGACGCCTGCATCGCCATGCGAAGCCAACGACGACCTGACCCTCCTCGTCAAACGCGCCGAAGCTCTCTCCGAAACCCTCAAAACCGACGACGGTGAAAACCTCCTGCAAGGGTTCAAACGCGCCAACAACATCCTCACCCAGGCCGAGGAAAAAGACGGCGTGGAATATTCCTACGGCGCAGACGTTAAATTTGCAGAAACGCCGGAGGAAAAATCCCTCTTCGCCGCCCTCGACGCAGCCGAGGCCAAAATCGCCCCCGCAATGAAAGCCGAAGATTTCGCCGCCGCCATGTCCGCGATGGCCGCCCTGCGCGCGCCCGCTCGACGCCTTCTTCGAGGCGGTGCAGGTCAACACCGACAACCAGATCCTGCGCCGCAACCGCCTGAACCTGCTCAGCCGCATCCGCGCGCTCTGCCTGTCGGTCGCCGACCTGACCAAGATCGAGGGCTGACCGCTCCCCGCAAGGCAGGTCGCCCTCCATATCACTTGTTCAAAAATATCCCCGCCGGAGGCTCCCACCTCTCCACGTCGCGCCGCCGGTTCCGATCGCGCCGAACGCCGCCGAACGGCCGCGCGGCCCTGCCGCCATCGGGCCGGAAAATCCCCCCGAAAAGGTCCGCATCGGACCTAATATGTTGTACAACAAAGCGGTCAGCGACTTCGTAATGTTTTAAAGAAAAGCATTACAACACTCCGCGTCAGGGCCGTTTGGTTCAGCTCGTCAACGTTTCAGTTGCGCCGATTTCCGCCCGGCGCTATGCTGCATGCGCCTCCCAACAGGTGCCGCAGTGCAGAAACACGTTGAATTCAAAGGCTTTACCCGTATCCGCCGCGTCGCTCCGATCGCGATCGATACGCATGGCGGCCGCGCCAAGGCGCTGCAACGGCTGATCCGTCTCGACCTTCCCGTGCCGCAAACCGTGGCCATGTCCTTTGACAGCGTGCACCGCATCGCCGCCGGTGAACTACCTGATATTGCAGGCTTTTGGCGACGTTCGAGACGCCCCTCGTCTCCGTCCGCCCCTCCAGCCAGGACCCCGACTGGGGCGGTCCGGGGGCGATCCTGAACATCGGCATGAACGATGCCCGCCACGCCGAACTGGTCGAAACCCACGGCGAGGAAGCCGCCAACGCGCTCTACCTTCGTTTCGTGCAATCCTACGCCATCAATGTCGCCCGTCTGGACCCGGAAATGTTCGAAATGGGCAACGGCCTCGACAACGCCGCCCTCAAATCCGCCCTCGAAGCCTACGAATCCGAAACCGACGACTACTTCCCCCAAGACCCCGCCGACCAACTCATCGAGGTCCTCAGATCCATGGCCCGCGCCTGGGAAGGCACCACCGCGCGCCTGTTGCGGCAGGCCCGCGGCGCCCCTGCCGATGCCGGTCTGGGCCTTGTCGTGCAACAAATGGTGCTGGGCGTCGGTCCCGGCGAAAGCGGGTCGGGCGTCATCCAGTTCGCCGAATTCGACCACCGGGGCTCGCCGCATCACCGGCCGCTATCTTGGCCAAAGTCAGGGCCGCGACGCCCTGCGCGCCACCAACGGTGCGATCTATCTGACGAATGATCCACGCGGTCCGTCATTGGAAGGCCAGCTTCCGGAAGTGTTTGATAAACTTGAAGCATTTGGTGAAACCTGCCGGGAACCAAACTGCGCGAGGAAATGCAGCTGGAGTTCACTGTCGAGAATGGCGAGCTGCATATTCTCGATGCCACGCGAATCCCGCGCTCTGCGCGCGCCGCGGTGCGCATCGCGGTCGCGCTGGCCGAAGATGCTGTTATCCAAAAGAAGCGACGCCATTCTGCAGAATCGACCCACGATCGCTGTCCGAACTCCTGCACCGTCAGGTCGACCCGCGGTGGCAAGCGCGACGTGATCATTTCGGGCATCCCGGCCAGCCCAGGTGCCGCGGTCGGGCCGGGTCGTGTTTTCGACCGCACAGGCGCAGGCCAGTGCGGCCCGCGGCGAGCCTTGCGTGCTTGTGCGCCGCGAAACCACGCCCGAGGATATCCGCGGCATGCATGCGTCGGTCGGGGTGCTGACCGAGCGCGGCGGCGTCACCAGCCATGCCGCCGTGATCGCCCGCGGCCTCGGCCTTCCCTGTGTCGTCGGCGCGTCCGGCATGCGGCTGAACCACAAGGACAAGTCCCTGAAAACGCCCGACGGCCGCACCGTCCGCGAAGGCGATCTTCTGACCATTGACGGCACCACGGGCGCAGGTTCTGGCTGGCGCGGCCGACATGCTGGAACCGGCGCTCGACGATGCGTTTCAGTCGCTTCTGGGCTGGGCCGACGAGATCCGCGACATCGGCATCCGCGCCAATGCCGACACACCGGCCGAAGCACAGGTTGCGCGAAACTTCGCGGCGCAGGGGATCGGCCTTTGCCGCACAGAGCATATGTTCTTCGACGAAGACCGGCTGACCGTGATGCGCGAAATGATCTTTACCGACGATCCTCTGGACCGCGCCGCCGCGCTTGAACGGCTTTTGCCGATGCAGCGCGCCGATTTCATCGAACTGTTTCGCATCATGCAGGGTCAACCCGTCTGCATCCGTCTGTTCGATCCGCCATTGCACGAATTCCTGCCGTCTGACCGCGACGGTATGCGCGATCTTGCCGAAGCGCTGGCCGTGCCGCTGTCGGATGTCACCCGCCGGGTCGAGGCCCTGTCAGAGTTCAATCCCGATGCTGGGAATGCGCGGCGTGCGGGTGGGCATCACGGTGCCTGAAATATACGAAATGCAGGCGCGTGCGATTTTCGAGGCCACGGTCGAGGCCAGCAAGCAGGGTGATCCGGTCGTGCCAGAGATCATGATCCCGCTGGTCAGCGCCCGGCGCGAGGTCGAAATCGTCAAGGCCAGCGTCGATGCGGTGGCCGCGGCCGTGCGAACTGAACGCGGCGTCGATTTCACCTACCATCTGGGGGTGATGGTCGAAACGCCGCGCGCCGCACTCAGAGCCTATGACATCGCTCAGCATTCCGCGTTCCTGTCGTTCGGCACCAATGACCTGACGCAGATGACGTATGGCCTGTCACGCGACGACGCGGGGCGGTTCATGGGCGATTATGTCAGCAAGGGCGTCTTTCCCGAGGATCCGTTTCATATTCTGGATACAGAGGGGGTGGGCGAATTGCTGACCATCGGGGCAGAGCGTGGTCGCAAGGCCCGTCCCGACATCACACTCGCGATTTGCGGCGAACATGGCGGCAACCCCGAATCTATTGCGTTCTGCCGGGAAGCCGGTTTCGACTATGTTTCCTGCTCACCCTACCGTGTTCCGGTTGCGCGGCTTGCCGCAGCCCACCTTGCGTTGAAACAACCCGTTTCGTAGCGGCGAAACACTTAGGGTATTGATTCCAAAGCAAAGAATTTCGCACTAAACTTAAGATTGTGCTTGCAAGTTACCAAACGCATACCGCTAATCTGCTCTCGAATCGCGGCTGGGGTGGACGCGGCCACAATCTTGCCGTAATTGCCACTCGGGTTCGCTACTGGGTTCGCCCGACGGCATCTGATCTGTGGGGGTACGATGCGGCTTCGGCTGACAAAAGTGGTCTGCCTTTTGGTAGTTCTCGCGATTGCCGGAACGGCCTCTGCCGACGTAGCGGTCAGCACGGCCAACGACCCCGGCATCGAGCCTGGCGGTGAGTTGACCCAATTGCTGGGCCAGGAACGCATCGCGATGAATTCCGTGGCGCCGAAAAAGTTGCAACAGTTGCAGACGGTGCCAAAAGCCAGCCGCGCCTCGGTCAAGACGCCGGTGCTGAATTACAGCCGAGAGTTTCTGTCTGGCCAGCCTGCGGCATCCGGTGGCGAGGAATGGCATTGCCTGGCCGAGGCTCTGTACTTCGAAGCTCGCGGCGAAAGCGTCAAAGGCCAGTTCGCCGTGGCAGAGGTGATCCTCAACCGCGTCGCCAGTCGGCGGTTCCCAAACTCGGTTTGCGGCGTTGTCCATCAGGGAACCGGCAAACGCTTTCAGTGCCAGTTCACCTATAATTGCGACGGCAACAAGGAAATCATCAACGAAAAGGCTGCGTGGAAGCGGGTCGGCAAGGTCGCGCGGCTGATGCTGGACGGTGCGCCCGGCCTCTGACAGAAGGGGCAACGCATTACCATACCAACGCAGTAAACCCGCGCTGGTCGCGAAAATTCTCGCGGACAGCCACGATCGGCGTCCACTATTTCTACCGTATGCCAACGCGGACGGCCTCCAACGGTTAACCTCAATCCGTCGCAAGTGGCGCGCTTCATGCCGCAGACTCGCAATGGCCCTTCCGCATGTCCTGCGCTAGACCCCACGTATGAGCACTGAAGTCAGCACCGCCTTCGACCATCCCGAGGTCCGCGCCGCCGCAACAGCGGGCCGTGACCCGTTGGACAGGATCTCGCTGCGCGATCATGTGGTCGAGGTCGAGATCGGGGCATTTCAGTCCGAACGCGGCAAGACCCAGCGGGTGAATTTCAACATCGTTGTCGAAGTACGGCCCACTGCCGCCCCGGTCGATGATGATGTTGACCGTATCCTGTCCTATGACACGATCACCCAGGCGATCCGCCATGAGTTGGCGGCAGAGCGCCTTAACCTGCTGGAAACGCTTGCCGAACGGATTGCCCAAAGCATCCTGGCGGAACCGCAGGCCGAGCGTGTTTTCGTGCGGATCGAAAAGCTTGACCGCGGCCCTGGCGCACTGGGCGTCGAGATTGTGCGGACCAAGGGGCAGGTGCCGGCCAGCGTCGACCACCACCATGATGACGCGCCGCATCCGGTTGTTGTTTTCTTGTCAAACCCGGCAATTCAGTCAACCAACCTGTCAGGCTGGCTGGACCAGTTGCAGGCCACTGGTGCGCCGGTGATCCTGTGCGTCGGACCTGCCGATAGCCCCGGCGCCACAATCCGCGGCGCCCGCCGCACAGCGCCGGATAGACCTTTTGGCGATCGAGCAAAACGCCTGGGTTCTTGCCGGGCGCGACCGGCGCTGTGTCGTGATGGGCAGCCGGACAGAACTTGACTGGGCCGCGCGCAATGCGCAGATGTCGGTCTGGGCACCGTCGAAGATGGTCCTTGATGCCGTCGATGGCCCCTCGGCGCAGCCGCGTGACGCGGCCGCCCTGTTGGCTGGCTTCGCGGATGTGGTGCACGCCAAGCGATTGATCTGCATCGGCACGCACCCCGCCGACGACGACAATCTTCCGGTTCGATCGGTGCCAGTCAGAGGCGACTACGATCTTCTGACACTTGCCAAGCGAGAGCCACTCGCCGATAGCCCTGTCCATGAGCGTTTACTACCGACCCATTGCCCAGACCGATCACGACCGCCCCGCCGACGCTGCATTCATTGCCGGCGGCTGGGCATGGTTCACCCATGCCGAACGGATCGAGCGCGGCGAACCGACCACAGATCGTGCCGGCACAGGCCATTCCGCGCCGATATCCTTGCAACGGATCACCATGCCCGCGCACCGTCGCCGGTGTCAGGCTGGACCAGCCGCGCCTGATGGGAATTCTTGAACGTCACGCCCGACAGTTTTTCGGACGGCGGTCGCTTCCTGGCCCCGACGCGGCACTCGGTCAGGCGGATCCACATGGCGGCACTGGGCGCGGATATCATCGACATTGGCGGCGAATCGACCCGGCCCGGCGCCGAGCTTGTGCCGGCAGACCGAGATCGCGCGAACCGAGCCCGTCATCGCTGCGATCCGCGCGAAACCCATCTGCCGATCTCGATCGACACCCGCAAGGCGCAGGTCGCTTATGCGGCGCTGAAGGCCGGTGCTACGCATGATCAACGATGTCTCGGCCCTGACCCATGACACACGCACTGGCGGCGCTGGCGGCTGAAACCGGGCTGCCGGTCTGCCTGATGCATGCGCAAGGCGATCCCAAGACGATGCAGACAGCGCCGCGCTACGAAAACGTGCTGCTGGATGTCTACGACTATCTGTCCGCGCGGATCGACTTCGCCGAGGCCCAGGGCATCGCCGCGGCTCTGATCGTCATTGATCCCGGCATCGGTTTCGGCAAGACGGTCGAGCACAACCTGACCCTGCTGCGCGAACCTCAGCCTGTTTCACGGCCTCGGATGTCCGATCGTGCTGGGCGCGTCGCGCAAGCGGTTCATCGGCACGCTCGCGGGATGCGCCGGACGCCGCCGACAGAATGCCCGGATCGATCGCCGTGACGCTTGCCGCGGCGGCGCAAGGGGTGCAGATCCACCGGGTTCATGATATTGGCGAGACACGGCAGGCGCTGACGCTTTGGCAGGCCGCGACAGGCACGGGGCAGTAGACATGGCACAGAAGCTCTTCGGCACCGACGGGGTGCGCGGCACGGCGAATTCGCATCCGATGACGGCCGAACTGGCCTTGCGCCTTGGCGCGGCGGCGGGTCGCTATTTCCGGCAGGACGATGACCGCGACGCACCGCGTGGTGATCGGCAAGGATACGCGGCTGTCGGGCTACATGTTCGAGAACGCGCTGACCGCCGGTTTCACCTCGACGGGCATGCACGTGTTTCTGCTTGGTCCGGTGCCGACGCCCGCCGTCGGAATGCTGACCACCTCGATGCGGGCCGATGTCGGCGTGATGATCTCGGCCAGCCACAACCCGCATCACGACAACGGCATCAAGTTCTTCGGCCCCGATGGTTTCAAGCTGTCCGACGAGGCCGAAGCCGAGATCGAGCGCCTGGTCGATGACGGGCGTTGAACCCACGGCCGCAGCCGCCAATATCGGGCGCGCCAAGCGGATCGACGATGGCAGGTTTCGCTACATCGAGCGGGTGAAATCGACGTTTCCCGCGGGTCAGCGGCTGGATGGGCTGAAGGTGGTTGTGGATTGCGCCAACGGTGCCGCCTATCGCACCGCGCCCGAAGTGCTGTGGGAACTGGGGGCCGATGTCATTCCCGTCGGCGTGTCGCCCAACGGTTTCAATATCAACGACAAATGCGGCTCGACGAACACCCGCTGGCGGCCGAAACCGTGGTCGCGCATGGCGCGCATGTCGGCATTTGCCTTGATGGCGATGCCGACCGGGTGATGATCATCGATGAAAACGGCCAAGTCGCCGACGGTGATCAGATCATGGCGCTGATGGCCGGGCGATGGGCCGATCAGGATCGGCTGAAGGGCGGCACGCTGGTCGCGACGGTGATGTCCAACCTGGGGCTGGAACGGCATCTTGCATGCCCGCGGCCTGCGACTGGAACGCACCGCTGTCGGCGACCGCTATGTGGTCGAGCGGATGCGCGCGGGCGGCTTCAACCTGGGTGGCGAACAGTCCGGGCATATCGTGATGACGGACTTTTCCACCACCGGCGACGGCCTGATGGCGGGCCTGCATTTTCTGGCGGCGATGGTCGAAACCGGCCAGCCGGCCTCGACCCTGACACGCAAGCTTCGAGACCGTTCCGCAATTGCTGAAAAACGTCCGCTATGTCGCGGGGCAGGATCCTTTGGCGGTGGCGGCTGTCGCGTCGGTGATCGCCGATGCCGAGGCGCGGTTGAACGGTTGTGGTCGTCTGCTGATCCGGAAGTCCGGCACCGAACCGCTGATCCGCGTGATGGCGGAATGCGAGGACGAGGCGCTATTGGCGGCAACCGTCAATCAGATCGTCGCGGCGGTTGAAACGGCGGCAGATAGCGCGTTCGCCTCACGGTTCCGATCAGTGCGGCATTCGCGCTAAGTTGGCGGGCTGCGCGGCTTCACATCCCAGCCGATGCCTGGTTTGTGCAATTCCGACTTTGTTCGAAATAGTCGCCTCAGGGCGTCCATCTCGACGCCGCAACAGCACCTCCCCGACCGGATGATCAAAAAAGGCCCCCGGCAAACGGGGGCCCTTCTTCGGATTTGGCGGTGCTCAGTTCTTCGCCTTGTCGACCATCTTGCCCTTGGAAATCCAGGGCATCATCGCGCGCAGTTTCTCGCCGACCTGCTCGATCTGATGCTCGTCGTTCAGGCGGCGCGTCGCCTTGAACATCGGCTGACCGACCGCGTTTTCAAGCATGAAGTCGCGCACGAACTTGCCGGTCTGGATGTCGGTCAGAACCTCTTTCATCCGCGCCTTGGTCTCGGCATAGGGCAGGATCCGCGGGCCAGAAACATATTCGCCATATTCGGCGGTGTTCGAGATCGAGTAGTTCATGTTCGCGATGCCGCCTTCATAGATCAGGTCGACGATCAGCTTCACCTCGTGCAGGCATTCGAAATACGCCATTTCCGGCTCGTACCCGGCCTCGACCAGCGTTTCGAACCCCATCCGGATCAGCTCGACCAGACCGCCGCACAGCACGGCCTGCTCGCCGAAACAGGTCGGTTTCGCATTCCTGACGGAAGTTGGTCTCGATGATGCCAGAGCGCCCACCACCGATGGCAGAGCAATAGGACAGACCCAGTTCCATCGCCTTGCCGGACGCATCCTGCTCGACCGCGACAAGGCATGGCACGCCGCCGCCCTTGGAATACTCGCTGCGCACCGTGTGGCCGGGGCCTTTGGGGGCCATCATGATGACATCGACGCCCGGCTTCGGTTCGATCAGGCCGAAATGCACGTTCAGACCGTGGGCAAAGGCGATGGCCGAGCCGTCCTTGAGGTTGTCATGCACGTATTTCCTGTAGGTTTCGGCCTGCAATTCGTCGGGCATGGTGAACATGATCAGGTCGCACCATTTCGCGGCCTCGGCGATGCCCATGACCTTCAGGCCCTCGCCTTCGGCCTTCTTGGCGGACGGCGAGCCTTCGCGCAAGGCGACGACAAGGTTCTTGGCGCCGGAATCGCGCAGGTTCAGCGCATGGGCATGGCCCTGCGAGCCATAGCCAAGGATCGCGACCTTCTTGTCCTTGATCAGGTTGATGTCGCAATCGCGGTCATAGTAAACGCGCATGTCGGAAGTCCTTTCAGATGGCAGTTGAATTGCGCAGCAGCATAGGGATCGTCGCCGATTGATGAGGGTTGGAATGGACATTATTTTAGCGATATGTGATATATTCATTCGCCTAATCTCTAATGAATGCGTATTTCCATGCTTGACGATATCGACCGCCGATTGCTTCGCAACCTACAGAACGATCCCGCCATCCCGGTGGCCGAACTGGCCGAACGTAGCCGTACAACGGCGGTCACCGCCGCCCGCCGGCTGGAAAAACTGACGGCGCAGGGCATCCTGAAAGGCCAGCGCGCGATCATCGACTGGCAGGCGCTTGGCTATGCGGTCGAGGTTTCGCTTCGGATCACGCTCGACAAGACCAATTCGCGGGCCTTCGATGAATTTCTGGCCGCCGCCCGCAAGGTTCCCGACGCGATCGAATTGCAGACCTTCCTCGGCCGGGTCGATGTGCGCCTGTCGGTCATCGCGCGCGACATGAAGCACTACCAGCAGATCTACCGCAACCAGATCCTGACCCTGCCGCATATCGCCGATATCGAGGCGCTGATGCATGTGGCGACGATCAAGACGGATGAGGCGGTGCCGATATGACCGAGACTCGACGAGATCGACCGCCATATTCTGCGCGAACTGGCCCAGGACGCCACCACCGGGGCCGGGGAGTTGGGGCGGCGCGCTCGGCCTGTCGCAGCCCGCAACATGGCGGCGCATCAAGCGGCTGACCGACGCGGGCATATTGCGCGGGCCGCCGGGTCGATCTCGACATCGAAAAACTGGGCTTCGGCGTCACGGTCTTTCTGGGCATCAAGCTCGCCACCAAGGGCCGCGTCAGTCTGGATGATTTCGAACGCGCGGTTTCGGCCATCCCCGAAGTGCAGACAGTCCAGCATGTGCTTGGGTCTTTACGACTACCGCCTGCGTGTCGTCGCCCGCGATCTGGCCGATTTCGAGCGTGTTCTGCGACGCCGGATCATGACGCTGCCCGGCGTCGGCGATGTCGAGGCCAACGTGCTGCTCAGCGAAGAACGGCTGACCGGACCGCTGGGCTGACTCATTGCGGCATCTGTGGCAGTGCCTTCGCGCGCAGGCCCTGTAGGTCTGGCGAAATCCCTTGCCCGACGAGGTTGCCCATGACCGCCCTTCGCCCCGATATCGATCCCGACGGCCTGCTGGAATTCTCGGTGGTTTTCACCGACCGTTCGCTCAATCACATGAGCGCGGCGTTCCAGACGGTGATGCGCGATATCCACGCGATGCTGTGCGAGGTCTACAACGCCGACACCGCGGTGATCGTGCCCGGGCGGCGGCACCTACGCGATGGAAGCGGTCGCGCGGCAATTCGCCACCGGCAAGAAGGCGCTGGTTATCCGCAACGGCTGGTTTTCCTATCGCTGGACCCAGATCTTCGAGGCGGGCTCGATCCCGTCAGAAGAGATCGTGATGAAGGCGCGGCGCACGGGCAACGCCGTCGACGCGCCGTTTTCGCCGGCCGCCGATCGAAGAGGTGGTCGCGCGGATCGCGAAGCGAGCAGCCGGATGTGGTGTTCGCGCCGCATGTGGAAACCTCATCGGGCATGATCCTGCCGGACGACTATCTGCGCGCGGTTGCCGATGCGGTTCATGAGGTCGGCGGGCTTGTTCGTGCTGGATTGCATCGCCTCGGGCTGTGCCTGGGTCGATATGAAGATCCACCGGCGTCGATGTGCTGATCTCAGCGCCGCAAAAGGGCTGGTCGGCGCAGCCCTCGGCCGGGCTGGTGATGATGAACGAAGCGGCGACGGCGCGCGGCGAAGGCCACGACCTCGACCAGCTTCGCCGTCGATCTGGGCAAATGGCTGTCGATCATGGAGGCTTATCTGGCCGGCGGTCATGCCTATCACGCGACCATGCCGACCGATGCCTTGCGCGCCTTTCGCGACACGATGGATGAAACCAGGCTTACGGCTTTGAAAAATTGCGCGACGCCCAGTGGGAGCAGGGCAACCGGGTGCGCGCGCTTGCTGGCGGAATATGGCCTTAAATCGGTTGCCGCCGACGGCTTCGGCGCGCCGGGGGTCGTGGTCTGCTACACCAGGATCCGGATGTGCAGAACGGCAAGAAATTTGCGGCCCTCGGGTTGCAGATCGCCGCCGGCGTGCCGCTGCAATGCGACGAAGGGCCGGACTATCGCAGCTTCCGTCTGGGGCTGTTCGGTCTCGACAAGCTCTACGATGTCGATGCCAGTGTCGCGCGGCTTGAAGCCGCGCTTGACAAGGTATTTGCGCAGCGGGTAAACCTCGCCGCAGCCGGGATTTCGCCCGCGCTCAGTATCGGACCTAGAGCGGACCCATGCCGGCCTGCATGATCTTGCGGCGCAGCGGTGCGATGTCATGAACCGCCTTCAGTCCGGCCAATCCGTCAGCGACTGAAGCCCGACATCGCCCGACCGCGTGATCCGGTTGAACAGATCGATGGCGCGGCGCGGCGCGCGATGTCGGTGTGCCGGGCGCGTGCATAGGCGGCCAGCATCTGCGGCTCACCCAAGGCGCCGGGATGGTCGCGGGCCGCCTGCATCAGCGCGGCGATATCGTTCAGCGATGTATTGAGCCCCTGCGCGCCGATCGGCGGCAACACATGCGCGGCCTCGGCCACCAGCGCCGTGCGCTCGGCGGTCAGCCGCTCGGCGCGTTGGGTGATGATCGGAAATATGCCGCGCCGGCTGGCAAGTTCCAGTGGGCCGAACAGACCGCCCGAGCGCGCTGTCATCTCGGCGTTGAAGGCTGCCGGATCAAGCCCCAGCAACTCTGCGGATCGTGGCCCCGCGTTCATCCAGACGATGGCAGAGGCGGGGCGGCCGTCGATATCGGCCAGCGGAACCATCGTGAAAGGACCGCCATAGTGGTAGATTTCGGTTGAGATGTTGTCATGCGGCATCGGGTGCGTTGCCGTGAAGGCCAGCGATTTCTGGCCATAGCGGGTTGTTCGGGCGGCAATCCCGGCCGCCTCGCGGACCGCCGAGTCGCGGCCATCGGCGCCGACGACCAGCCGGCAGTCGATCACGCGTGCCATCGGTCAATGTCACGATCGCGCCGGTTGTGCGGGTCAGCATCCCGCGAAAACCGGTGCCGAAGCGCAGGTCGATCCCGCTCTGGCGCTTGAGCACGGCCAGAATTTCGCGCCGCGTCAGCCAGTTGAGGAAATTCCAGCCAAACGGCCCTTCGCCCAGTTCCTCGGATCGAAATACCCGCTCGTCCCGAATCTCCGGCGGATCGCCCGCCATATCGACAATCCGCAACGCCTCCAGCGGAACCGAATGCGGGGCAAGCTGATCCCAAAGCCCGATCTCGGAAAACAGCGCCTGCGCGGGGCGAAGATACGCCGTTGATCGCAGATCCGCTTGCGTATCGGCGCCGTCCGTGACCGGCGGCGCGGGGTCCACCAGAACCACCGAAAACCCGGCATGGCCAAGCGCCGCCGCCGTCACCAGGCCGGCTATGCCGCCACCCGAAATCAGGATATCGCAGCTTTCACGCGTCATGTGGCGGCCACGGCGCTGCGGCCAAGGGCCGACAGAAAGCCCGACAGATCGTCGGTGTGGTGGTGAATATGGGCTGCCGGTTCGGCAACCGGTGCGACATGAACGGTTCGCATGCCCATCTGGTGCGGTGCTGCGAGGTTTCTTGGGTCGTCCTCGAACATCGCTGCCGACGCGGCGTCGATGCCGTCTGCGGCAAAGATCGTCTCGAACGCCGCGCGCTCGGGCTTGGGGCGGAAACCGGCGTGCTCCACTCCGTAAACCGCATCGAAAACCGCCGTCAGGCCACGCGCCGCCAGCACGCGTTCGGCATAGGGCGCGCAGCCGTTCGTGTATACGATCTTGCGGCCCGGCAAAGCGCTGATCCGCGCCGCCAGCTCCGCATCCGCGACAAGATGCGCCATGTCGATTTCATGGACATCGCTCAGGTAGGGGCCGGGATCAACGCCGTGCTCGGTCATCAACCCGGCAAGCGTCGTGCCATATGTCGCCCAGTAGTGGGTGCGCAGCCGGTCGGCCTCATCCCTGCCGACGCCAAGAGCGGCCATGACCCAGTCGGTCATCCGAACCTCGATCTGATCGAACAACCGCGCCGAGGGCGGGTAAAGCGTGTTGTCGAGGTCAAAGACCCAGGCCCGGACATGTGAGAATGCGGTGGCTACCATGCGCCGCAGACTAGCGCCGATTGGCCGCCGTTGGAACAGCGTCCGGCAGGGCTGCGGCATTTCGGCCGGAACGAATGCTTGATTGCCGGGCAATGCGGCGACTAGGGTTCGGTCGGGCGGCAGGGAGACCACCATGACCGAGACCAGAAGCGGCCAGACGGATGCGTATCAGTTGATCCTCGAGGCGATCGACACCGGCATCTACCGGCCCGGCGACCGGCTGGTCGAAAGCGAGTTGGCCGAACGGTTCGGCGTGTCCCGCACCCCGATCCGCGAGGCATTGCAGCGCCTCGAAACCCAATCGATGCTTGCCCGCGACGGACGCAGCCTGATCGTGGCGTCGCTCGACCACAACCAACTGGCCGAACTCTACGTCGTGCGCACCGAACTGGAAGGTCTGGCGGCACGTCTTGCCGCCCGCCATGCCGCACCGGAAGAGGTGCGGGTGCTGCGCGCCATGGTCGAGGACGACCGCAGAATCGTGAATGACCCAAAGGCACTGGCGCGCGCCAACAGACGGTTTCACAAGCAAATTCATCTCGCATCGCACAACCGCTATCTGGTGCAACAACTGGATCTTGTGCACCGGTCGATGGCGCTGCTGGCCACAACCTCTTTGGCCGTCGAAGGGCGCGGGTCCGCGGCGTTGGCCGAACATGACAGGATCGTCTCGGCGATCGAGGCAGGGGATGGCGATGCCGCCTATCTGGCGCTGAAAGACCACATATCGCACGCTTTCGAAACCCGCCTCAAGATCGGCTCGGATTAGCGGCCAGATTGCGTTGCGCCTTGGTCTTTTGGCGCCGGGAGTGTCGCCCGCTGTGGCCATGCGCGGTCTTGTCCCAGTAGAACGGCTTGACGATCATCTCCCAAATCCCCTTGTAAGCGGCGATAGCGGCCAGCGGAAAGTAAAGATGCATCGTGGGAACCCAGGCCCAAAGCCTTCGGTGTCGGGTCTTGGCGATGGCGAAAATGCCGACGCCAAGCGAAACAATCTCTGCCAGCAGGAAGATGCCGGTCAGCAGCGCAAAGCTGTGGTTCGTCAGAACGCCGTTCAGCGGATGCGGCAGACCCAGCGGGAAGGCCCAGAAAGTCCATAATACCGGCGCCAGAACGAACTGCGACAGGGTGCCCAGAAACAAAAGCTGCACACCGAGAAACCGCCAGGGGCCAAGCTCTGCCAGAAGCTGCCGGGGTGAGCGCATGTGCACCGCCCAAGTGATCGCATATCCCTTGATCCAGCGCGAACGCTGCTTGATCCACGGCCAGAACCGGCAATTGGCCTCTTCTTCGGTGACGCTTTCGATCAGTTCAGTCCGGTAACCGTGGCGCGCCAGCCGGACACCAAGATCCGCGTCTTCGGTGACATTATGCGCATCCCAGCCGCCCAGTTCCTCCAGCACGTCGCGGCGAAAGAACAGGGTCGTGCCGCCAAGCGGGACGACGAAATTCAGCTTCTCGAGACCCGGCAGCACAACACGGAACCAGGTTGCATATTCGATTGTGAAACAGCGTGACAGCCAGTTGGCGCGGGGGTTGTAGAAATCGAGCATGCCCTGAACGCAGGCCAGATCCGGGCCGCGATCATGGAAGCGCCGGACGATCTTGTGGATCTGATCGGGTTCCGGCGCATCCTCGGCATCATAGACGCCGACAATCGAGCCCCGGCAGAAATCCAGCGCATAGTTCAACGCGCGCGGTTTGGTCTTGAGCAAGCCGCGCGGCACCACGATCTGACGCATCCACCGCGGCAGATAGGCGGCGTTCAATGCGGCCTGGGTGATGGTATCGTCCTCTTCCACGACCAGGCAGATATCCAGCAGCTCCTTGGGATAGGAAAGCCGGGCCAGCCGCATGACCAGACGGCCCGCAATCTCGCGTTCGCGAAAGAGCGGCACCATGATCGAAACGGTGGGCAATCGTCGCGCCTTGCCACGCTCGCGCCGAGAGACGAAGATCGGGTCCGCGCATCGGCTTGCACGCAGTGTGGCAAACGCAGCGGCCGCTTTCAGCGCAGTGTTCATAACCAGCGCCGCCAAGGCCCAGAGGCATAGGATCAGGAACGTGGTTTGCGCGGACAAGATCAACCCGGTCACCAGCAAAGCAAGGGCGGCAAGCGCAAACCGGGCCATCGCCGATGTCTGCCAGTTGCGGCAGCTTTCGCGCGGCGCCACCCGGGTTTCGGCGCGGTTTGCCAATCGTTTCTGACGGGTGCGCAAAAGTGCGGCCTGAATCGTGCGTTCCGGCGCGACGGCAAGCATCACATGGCCCAGCCCTTCGGGCAGCGAGGCGCGCAATCGGGCAAAATCCTGGGGTCGGCTCGAGGCGATGACGGTTGCGCCGCCCACCCGCTTCCAGGGTACGGCGCCCTCTCGCAGGCACCGGTCGGGGCCGATCAAGTCGATCAGGCGGGCATCGGGCGGCACCGCATCGAAGTCAGCAACCCCGCATCCGAACTGGATCGACAATCCTCGGTACAGACCGGCATCCGTGACCATATTGTTGGCCACCAGAATGTCACCGAATTTGGCATCCTCACGGGCCGACATCGCCAGAGCCTTCACCAGATCGCCGGCCGACAATTCGCCGATCTCCGTAAGGATCTGACCCAGCGGCTTTGGTTGAGCATTGGGCAACAGCACAAGTGGCGCCAGCGGCAGCGGTGACAGCAGATCAGGATTGGTTCGGGTGTTCATCGACAGGCCAGATGTTGCAAGACAGCCGCAACATTCCACCCGCCGGGGTTAATGCCGGGTTAACTGCAACCGAAATCAGGCCTGTTTTTCAATGGCTTCCACGAAACGCTCGAACAAGTAATAGCTGTCCTGCGGGCCCGGGCTGGCCTCGGGGTGGTACTGCACGGAAAACACCGGGCGATCGGCCACGCGGATGCCGCAGTTCGAGCCGTCGAAAAGGCTTATGTGGGTTTCAAGAACGCCGCTGGGCAGGGTCTGGCTGTCCACCGTGAAGCCGTGGTTCATCGAGGTGATCTCGACCTTGCCGGTGTCCAGATCCTTGACCGGATGATTGGCGCCGTGATGGCCGTGGTTCATCTTGATCGTCTTGGCGCCAAGCGCCAGCGCAAGCATTTGATGCCCAAGGCAAATTCCAAAGACCGGCAGCTTGGTCCTGTCCAGAATCTCGCGGATCATCGGAACCGCGTAGGCCCCGGTGGCGGCAGGATCGCCGGGACCGTTGGACAGGAACACACCCGCGGGATCATAAGCCAAGATCTCATCGGCGGTTGCCGTGGCAGGCAGCACAGTCACGTCGCAACCGGCCGAGGCAAGGCAGCGCAGGATGTTGCGCTTGGCGCCGTAGTCGATCGCGACCACACGGTGGCCCTTGGTGGCGCGTTTGGCATAACCGTCAGGCCAGGCCCATCTCATCTCGTCCCAGCTATAGGACTGGGCGCAGGTAACCTCTTTGGCAAGGTCGAGGCCAACCAGACCCGAAAAGCCGCGGGCGGCGGCAACCAGCGCCGCGATATCAAAGTTTCCATCCGGGTCATGGGCCAGCGCCACATGCGGCGCGCCTTGCTGCCGGATCGCGCGGGTCAGCCGGCGGGTGTCGAGCCCGCCGATGCCGATGCGGCCGCGCCGGGCCAGCCAGACAGCCAGATTTTCCTTTGCCCGCCAGTTGCTTGGCTCTGTCGGATCCCATTTCACGACCATGCCGGCCGCAACCGGATCGGCGGCTTCGTCATCGTCCGGATTGGCACCGACATTACCGATATGCGGGAAGGTGAACGTCACGACCTGACCGGCATAGGAGGGGTCGGTCATGATCTCCTGATAGCCTGTCATCGCGGTGTTGAAACAAAGCTCCGCGACGGTCTGGCCAGTGGCGCCGAAACCCTTGCCGTAAAACAGGGTGCCGTCGGCCAGAGCCAGGCAGGCGGTCGGTTTTTCTGTAACGACAGCGGCAGGCATGGCGCGACTCCCCGGGGCTAAATTGGACGGAACCTAGGGAATGCGGGGGGGCGGGTCAAGGCCGGGATGAATTTTGCCTTACGTAACGATTACAATAGCTTAGGTTGAAATTCGGCTGTTGTCAGCGCTATCGCGCCGCGATATGTTCGGGGCTTCGGAAAAGCCCTGGGGATAGGAAAACCGATGGATCTTCGCAGCCGCATCAGCGACGCCATGAAAGCCGCCATGAAGGCAAAAGAGGCCGAGCGTCTGTCGACACTTCGCCTGATCAACGCCGCCATCAAGGACCGTGACATCGCGCTGCGCGGCGAGGGCGGCGATACCGGCGTCGATGACGCGGAAGTCCTTAAGATCCTTGGAAAAATGGTCAAGCAACGGCATGAAAGTGCGCGCGCCTACGAAGAGGGCGGGCGGCTGGAGCTGGCCGAAAAGGAACGCGACGAAGTCGGCGTGATCGAGGAGTTTCTGCCGCGCCAGCTAAGCGCGGAAGAGACCGAAGCGGCGATCAAGGCGGCAATCGCGGAAACCGAGGCAGCCTCGATCCGGGACATGGGCAAAGTCATGGGTGTCCTGAAGGCGCGATACCCCGGACAGATGGATTTCGGGACAGTCGGGCCGATGATCAAGGACCGGCTGGGATAGCAGAGTCCCTGACGCTCTCAGGGGTGTTTCTCCAACCTCTCTTCTGCCGATCGAATGCCAGCCCTCCGCCCGTGCATTTCAAGCCCGTCCCAACGCAATGGCAAGCCACTGAAATCCCGACATTCATACCAGCACTGACCTTATCGGATGGCAGAATTGTGTGGCCGCGCGCCGGTTTCACAGGTTCTCATGGAATAACTTGCGTAACAGCCCCCGACCCGCTGAACATCGCTTTCGCGATTGAGCCAGACCACGATGACGGCGGCCGCCACGAAGAAAACCGTGTCATAAGGCTGTGCGTCGGGCCAGAGCGGGTTGTTCAGCTGGAAGTGATAGAGCGCCGCCAGAAGGATGCTGCCGCGTGACGCGTTGAAGAGCGGCGTCAGGATCACGCTGACCGCGACAGAGCCGATCAGGAACGGGGTGAAGCCCCAGGCGCTTTGCGGGGTGCCGCTGAGAAAGAACGCCGGCAGGTGCCAGACGCCCCAGATCAGCCCGAGGATCAGCCCGGCCCAGATCGGCGCCAGCCGTCGCTGCAACAAGGGCAGGGCAAGCCCGCGCCAGCCAAACTCCTCCACCGGCCCGAGGATCAGCATGAAAGCCATCGCGGCCAAGAGCTGCCCCGCCGTGAACGACGGAAAACCGCCCGTCAGCAGGTTTCCCTTGGCCGCCGAGCCGAGGACATAGATCAACGGGATGCCCAGGATCAGGAAGCCATACCAGCCACGGCGAGCAGCGCCAAAGCAAAAGCCGTGAGAGGAACCGCCGCAGCCCCGCCGGGCCGCCGTGGAAAAGCACGATGGCAAAGGCCGCAATCGCGGGCGCATACACCGCCAGGATGAACAGCGGATGAGAGCCGCTGACCTCTCCGAAAAGCGCCGCGACGCCGGGTGCAAAGATGAACACCGCGAAAATCCCCCACGCCAATCCGAAGGCCATGACAAAGAACGGCTGCCAGCGCCCGAAACGGAACCTGATGTCGTGCGGGCGCGTATTGCCGTGTCGGTCATCACCGATCTCCGCTGAGTTGCCCCGGGCAAAGTGCCGCCAAGCCGGCCTTTGGGTTCGTTGATGCACCATCAAGCGCCGCCGTCGCTTGGCGGCATCTGCAAACCTGCCCCAAACGCCGACGCGCCGTGGCCTAGACCTGGCGCGCCAGCGCCCGGGCCCAGCATGTCATGCAGATCGACCCGTTCCTCGGGCGTAAGGAAGGCGCCAAGCTCGACCTCGCGCCCGTTTCCCTTGAGGGTCAGGTAGCTTTCCACCGGCCCGCCTTCGGGCGCGCATCGCCAGCCGAACCCAGTGCGGGTTGGCGTGCCAGTCCTGTTGCGGCGTCCGCGCGGGTTGGTGCGGATCAGCTCGATCCGGTCAGACCACAGGCTCAGCACCTCGGTCAGGGCGCCGTCGGCATAGCTGCGTTCCAGAAAGTACCACATCAGCGCCAAGCGCACCCAGCAGGAACGGCAGCAGACCCCAGAGCGCCAGCGTGCCAAGCAGCGAGAACAGCGGGATCATCAGCATCGCGAAGGTGATGCCGATGAAGGCGACGAAGCCGCGGCGCGGCAGCGAGCGGTGCGGCCAGAGGGTGACGCGCACGGCCGGGTCACTGCCCGCCGCAAAGCAAAAGGCCCCGGATTTTACCGGGGCCCCGTTCGGTATTGTCATCCCATTCAAAGGGCATTCATGACCCCTTAGTGGGCGTGGCCGTGATCCCATTCCGACTGCTTGGGCAGCGTCTCGAACGTGTGCTCCGGCGGCGGGCTGGGCAGGGTCCATTCCAGCGTGTCGGCATACTCGTTCCAGTAGTTGTTCGCGTTCACCTTCTTGCCGTAGCGAAGCGTGTAGAACACGACGCCGATGAAGAACAGGAACGAGGCGAAGGACAGGAACGCGCCGAGCGAGGACCACCAGTTCCAGTAGGCGAAGGCCTCCGGGTAGTCGATGTAGCGGCGCGGCATGCCCTGACGGCCCAGGAAGTGCTGCGGGAAGAAGGTCAGGTTGGTGCCGATGAAGAACATCCAGAAATGCAGCTTGCCGGCCCATTCGGGATACTGACGGCCCGACATCTTGCCGATCCAGTAGTAGATCGCCGGCAAAGATCGCAGAAGGCCGCCCCAGACGACATCACATAGTGGAAATGCGCCACGACGTAATAGGTGTCGTGATAGGCGCGGTCGACGCCTGCCTGGCTCAGCACGATGCCGGTCACGCCGCCCACGGTGAACAGGAACAGGAACCCGAAGGCCCAGAGCATCGGCGTCTTGAACTCGACCGAGCCCTTCCACATCGTCGCGATCCAGCTGAAGATCTTGATGCCCGTGGGCACCGCGATCACCATCGTGGCCAGCATGAAATAGCTCTGCTGGGTCAGGGTCATGCCCACGGTGTACATGTGGTGCGCCCAGACGACGAAGCCGAGCGCGCCGATGCCGATCAGCGCCCAGACCATCGGCAGGTAGCCGAAGACCGGCTTTCTTCGAGAAGGTCGCGATGACGTGGCTGATGATGCCGAAGCCCGGCAGGATCACGATGTAGACCTCGGGGTGGCCGAAGAACCACAGGATATGCTGGTAGAGGATCGGATCGCCGCCGCCTGCCGGATCGAAGAAGGTGGTGCCGAAGTTGCGGTCGGTCAGCAGCATCGTGATGGCACCCGCCAGAACCGGCAGGGACAGACAGGATCAGCCATGCGGTCACGAAGATCGACCAGGCGAATAGCGGCACCTTGAACAGCGTCATGCCCGGTGCGCGCATGTTCAGGAAGGTGGTGATCATGTTGATCGCGCCAAGGATCGACGAGGCGCCCGAGAGGTGCACGGCGAAGATCGCGAGGTCCATCGACATGCCGCCTTCACGCGTCGACAGGGGTGGGTAAAGCACCCAGCCGACGCCCGAACCAAGCTGGCCGTTGCCGCCCGGCGACAACACCGAGCGACCGCCAGCGAGGTGCCCGCGACATACATCCAGTAGGACAGGTTGTTCATCCGCGGGAACGCCATGTCCGGCGCGCCGATGTGCAAGGGCATGAAATAGTTGCCAAAACCGCCGAAAAGCGCCGGGATCACCACGAAGAACATCATCAGGATGCCGTGGCCGGTGATCAGCACGTTCCACAGATGCCCGTTCGGCGTGCACTCATTGGCCGCCGCAGCGGCAGCAGACGCGCGCCCTCAAGGCACATGTACTGCACGCCCGGGTTCATCAGTTCCATCCGCATGTAGACCGTGAAGGCTACCGAGACGAAGCCGACAAGACCGCCGGTGAACAGGTAAAGGATACCGATGTCTTTGTGGTTGGTGGACATGAACCAACGGGTGAAGAAGCTCCGCTCGTCGTGGTGTTCATGGCCGTGCGCGGCTGCATCTGCCATCTTGTTTTCTCCTGACGCATCCCTGATCGGCGGGAGTTCCGCCTGACTTTCCCGCCCCGTTTAGCGGATCAATCGAGGCGGCTCAACACTCCGTTATGCCGCAGCCGACGACTAGCTGTCGTTTTCTTCTTCGGAATCTCCGGATTCCTCAGAGCGATTTCGCCGGCTGTCCGGCGAAAAGCTGGCCAGATAAGCGACCACATCCTCGCCGTTCTTCAGCTTGAAGGTCATTTTCGACTTGGCCGAGGAATCACCGGTTTCTTCCTTCAGGAAGGCGGTGGGATCGGCGAGGTATGTCACCATGTTCTCCTCGTCCCAGACAAGTCCGGCCTCGCCGGCCTGCATCAGAGAGGCGCCATACTTGAAGTCTTCGACGCTTGCCGCCGCCCGGCCGATAATGCCGTAAAGGTTCGGCCCGGTCTTGCCGCCCTTGACGATGGCCTCGTCGGCGCTGGCGATCGAGTGGCAGGCTTTGCATTTCTTGAAATCGCTTTCGCCCTTGGCGGCGTCTCCAGTGGCGAATGCCGGGCTGGCCAGTGTCAGAGCGGTTGCGGCGAGGATTAGGTATTTCATGATCGTCCTTTGGATTTTTGTCTCGAGGAGGGATCATAGCGCCATTGCGGGTGAATTCGAGCGGAGATTTGTCGCAGGCAGGCAGGATCGGCGCGGCGATCAGGCAGGATTCAGCACGGCAGGGGGCAGCGCAGGGCCGGCCTCCGCGCCCGCACCGCCGCAAAGACAGGCTTGCGCACCTCCACCCGGCCCGACATCGGCCCGCGCTTTCGCGGGCAATGGGCCCGGTGGCGGGGCGGGTTGCACCCGAACCGGACGCCCGGATGCACGGCGATGACGCGACGCGCGCGCGCAACGTCCAAGCCAACGTCCAAGCCTCATTGTCTCGTCAATCCCCACCGCGCGCCACTTCAGGTTTCTTAACAATCTCTGAACAGAAAATCCCAACCCCTTGATTCAAAAGGGAATCGCGCTCGTGTCCACATGTGGACGCGCGCACCCTAGCCAAAGACCTGCCCAAAGCTTCGTGCCAGCGCCAGATCAAGGTCCGCCATCGTGACCGGCAGCCCCAGATCGACCAGGCTGGTGACCCCATGCCCCGAAATCCCGCAGGGCACGATCCCGCCGTAGTGATCGCAGATCCGGATCGACATTGATCGAGATGCCGTGAAAGCTGACCCATTTTCTCAGCCGCACCCCGATCGCCGCGATCTTGTCCTCGCGCGGGGTTCCGTCGGGCAGCGGCGGCTTGTCCGGCCGCGCGACCCAGACCCCAACGCGGCCCGCGCGACGTTCACCGGTCACGTTGAACTCCGCCAGAGTCGCGATCACCCAGTCTTCCAGCGAGCAAACGAATTTCCGCACGTCGCGGCCACGGGTGTTGAGGTCCAGCATGGCGTAGGCAACGCGCTGGCCCGGACCGTGATAGGTGTATTGCCCGCCTCGCTTAGAGGCGTGAACGGGAAAACGGTTCGGATCGGTCAGGTCGGCGGGATCGGCACTGGTGCCCGCGGTATAAAGCGGCGGATGCTCGACCAGCCACACAAGTTCGGGCGCGCGACCGGCCGAGATGTCGGCGACGCGGGCCTCCATCACGCCGACGGCATCTTCGTAACCGGTCAGCCCGTCGGTGATGCGCCATTCGACGGCGCTCATAGGTTCTCGCGGCGCGCTGCCGTGCGGAACGCGGTAAACCGGCTAAAAAGGTATTCGCCGAAGGCCGGTCTCATGATAGACTTATCCGATATTTGACCTGAAATTATACTCTGGAGGGATGCCATGATTTCCAAGCGATTGACAATGATCTCTTTGGCTTTTGGCCTGGCCGTGACGCCGGTGATGCGTGCGGCGGCGGATGGCGGCGATTTGTTGGGCGGTATCGTCGGCGGTGTCATCGGTGGCGTGATCGTCAACGAGGCCAACAAGAACCGGACCCAGACCCGCACCAAGACCGTTTATCGCTCGACCGGCGTGTCGAGTGCAGAGCGCGCGGAACGGCGCGAGACGCAGATGGCGCTGAACTACTTCGGCTTTCCGGCAGGGACGCCGGACGGGGTGCTGGGCCGCAATTCGCAAATCGCGATCGCGTCGTATCAGATCCATATGGGCTACCCCTCGACCGGGCAGTTGACGGATTACGAGAAGGGCTTTTTGCTGACCTCGTACCGGCGAGCGCTGGCAGGCGGGCCGGTGACGAACCAGCAGATCGCGGCAAATCCGATGGGGCCGAAGGGGCTGCTGACGGCGTATCGCGATGAAATGGCGGGCGTTGCTGCACCACAGGCGACCCCAAGTATTGTGGTCGTGGCGCCAGAGGCTGCGCCTGTCGCGCCGGCAGTGACCGAGGAGGCCGCGGTTGCCGAACCGGCGTTGCCGAACTTCATGGGTGGCGGTGAGCAGCTGTCGCTGGCGTCGCACTGCAACACGGTCAGCCTGCTGACCAACAGCAATGGCGGGTTCACCACGCTGGCGTCGATGAATGATGCCGGTTTCGCGCTGAACGAACAGTTCTGCCTGGCGCGGACCTATGCCATCGCCAAGGGCGAAGAACTGGCCGGCAAGGTGCAGGGATTCACACCGCAGCAGATTGCGCAGCAATGCGCGGGCTTTGGACCGGCGATGAAGGACTATGTGGCCGCGCTCTCGCTGAAGCCGCAAGACGAGGTGCTGAAGGATGTGGGTGGCTTCGTGCTGAAAAGCGGCATGTCGCCGGCGCAACTTTCAGGGACCGCCAAGATCTGCCTTTCGGTCGGCTATCGCACCGACAATCTGGATGTGGCGATCGGCTCGGCACTGCTGCTCACGGTATTGGGCGAGGGCGCCTATGGCGAGTTGATGGGGCATCATCTGGCACAGGGTTTCGGGGCCAGTCGACGCCCCGATCTAGCGCTGGCGTGGTACGAGATGGGGCTGGACGCGGTTTCAAACGGCGCAGAGGCGGTGTTTGCGCCGGGTCAGCCCGAGCGGAATGATCTGATCCGGAAGGCGGCGTTCACGCTGACGGGCAACACTGCGCTTGAGACTGGCGGTGCGCAGCAGAACGAGGCCGCACCCCTTCCGGTCTTTGCGGTCGATCAGTAAGCCATGGACTACCCCCTCGCGCGGCAGGTTGCGGCGCGGGGATAGGCTCGGGGCGGAGTGATCCGCGAGGCATGAATTTCCGCTTCACATCCCGAAATGCCTTCGCTATGTAGCGCGTCACCAAGTCAGGATTTGCGGTCGTGGCGGAATTGGTAGACGCGCAGCGTTGAGGTCGCTGTGGGGTAACACCCGTGGAAGTTCGAGTTCTTCTCGACCGCACCAAGCTTTCTCAAATTCAAATGCCCGCCCAGGTGGGCCGCGGGATGCACCGGACGAAATGTTGCGTGCCTGCCTGACGCTGTTGCGTTTTACGGCTCTGGTTTCAAGTGCCGGGCAGCCCGGCCAGAAAAGCCTCAATCTCACGGAAGACTTCGGCCTCGTGGCCAACGAACACGTGGCCGCCGGTCGGATAGCTGACAAACTTCGCGCCGGGCACGGACTGTGCGATATGGTGGGCGGCCTCGAAGGTTTTGAAGCCGTCGTCCTCTAGGGAGATGGCGAGTGTTGGTGCCTCGATCGCGACGAGATCCATCTCTGCCGGAGTGCCGGCCAGACGGGCGTCGTTCAGCAGGCCTTGACTGCGCGCACTGATGGGCAGGATCTGCTGCAATACGGTGCGGGCGCGTTCCTGTTCGGCAAGTGAGGCCTGATGGACAAGTGCCGGGTCTGTCGCCAGCAAGGTCTGGATCATCGTGTCCTCGGCCGTTTTTATGCCGGCCCAGAACAGGAAATCCGATTGCAGCGCGTATTCCATGATCGCCGCGCCCAAGGCATCGGGCCGGGGCGGCGCGCGGTCGGGCACGAACGTTGCCGGAACCAATGCGATCAGGGCCGCGCAACGGTCTGGGTGGCGGATCGCGACCTGGATCGCAGAGAGCGCCCCGGCCGAAACACCGATGACGGGGGCGCGGTCGATGCCCAGATGATCCATCAGATCTACGATTGCGTCCGCCTGATTCTCAGACGACGGATCTTGCGGGAAGTCTGTCCGCAGGTAGCCGAACCGGGACGGCGCGATGACCCAGTGACCGGCGGCGATCAGCGGGCCGGACATCGACAGCCCCTGATCGAAACCGCCGCCGGTGCCGTGGATCATGATCACGGGAGGGCCGTCGCCCGGCCCGGCGACGGCATATTCCGTCGTTCCGAAACGACTTTGGAAGAGGTCGCTGCCACTGCCGATCCTTGCCTGCTCGCGTGTGATGTCGCGTGAAAATGCGCGATATATGCCGCCGCCGACGGCGAGCACGCCGACCGCGGCAAGCGAGGCCAAAAGGAAGAGCCGCCTGTGCATTGTCATGTCCTTCTAGGTGCCAGAAATCGCACGAGAAGCGTATCAACATGCGCGGGCGCTGCCGTTGATTTGCGTCAACCTCAAGTCTCACAGCGATTGCGCCGGGCAGATCAGCGGCTACAAATGGCTTAACGGTTTGGGGGCGACGTGGCAGTACAGTTCATCAGAATGCAGGGAAGGGTGCTCTGAATGGCCTTCACCTTGCGCCAGTTGCAGTTCTTTGTCGCCGCGGCCGATGCAGGGCAGTATTTCGGGCGCTGCGCGGGCGCTTTCGATCTCACAATCCTCGGTGACCGAGGCGATCCGCGGGCTGGAGGAGGATCTGGGCGTCACCCTGTTCGAACGCCGGGCGCGCGGGCTGGAGATCACCCACAAGGGCAGCCTGTTCCTGCGCCATGCCAGCCAGATCCTTGGCGATGTCTCTTCGGCGCGCAATGCGCCTTCCGGGCCGAGGGCGGGCTGCGTGCCGGGCAACCTGTCGCTTGGTGTCACCTCGCTGGTGGCGGGCTATGTGCTGTCTGACATCCTGTCGCGGTTTCGGCGCGCCTATCCGCAGGTGGAACTGTCGGCGATCGAGGACAATGGCGAGTATCTGCAGCACCTGCTGATCGGCGGCGAACTGGACGTTGCGGTGCTGCTGACGTCTTCCATCAAGGACCGGTCCGCGATGCATGTCGAGACATTGCTGGTCTCGCCCTACCGGTTGTGGTTGCCGCTTGGCCACTCGCTTGCAGATGCTGAGGTGATCGCGCTGGACCAGCTGGCCAAAGAGCCTCTGATCATGCTGACGGTCGACGAGATCGAGGAAAGCACCCGAAGCCTGATGTCCGCGATGCGCGTCAAGCCGAACATTGCGTTCCGCACCCGCAGCGTCGAGGCGGTGCGCAGCCTTGTCGCCACCGGCGCAGGGGTGGCGCTGCTGCCCAGCCTGGTTTACCGGCCATGGTCGCTGGAAGGCGACCGGATCGAGATCCGCGACGTCTCGGGTGACCTTCCCAGCGTGCAGGTCGGGCTTTGTTGGCGCAAGGGCGCGCCGCTGCCGGATGCGGCGCGGAATTTCATCAAGTCGGCCCAAAGCGCGGTGCCGACGCGGTAGGCGCGCACCCATCGGAAAAACCGATACAACGTTTCTTGTTTTTGATATTGCGAACGATAAGGCGTCGCGGCAGTGTTTCGTCGGACGGACCGCGCGCAAGGGTGTGGGCAGAGCTGTCCCTGGGGGAAATTTCGAATGTGGACTACAGTTGCAAGCTTTGCGCGTGCTGCCGCGATTCCCGCAGCACTTTTGCTAACCACACCGGCTGTCTGGGCCGGTGATGCATTGTCCGTTGTGCAGTCCTATCTGGCGGCGTGGAACGCCCATGACAGCGCTGCCGCAGCGGCCTTTATGTCGGATGACGTGCGATACTACGATGCCTCGGTCGGCACACCGGTCGAAGGGCGCGACGCCGCGAAAACCCAGGTCATCGACGCTTTCCTGAACGCCGCACCGGATGCGGTCTGGGCGATTGAAGGCGCGCCGGTGGTGGCCAATGACGCCGTTACTTTTGAGTGGGTGTTCTCGGGCACCAACACCGGCGACTGGGCGGACGGAACCGCGGCGACCGGCAAACCGTTCTCGTTTCACGGGATGTCGATGTTCCGCGTCGATGGCGATAAGATCACTTATCAGGCCGATTATTACGACGCCTTGGGCTTCTACAAGCAGCTTGGGCTGATGTAGCCGGGTGGATTCATTTTCAAAGGGAGACTTCATCATGCTTAACCGACTTCTGATCACGACCACTGCGCTGTCGATTGCGGCAAGCGGCGCCGCCTTGGCACAGGTGCAAAGCCTTGGCGCACCGGAGGGGCAGGTCAACATCGTCGCTTGGCCGGGCTATGTCGAACGCGGCGAGACCGACAAGGCGTTCGACTGGGTCACCAAGTTCGAGGAAAGCTCGGGCTGCAAGGTCAACATCAAGACCGCCAATACCTCGGATGAGATGGTGGCACTGATGAACGAGGGCGGGTTCGACCTTGTGACGGCGTCCGGTGATGCCTCGCTGCGGCTGGTGGCTGGCAAGCGGGTGCAGCCGATCAACACTGATCTGATCCCGTCTTGGAACAAGGTCGATCCAAGGCTCAAGGATGCGCCGTGGTTCACAGTCGACGGCGTGCATTACGGCGTGCCCTACCAGTGGGGCCCCAATGTGCTGATGTACAACACAAACGTGTTCCCTGAAGCGCCGAAAAGCTGGTCTGTGGTGTTTGAAGAGCAGACCCTGCCCGACGGCAAGTCCAACAAGGGCCGGGTGCAGGCCTATGACGGGCCGATCCATATCGCCGATGCGGCGCAATACCTGATGTTCCACAAGCCGGAACTGGGTATCACCTCGCCTTACGAGTTGAACGAGGACCAGTACAAGGCGGCGCTGGATCTGCTGCGTGCGCAGCGGCAACTGGTCGGCCGCTACTGGCACGACGCCTTCATCCAGATGGATGATTTCAAGAACGAAGGCGTCGTCGCCTCGGGGTCGTGGCCATTCCAGGTGAACATCCTGAAATCCGAGGGCCAGCCGGTGGCTTCGACCATCCCCGAGGAAGGCGCGACGGGCTGGGCCGACACCACGATGATGCATGTCGATGCCGCGAACCCCAACTGTTCCTACTTGTGGATGGAGCATACGCTGGCGTCGAACCTGCAATCCGACCTCTCGGTCTGGTTCGGGTCGAACCCGGTTGTGACCGCCGCCTGTACCGATGGATCGGGCATGCAGACTGCTGAGGGTTGCACCGCGAATGGTCTGGACGATTTCGAGCGGATTCGGTTCTGGACCACGCCGGTGTCCAACTGTTCCCAAGGCGAAGGCGCCTGCGTGCCCTATTACCGCTGGGTGTCGGACTACATCGGCGTCATAGGCGGCCGCTGATCCACACGCTTTTCGGTCCCGGCCAAGGTGCCGGGGCCTTTCCGTCCCGGATCGGGACCAGCCGGATATTGCCTATGACCCTTGCAGTCGAATTCCTGAACGTGTCCCGATTGTTCGGAAAAGTCCGCGCTGTTGATGGCGTTGATCTGGCGGTTGAGGAGGGCTCGTTTTTCGCAATGCTCGGGCCATCTGGGTCGGGCAAGACGACCTGTCTGCGGCTGATCTCGGGGTTCGAGGCGCCCAGTTCCGGAACGATCCGGATTTTTGGCGAAGATGCCGGCGGGGTGCCACCGAACCGGCGCAATGTGAATACGGTGTTTCAGGACTATGCGCTGTTCCCGCATCTGTCGGTTAGCGACAACGTTGCCTACGGGCTGATGGTGCGTGGTATCGACAAGCGCACCCGGCGCGCCAAGGCGGACGAGATGCTCGAACTGGTGCATCTGGAGGGCTACGGAACTCGCAAACCCGCCGAACTGTCCGGCGGCCAGCGGCAGCGCGTGGCTTTGGCGCGGGCATTGGTCAACGAACCGCGCGTGCTGTTGCTGGACGAACCGCTCGGTGCGCTGGACCTCAAACTGCGCGAGGCGATGCAGGACGAGTTGAAAGACCTGCAAAAGCGGCTGGGCATCACCTTCGTCTTTGTCACCCACGATCAGGGCGAGGCTTTGTCGATGGCCGACAAGGTGGCCGTCTTCAACGAGGGCAAGGTGGCGCAGGTCGGCACGCCGTCCGAGATCTATGAGGCTCCGGCGACGCGTTTCGTTGCGGATTTTGTAGGGTCTTCCAATGTGTTGGCGCCCGACGTTACGGCGCAGTTCGGTGGCCCGAAGAAATGGGCCAGCCTGCGGCCAGAGGCGATCAGGCTGGCCGATGCCGGCCCGGCCAAGGGCAAGGTTACGGCGCTGCGCTATCTGGGGTCCGGCACACGGGTGACCGTGGATGTCGGCGGGCATGCGTTGGCCGCCTTTGCCCCACCGGGAACGGTTTTACCCGAGGTCGGCGCGGAAGTTGCGTTGAATTGGGACAGGGACGCGCTGCACATGATGGAGGGTGAGCGGTGAGCGGCCCGGTCTTCTTTGCACCCGAAGGCCCGCTGGATCGCCTCAGCACGGTGTTCTGGCGGCGGCCCAAGGTGTTGCTGGTGCTGCTTTTGGTGTTGCCGCTGCTCTGGCTCGGCGTCGTCTACATCGGCTCACTGGTCGCGCTTCTGGTGCAGAGTTTCTATTCCATCGACGAATTCTCGGGCATGATCGTCGAAAAGTTCACGCTCAAGACCTACCTGGAGCTTTTCCGGCCGTCGAACTTCGACATCATCGTCCGGACTGTCAGCATGGCGGCGGCGGTAACTCTGGCCTCCGCGCTGATCGGCTTTCCCATCGCCTATTTCGCCGCGCGATATGCCAAGGGGCGATGGAAGGCTGCATTCTATCTGGGGGTCATGCTGCCGCTGTGGTCATCTTATCTGGTCAAGGTTTACGCGTGGAAGCTGATCCTTGCCAAAGAGGGCATCATCACTTGGGCCGCCGAAGGCATCGGCGCGGGTAACCTGCTGAATGCGGTTCTGGCGCTGCCGGTGATCGGCGGCAATTCGCTGTCCACCAGCTACATCGGCACCTTCCTTGTCTTCGTGTACGTCTGGATGCCCTTCATGATCCTGCCGATGCAGGCGTCGCTGGAGCGTGTTCCGGCTTCGCTAATCGAAGCTTCGGCCGATCTGGGGGCCTCGGCAGGCCAGACCTTCCGCACGGTGATCCTGCCATTGGCCTTGCCGGGGATCATCGCGGGGTCGATCTTTACCTTCTCGCTGACGCTTGGGGATTACATCATTCCGCAGATCGTCGGATCGTCGCGGTTGTTTCTGGGGCAGGCCGTTTACACACTGCAAGGCACCGCAGGCAACGTGCCGCTGGCTGCTGCCTTTGCGGTGGTGCCGATCCTGATCATGTTGGTGTATCTCGGCATCGCCCGCAGATTGGGGGCATTCGATGCGCTCTGACGCCCGCGCCCCATTTGGACTGAAACTGGCAGCGTTCGGCGGGCTTTTGTTCCTGCACCTGCCGATCCTTCTGATCTTCCTCTACGCCTTCACGACGGAAGAACGCACCTATCAGTTCCCGCCGCCCGGCCTGACGCTGAAATGGTTTGCGGTGACGTGGTACCGAGAGGATGTGTGGCCACCGCTTTTCCTGTCGCTGCGGGTTGCGGCGATATCGACGGCGCTGGCGCTGATCCTCGGGACGCTGGTTGCGGCCGCGATGGCGCGGGCGCGGTTCTTCGGACGCGATACGATCACGCTGCTGGTCATCCTGCCGATTGCCCTGCCGGGGATCATTACGGGAATGTCGTTGCGCTCTGCCTTCGCGATCATGGACATTCCGTTTTCGACATGGACCATCGTGCTGGGCCACGCGACCTTCTGTATCGTCATCGTCTACAACAACGCAGTGGCGCGGTTCCGGCGGCTGTCCGGGTCGGTCATCGAGGCATCGACCGACCTTGGCGCAAACGGCTTCCAAACGTTCCGCCATGTGGTGCTGCCGAACCTTGGCTCGGCGCTGCTGGCAGGCGGAATGCTGGCCTTTGCGCTGTCCTTTGACGAGGTGATCGTGACGACCTTCACGGCGGGCCAGCAATCGACCCTGCCGATCTGGATGCTGAACGAGCTGGTGCGCCCGCGTCAGCGCCCGGTGACCAATGTGGTGGCGATGGTGGTGTTCCTGACCACCTTCCTGCCGATCCTTGCAGCCTATTACCTGACCCGCAGCGGCGAAGAGACCGCAGGCGGCGGCAAATGAAAGGGAGAATGCGATGAATATTCCCAAGATCAACACGATAGAGACCAGCCTTCTGATCGGTGATGCGTTCGAAAAAGGCGCCGAGCACGCCGAAAAGGTGCTGAACCCGCGTGACGGATCGCTGATCCTCGAGGTGCCGGAAGCCTCGACCGAGCAGGTTGACCGTGCGGTCGCGGCCGCGCGCAAAGCGTTTAATGGCTGGTCGCGCACCACGCCGGCCGAACGTTCTGCGGCGCTGCACCGGATTGCCGACCGTGTAGAGGCCGAGGCCGAGGGCTTCGCCGCACTCGAATCGCTGAACTGCGGCAAGCCGATCAACGCGGCGTTGAACGACGAGATCCCGGCGATTGTGGATTGCTACCGGTTCTTCGCGGGGGCGGTGCGTAACCAGCACGGCGCGATTGCGGGGGAATACATGGAAGGCATGACCTCGATGATCCGGCGCGATGCTGTTGGGGTGGTGGCAAGTATCGCGCCCTGGAATTATCCTCTGATGATGATGGCATGGAAGCTGGCCCCGGCCATTGGCGGTGGCAACGCGATAGTGTTCAAACCGTCCGAACAGACGCCGCTGACCGCGCTGAAGATGGCAAAGATCCTGGCCGAGGAACTGCCCGCGGGCGTCGTCAACGTCCTGCCGGGCCGGGGAGAGACTGTCGGCAGCTACCTGATCAATCACCCCGGTGTGGATATGATCAGCCTGACGGGCGACGTTGCGACCGGCAAGAAGATGCTGGATGCCGCGTCGAAATCGGTCAAGCGCACGCATCTGGAACTGGGTGGCAAGGCCCCCGTGGTGGTGTTTGACGACGCCGATATTGCGCAGGTAGTCGAAGGGTTGCGGGCGTTCGGATATTACAACGCCGGGCAGGACTGCACCGCCGCCTGCCGGATCTATGCGGGCAAGAAGGTTTACGACAAGTTGGTCGCCGATCTGACCTCGGCCGTGTCGGACATCGCACTGGGGCTGGAGGATGACACCATGAACGAGATCGGGCCCCTGATCAGCCTGCGCCAGCGCGACCGGGTTGCCAGCTTCGTCGAGCGGGCGCGCGAGGTGAACCATATCGAGATTACCACTGGCGGCGAAACGATGGGAACCTCTGGCTTCTATTACCGCCCTACGGTGGTCGCAGGGGCCAAGCAAAGCGATGAGATCGTGCGGCGCGAGGTCTTCGGTCCGGTGGTGTCGGTCACGCCGTTCTCGGATGTCGATCAGGCGGTCGAATGGGCCAATGACAGCGATTACGGTCTCGCCTCAAGTGTCTGGACCCGCGATGTGGGCCGCGCGATGGCGACGGCTGCGCGGCTGCGCTATGGCTGCACCTGGGTGAACACGCATTTCATGCTGGTCAACGAGATGCCGCACGGCGGGATCAAGCAATCGGGTTACGGCAAGGACATGTCGGGCTATGCGCTGGAGGATTATACCTTCGTGCGTCATGTGATGATCAACCACGGGTAATGGGCCCCGCGCGATCGGTCTGTTCGTGGGCCGGTCGCGTATTGAACAGGATGCGCCGTTTTTCAGCAGGCGGAGGTCTGAGCGTTCACGTTTCTGCCCTGAGCCATACTGTCCCAAACAATCAGTTGAAAATATCGCTGGTATTTGGTTATGTCGGCACTCGGGGAGGCACTGACACTGCCTGATAATAATTGGGCACCAAAGGGCCCGCACAAGAAGAACAATGGGGAGTATCGCTTTGTCTGCCACTTCATCCGACGAGGCATTTGTCGAGTTTGATCGCGTACAGAAAAGCTATGATGGCGAAAGTTCTGGTCGTCAAAGACCTGAACCTCGCGATGCCGAAAGGCGAGTTTCTGACGATGCTGGGGCCCTCGGGCTCTGGCAAGACCACCTGCCTGATGATGCTGGCCGGGTTCGAGACCGCGACGCATGGCGAGATACGTCTGGGCGGCAAAGAGATCAACAACATCCCGCCGCACAAGCGCGGCATCGGTATGGTGTTTCAGAACTACGCGCTGTTTCCGCATATGACGGTGAACGAGAACCTGTGCGTTCCCGCTGGAAGTGCGCGGGATGGGCAAGAACGACCGCGAGGCCAAGGTCAAGCGCGCGCTCGACATGGTGCAGATGGGGGCATTCGGCAACCGTCGGCCGGCGCAGCTTTCGGGCGGCCAGCAGCAGCGGATCGCGCTGGCGCGCGCGCTGGTGTTTCGATCCGATGCTGGTGCTGATGGACGAGCCGCTGGGTGCGCTCGACAAGCAGCTGCGCGAGCATATGCAGTATGAGATCAAGCACTTGCACGAAAGTCTTGGAATTACCGTCGTCTACGTGACCCACGACCAGTCCGAGGCGCTGACGATGTCGGACCGCGTGGCGGTGTTCGACGATGGCATCATCCAGCAACTTGCCCCGCCCGACGACCTTTACGAGCGCCCCGACAACAGTTTCGTCGCGCAGTTCATCGGCGAGAACAACAAGCTGACCGGCACTGTTCTGGCGCGATCGGGCGATACGGTTTCGGTGAAACTGGCCGATGGCGAAACCTGTCAGGCGCTGGCGGTGAAATGCGGTGACGTGGGCAGCGAAACGCTGATCTCGATCCGCCCGGAACGGGTGCGCATCGGTGCGGCCGAGGACGCGAACACCACAGAGGCCAAGGTGCTGGAATTGATCTATCTGGGCGACCATATTCGTTGCCGCCTGAATGTGCATGGCGACGATGAATTCGTGGTCAAGGTGCCGAACGCCGCGGGCAAGGGTCCGCTTGCGGTAGGCGACACCACCCGCGTCAGCTGGGATGTCGAGGATGCGAGAGCACTCGACCCCCTGAAATAACAAGAGATTCCGGCCAGAGAACGGTCCCGGTGTAACCGAACAGCAAAAACATCTAGGGAGATAAAAGCTGATGAAGAAGACACTTATCCTGACAACTGCCCTGACCGGCTTTGCCTTTGCGGCGGTCGCCGAAGGCGAAGTCACCGTGATGTCCTGGGGCGGTGCCTACGGCAAATCCCAGGATGAAGCCTACAACAAGCCTTTCGCCGCCGAGACCGGCGATCAATGTAACCATGGTCGATGCCGACAACCCGGCAACCCCGATCAAGGCGCAGGTCGAGGCGGGCAACGTCACGATCGATGTGGCGGACGTCGAGTATTCCGACGCCGATCCGCCTTTGCGACGAAGGGCTTCTGGAAGAGATCGACGCTTCGATGCTGCCAGCGGCACCCGACGGCACGCCGGCCGAGCGAGGACTTCATCGAGGGGGCGCTGACCGACTGCGCGGTTGCCAGCATCGTCTGGTCGACGCGGTCGTCCTACAACACCGAAGCGAATGCGACGGCACCGGATTCGATCGACGACTTCTTCAACCTCGCGGATTTCCCCGGCAAGCGCGGTCTGCGCAAGGGTGCCAAGATCAACCTGGAAATGGCGCTGATGGCGCGACGGCGTTCCGGCCAACGAAGTCTATGACGTGCTGGAAACCGACGAAGGCGTCGACCGCGCCTTCGCCAAGCTCGACACCATCAAGGACAGTGTTGTCTGGTGGGAAGCCGGCGCACAGCCGCCGCAGCTGCTGGCCGATGGCGAAGTCGTGATGACCACCGCCTATAACGGCCGGATCTTCAACGCCGCCGTGGGCGAGGGCCAGCCCTTCGAGATCCTCTGGGACGGCCAGATCCTCGACTTCGACCTCTTCGTGATCCCGAAAGGCGCGCCGAACCTCGAAAACGCGATGAAGTACATCACCTTCGCGACCGACACCCAGCGCTCTGGCAGATCAGGCCAGCTGGATCAGCTACGGTCCGGCGCGCAAATCCTCGGGCGCGCTGGTCGGTCTCTATTCCGACGGCAAGACCGAGATGGCGCCGCATATGCCGACAGCCGAAGCCAATCTTGAAGAACGCGCTGGTCAACAACTTCGAGTTCTGGGCCGACCGCGACACCGAGCTGAACGAGCGCTTCAACGCCTGGCTCGCCAACTAAGACTACGAAGCGGCGCGGGGATATCCCTGCGCCGCATCACTCATTTGGGGGGCGAGAATGCCAAAGGGCTACTGGATCGTGCATGTCACCGTGAAGAACGCGGAGGAGTATGCTGAGTATATCCGCCTCGACACACCGGTCGTGGAGCGGTTCGGCGGCAAGTTCATCGTGCGGGGCGGGCGCAACGAGACGCCAGAGACACCGCAGAAGGACCGCCATGTCGTGGTTGAGTTTCCCGACTATGACACGGCCCTCGCCTGTTATCAACTCGCCCGATTATCAGCGTGCCGCCGATATCCGCCGCGCCAATTCCGACAGCGACATCGTGATCATCGAGGGCACCGCATGAGCGAAGCTGCTTACCACCGTCGACGGCAAGCCGCTGAAGGAGGCGCTTGGCCGCCGCCGAGGCCCGCGCAAAGCGCCGGGCCTTCTGGCTGGTGCTGCCGCTTTTGCTGTTCATCCTTGTGACGTTCGTGGCGCCGATCGGGCAGATGCTGTTCCGCTCGGTCCACAACCCTTCATTCTCGCAGATGCCGCACCGAACCTGTCGGCCTGGTTCGACGAGAATCCGCCCGGCACCGAACCCGACGAGGCCGCCTATCGAGGCGCTGGTCATGGACCTGCGCCAGATGCGCGAGGAAAAGACGCCAAGGCGAAGCCGGAACCCGCGTCAACTACGACTACTCCGGCGCGCGATCGCTGTTCACGACGACGGCGCGCAAGGCCGAGAAGCTGGAGCCGCCCTACAAGGAGGCCGTGCTGGACGCTGACGACGAATGGGGCGACCCGGCCTTGTGGCAGGCGATGCGCGGGCGCGTCCTCGGCCTATACGCTGAATTTCTATCTGGCGGCGCTGGACTTGGGGCGCGATGAGAACGGCAAGATCGTCTCGGTCGATGAAAACCGTGCGGTCTATGTCAAGCTTTTTGGACGCACGCTGATCCTGTCGGTGCTGATCACCGTGACGACGCTGATCCTGGGCTTTCCGATCGCGCATCTGCTGGCGACGCTGCCGCTGCGCTATTCGAACCTTCTGATGATCCTCGTTCTGTTGCCGTTCTGGACCTCGCTGCTGGTCCGGACGACATCCTGGATCGTGCTGCTGCAAAGCCAGGGCGTGGTCAACGATCTGATGGTCGCGACCGGCTTGTCTGGACGACCAGAGCCGGTTGCAGATGATCTACAACCAGACCGGCACGATCATCGCGATGACCCATATCCTGCTGCCGTTCACGGTGCTGCCGCTCTACTCGGTGATGCGGCCGATCAACCCGAGCTATGTCCGCGCCGCGCGGTCGCTGGGGGCGACCAGCTGGACCGCCTTCCGTCGCATCTACCTGCCGCAGACAGTCCCCGGGATCGGTGCGGGCGCGCTGCTCGTCTTCATTCTGGCGGTCGGCTATTACATCACGCCGGCGCTTGTTGGCGGTTCGGACGGACAGCTGATCTCGAACCTGATCGCCTTTCACATGCAAAAATCGCTGAACTGGTCGCTGGCCGCGGCCGCTTGGCCGCACTGCTGCTGGGCGGCGTGCTGGTGCTCTACTGGCTCTATGACCGACTGATCGGCATCGACAACCTGAAGCTGGGATAGAACATGGCTCTGCCGAAACACGCATCGACCCTCGAACGTGTCTGGTACTACACCTACCTGGTGATCTGCGCGCTGATCTTCCTGTTCCTGATCGCGCCGATCCTGATCGTGATCCCGCTGTCGTTCAACGCAGAGCCCTATTTCACCTTCACCCAGAAGATGCTGAGCTTCGATCCCGACGGGCTTATTCGACCCGCTGGTACGACCTTTTGCTGACCTTCGGGATGACCGCCCCGGACGCGCCGCGCGATAGTTCTTGGTGGTCGGATGTCTGGAACAACGCGGCCTGGGTCAATGCGGCCAAGAACTCGGTCATCATCGGCTTCTTCGCCACGATCCTGGCGGCCGCCCTTGGCACCCTGGCCGCCCTTGGCCTGTCGCGGCCCGAAATGCCGTATCGGCGGGCGATCATGGCGATTCTGATCTCGCCGATGATCGTGCCGATCATCATCACCGCGACGGGGCTGTTCTTCTTTCTATTCGAAGACCGGTCTGGCTGGGACCTATGTCGGGATCATTCTGGCCCATGCCACGCTTGGGCATTCCGTTCGTCATCATCACCGTGACCGCGACGCTTGTGGGCTTCGATCATAGCCTGACGCGCGCATCGGCCTCGCTCGGCGCCAATGCGACGACGACTTTCCGCAAGATCACCATGCCGCTGATCCTGCCGGGTGTAATTTCGGGCGCGCTGTTCGCCTTCGTCACCTCGTTCGACGAGGTCGTCGTGGTGCTGTTCGTGGCTGCGCATGATCAGCAGACAATTCCGCGGCAGATGTGGAACGGTATCCGCGAGCAGATCAGCCCGGCGATCCTGTCGGTGGCGACGATCCTTGTGATCATCTCGGTTCTGCTGCTGGCGACGATGGAACTCTTGCGTCGTCGGTCAGAACGGTTGAGGGGCCTCTCACCGGGTTAAGGCAGGATCGCCAGCCAGACCCAAATTGTGAAAATCGAGAGAGCGGTGCCGATTAGAACCGAAGACGCCGCAACCCGGCGACCGGCACCGTACATGTTCGCAAAGAGATAGGTGTTTACCCCCGGTGCCATCGAGGCGGTCATAACGGCTGATCGCAGGTTCGCCTGATCCAACGCAAAGACATATATCCCAAGACCATAGGTAATCGCGGGATGCACGATCAGCGAAACTGCGCAGACAAAGGCAATAGCCTTCATGTCGCCCTCTGGCTTGTAGCGAAGCAGGACCCCGCCCAGCCCGAATAGCGCCGCGGGTAGGGCTGCGCGGACCATCATGTCGACGGCCGCGGTAAGGGGGCCGGGCATCGGGATATGGCCAAAATTCACGATGAATCCCAGCAGGATCCCGATCACCAGCGGATTGGTAAAGATCGATTTCAGCACCCGGAGCAACAGCGCGATACCAAGACCCGAGCCGCGCGATCGTGCTGTTTCCATCAGGACGATGCCAAAGGCGTACAGCATTGGCGCGTGAATGGAGATGATCGTGTAGTTGCCGGTCAGCGCGGCAGTGCCATAGGCCCGTTCCGTGATTGGCAGCCCCAAAAGCAGTGAGTTTGAAAACAGGCCGACGAAGCCGAACGAGATGCAATCCTCGATCGGACGGTTAAAGAGATAACGACCGCCAAGAAAACCGACAGCGAACCCCGCAAACGCGCCGATGTAGAAGCTGAACATCAGCGGCAGGCTGAAATCCGCAGCGAAATCGATGCGCGAAATCGCTGTGAACAGCAGGCAGGGCACCGCGAAATTCTGCGCGAAACGCATGACGCCATCAACGGCGCTGTCGCTGAACAGCCCGCGCCAAGCCGCGACGTATCCAAAGCCGATCACCAGGAAGACCGGCAGGATGACGTCGATCAGGGCGCTCACGTCAGACCTCGTAGGTCAGGGTCATGCCGTCGTAGGCAGGGGTCACGTGGGGTGGCGTTTCTGCCTCGATAGTCGCGTAGTCGAGGTCGTTGTGCATATTCGTAAGAACGGCCCGTTTTGGTGCAGCGCGGGCGATCCAGTCCAGCGACTTTGCCAGATGTGCGTGCGTCGGATGCGGTTTCCGACGCAGCGCGTCTAGGATCCAGCAGTCGAGGCCCCTGAGTGCGTTCCACGTCGCATCGGGAATGTCAGAGACATCAGGCAGATAGGCGACGTTGTTGATGCGAAAGCCAAGCGAGTGGATTGAGCCGTGCCGCACTTCGAACGGGATCAGGGTGATCGTCTCCGCCAGCGCCGTCGATCCGTACCTCCCCTTCGATGGTGTTGAGATCCAGGATCGGCGGGTAGGAACTGCCTTTGGGCTGCACGAAGACATAACCGAAGCGCGACAGCAGCGCGTCCTGCGTCGCACCGTCGGCCCAGACGGGCAGGCGCTTGCCGGTGTTGAAGACCACCATGCGCAGATCGTCGATGCCGTGCACGTGGTCGGCATGGGCGTGGGTGTAGACGACTGCGTCCAGCTCTCCGATCCCGGCGTCCAGAAGCTGGGCGCGCAGGTCGGGCGCGGTGTCGATCAGCACACGGGTGACGCCAGCGCTATCGGTGCGTTGGATCAGCAATGAGCAACGGCGGCGGGTATTCTTGGGGTTGTCGGGGTCGCATTGCGCCCCAATGGCCGCCGACACGGGGCACCCCGCCCGATGAGCCGCAGCCAAGGATGGTGAACGCGAGCATGGCCATCAGGCGGGTGCCTTCCAGGCGGCGGCCTTGGCGAAGAGGCGGTCGAAGTTGATCTGTGTCTGCGCTGCGAAATTGGCGTAGTCGATGTCCGAAGATCTCGGCCCCTTTGCGTGCGGTATGGGTCGTGTAGGCCGGTTCGTTGCGGCGGCCTCGATGCGGTGGCGGGGCAAGGTAGGGGGCGTCGGTTTCGACAAGTATCCGGTCCAGCGGTGCTGCGGCGAAGATGTCGCGCAGGTCCTGAGATTTCGGGAATGCAGCGATGCCGGACATCGACAGGTAAAAGCCGAGGTCCAAGCGCGGCTTGCGGCCAGCGCCGCGCCGGAGGAAAAGCAGTGCATGACGCAAGTATAGGGTGCGGCGCGATATTCTTCGGTCAGGATGTGCGCCATGTCCTTGTCGGCAGCGCGGGCGTGGATGATCGAGCGGCAAGGCCGGTCTGGCGCGCGGCCTCGATATGAATGCGCAGGCTTTCTTGCTGAATGTCCTTGCTTTCGGCGGTGTAGTGATAGTCGAGACCGGTTTCCCCGATGCCGACGAATTTGGGGTGCTTGGCCAGCGTCATCAGGTCTGCGACGGTGGCAAGTGGTTCGTCGGCCGGCGCTCATCGGGTGGGTGCCGGCGGCGTAAAAGACCGGCGCATAGGTTTCGGCGATAGCACGGACTTGCGGTTCAAGCCGCAGGCGCGTGCAGATCGCTGACCATGCGGGTGACGCCTGCGGCGACGGCGCGCTTGATCACCGCAGGCAGTTCTTCCGCGAAATCGGGGAAGTCGAGATGGCAATGGCTGTCGGTGATCTCGGGCGTGTCGGGCATCCGGCCTCTGAAATGGTCATTCGCGTCTGGCGGAAAGCGCTTTAGCGGACGGCTGGTTTCGCCGCCAGTTCATCGATCTTGAAGACCATATCAAGGATCAGCGCGGCAGGGTCAAGGTTGACCGCCTTGCCGTGGCGGGCGCGGGCGCCAAGGGTCTGTTGCAATTCCGCCCATTGCCGCCCGGAGGCTGGGCTGGGCGCGAGACGGAGCATCAGGTCTGCCTCGCCGGGCGCCGCCTCGACGATGGGCGGACCGCTGACGCCGGTGCGGGCCGTACGTGCAAGGAAGAGATCCATCAGCCGCAGGATCAGGTCGAAACGGGGTTCGTTCGGCGCGGCCGACGGCGCTTTCGGCGAGGCTCAGCGCCTTGGGTCGGTCGAGCCGGGGCAGGGTGGCGAAAAGCGCTGACGATCTCGACTGTAGGCCTGCATGCCGTCGAGATTGGTCAGGCGCACGGCTTCACCGACCGAACCGCCGGAGAGTTCTGAGAGGGCGGCCGCAGCGGCACCGGAATCAGAGCCTGCCTCAGTCATGGCGCGGGCCATATCTTCGGGGCCCAGTGTGGCGCAACGAAGTTCTCGGCACCTGCTGCGGATCGTGGGCAGCAGGCGCGAGGGTTGGTGGCTGACGAGCAGGATCGTGGCATCGTCGGGCGGCTCTTCCAGTAGCTTGAGCAGCGCGTTTGCCGCGCTGACAGTCATTTCATCGGCGGAATCTACAATAACAACACGCCGTCCGCCATCCGTGGCGGAAAGATTGAAGAAAGACTTGAGCTTGCGGATCTCTTCGACGCCAATTTCTTGTCGCAGGCGGTTGGTCTTCTGGTCCCACGAACGGCGGACTAGGTAGAGCCGCGGTTCGGACAGCGCCGTGACGCGGCGGGTCATCGGATGATCGGCAGGGATGTCGAGGCTGGTTGCGGCGGGCTGGGCCTCACCAAACATACCGCCACCCAGTGTCGGTTCGGCCAGCAGGAACCGCGCGATGCGCCAGGCAAGGGTGGCCTTGCCGACGCCGCGCGGGCCGGTGATGAGCCAGCCGTGATGCAGGCGGTGCGCGTTATAAGCCTCGAGAAAGGCGGCCTCGGCGTGTGACTGGCCGATCAGGGAAAGGGTTTCGCGTGGATGCGGCGCGCCTTCAACGCGATCAGGTTCCGGGGGCGTTTCGTCGGTGCTCATGCCGATCGGGCTGCGACAGCCAGCCGGGCTGTGGCGATGGCTTCGACCTCGTCCGCGACGGCGTCGACGGAACGGTCGCCATCGATCACGACGCAGCGGTCGGCGTATTCGCGGGCAAGGTCGAGGAAGCCAGTGCGCATCTTTTGTCTGCAGATCCTCGCCGAAACCTTCGAAGCGTTCGTCCGCAGTCTGGCGCGACAGGGCACGAGCCAGACCCTTGGCCGGGTCCATGTCGATGACGAAGGTCAAATCCGGTTCGCGCCCGATCATCAGTGTGTGCAGCTTGTCGACCGTGCTGCGCAGATCGCCGCGCGAGATGCCCTGATAAAGGCGGGTCGAGTCTGCGAAACGGTCACAGATCACGATTTTTCCGGCTTCAAGCGCGGGCTGGATCGTCTTTTCCAAGTGGTCGCGGCGGGCGGCGGTGAACAACAGGATTTCGGTTTCTGCCGACCAACGGTCGGGGTCGCCTTGAAGAACCAATGCGCGAATTTCTTCAGCCCCCGATGAACCGCCCGGCTCGCGGGTCAACACCACGTCATGACCACCTGCGCGCAGGCGGTCGGCCAGCACCTTGGCCTGCGTGGATTTGCCAGAGCCGTCGATGCCCTCGAACGTAATGAACAGGCCTTTGGGCATCAGTTAAGGGCTTTTGCCTCGCCGACGACCTGACGAAACAAGACCAGTGCGGCAGACCGCAAGCGCGGCAGGAAGCCGCCCCGAGCTACATCGCGGTCAGACACCAGACGGCACGTGGGCGGGCGGCAGATCCTTCAGCGTTACCACGAGATCGGCGACTTCCTGTCCGGTCGTGATCGGCGCCTCGATCGGACCGCGATAGACGATCTCGGCCGACAGCGCCTCGCGCTCCAGCGCAGGCAGCAAAAGCGATACGTCGTCCGCGGTGACGAGGCCGATTTCCTGGTGGTCGCCCATCCAGACATCGGCGCGGGCGACCTCCTCGCCCTTCTTGATCACCGTTCTTCTGGACAAACTGGCGAAACGCCCAGTTGACGATGCGCTCGGATTCCTCAGCACGCTCCTTTTCCGAAGTGAGGCCGGAGATCACGAAGACGATCCGGCGAGTGCCTTGCGTGGCCGAGCCAACGATGCCGTAACCCGCCTCTGACGTGTGGCCGGTCTTCAGGCCGTCGGCGCCGATGCCGAGGTGCAGAAGGGGATTGCGATTGAACCGATTGTCGGGCGCGCGGTCGTCGTACCGGTACTCTGTCTGTCCGAAGTAGCCGTAATACTCGGGAAACTCGGTGATCAGCCGGACCGCCAGCATGCCCAGATCATGCACGCTCATCCGGTGGTTCGGGTTCGGCCAGCCACTGGCATTGGCAAAGGTCGAACCGGTCATGCCAAGCGCTGCCGCACGGTCGTTCATCAGGCGAGCGAAGGCATCCTCGCTGCCTGCCAGACCCTCGGCTACCACGACGCAGGCATCGTTGCCGGATAGCACGATAATGCCCTGGATCAACTCTTCGACCGTGGGGCGGTCATTCTCATTGAGGAACATGGTCGACCCGCCCATGTTCTTGGCCCTGGACGAGACGCCGAACTGCGTTTCCATCGTCACCCGGCCATCGTGCAGTGCCTCGAACAGCATGTTCAGTGTCATCAGCTTGGACATCGAGGCGGGCGGGATCGGTACGTCGGCGTCCTTTTCCATCAGGATCGTGCGCGTTGTCACGTCGTAGACGAAGGCGGCCCGTGCCTGGGTATCAAACGCCTGCACCGGAGCTGAGCGCCATAAGCACAAGTGCCAGCAGGGCGGCGAGGTGGTGTCATCAGGGTTCGCATGGTCTGGGCAGCGCTCCGTTAGTTGGTCACAGCATAGGCATCGGCAAAGCCAAGCGCCTTGACTCTTGGCCAGCATTGCCGAACGGTCGGTCGCATTTGCGGCAGGGCCTGCCAGCACGCGCCAGTACGCCTTACCGTTCAGCGAAGATTTCCTGACGACAGGCAGGATGCCATCCTTGCGCAACATGTCGGCGGTCTTGTTGGCATTGGCCTCGACGCTGAAAATGCCCAATCTGGATATAGGGCTTGTTGCAGCGAGGATTTTTGCGCCGGAGCGGGGGCCGTCGACGCGGTGGCTGTTTCGGCGCCAAGTATCGCAGCCTCGGACATTTGCGGACCGGCCTGCGGCGTTTCCTTGCCCTCGGCCTTGTCGATTGCAGAGGCCGCGACGGCAGCGACAGGATCAAGTGGTGCCGCCTCGATTTCTTCGTTGCCGATTGATTCCGGCTCCGCCGCAGCGGGCGCTATCGGCACTTCCTCGCGGCGCAAGGCGGTGACGTTCAATTCGGCTGGAGCACCAGCCAGCATCCCCAGCGTCTCGGCTGCGTCGGACGAGACCTGGAACCTTGGCCCGGGATTGTCGCGTTCACGCCGGAAAAGCGCGCCGATCACGAATTTTCCGTTAGCCTGGTTGCGGATGATGACGCGCTCGGGGTCGGTCACATCGGAATGCGCAACCCAGACGCCACCAAGTGACGGGCGGCCATCCCAAAGACCTGTATCGGTCTGCTGGAACACCTCTGGCGCTTCGACATCACGCTCGATCAGCGTCGTCTCGGTGCTTGCCTCGGCAACCGCGGCCTCTCCCGTTTCAGTTTCTTTCTTTTGGAACAATGTGTTGATCTTGGAACCTTCTTCGCAGGCGGTTAGAAAAATTGCGCCTGTCAATACCAGAGCCAATCGCCCTGCACCTGCACTTGTCATGCCGTGCCCCCTTTGCGCGCGGGCGTTGCCGCACAGTTTTGCTCGATCCGCGCAGGCGGGCCCGCCTGCACCTGGCGGCATACTAGCGACTGCTTGCGCGCAAGGGAAGTCACGGGCGTGGGATCGGCAGCTTTCGGCCCCGAAATCTTCGCTTTCAGAATCGGGTTGACTTGCCTATGTCTGCCCCCCGCCGGAGGAGTGGCAGAGCGGTCGAATGCGGCGGTCTTGAAAACTTATAACGGATGGGTGGCCGAGTGGTCTAAGGCTCCAGTCTTGAAAACTGGCGTGGGGGTAACTCCACCGTGGGTTCGAATCCCACCCCATCCGCCAATAAAAACAATCACTTAATGCTAGGCAACTAAACCCGTCCCACCCTGCTACGGGCGCGCTACAGGTTGGTATCTTGTTTGACGTCAGTATCAGTGGGACGGAATTGAGGATTTGATTTCCAAAACAACGAAAAGCGCGGCTAACAGCGCCTAGTGCCCTGCAACACGATGATAATGCTCGCTTTCGCGGCCCATCAACCCCTTCATCCGTCCGACTGCGGCCCCGAACGAGCGTAGCCCAAGAACCAGCGTGGTGCCGCCGAAAAGTGGCGAGAAGAGCACGCGCAGGCCGCCCAGAAGCGACTTGGCCAGAATGAAGGCGATCGAAGCTGCAAGCCGGCCTTGGCTGGCTTGCCCGCGCTTGATGTTATAAGTCGCCAATTGCTGGTCGCGCCCGCGGGCGTACTGGTAGGAAAGTGAGAGGCGGCCTTCCGGGATTTCCTCATAGACAAGCGCCGTGGGCGCCCAACCGGTCTTGCCGCCCGCAGCGCGGATTTCGCGGAAGATCGCAATGTCTGATCCGCCGGAAAGGCCAAGTCCGTCGTCAAAACGGATGCCCGTCTTACGCAGAAAACCAAGCCGCACCAACCAATTGTTCGTGACGATGCTGACCGTGTGATCCAGCTTGTTTGCCGTCCTGAGTTCGGCTACGCGCTCGATACGTTTGGCACGGGCAATCAGCCCGTTCAGGATCTTGCGCCGCCCGAACGAAAGTGCTGCCACCGGCGCAAGCGTGCGCACCGGGCCGCCGACCAGATCAAGGTCGCGCGCCTTCATCGTGGCATAGAGATTCTTCAGCCAAAGCGGATCGACAATCTCATCATCATCAAGGAAGGCCAGAAATTCGCAGCCCGTATTCAGCGCGAGATCCAGCACCCGGTTGCGGGCAAAGGGAATGCCCAACCGCGGCTCGTTGGTAAGGTGGATTTCGGCGGAAGGAACCTTGGTGCGAAACGTTTCGATCTCTTCCTGAACCGACAGTGTTTCGGCATTCTCGACGAAACAGAAAACGACCTCGAATTCGACGGGCAGGTCCAGCTTGGTCAACGACGACAGCGCTTTTGCAAACATCGCGGGCCGACCTCGGGTGATGCAGCCGACGGCGATGCGGGGGCGGTTGGATTTGTCTGGGGATGTCGTGGTGTGGACTGTCGGCATTGCAGGCGGCATCGTTCATCTCCTGACCGCTGGCGGCGTCTTGTGCGGGGGCGTGTAGCGGCTTTTGCCATTGTCCTGCGCGCGCCGGTGGCATGTCAACAATCGGCCGGATGGTCAAGGGATGCGTCCGGGCGCGCTAGAATGATGGCGGGGTGCAGGCGCTGATGATAACGCATTCGACGCTGCCGGTATTGTGGAACCGGTGCGGCAGGCTGCTGTCGAAGATGTACGCATCGCCCGGACCAAGGCAGCGCGTCTCATCGACGACGGTCAGTTCGATCCGGCCCGCCACGACGATCCCGGCCTCTTCGGCTTCGTGGCTGTAAAGTTCCTTGCCGGTATCTGCCCCCGGCGCATAGCGCTCGTGCAGCATCTGCAAGGTATGCGCGCCTGCAGCGCCAACTTGTCTTAGCGAGACAGCCGTGCTGGCATTGGACGAGCGCGGAAAGACGCGCTCGGGGTTCAATTCGCGCAATTCGTCCGCCGCATAGAAGATCTTCTTTTCCGCAGGCGTTTCGGGGCTGAAAAATTCCGACAGGGTCATCGGGATCGCATCGAGGATGCGTTTGAGAGAGGCGACCGAAGGGCTGGAGTGATTCTGCTCGATCTGAGAGATCAGGCCGTTGGTCACGCCCGACTTCCGCGCCAATTCCCGCTGCGACAGGTTTCTTGAGGTCCGCACCGCCTTCAAGCGTGAGCCGATATCGATGTCCATTGCAGTCGTCCCCATTTGTTGCGAGTGCGAGACAGTGACCGAAGGGCCATTGTGAACACGTCCTGTCCTTCCATCGCTGCCATGCTAACATGATCTGGCGATTGCTAAGAATTTTAAACAGTAGTATCGTCATTTTAATCGTTCGCCAATCTAACCGGCGGCTGGACGATTTGGTCAAAATCGTCAATCCCGGACGGTTCCCTGCTAAGGAAAAATCATGACCTCGAACTCTTCCATCCTTGCGCGGCGTCACAAACGCCGTTCCGCGCGGTGTGGCCACCGCTGCGCCGATTTTCCTGGAAAAGGCCGAGAACGGCCAGCTCTGGGATGTCGAAGGCAACCGCTATATCGACTTTGGCTCCGGCATTGCGGTGACCAATACCGGCCATCGGCACCCCAAGGTGATGGCGGCGGTGGCCGAGCAATGCGAGAAATTCGCCCATGTTGCGTTTCAGGTGACGGGCTATGAGAATTACGTCGAACTGGCCGAGCGGCTGAACGCGCTGGCGCCGATCAAGAACGCCAAGTCGATCTTCTTCACGACCGGGGCGGAAGCCACTGAAAACGCTGTGAAAATCGCACGCGCCCATACCGGTCGGCAGGGTGTCATCACCTTCACCGGCGCGTTTCATGGCCGCACTCAGTTGACCATGGCAATGACCGGCAAGGCGGTGCCGTACCGCACCAAGGGCACGCCGCCCGCGATCGGGGTTTTCCACGTGCCGTTCCCGATCCCGCATCACGGCGTTACCGAAGAGGATGCGCTGAAGGCGCTCTATCATATCTTCAAGGCCGACATCGGACCGTCGGACGTTGCGGCGATCGTGATCGAACCGGTTCAGGGCGAGGGTGGCTTCTACCAGACGCCCAAGCCCTTCATGAAGCGGCTGCGCGAAATCTGCGACGAACATGGCATCTGTCTGGTGGCCGACGAGGTTCAGACCGGCTTTGCCCGCACCGGCAAGGTCTTTGCCATCGAGCACTATGACATCGAGCCTGACCTGATTCCGATCGCCAAGGCGCTTGGCGGCGGTTTCCCGATTTCGGGCGTCATCGGCAAGGCCGAGATCATGGATGCGGCAGAGCCCGGTGGGCTGGGCGGGACCTATGGCGGCAATCCGATATCAGTCGCGGCGGCTTTGGCTGTTCTCGATATCATCGAGGAAGAAAAGCTGTGCGAGCGGTCGAACCGCATCGGCAAGATCATGGTCGACCGGTTGAACAAATTCAAGCAATCCAACACTTTGCGCCCCATTGGTGATGTGCGCGGGCTGGGTGCGATGGTGGCGTTCGAACTTGTGAAGGAGCGCGGCACCCATGAGCCGGATGCCGATGCGATCAAGCATGTGACCTCGAAGGCGCTTGATGCCGGTCTGATCCTGCTGTCTTGCGGCTATTACGGAAACACCATCCGGCTGCTGGCGCCGCTGACCATCGAGGATGCGCATCTGGAAGAAGGTCTGAACATGCTGGAAACGGCGCTGGTCACCTGATCCGACGCCATCGAGTATGCTGTAGGCCGGGGCGGGATACCGATCCCGGCCTTTGCTTTCAGAGCGACGACGAAGCGACGAGCGTGGCCAGCTCTTTCAGGACATTCGCTTGCGCGGCCGAGATCGAAACCGCATCGCCGGGCGTAAACGGTCGCCGAAAGCTCGAAGCTTCTGGCGGTTTCGCGGATATTGCTGTTCACGCGGGCGACGTAGTACTGGCCCGAGACCTCGAACTGCCCATTGGACTTGGGCAGGAACCGGTCGAACCGCACGACGAGGCGGGCATCGGGAAACTGGTCGAAGGGCCAGGGTTCTGCCGCGATCTTGGCGGAGGTGAGATCCGGTGAGGTTGGTGACCAGCGCCTGTGTGACCGCGCGTTTCGGATCGTCAGCCCAAAGCAGGCTATTCGTCGGTTAGTGAGGGCACCGTTTTCCGCCTCGACCGCGATCTCCTCGGATTCGGCGTAGAGTGGCAGCGAGACCTGCGTGACCTCAACCGAGCGCACGCTGACCCGGACAGTCTGCGCGGTTTCGACCGGCGGCAGGGTGATCCGCGACGGATCCGCGCCGCAGCCGGCGATCACGGCGACAAGGGCAAGGGCTGGTCCGGGCTTCATCATTTCATCGTCCGATCAACAGGGAATTTGGCCGCCGCTCTATCGCGCGGGCAAGTGAACTGACCGAACTGGCGGCGTTCCGCACTTCGCGCAAGGTCGCCCGAGCCTCGGTCGTCAGCGGTGCGTTGCGGTCAAGCCCGGCAAGAGTACCCTCGGCCTGAGCCAGAAGCCGTTCGATCTTGGCGACGACGTCTGGCAAGCGGTTCGATGCCTCTGCCACGCTGTCGGCGGCGCGGCTGGTGGCATCGAGCGTGCTATTGGCATTCTCGATCAGTCCGCCATCGCGAAGCTGCGCCAGCGTATCGCTGAGCTGGCTGAGTGCGGTGTTCAGGTTTTGCGGGATCGCGCGGGTCGCATCCTGACTGGTAAGCCCTTCGATGGATTGCAGCAGCGCCTCGGCATCCCTCGTCAGATCGGCCAGTGGCAGGTCCGAGGTCTTCTTGACGAACGCGTTTGCGGTGTCCACCAGTTCGGGCAGGCCGGCGACGGCAAGGCTGGCATCCTCTGCCGCCTGCTGCACGGCGTTCACTGAGGTGCTGAGGCCAGCGATGATTTGTTGTTCCGCGACAGCGGTGACAATGCCGCGCAGATCTTCGATGGCGGAGTTGAGGTTGGTCATGGTTTCCGAAAACTGGCCGGGCAAAGCTTGGATTTCATCAGAGCCGACGAAGTTTCGGGCATCGCCGATCAGCGCCAGTGCCTCGTCCGGAGCTTGCTTGACGCCGTCGGAGTTCAGCAGCCGCGTCGCGCTGTCCATCATCGAGATGGTTGAATTAAGAACATCCTCGATCGGCAGCTTGTTGATGCGCTCGAACACACCCTCGGCGGTGGCCGAGACATCGGCGATATCGGCGTCGATGCTTGGCAGCATCGGATAGGGGTCGGCATTTCGGTTCAATTCGGCCGGCGGGGCATCGGGAGCTTCGACCAGCACGATCTTCAGGCCGCCCGTCAGAATGCTTGCGTTGGTCAGTTGTGCGCGCAGACCTGCCTGTACCCGATCGGCGAGGAAATCGATGACGTTTTCGTCGGCGCGGATCCCCAGCCGGGCGGGGTTCACAATAACGGTGGTCAGAAGCCGCACACGCTGATCGCCGAAGCGCTGTTCATCCACGATGCCAGTCAGTGCAGTGACCTCGCCCACGGTCACGCCGCGCAGTTCGACAGATGCTCCGACGGCCAGACCGCTGACGTCGCCCTCGAACAGGATCGACAGTTGTTCGCCCTGTCGTGATGGCCCTGCAAAGATGCTGCCTCGCGCCTCGCTTTCGTCGGCGTAAAGCTGGAACGCGGCCGAAGGTCCAACCTTGCGTCCGCCCGACACGATCGTGTCGAAGCTGACCCCGCCCGCCACCAAAGCGGCGAGGCTGGACACGTTCAACTGTGCGCCCGATGGGCCGAAGCTGAGATCAAAGCCCGACGTGTCCCAGAACTTGGTCGAGGAACTGATCAGCCGATCGTTCGGAAACGGTACGAAGGCGTCCGCCAGAATCGAGCGGCCATCGCCGGACAGGCGCAGATTGCCGATACGGCCCACTTCGATGCCACGATAGAGGATCGGAGTGTTCTCGACCATGCCCTTGCCGTCGTTGGAGAACAGAGTGAACTGCAAGCCGCGTTCCCCGGCGCGGGCCAGCGGCGGACGGGGCAGGGCGTACGAACAGCTCTGCCGGTGCAGCGATCTCCGCGTCCCAGGTGCCTTCGATAAAGACGCCTGACAGAACTGTATCCAAGCCGGTGACGCCGCGTGTCGTCACCTCTGGGCGGACCAGCCAGAACTGGCTGTCGGCGTCGATGAACGGGGCCACCGATTTTTCGACCCGCACCCGGGCGATGACTGTTTCCAGCCCTTCTGAAAACTCCAAATCCTCGACCAGGCCGATCGTCACATCGCGGTAGCGCAGTTCTGTTTCGTCGACGCGGATGCCGGTGGCCTCCTGAAACGCGATCTCGATCAGCGGGCCACGGTCGGAATAGGTTTTCCAGACCACGCCAAGCGATATGGCAAGTGCCGCGATCGGCACCAGCCAGATCAGCGAATAGGCCAAGCGGCCTTTGTCGCTCGGGCCGACGATCCTTGGTTCTGGTATGCTCACGCTTGGTCCTCTGTGTCCCAGATCAGGCGGGAGTCAAAGCTTTGTGCCGCCAGCATCGTGAAGATGACCGACAGTGCGAAGGTCATCGCGGCCGGGCCGGGATTGATACTGGCCACGTCCTGCAACTGAATCAGGGAAGAGAGAATCGCCACGACAAACACATCCACCATGGACCATCTTCCGATGAATTCGACAACCTCGTAAAGCTGGTGGCGTCGATGTTGCGACATGCGCTTGCGGTCCCGCAGGTTGAGTGCGAGAAACGCGATTGCCAGAAACTTGCCGACTGGGATCAGGACGCTGGCAATGATGATGATCGCGGCGACGCCGTAGGCGCCATGCGCTGCTAGATCCGCGGCCCCGCTGACGATCGTGTTGTGCTCGTCAGTGAACAGGGTATGGGTTCTGAGCATCGGATAGATATTGGCGGGAATGTAGCAGATCAGCCCGGCCAGCCACCAAGCCCAGACCGGCTGCAGCCCACGCCGGTCCCGGTCGATCAACGCGCTGCCGCAAAGCTCGCAGTAGGCCTGACCGTCAGGCCAGACCCGGGCGCAGGTCGTGCAGGCGGTGAGGCCGCTGGATTTGGCGGTTTCAGTCATTTCCGCTCCAGCGCTTTCCAGATTGTCAGACTGCACGCAGGCGCGGTCCTGGATCGTGGCGATCAGTGCGAGTGCCACGAACATCCAGAAGGCCGGGCCGGGAATGACATGGGCCAGGTCCGCAACCTTGACCAACGCGACCGCGACGCCCAGCACGAAAATCTCGGCCATTGCCCAAGGCCGCATCTGTTCCGAAAACCGAAACGCCAGCGCGGCAAGGGGCAGGGGTTTCCTGTCGACGAGCAACGGAGCCGAGAACGTAGAGGATCAGAAGGACCCGCAAGGCCGGGACAAGGATGATCATGCCGGCAACGGCCAAGGTGAGTGGCACCATTTCGGTAGCGCTGAACGACAGCGCCACGTCAAAGACAGACGAAGTGTTGTGCAGTCCGGCCTTGCTGATCGAGATGAACGGAAACCATGTCGCCGCGACGATCAGAACCAGAACCGTCAGCGCAAAGGCGAAGACCGTCAGAAATGATCCTTCACGCGGGGCGTAAAGAATCGTGCCGCATCGGTCGCAGATCGCACGGTGGTCATTGTCCGGCTCGACTGCACGGTAAAGCGTGTCGCATTTCGGACATGCGATCAGATCTTCGGTGGTCTGTCCTGACCTTCGTCACGCGCGCTCATCCTTCAAGAATACTCCGGTAGCCTGCATGGTCTTTCGGCAGACGGCTTTCAGAAACATTGGCCATTATCCTAGACCGGTGGCAAAGTCGCAACCCTTGTCGAGCGGCGGGTCGCTAGGTATCCGACCTGCGCGGCCATTGTCAAACCGCACAACCGATGGCAACGATATCACGTCGCGGGCTGGCGAGCAGAATTACAGAAAGAGGGTAAAGACAGATGCAGAACACTCACCGAGAAACCTGTGCCCTGATCACCGGTGGAACCCAGGGACTCGGTCTTGCGATTGCGCGCCAGTTGATCGCCGACGGTTGCCGCCAGATCGTGGTGGCCAGTCGGGATGAGCGGGTTGGAGCAAGGGTCGCGGCAGAGCTATCGCAAGACGGGGTCGACGCCCGTTTCATTGCGGTCGAGATGGGCGATGTCGTGGCTGTCCGGGCGATGGTCAACGAAGCGCACAACACCATGGGACGAGATCGATGCCTTTGTGAACGGCGCCGCCAATACCGATCGCGGCTCGATCCTGGATACCACGCCCGAGATGTGGGATGCGATCATGGATGTGAACGCCAAGGGCGCGTTCTTTGCCTTGCAGAGCGTCGCGCAACTGGCGGTCGAGGGCGGGTCATCCGGCCTCGGCCGTCAACATCCTGTCGGTCGTCGTACATTGCGGGCTGCCGTTTCTGGCGCCCTATGCGGCGTCGAAGGCGGCGCTGATGAACATCACGAAGAACTCCGCACAAGCGCTTGCGCAGCACCGGATCCGCGTGAACGGCATCAATGTCGGCTGGATGGACACGCCCGGCGAAGATGCGACTCAGCGCAAGTGGCACGGCGCCGGCGACGATTGGCTTGCAACGGGCCGAAGCCCGGATGCCGTTCGGGATGCTGGTCAAGCCCGACCATGTGGCAGGGCTCGCGAGTTATCTTGCTGGGGTCGGCCTCAGGCGTGATCACCGGGTCGATCATCGACTTTGACCAGCAGGTGGTCGGGGCCTATCCCGATACCAACGAATGACCGTTTGCGCTCGCGGTCAAAGGGTCTCGGCGTCCTGATCTGCGAGCCGCTCCAGATCTTCGTCTGAGTGCATGTTGAAAAGCGACCGGTAAGCCTCGTTGGTCTCGACCAGCTTGTCGTGCGTGGTCGAAGGCAACCAGTTCCCCGTCGTTCAGATAAAGTACCCGGTCCACCCATTTCAGGGTCGAGGGCCGGTGGGTGACGAAACAGCACCGTGCTGTCCTTGGCGTAGTCGATGGCAGACCCCATGATCATCCGCTCATTGTCGCCATCAAGCGCGCTTGTGGCTTCGTCGTAGATATAGATCAGTGCATCCTTGACCAGCGCACGCGCAATACCGACGCGCTGCTTCTGGCCGCCCGACAGGGCCGCGCCATTTGGGCCGACCGAACTGTCGAGCCCATGCTCCATTGCCGAAGCGAACCCGGTAACGGCGGCCCGCTCGGCTGCGGCTTCAACCTGTTCTGGCGTCGCATTCGGATTGCCATCGGCGATATTCTCGCGGATCGACCCGTTGAACAAGAACACGTCCTGCGAAATCAGCGCGATATTGGCGCGCAACTGGTCCTTTGCGATTGACGACACGCTCTTGCCGCCGATCAGGATGCGGCCCAGAACTCGGCGGATAGAACCCCTGCACCAGGTCGATCAAGCGTGGTCTTGCCCGCTCCGGACGGGCCGACGATGGCGATCCGCTCTCCGGCTTTCGTTTTGAAGCTGAAATGTTCTGCAGAACCGGAGAAGACCTTTTGTATTTGAACGACACATCCTGGAATTCGAGATCCGAAGTGGCGTCTGTCAGAACCTCCAACTCGCCTTCATGCGAGGGCTCGGGCTCGTCGAGCATACCTGGTACATGGTTTCGACGTGAAACAGCTGGCGCTGCATGCTGACGATGCTTTTCGAGATCCGCTCCCCGGGCTGGTAGGCCAGCAAGAAGGCGGTGATGAAGGCCGTGAATTCTCCCGGCGATCGGCCCTGTTCCAATGTCTGCCAACTGGCATAGATCACGAACAGGCCGATCGTGACGCCGCCGATGATTTCCATCAACGGCATGGTCAGCGAAGAGGCGCGCGAAATCCTGAGCAGCCGGGTTTCCAGTGCCTGGACCGCCTCGTCGAACTTGGAAATGGATTTCTCTTCTAGCCCGTAGGATTTGACGGTCTTGATCCCCTCGATCGCTTCGGTCCCGACGCCATGCATCGCACCCTGAATTTCTGCCTCGGCGGATGCAGATTTCGCGGACTCTGCGCGTCAGGTGGTTGACCAGCAGCAGGACCAGCGGGAACAAGGACTGCACCGAACAGCGACATGAACGGATCCTGAAAGATCATCACCGCTACCAGCCCGATCAGCGTCAGCGCTGTCTGTCAGCATGCGGTTGGTGATATCGGTGACAACCGCGCCCGAGGCGCGTCCGTACAGAATCGATACGAGCCATGTGCTGGGCGGCATGTCGGCCGGCGAAAAAGGGAACCTCGTTGCCCATGTACTTTGCGAAGACCCGGCGCATGTACTCCGTCGTGATCGAGCGGCTGAACATCATCGCGACGACGCTGTTGGCATAGCCCGCCACGCCCTTGCCGATCGACACTCCAACAACCAGAAGCGCTACCAGATAGGCCTTCGATCGCCTGCCCTTCGCTGAACACGTCGTTTACGATCAGCTTCGTCGAATAAGCCAGAAGTGCGGTGAAGACCGCAACGCTCACCATGCACAAAAGCGACAGTGCATAGAGCTTCCAGCGCGACGGCAGCGCCTCTCGTACCAACCGGTACGCCTGGTCAAGAACGAGCCAGCTTCGCCTGCGGGCGATTGCTTTTCTTCTGTTTCTTAGCCATTCCCAAGCCTTGTTAATCCTCGTCAGCAGCGGGTCGAAACTGAGATCCCCGTAAACCGATTGCAGGCATGCCATAGCCAAATAAGCATGATTTTGAAACCGCCAAACTGGAAATCAGTCCGCAGCGGTGGGCCGCGGTCGCAATTCAGCTAAGTTGGCCACGCCAAAGCTGGCTTGCGGACTTGAGACGCAAGTGATTTGTGACGATTATGAGCCTTGGCGGATGCAAGTTGTATTCGCAAGATTGTCGATGACAGAGGCAGGGCGGGAATGCGGCGCGGCGTCAGGAACATCCTTTTCATCATGTATGATCAGTTGCGGTTCGACTACCTTGGCTGCACCGGGCATCCGCATCTTGAAAACCCCGAACATGGATTGGCTGGCCGCCAATGGCGTGCGGTTCTCGCATTGCTATGTGCAGTCGCCGGTCTGTGGTGCCTCGCGGATGAGCACCTATACCGGGCGCTATGTGCAAAGCCACGGTGCGGCCTGGAACAACGTGCCGCTGAAGGTCGGCGAGATGACGCTGGGCGACCATCTGCGACCCGGCGGGCATGGAGTGCTGGTTGGTCGGCAAGACCCATATGCGCGCCGACGATGGCCGGGATGGACCGGCTGGGCATCGCGCGCGACGGCGTGATCGGCGCGCGGGTGTCGGAATGCGGGTTCGATATCCTCGTGCGCGATGACGGGCTTTGGGGCGAGGGGCCGGACGGGTTCTACGACGAGCGGCGCTCGCCCTATAACGCCTATCTGGCCGCACAGGGCTATGATGGCAGCAATCCTTGGCAGGACTATGCCAATGCGGGGGTGGATGAGGCGGGCGACATCGCCTCGGGCTGGTTCATGAAGCACGCGGTGCGGCCCGCGAACATCCGCAACGAGGATTCCGAAACGCCCTGGCTGACAAGCCGGATGATCGAGTTTCTGGAAGCGCGGAAGGCACGGGGCCGCGCCGTGGCTGGCGCATCTGTCTTATATCAAACCGCACTGGCCCTATATCGTGCCCGCGCCCTATCACGACATGTTCGGCAAAGAGCAGGTGCCGCCCGCCCGTCGCGATCCGTCAGAGCAGCGTCGATCCGCACCCGGTTTACGCGCAGTTCATGGCCAATCCGATTGGCCGCGCGTTTTCGCGCGACGAGGTGCGAGAGGCGGTGATCCCGGCCTACATGGGGCTGATCAAGCAGTGCGATGACGAGTTGGGGCGGCTTTTGGAGTATATGCGGCAGTCCGGGCGGCTTGACGATACGATGATCGTGCTGACGTCGGATCATGGCGACTATCTTGGGCGATCACTGGCTGGGGGAGAAGGATTTGTTCCATGACGCTTCGTCCAAGGTGCCACTGATCATCTATGACCCGTCGGCCAGCGCCGATAGATCGAGAGGTACTGTCTGCGATGAACTGGTCGAAGCGATTGATCTTGCAGCGACATTTGTCGAAGTGTCGGGGCAGGTGGTGCCCGATCATGTTCTTGAAGGGCGATCGCTTTTGCCCTTCGTGCGCGGCGAGAGGCCGGCGGCGTGGCGGGACTATGCGATCAGCGAATACGACTATTCGGCCACCGGGATGGCCGCCAATCTGGGCGTAGCACCGCGCGATGCGCGGCTGTTCATGGTCACGGACAAGCGCTGGAAGATGATGCATGCCGAAGGTGGCTTCCGGCCGATGCTGTTCGATCTGGAAAACGATCCCGATGAGTTTCACGACCTCGGCGACAGTCCCGAACATACTGATATTATTGTAAGAATGTATGATCGTCTTGGTGAGTGGGGGCGGCGGATGTCGCAGCGGACGACGCGGTCGGATGCCCAGATCATCGCCAGTCGCGGTGGCTCGGATCGCAGGGGGATCCTGCTGGGGGTCTATGAAGAAACCGAGGTCGCTCCGGATGTTGCGGCAGGGCTGACCGGCAAGTCTCGGCAGAATTACATCAAAAAACCCTAACGTTTTCCGTAGTATAGGCCGACGACGTGCTCGGCTTCTGCGAAGAACAGCCAGCGGGCGGCGAATGTGCCGACGAGGTGGGTGGAGACCGCCAGAAGGGCGGCGATGTGGCTGCTGGGCAGGAGCAACAGGATCAATGCCGGAAGGGCGATGGCGAGGGTCAGGGCGATCCAGCGCAGGCGCAGGGCGTGCTTGCGGCCGACGCACGTAAACCATTTCTTTCATTAGATAATTTGATCCCGTGTGAGGTGGATTCCAGCAGTCGGACCTTGCCGATCAGACCCAGATCCGGTGGCAGTTTCCATGGTGCTGCCACGGGCGGCAAATTGCGGTCGCCTTGCAGCCAGTTGCAGGATCAGGAGCGCGCCCGTGGTCAGCAAAAGTCCGCGCCGCGAGGCGGGGGTGGTTGGTCAGGATCGCGCCGCCCGAGAGGGAAAAGGCAAGGAAAAGCAAGGGGGTAGACCATTGGTTCCAGCGTGGGACGGTTTTGAGTTGGGTGTAGATCATCGACGTTGCGAGCACCGTGGCGAGGGACAGGGCCGCGCCGATCGATGCCGAAGAACGCGGATGTGGATGCCGAAGAAGATCGCGCCGAGGGCGTATAAGCCCATGACAATCAACGCTAAAACGGACAGCCATGCCTCTCGGGACAGCCAGCTTGTCTGCCATTGAGTGAAGGCGAGAAGGGCGTTTTTGGGGTTGCCGAGATGCAGCGTCGAGGCGAGAAGTCCGCCGACTGCGAGGGCATAGGCGAGAGTAAAAAAACCGAATGCAATCAAGCCGGTAGGGTTGATTGCGCCGAGGCCGAGAAAGGTCAGCAGGCCGAAGCCGAGGCCGGAGAGGACGGTGAAGATGATGACGGAGGGGGCCGGATGCATCAGAGTTTTCCCAGCAGTTTGTCGAGCCAACCGACGACGCCCGTCGGCTCTGGTTGGATGTCGAGCAGTGGCGCGAGAACATTCACTTCGCCTGGTAAGTCTTTGGTGCGCGGCGGTAAATACTGGTTGACGGGCTTGGTTCCCAAGTTCCGGCATCAGGTCGAAACCGCCGCGTTCGGCGACGGATTTGCTGACTGCGCTGTCGGGATCGGCGAGGTCGCCGAAGGCGCGGGCGCCGGTTGGGCAGGTGCGGACGCAGGCGGGTTCGCGGTCGATCTCGGGCAGGTTTTCGTTGTAGATACGATCGACGCAGAGCGTGCATTTCTTCATGATTCCAGCGGCTTGGTCCATTTCGCGCGCGCCGTAGGGGCAGGCCCACGCGCACAGGCCGCAGCCGATGCAGGCGTCTTCGTTGACCAGCACGATGCCATCCTCGGACCGCTTGTAGCTGGCGCCGGTGGGGCAGACGGTGACGCAGGGGGCGTCGTCGCAATGCAGGCAGGATTTCGGGAAATGCACCACTTGGGCGGGGCCAGTTTCTGGTGTGATTTCAAAGGTATGGACGCGGTTGAGGAAGGTGCCGGACGGGTCGTCGCCGTAGGGGTCCTGGTCCGATAAGGGCGCGCCGTAGCCCTGATCGTTCCAGCCTTTGCAGGCGACGACGCAGGCGTGACAGCCGACGCAGATATCGAGGTCGATGACGAGGCCGAGCTTTTTGTCGGTATGGGTCGGCAGTTGGGTCACGGGCGGGCCTTTGTCAGGTTTGTACATAGGTTTCTGTACATTTTGCACGTGCCAGTACGTATGCGTTTGTACATTTCACAGGCCTTGCGTGTTTTCATGGTTTGGCCCCCGGCATCGTCCGTGCGCTGGCTTTACCGACTGGTGACTTTATCGGCGGCAGGACCGGGTGCGATTCGGCGGGCGCGGGGACTTTTTCGAGACGTGACGCGAAGGTCGAACCACGCGGCCTGTCCGGTGACCGGATCGGAGTTCGACCAGCGCAGGCCGTCGCCTTTCGGGGGCAGGAGTTCGTGGATCAGGTGGTTGAGCAGGAAGCCCTTGGTCGCCTCGGGCGCGTCCTCATCCAGCGCCCATGCGCCCTTGCGCTTGCCGATCGCGTTCCAGGTCCAGACGGTCTTGGGGTTGAGGGCGGCCATATGGGCGACCGGCACGGTGATGTTTCCGTGCGGCGAGGTGACTTGCGCCCAGTCGCCGTCGGCGAAGTCGTTCGCCTGCCAGATGTCGGTCGGGACGTAGAGCGGGTTATGGCCGTGGATCTGGCGCAGCCACGCGTTCTGGCTGCCCCATGAATGATACATCGCCATCGGGCGCTGGGTGAGGGCGTGGAGGGGATATTCAACGGGGTCGGAATGGCCATCTTCCAGCGGCGGATACCAGATCGGCAGCGGGTCGAGCGTGGCCTTGATCCGCTCGCGCAGGTGATCGGGCGGTTGGCGGTGGCCGTGGCCTTCCGCGGCCAGTTGGAACCGGCGCAGCGGTTCGACGTAGAGCTGGAAGAGGTAGGGTTGCGGCGCGTCGTAGAGGCCGATTTTTACCGCCCAGTCCTGATAGGCCTTGTTCCACGGTTTGTAGAACTGCGCCTCTGGCGGGATGTGGGTGATCGAAGAAGCCGCCGTTCTCGATGTAGCGGTCGAGTTGGTCGGGATTGACCTCGCCGCGTCCTGCGGACGCGCCGTCGCCCCCCCGCCAACCCATCAGCGGGCCGATGCCGGGGCGGCGTTCGTGGTTGACGATGTAATCGGCGTAGTCGGCGAATTTCGCGCTGCCGTCTTCGGCGACGAAACCCGGCAGGCCAAGGCGGTGGCCGAGATCGCAGAGCACGGACTGGAAGCCGCGCACGTCGCGGTCGGGTTCCACCACGGGCCAGCGGATCGCGTCGGCGGCGGCGTCGGCCTCGCAGATCGGGCGGTCGAGCAGCGAGATGCAATCGTGGCGTTCGAGATAGGTGGTGTCGGGCAGGATCAGGTCGGCATAGGCGACCATTTCCGACGAATAGGCGTCGGAATAGATGATGTGCGGGATGACGTAGTCGCCGTTCTCGTCGGTGTCGGTCAGCATGTCCATCACGCCGCGGGTGTTCATCGACGAATTCCACGACATGTTGGCCATGTACATGAACAGCGTGTCGATCTTGTAGGGATCGCCGGCATGGGCGTTCGAGATCACCATGTGCATCAGCCCATGCGCCGACATCGGGTTTTCCCAGGTGAACGCCTTGTCGATGCGGGCGGGCTGGCCGTCTGGTGTCAGGCAGAGGTCGTCGGGGCCTTGCGGATAGCCCAGATGCGGGCCGTCGAGCGGTTTGCCGGGCGTGACCTTGCAGTGCGGTTTGGGGTGCGCTGTGGCGGGTTTGGGGTAGGGCGGTTTGAAGCGGAAGCCGCCGGGGACTTCGACGCTGCCGAGGAGGATTTGCAGCATGTGCAGCGCGCGGGCGGTCTGGAAGCCGTTGGAATGGGCCGAGATGCCGCGCATCGCGTGGAAGCTGACCGGGCGGCCGATCATGGTCGTGTGGTGCTCGCCGCGGAAATCGGTCCAGTCCTGGGCGATTTCAATGGCCTGGTTGAAGGCGACGTCGGCGAGTTCGGCGGCGATGCGTTTGATCTTCTCGGCGGGGATGCCGGTTTGGTCGGCGACGGCTTCGGGGGCGTATTCGGGCGAGAGGTAGCGTTCGGCCATGCGCTGGAAGACGGTGACATGGGTGATGCCCGCGCTTGCGGAGATGGCCGCCGAGATCGGGGCGCACGCCTTTGCGGTCGAAGGGGGCGGGCTTGCCGGTGTTCCTGTCGATCACCAGATCGCTTGCCGTCTTCGTCGCGCAGCAAGAGGCCGTGGCGCGGGGATTTCGGGTCGCAGTCGATCAGCACCGGGCGCGTTGGTGAAGCGGGCGAGATAGTCGAGGTCGATCTTGCCGGCCTTCATCAACTCGTGCACGAGCGCGAGGATGAAGAGCCCGTCGGTGCCCGGCGTGATGCCGACCCAATCGTCGGCGATGGCGTTGTAGCCGGAGCGGATCGGGTTGACGCCGATGACCTTGGCGCCGCGTTTCTTCAGCTTGCCGAGGCCGATCTTGATCGGGTTGCTATCGTGATCCTCGGCGACGCCGAAGATCATGAACAGCTTGGTGCGGTCCCAGTCGGGCTGGCCGAATTCCCAGAACGCGCCGCCCATCGTGTAGATGCCGGCGGCGGCCATGTTGACCGAACAAAAGCCACCATGGGCGGCGTAGTTCGGTGTGCCGTAGGCCTGCGCCCACCAGCTGGTGAAGCTTTGCGACTTTGGTCGCGGCCGGTGAAGAAGGCGAGCTTTTCCGGCGCGGTGTCGCGGATCGGTTTCGAGCCATGAGGTGGCGAGGTTGAGGGCCTCTTCCCACGAGATTTCCTCAAACTCGCCGGAGCCGCGCGGGCCGGTGCGTTTCAGCGGCGCGCGCAGCCGCGAGGGGGCGTTGTGCTGCATGATCCCCGCCGAGCCCTTGGCGCAGAGCACGCCCTTGTTGACCGGGTGGTCGCGGTTGCCCTCGATATAGCTGACCTTGCCGCCCTTCAGGTGCACGTTGATGCCGCAGCGGCAGGCGCACATGTAGCAGGTGGTCTGGCGGATCTCGTCGGAGACCGGCGGCGAGAGGTTTAGGGCGGGTTGGGTCATGGGGGTCTTTCTGTCGGGGACGCTGCGCGCCCCCGGCCTTCGGCGAGGATATTTGGACTGAAAAGAAGCATCAGCGATCCTCGATTGCAACATAGGCGCGTGGCGCGGGGCCGTTATAGTCGGTGAGCGGGCGGATCAGGATGTTCTGGCGTTGTTGCTCGATGCATTGGATCACCCAGCCGGGGGTGCGGCCGATGGCGAAGATCGGCACGTAGAGGTCTTGCGCGATGCCGTGCAGCTGGTAGAGGACGCCGGAGTAGAAATCGACGTTCACGTTGAGGCCGTGGCGGGCGTAGGGGCGCATCGCGTCGGTGACGGCCTGGAGGATCGCGTACCACTCGGGCTGGCCCATCTCGGCGCTGAGGGCGGCGACGCCGTCGCGCATGTGGCGCGCGCGGGGGTCTTCGGTGCGGTAGACGCGGTGGCCGAAGCCGGTGACGGGCTCGCGGTTGGCGCGTTTGGCTTTGACGTAGGCGGCGGCGTTGTCGGGCGTGCCGATCTCGCGCACCATCTGCATCACGTCTTCGGCCGCCCCGCCGTGGGCCGGGCCCGAGAGCGTGGCGAGCGCGGTGGTCAGGGCGGCGTGCAGGTTGGCCTCGGTGCCGACCGTGACGCGGGCGGCGAAGCTGGAGGCGTTGGAGCCGTGTTCGGCATGCAGGATGAAATCGGTGTCGGCGAGGTGGGCGGCGTCGTGCGAGGGGCGTTTCGCCCTTGAGCATCCACAGCCAGTTGGCGGCATGGCCGAGGCTCGGGTCGGGGGCGGTCGGGGTCTTGCCCTGCCGGATGGCGTGGTGAGCGGCGACGATCATCGGGATCTGGCTGGTCAGGCGGATGCCGTTGGCAAGGAAGGCTTCCTCGCCGGTTTGCTGGCTGGCCGGTTCGAGTGCGGCCAGCGCCGAGACGCAGGTGCGCAGGACATCCATCGGGTGGCCGGATCTGGTGGCCTCGATGATGGTGAGGATCTGGGCGGCAGGAAGCGGGCGGCTTTCAGCGCCGCGTCGAAGGCGGCGAGGTCGGTGCGCGATGGCAGGTCGCCGTAAAGCAGCAGGTAGGCGGTTTCCTCGAAGCTCGAGTGTTGCGCGAGGTCGTGGATCGAATAGCCGCGATAGGAGAGCGTGCCTGCGGCGCCGTCGATGTCGGAGACGGCGGAGCGTTCGAAAGTAGACGCCCTTGAGGCCGCGGTTGATTTTGACGGGGTCGGTCATGGCAAGGGCCGTTGGTTCGGGGGCGGACTGGGGCGGAGCGCCGCCCGTCGCCATTGTTGCTTGAACCAATAGCGCACCAATGGCGGCCCGGGATATTTTCGGACAAATGATGGGGTGGGGCTTGACGGCGCATGGGCGCCGCGTCTTGGATCGCGGCGCGAAGGGGAGGGCGATGGCAGCACTGGACGCGGCGTTCGGACGAGCGCGGGAGCGTCGGGCGACGGGTGGTTCTACCCGAGCAGGATCCGCGGATCGTGCGAGCGACAGAGCGGCTGCGGGCGGAAGGGCTGGCCGAGGTGGTGCCGGCTGGCCGAGCCGTCGGACGCGCTGGTCGAGGCGATCCTGTCGGTACGCGCCGATGAAGGCGGCGCTGGCGCGGCGGCTGCTGGACAAGCCGATGTACCGGGCGGCGGCGATGGTGACGGCCGGCATGGCCGATGCGATGGTCGCCGGAGTTGCCACGCCGACGCGGCGGGTGATCGAGGCGGCGGGCGTGGCGATCGGGCTGGCCGAAGGGGTTAGCCTGCCGTCGTCGTTCTTTCTGATGGTCTTTCCCGACGGGCGCGAGTTCATCTTTGCCGACTGCGCGCTGAACGTGAGCCGGACGCCGACGGGGCTGGCGGCGATCGCGCGGGCTTCGGCGCGGTCGGCAGAGGCGCTTCTGGGGCGCGCGGAGGTGGCGCTGCTGTCGTTCTGCACGCGGCGCATCGGGTGCAGGGCAGTCGGTGGAGATGGTGCGCCTTGCGGGCGATGCGACCGGGTTTCTGCGGGCCGGTGCAGGCGGATGCTGCGCTGAATGCGGAGATTGCGGCGAAGAAGGGCGTTCGGGGCGGCAGTGCCAACGTGTTGGTGTTCCCGTCGCTTGATGCGGGCAACATCGCATACAAGCTGGCGCAGGAACTGGCGGGCGCACAGGCGGTCGGGCCGTTCCTGCAGGGCTTCCGGCGGCCGGTCTGCGATCTGAGCCGGGGCGCGAGCGTCGAGGACATTGTGGCGGCTGTGGCGGTGACATTGGCGATGGCGTAGGTCATGGCTCGCTCTCCATCAACGCCAGTGCGTCCGAGGCGATCATGCGTTCTTCCTCGCGCCGGGATCGACCCAGATCGCGACGTTCGAGATAGTCGGCATGCAGGCGGGTGGCCCCCTTGACGTTGTAGTCAGGGTCCATCGCGACGCCGAGCCAGCCCAAGGCGCGCAGGATGCGGGCGCGCACGCCGAGGGCGTTCTCGCCGATGCCGCCGGTGAAGGCGATGGCGTCGAGGCCTTCCATCGCCGCGATCAGGCCGCCGGCGTGGCGGATCGTCCAGTAGACGAAATGCTCGACCGCGAAATCGCTGTCGGCGGTGTGGTCGAGCATCAGCTTGCGCATGTCGGAGGTGCCGCCCGAGAGGCCCAGAAGGCCGCTTTCGTTGTTCAGGATCGCCTTGGTGCGGTCGAGGCCGTAATCCTCGACCAGACGCAGCACCGCGTTGGCGTCGATGCCGCCGGACCGCGTGCCCATGGTCAACCCGTCGAGCGGCGAATAGCCCATCGTGGTGGCGATCGACTCGCCGTTCTTGATGGCGCAGATCGAAGCGCCGTTGCCGAGGTGGAAGGCCAGCAGGCGCGAGGGAAGTTTCTGGCCCGAGAGCTCGGACAGGGTCTGCACGAGGCTGGCGTAGCTGAGGCCGTGAAAGCCGTAGCGGCGGATGCCGCGGGTCTCCATCGTTTTGGGGATCGCGTAGCGGGTGGCGACCTTGGGGTTGGTGGCGTGAAACGAGGTGTCGAAGCTGGCGTATTGCGGCAGGTCGGGGGCGATGGCGGCCAGCGCCTCGATGGCGGCGAGGTTATGGGGATTGTGCAGCGGGCGCCAGCGGCGAGCAGTTGGCGATCTCGGCCAGCACCTCGGGGGTGATGTGGACGGGTTTGGTCAGGTTGCGGCCGCCGTGCACGACCCGGTGGGCGGCGGCGGCGAGGCTGGCGGTGGTGATGCCGTGGACCGCGAGCGCGGTCAGGATCGCGGACAGCGCGGCCTTGTGATTGGCGAACTGTTCCGAGGTGATATTGCCGGCGATGTCCAGTTGCGAGGCGCCGCCGATCTCGGTCGCGCGGCCCGGAGAGTCTTGCGCGTCGAGGTCCGGGGTGAACACCGCGAACTTGATCGAGGACGAGCCTGCGTTGAGGACAAGGATATCGCCGTTGGGTTGTCATGTCAGTGCAACGCCCTGGCAATGCCGATCAGCGACAGGCCCAGCAGCAGCGTGACCGCGACGCGGCGGAACTGTTGCGGCGAGGCCGACAGGAACTGGCGGCCGCCGAGCCAGACGCCGAGACCCAGCAGCGGGAAGGCGAGGGCGGCGGCGATGAAGGTGTCGCGGCTGATCAGGCCGTTGGCCCAGATCACCGGCAGCGCCATCATGTCGATGCCGGTCAGATAGACGATCATCGTGGCGCGAAAGATGGCTGGCCGGGATCGGCTGGGCGGCCATGAAGGCCGCGACCGGCAGCCCGCCGACGCCGGCGCTGTTGGCCATGCCCGAGGCGATGCCGACGCCGACATGGCCGGCGGGTGCCGATGGCGCGTTTGAGGTGCCAGCCGGACAGCAGCAGCAGGCTGAGCAGCAGGATCAGGGTAGAGATCGTCAGGCGGGCGGCATCCTCGGACAATCGCGCCATGACGTAGATCGACGGGATCGTCGCAAGTGCCGCACCCGCCAGCAGGGTCAGGGCGCGCCGCCAGTCGATATGCGGCCGGATGCCCCTGGCCTGAAAGGCGGTCATCGCGATTTCACACATGAAGACCACCGGAATGAGCGGCACCGGGTTGGTGAAAAGCGCGGCGAAGGCGATGAAGATCGCCGAAAAGCCGAAGCCGGAATAGCCGCGCACGAAGGCCGCGCCCAGCAGCGCTGCCGCCATCAGCGCCGCCAATTCGGGCGGCAAGGCTGAACGGCAGCGCCATGCATCACGCGCCTTTCTGCGGGCGCATGTCGGCTTTCGAGATGCCCGCCACGGCGACGGGCTTCTTCATCGCGTCGCGGCGGAACGGCTCGCCCAGTTCCTGGTTGATCATCGCCTCGATCAGCGTGGTCTTGCCGTGCTTCATCTGGTCGTCGATGGCCTTGCGCAGCGCTTCGGTCAGTTCCTCCATCGTGCGCGCTGTGACGCCTTGCAGTCCGCAGGCCTTGGCGATGCCGGCATAGCTGACATCCTCGTCCAGTTCGGTGCCGACGAAATTGTCGTCATACCACAGCGTCGAGTTGCGCTTTTCCGCGCCCCACTGGTAGTTGCGGAACACGACCTGGGTGATCGCGGGCCATTCCTTGCGGCCGATGGCGGTCAGTTCGGTGACCGCGATGCCGAAGGCGCCGTCGCCCGAAAAGCCGACGACCGGCATGTCGGGGCAGCCGATCTTGGCGCCGACGACGGCGGGCAGGCCGTAGCCGCAGGGGCCGAACAGGCCGGGGGCGAGGTATTTGCGGCCCGCCTCGAAGGTCGGGTAGGCGTTGCCGATGGCGCAGTTGTTGCCGATGTCGGAGGAGATGATCGCCTCTTTCGGCAGGGCGGCCTCGAATTGCGCGCCAGGCCATGCGGGGGCTCATCCAGTCGGGCTTGTCGGCGCGGGCGCGCTCGTTCCAGGTGGTGCCGGGATCGTCATCCTCGTGGTCCATGCTGGACAATTGCTGCGCCCAGGCCGATTTGGTTTGTGCGATCTTCGCCTTGCGGTCGGCGCGACCGGCGTCGCCGGCGGTGTCCGAGAGCTTGTCGAGGATCGCGGTGGCGACCTTTTTGGCGTCGCCGACGATGCCGACGCTGACCTTCTTGGTCAGGCCGATGCGGTCGGGGTTGATATCGACCTGGATGATCTTGGCGTCCTTCGGCCAGTAGTCGATGCCGTAGCCGGGCAGGGTCGAGAACGGGTTCAGCCTTGTGCCGAGGCAGAGCACGACATCGGCCTGGGAGATCAGCTCCATCCCGGCCTTCGAGCCGTTGTAGCCGAGCGGGCCGGCGAACAGCGGGTGCGAGCCGGGGAAGGCGTCGTTGTGCTGGTAGCCGCAGCAAACCGGCGCATCGAGCCGTTCGGCCAGCTTCATCGAGGCCGGGATTGCGCCCGCCAGCACCACGCCCGCGCCGTTCAGGATGACCGGGAATTTGGCGGAGGACAGCAGCTTGGCGGCCTCGCGCGATGGCGTCCTCGCCGCCAGAGGGGCGCTCGAACGTCACGATCTTCGGGCAGGGTCGATGTCGATCACCTGCGTCCAGTAATCGCGCGGCATGTTGATCTGGGCGGGGGCGAGCCGGCGGTGCGCTTGCAGGATCACGCGGTTCAGCACCTCGGCGATGCGCGACGGGTCGCGGACCTCTTCCTGATAGGCGACGCATGTCCTCGAACAGGTTCATCTGCTCGATCTCCTGAAAGCCGCCCTGACCGATGGTCTTGTTGGCGGCCTGCGGGGTGACCAGCAGCAGCGGCGTGTGGTTCCAGTAGGCGGTTTTCACGGCGGTGACGAAATTGGTGATGCCGGGGCCGTTCTGGGCGATCATCATCGACATCTTGCCGGTGGCGCGGGTGTAGCCGTCGGCCATCATCCCGCCGGAGCCTTCATGGGCGCAGTCCCAGAAGGTGATGCCGGCGGCGGGGAAGATGTCCGAGATCGGCATGAAGGCCGAGCCGATGATGCCGAAGGCATGTTCGATGCCGTGCATCTGCAGGGTTTTGACGAAGGCTTCTTCGGTGGTCATTTTCATGGGGGCGATCCTCGGATGGGGCGGGTGGCCGTGGCGGCAGAGTCAGTGCGCAAACTACGCTTTCGGTAGCAGGCAGGGTTAGGGCCAGTTTCGTCTGTCTAGGTAGGTCCAGTTTGGGCCAGTGCGGTGGCGATCAGCGCGATTCCGGCCGGAATTTTGGTGGCAGGGATCGAGGAATAGGCCAGCCGGTAGTAGGTCGTCGGCCCGTCGCGCTGGTCAAAGAAGATGCGGCCGGGTTCGATCAGCACGCCCTTGTCGCGCAGGTCATTGGCAAGCCGCGAGGTGTTGATATGCGTCAGGTGCGCGCATCCAGAAGCTGGAGCCGCCGAAGCTGTCGCGCCCCGCCACGGTCAGCCCGTGTTCGCGGATTGCCTGATCCATCACCGCGCGGCGGGCCTTGTAGGCCTGCACGATGCGGTTGATCTGGGCGTCGTAATGGCCGAGCGACAGGAAATAGGCGGCGGTGCGCTGGATATGGCCGGGCGGGTGGCGCAGCACGGTGGCGCGCAGCGCGCGGGCCTCGCGGATGAACGGTTCGGAGCCGACCAGGTAGCCAAGCCGCAGGCCCGGAAAGAGCGATTTCGAGAATGAGCCGATATAGATCACCCGACCGTCCTTATCGAGCGATTTCAGCGCCGGGGAGGGCGGCGACAGGAACGACATCTCGAACTCGTAATCATCCTCGACCAGCAGGAAATCGTGCTTGTCGGCAAGGTCCAGCAGGCGGCGGCGGCGCTCGATCGGCATCGTCGCATTGGTCGGGCAGTGATGGCTGGGCGTGGTGAAGACCACGTCGACGCCCGGCGGCAGCGCGTCGGGCGGCAGGCCGTCATCGTCGACATCGACGGAGATCAGGTTGCAGCGGGTCTGGCTGAGGATATCGCGCAGGCCGGGATAGCAGGGGTTTTCCATCGCCGCCGTGCGGCGCTGGGTCAGCAGGATCTGCGCCGAGAGCCACAGCGCGTTCTGCGCGCCGAGGGTCAGCAGGATCTCCTCGGGTCGCGCGTCGATGCCGCGGCGGGGCAGGATGTGGCGGGCGATGAACTCGACCAGCTTGGGGTCGTCGCGTTCGAAATAGTCGGTGGTCAGCGCCTCGAAATCGCGCTGGCCCAGCGCCTGCAATGCGCATTGCCGCCAGTTCTGGTGGTCGAACAGCGTCGCGTCGGCCTGGCCGTAGATGAACGGATAGGGATAGCGGCGCCAGTCGGGCGGCTTGGTGATCGAGGGCAGGCCGGAATAGCGCTGGCCCGATGGCGCGGGCCCAGTCGACGGTATCGGTGCGCGGGCTGCGGGTGACGGTGAAATCGGACGGGCGGGGGGCGGTGTCCGAGACGTAATAGCCCGAGCGGCCGCGCGCGGTCAGGTAGTCGCCGGACAGCAGTTCGGTATAGGCCAGCGTCACGGTGATCCGGCTGATGCCGAGATGCCGCGCAAGGCCGCGGCTGGAGGGCAGGCGCTGGCCGGGGCGGAACCGGCCCGACAGGATGCCTTCGCTGACCATGCGCTGGATCTGCTGTTGCAGGGTGCCGTCGAAGGCGGGGTCGAGGATGAAATTGGCCTCGGCGATCTGCATGAACTGGCCCTATTGCGGGTCGGCAACTGGACCTATAGCTAACCGGAGACGCCTGCGGCGTCACGTCTTTTGTCTCGCCACCCCTTCGGGTCGGTTCGTGAATAGCGCTTCGCGCGAGGATATTTGAAGGACAAATAATGTAACGGTCGGTTAACCGGTTTCGGTGCAAATTGCATTTACGGTACAGGCGGGGACGCCGATGACCGTGACAAGTAATGGCATCCTGTCGGGAAACTGACAGGATGCTTTTCTCATTATTTGTCTGAAAATATCCTCGCGCGAAGCGCATCGCGACGCGGGCGAAGCCCGCGGCGCAAGACCTCTAAGCTGAACACCCGCGTCAGCGCCTTGTCGACGGCATCGGTGATCTGGTCGATATCGTCGGCGTGGCGATCAGCGCCGGCGAGAAGCACAGCGTGTTGTTGAAACCGGGAAGCGAGCGGTTGGTCATGCCGATGATCACGCCCTGCGCCATGCAGTCGGCGACGACGGCCTGCACCTTCTTTTCCTCGGCCGGTTCCTTGGTGGTCGCGGTCCGCCACCAGTTCGGCGCCGCAGAACAGCCCCTTGCCGCGCACGTCGCCGATGACGCGGTGCTTGTCCATCAGCCCGTGCAGGTTGTTCATCATCCGCTCGCCCATTTTCAGGGTGTTGTTCAGCAGATCCTCGTCCTCGATGATCCGCATGTTTTCGAGCGCCGCAGCGGGGCCGGAGGTGCAGCCGCCGAAGGTCGAGATGTCGCGGAAATAGGACAGCTTGTCGTCCGGCGCGTCCTTGAACTGCTCGAACACCGCCTCGGTCGTGACCATGCACGAAATCGCGGCATAGCCCGAGGCGACGCCCTTGGCCATGGTCACGAAGTCGGGCTGGACCCCGTAGTTCTGGTAGCCGAACCAGGTGCCGGTGCGGCCGACGCCGCAGACCACCTCGTCGATATGCAGCAGGATGTCGTATTTCCTGCAGATCTCCTGCACCCGGTCCCAGTAGCCTTCGGGCGGGGTGATGACGCCGCCGCCGGCGGTGACGGGTTCAAGGCACAAGCAGGCCGATCTCGTCGGCGCCTTCGCGCAGGATCACCTCCTCGATCGCGTCGGCGGCGCGGCGACCGTAATCCTCGACATCCCATTGCTTGCGGTATTCAAGGCAATGCGGCACCTCGACGAAGCCCGGCGTGAACGGGCCGTATTGCGCGTTGCGCTCGGGCTGGCCGCCCGCCGACAGGCAGGTGATGGTGGTGCCGTGGTAGTCGCGCTCGCGGTAGAGGATCTTGGTCTTCTTGCCGCCGTGGTGGCGGTGGCCGATCTGGCGGACCATCTTGAACACCTTCTCGTTCGCCTCCGACCCCGAGTTGGCATAGTAGACGCGGCTGAGGCCGGGCATTTTCGAGATCAGCCTCTTGGCGAAGTTCGAGCCGGGGATCGAGCCTGCGGATCTGCGCGAAGTAGTTCATCTTGATCAGCTGGTCGCGCACCGCATTGGCGATCGATTTCGCGCCCGTAGCCGACATTGACGGTCCAGACCGCGCCCGACACCGCGTCGAGATGCTCCTTGCCGGTGGCGTCCCAGACGCGCATGCCCTTGCCCTCGACGATGATCCGCGGGTCGGTGGTTTCCAGCGGCTTGTGCTGCATCAGGTGGTGCCACAGATGCGCGCGGTCCGATTCGATGACCTCGGTGAGGTCGTTGGCCTGAATGCTGCGGTTCATGATCCGGTGTCCTTCTGGTCGGGATCCCTTGGCAGCGCAATTTGCGGCATCGAAGCCGAAGGGGGTTCAGTTATGAAATCTGCCCTAGTCGCTGTTGCGCCGATAGGGCCAGAATGCGTCATGCGATAAGGCCAGTGAGGCTGGACCGTTGTCAGGTCCGCGCTGCCGTCCTTATGCTTTCGCACATCAAGGGATGAGCGAAAACAATCCTATGCGCAAGGGCGCAAGCGTATCATACTGAACCGAAGTGACAGTTCGGGCGAACCGGACGCGATTATGAAACCAACAAGGGGTGAACGACATGAGACTGAAAACCAAACTCGCCGGCGCTGCCGCCGGACTTGCGCTGCTGACCGGGGCGATGCCGGCATGGGCGCTGGACGAGATCACCGTGGCCTATTTCCTCGAATGGCCGATGCCGTTCGAGTACGCCAAGGCGAATGGCACATACGAAGACGAAATGGGCGTCAAGATCAACTGGCGCTCGTTCGACACCGGCACCGCGATGTCGGCGGCGATGGCCTCGGGCGATGTGCAGATTTCGGTCAGCCAGGGCGTGCCGCCTTTCGTCGTGGCCACCAGCGCCGGGCAGGATTTGCAGATCGTCGATGTGGCGGTCAGCTATTCCGAAAACGACAACTGCGTGGTGCGGTCCGATCTCGAGATCGACAAGGACAGCGCGGGCGAGTTGGCCGGGAAGAAGGTCGGCGTCCCGATCGGCACCGCCGCGCATTACAATTTCCTGCGGCAGATGGAGCATTTCGGCGTCGACATCTCGACGATGGAGATCGTCGACATGGCGCCGCCCGATGGCGCGGCCGCCTTCGCTCAGGGCAATCTCGACATGGTCTGCGGCTGGGGTGGTGCGCTGCGCCGGATGCTGGAGAACGGCAATGTTCTGCTGACCGGCACCGAGAAGGAAGAGCTGGGGATCCTCGTCTTCGACGTGACGAGCGTTCCGGCGAACTTTGCAGCGGAAGAGCCCGAGCTTCTGGCGAAGTTCCTGAAGGTCACGGCCGATGCCAATGCGATGTGGAATTCGGGCGAGCACAAGGCCGAGATGCTGCCGGTGATCGCCAAGGATGTCGGGCATGGACGAAACCGCTGCCGGGGAAACCCTTGCCACCTTCGTCTTCCCCTCGATCGAGGAGCAGCTTGGCTCTAAGTGGCTGGGCGGCGGCGCGCAGGAATTCATGAAGGGTGTTGCGCAGGTCTTTGTTGACGCCGGCAGCATTCCGGCTGCGCGTGACAGCTATGCCGATGCGGTCAATGTCGGTCCGCTGACCGCCGCGAGCAAAATGTAGGCGACACGATACGCGTGAGGGGCGGCAGGATCCTGTCGCCCCTTCTTTGCCACGTCAATCGGGGGCTGCGGCGCTATGACCGGACTATCCATTCAGAACATCTCGATGCGGTTCGACTTGCCCAACGGCTCGTCTGTGCAAGCGTTGAAGAACGTCTCGCTGGAGCTCAAGGAAGGCGAGCTGATGTCGGTGCTCGGCCCGTCGGGCTGTGGCAAGACCACACTCCTGAACATCCTTGCAGGGTTCCTTGCGCCGACCGAGGGCAAGATCGTGCTGAACGGCGAGACCGTGCGGGGCCCGGGGGCCGACCGTGGGATGGTGTTTCAGCAAGGCGCACTGTTCGAGTGGATGAGCGTGCGGCACAATGTGGAATTCGGGCCGCGGATGAAAGGCATGCCGAAAGCCGAGCGCGACAAGATCACCGATCACTTGCTGGAAACCGTCGGGCTTGGGCAGTTCAAGGACAAGGCGGTCTACGAACTTTCCGGCGGCATGCAGCAGCGGGTTGCGCTGGCGCGCTGTCTGGCCAATGACCCCGAGGTGATCCTGATGGACGAACCCTTGGGCGCTTTGGATGCGCTGACCCGCGAGAAGATGCAGGGGCTTGTGCTGAAGCTGTGGAAGGAAACCGGCAAGACGGTGATCCTGATCACCCATTCGGTGGAAGAGGCGTTGTTGCTGGGCGAACGGCTGGTGGTGATGGCGCCGCGACCGGGGCGTATCCACAAGGAATACCGGCTGCCGTTTGCCGAACGCGGCGTTGATGCCGATCTGCGTGAGGTCAAGAAATCCGAAGGGTTTTCCAAGACCCGCGATGAGATCCTGTCGATGATCTGGGAGATGGAAGAAGAAATCATGGGTCGGTCGGAGGACGTGGCATGACCGGTCTTGTCATCCTGCTGGTCTATATCGCGATCTTCATCGTGGCGATGCTACTGGTGAGGTTCTTTGTCGAGCGCCGGGCGCACAAGCACGATTTCACCAGCCTCAAGACAGTAACGTTTGGCGATGAAAGTGCTGTTACGCCGAACCGGATCGCCAGCGTGGTGTCGATTGTCACGATCTTCCTGATCTGGGGCGCGTTCACCGATTCCAAACTGGTGCCATTTCACATGCCGGGGCCGTTCATCGGTGACACCAGCTTTACCTATACCGCGCGGAACGCGGCGGGGCAGGAGGATACCGCGACGGTCTATGTGACGGTGCACCGGATCCAGGATCAAACCGCCAAGCCAGAGGTGGCGCCCGGCGAGGGGTTTGCCAAGGACGACGGCGACAAGGTTGGCGCGTGGCGCAGTGGCCTGATCCGGGCGCAGGCCAACGACGAGGGCTTCGACGACGACGGCTTTCAGATAATCGCCATCGACGGCAAGCCGATCGAGCCGGGCGGCAGCGTGCAAGTGTCCGATGGCAAGGTGTTTCTGACCGACAAGGGATCGCTGAATTTTACGCCGAAGAAGGGCTTGCAGATGGAGCCGATCTGGATGCCCGCGCCCGAGGCGGTGTGGGCGCGGTTCATCGAGATCTCGCAGACCGGCTATCAGAATTTCACGCTGTGGGAGCATCTGGGATCGTCGCTGATGCGGGTCTTCGCGGGGTTCATCGCGGGTAGCATTGTCGGCATTCCGCTGGGCTACGCGATGGGGCTGTCGGGCTGGTTCCGCGGCTGGTTCGACCCGATTGTCGAATTCATGCGCCCGGTGCCGCCGCTGGCGCTGATCCCGCTGGTGATCATCTGGTTCGGCATCTGGGAGACCGGCAAGATCATCCTGCTGTTCCTCGCCGCCCTCTGGATCATGACGATCGCGGCGCGGGCCGGCGTGTCGGGGGTGAACATCACCAAGATCCACGCGGCCTATTCGCTGGGGGCCAGTCGAAGTGGCAGATCATGCGGCATGTGATCGTGCCGAACTCTCTGCCCGAGATCTTCACCGGTGCGCGGGTGGCGATGGGGGTGTGCTGGGGCACGGTGGTGGCCGCCGAACTGGTGGCCGCACAGAAGGGCGCGGGGATGATGATCATCGCGGCCTCGAAATTCCAGCTGACCGATATCGTGATCATGGGGATCGTGCTGATCGGCGTGATCGGCTACGGCATCGATATCCTGATGCGGATGGCAGAGAAGTGGCTGGTGCCGTGGAAGGGTCGCAGCTAAGCGACCGCTGCCGGGCACAAGATCGCCCGCGGATCGGCCCGTGCCGTGAAAAATCTTTGGTCGTTTGAGCCAAATCAAAGCACAATTCGCCCCATAGCTGCATATTGTTGCTAGCTTGGCACAAATGCAGGGGGATTTATTGCATGTCAGAGAAATCAAAAGCGTCTGAAAAGATCACCGAGTCGGATCGTTCAGCCCTGCATGCCATGTCGGAGTTGCAGAAAGCGGGATTCGGATCGCTTGCATGGATGGGCACCGAATGGATGACGACAATGAGCGGCATTGGCGGCGAGGTTCTGCGGTTTGTGACGGATCGGATCAAGGAAGACGTCAAGACCCAGCATGAGATCCTGAATGCCAAGGGCATTGACGAGGTGCAAGGCATCCAGGCCCGCTTCATGAAGGAGGCATTCGATCAGTATGCTGCCGAAACCGGCAAGCTGATCGAGATGAGCAACGATCTTCTTGCAAAAGCGGCGGACAAGCCGAAGGGGTGACGCGTGGCCAAGCCGACCGGGAACAGCCCTGAAATATAGTCTGCGGGGCAACTTGTAGCGCGCCTGCCAAGCCGTTAGGTCTGGGAGACCCGCGAGCAACAGGACGTTTCCCCCGATGCTGGACACGACGGTCCGCTACCTGAAATGGCCGATGATACTGACGGCAGTCGGGCTTGTGATGAGCTTCCTGCTTGGCTGGCAGTATACTGGCCGGTTCAGCGGCGCGATGTCGTTCCTGTTCATCGGCGCGGTGCTGGCGGTGTTGGAGATATCGCTGTCGTTCGACAATGCGATCGTGAACGCCAACAAGCTGCAATACATGACGCCGGTGTGGCAGCACCGATTCCTGACGTGGGGCATCGTGATCGCGGTGTTCGGGATGCGGATCATCTTTCCGCTGGCCGTGGTGGCGTTTGCCGCAAATATCGGCCCTTGGGCAACGCTCAAGATGGCGATCGCGCATCCGCAGGAATATGCGCGCATCATGGACGAGGCGCATATCAGCATCGCGGCGTTCGGCGGCGCGTTCCTGATGATGGTGGCGCTGAGCTATTTCATCGATGAGGGCAAAGAGGTAGACTGGATCCGCGCACTGGAGGACCGGATGCGGCGGCTGGCCAGCATTCGCGGCCTGCAGATCACGCTGGTGCTGGTGGTCGTGCTGACCTTCGCGGTGGCGATCCCCGATCATGAAAGCGGCCGCTTTGTTTTCGCGGCGCTCTTTGGGCTGGTCGTATTCACTCTGGTCGAGATGCTGGGCCATCTTCTGGACCGGCGCGAGGCTGCGGCGAGTGCCACGCGGGCGGGCGGGCTGGGCGCGTTCCTGTATCTTGAAGTGCTGGACGCAAGTTTTTCCTTCGACGGCGTGATCGGTGCCTTCGCGCTTACGCAGAACCTGTTTCTGATAGCAATCGGTCTGGGTGTCGGGGCGATATATGTCCGCTCGATGACCGTGATGCTGGTCGAAAAGCAGACGCTGGCGGAATTCCGGTATCTGGAGCATGGCGCGTTCTATTCGATCCTGGCGCTGTCGCTGATCATGTTCGCCCAGACGCTCTGGCATATCCCCGAGATGATCACCGGGCTGATCGGGGCCGCGCTGATCGGCATCGCCCTGTGGTCCTCGATCCGCTACAATCGGGTGGCGGAACGCAACAGGGTCGGGGCCGCGGCGGATTGATCCTGCTGCGGCACGCAGGTGTAACCTTGCGCGGTTCCGAGACTGCAACGTAAAGAACGGCCGGCAAGCGTAGGAAATATAAATATAATACCCGCAAGCAGAGATTCTTTTCAACAAAGAATGATGCTTTCATTGTCTTGCAAATATCCCCGCCGGAGGCCAAGAAATTCTTGAACACGAAAGAAAGGACAGCCGAATGCTGGACAAGACCACCTTCACCCCGCACGGGAAACATCTGATTGCCGGAGAATGGGTGGCTGGGGATGCCAGGTTTTCCAATGAGCCGGTACATGGCGCGGCCTTCGAGTTTTCGGTCGGGACGCCGAGCCATGTGAACGCCGCGGCCGTCGCGGCCGAAGAAGCGTTCTGGTCTTATGGCTATTCGTCCCGAGAGGACCGGGCGGCGTTTCTGAACGCGATTGCCAATGAGATCGAGGCGCGGGGTGCGGCGATCACCCAGATCGGCACGTCGGAAACCGGATTGCCGGAGGCGCGGTTGCAGAGCGAGCGGGGCCGCACGACCGGGCAGTTGCGGTTGTTCGCGAGCCATATCCTGACCGGCGATTATCTGGACCGGCGCCATGATGAGGCTTTGCCGGACCGCCAGCCGCTGCCGCGCCCCGATCTCAAGATGGTCCAGCGCCCGATCGGGCCTGTGGCGGTGTTTGGCGCCTCGAACTTTCCGCTCGCGTTTTCCACGGCGGGTGGCGACACGGCGGCGGCGCTGGCCGCTGGGTGCCCGGTGGTGGTCAAGGGTCATTCCGCGCATCCAGGTACCGGCGAGATTGTCGCTGAGGCTATCTTGTCGGCGATCAAGAGCTGCGGCGTGCATCCGGGCGTGTTTTCGCTGATCCAGGGCGGGAAGCGGGATGTCGGGACGACATTGGTGCAACATCCGCTGATCAAAGCGGTGGGGTTCACCGGCTCGCTGGGCGGCGGCCGCGCGCTCTTTGATCTTTGCGCCGCGCGGCCAGAGCCGATTCCGTTCTTTGGCGAGTTGGGCTCGGTCAATCCGATGTTCCTGTTGCCAGAGGCGGTCAAGGCGCGGGGCGAGGCGATCGCCAAGGGTTGGGCCGGGTCGCTGACCATGGGGGCGGGGCAGTTCTGCACCAATCCGGGTATTGCAGTCGTGATCGACGGGGCCGAGGCGGATGCCTTTGTTGCTGCCGCCAAGACCGCGGTTGAGGGTACCGGCGCGCAGACGATGCTGACCGATGGCATTGCCGAGGCTTACCGTAAGGGTCGGGACCGGGTAGCCGGGGCGACTGGCGTTCAGGAAGTGCTGACCAGTGTTTGCGATATGCGCAACGCGACGCCCTATCTTTATGAGACCACCGGCAAGAACTGGCTGGCCAATCATGCGCTGGGCGAAGAGGTCTTCGGGCCTTTGGGCTTGATCGTGAGGGTCGCGGATGGCGCCGAGATGCAGGCGATAGCGCGGTCTTTGCAGGGCCAGTTGACCTGCACCTTGCACATGGACAACGGCGACACCGATCTGGCACGGGCGCTGATGCCGGTATTGGAGCGCAAGGCGGGGCGGGTGCTGGCGAACGGATTTCCAACCGGGGTCGAGGTCGCCGACGCGATGGTGCATGGCGGGCCCTATCCGGCATCGACCAATTTTGGCGCAACGAGTGTGGGCACGCTGTCGATCCGGCGGTTCTTGCGGCCGGTTTGCTATCAGAACATCCCCGATGAGATTTTGCCGCTCGATCTGAAAATAGTTCCCCCTGCGCCAGCGGGGGTCGCATTTGCGACACAAGATTGGGCTAGGCTGCCGGGGGCAGGCAGGTAATGTTTACCTGCCCTTGCGGCCCCTCGGGCGCAATACTAAGACTCTTGTAAGATTTTTCCCGCAAACCTAAGCCAGCAGCGTGAGGCACGGACATGAGAGACCCAGTATCAGCCCTTCAGGGCTTCATTATACCGACGGTTGAAGAGACCACCTCGCGTGGGTCGATTCGATACGACATCTTTTCGAGGCTTCTGAAAGAGCGGATCATCTTCGTCTCCGGCCCCGTGCACGACGAGATGGCGACAGTGATCGTGGCGCAGCTTCTGTTCCTTGAGGCGGAAAATCCGAACAAGGAAATCGCGATGTACATCAACAGCCCCGGTGGTGTCGTCACCAGCGGACTGTCGATCTACGACACGATGCAATACATCAAGCCGAAGGTTTCGACAGTCTGCATCGGGCAGGCGGCCTCGATGGGATCGCTTTTGCTGGCGGCGGGCGAGCCGGGGATGCGGTTTTCGCTGCCCAACAGCCGGATCATGGTGCACCAGCCCTCGGGCGGCTATCAGGGCCAGGCGACGGATATCATGATCCATGCGCAGGAGACCCAGAAGCTGAAGGACCGGCTGAACCAGATTTACGTCAGCCACACCGGTCAGAAGCTGAAAACCGTCGAAGGCGCGCTGGAGCGTGACAATTTCATGGATCCGGCCGCCGCCAAGGACTGGGGCCTGATCGACGAGATCGTAGACAGCCGCGACAAGGTGAAACCGGCCGAGAAGTGACGCGAAGACCGTTCGTGGCGATCACGCCACAGGGGAGCATTTTGGCGTTGTGACACATGAATCGGCTGCCCTAGACTTTCGACAGGGGCAGACCAACCGGGCCTTTCGGGCCTAATCTGACCGGCCGAATGGCCATAGGGGAATGTGATGGCGAACAACTCCGGCGACAGCAAGAACACGCTCTACTGCTCTTTCTGCGGCAAGAGCCAGCATGAGGTGCGCAAACTGATCGCCGGTCCGACGGTGTTCATCTGCGACGAATGCGTCGAGCTTTGCATGGATATCATCCGCGAAGAGACCAAGTCTGCGGGGCTGAAATCCACCGACGGGGTGCCGACGCCGAAGGATATCTGCGAGGTTCTCGACGATTATGTGATCGGTCAGGCCCATGCCAAGAAGGTGCTCTCGGTCGCGGTGCACAACCATTACAAGCGCCTGAACCATGTCGCCAAGACCAGTGATATCGAACTGGCGAAGTCCAACATCCTGCTGATCGGCCCGACGGGTTGCGGCAAGACGCTGCTGGCGCAGACGCTGGCGCGCATTCTCGACGTGCCGTTCACGATGGCCGATGCGACGACGCTGACCGAGGCCGGCTATGTCGGCGAGGATGTCGAAAACATCATCCTGAAGCTGTTGCAGGCCAGCGAATACAACGTCGAGCGCGCGCAGCGCGGCATCGTCTATATCGACGAAGTCGACAAGATCACCCGCAAATCCGACAATCCCTCGATCACCCGCGACGTATCGGGCGAGGGTGTGCAGCAGGCGCTTTTGAAGATCATGGAAGGCACCGTCGCTTCCGTTCCGCCGCAGGGCGGGCGCAAGCATCCGCAGCAGGAATTCCTGCAAGTGGACACCACCAACATCCTGTTCATCTGCGGCGGCGCGTTTTCCGGTCTTGAAAAGATCATCGCGGCAGCGCGGCAAGGGCTCTTCGATCGGGTTTCGGCGCCGACGTCAAGGACAACGACAGCCGCGGCGTGGGCGAGATGTTCACCGAGCTGGAGCCTGAAGACCTGCTGAAATTCGGCCTGATCCCGGAATTCGTTGGCCGTCTGCCGGTCATCGCGACGCTGGAGGATCTGGACGAGGACGCGCTGGTCACGATCCTGACCAAGCCGAAGAACGCGCTCGTCAAGCAGTACCAGCGGTTGTTCGAGCTGGAGAGATACCGAGCTGACCTTCACCGAGGATGCGCTGATCGCGATTGCCAAACGAGCGATTGCGCGCAAGACCGGTGCGCGCGGGTTGCGGTCGATCATGGAAGATATCCTTGCTGAACACGATGTTCGAACTGCCCGGTACTGGACAGCGTCGAAGAGGTCGTTGTCAACGAGGAGGCGGTGACGGCCGGATCGGCGCCGCTATGATCTACGCTGACACCAAGAAAGAAATCAGCCACCGCTGGCTAAGGACCGCTTGATGAGCGTGCGCCACATCTCTTCCGGGTCGCCCTTTGAGAATGAGATCGGATATTCGCGCGCTGTGGTCGCGGATGGGTGGGTTTTCGTATCGGGTACCACCGGCTATGACTATGACACGATGGCGCTGCCGGACAGTGTTGAGGATCAGTGCCGCAACTCGCTGGCCAATATCTCGAAAGCACTGGTCAAGGCAGGGGCGGGGCTGAACGATGTGGTGCGGGTGCGCTACATCCTGCCCGATGCTGCCGAGTTCCCGAAATGTTGGCCGATCCTGAGTGCGGCTTTCGCCATGGCCAGACCTGCGGCAACGATGATCGAGGCGAAGCTGATGGAGCCAGCGATGAAGATCGAGATCGAGGTGACGGCCCGGATGCCCAAGGCGGATCCAGGGGTGTGAGCCGGCGTCAGCTTGGCCGGTTCGCACGACGGTTCGTCCGTGTGGTGCTGGGCGGGGTTGGGTCGCTGTTGTCGTTGGCCGTTCTGATCTATTTCGCTTTCCATGGCGTGGCCGCACTGGTCAGCAACCCGCGCTATGCCGAGCAGGTCTTTGCCGATCTCGTACCCTATGACGACGTCCTTGCCAGCAAGAAATGGCACGGCATCGGCGACGAGCCCCGCGCCTGCACTTATGCGATCGTAAGCTTGCGGAGCGATGCGGGTTTCGATCCCCCGACTGCGGAACAGGCGGATTGGCGGCTGGTTTTCGCGGGCGACTGGAAGCCAACGCCCGACAAATCGCTTGATGACGCAGTGCGCGACCCTGCCACGGTCTGCCGCGACGAATGGTCGGAGGAAACCGGCAAACGCCTGATCCACGCGCTGAAGGCGCCGGGGTCGTGGTACTGGCGCGACGGCATGCGCGAAACCATCTACATCTATTCGCAGCCCGAACACCTTGCCGCGCGGATCCGCTGGGGCGACTAGCGGCGGGGCTTGCCACTGGACCTTCGGCACGGCTTGGTCCATATCTGATCGAAACAATACCGGAGGCACCCGATGGGCATTCTGAGATCGATCTTGCGCGTTTTCACCTGGTGGGACGGCCAGACGCTCAACACGCAGCTTTTCACATGGCGCAAAGGCGTCAAGGTGGGTGAGGATGCACAGGGCAATATCTACTACACCAACAAGGACGGGTCGCGCCGCTGGGTGATTTTCAACGGCGAGGCCGAGGCCAGCCGCGTGTCGCCGGACTGGCATGGCTGGCTGCATCACACCTTTCAGGAACCGCCGTCAAAGACACCATTTGCCGCACAAGCCGTGGGAAAAGCCACATCAGGAAAACCTGACCGGCACGGCGCTTGCCTATGCGCCGCCGGGGTCGATCCGCCGCTCGCATCCAGCCGAGCAGAGCGATTACGAGGCATGGCAGCCGGAGTAGTTCGGGCATGGCGGAAAGCACCTCAGAAGTTCTGGTTGGCGGCGTGGTTCTGGCCGCGGCTTTGGGATTTGTCATCTATGCCGGGCAATTGACCGGGCTGTCGGGCGGGGCCACTGCCGCGCAGGAATTCAGCGCGTCGTTTCGTTCGATCGAGGGCGTGTCGGTGGGTACGGACGTGCGGATGGCAGGTGTCAAGGTGGGCAGCGTGACAGCGCTGGACCTAAACCCAGAGACATTCCGCGCCGATGCGCGGTTTACCGTGCAGGATCGTATTGCATTGCCTGACGATTTCGGCGGTCATCGTCTCTTCGGAAGGGTTGCTGGGCGGGCAGTTTCGTGGAAATCCTGCCGGGCGGGTCACCGTTCAATCTGGAGCCTGGGTCCGAGATCGAGGACACGCAGAGCGCTGTCAGCCTGATCACTCTATTGATGAAATTCGTCACCGGCGATCAGAGCAGCCAGAGCGCCGAATGAAGATCACCCTTACCTTGGCGGCGATCGGCCTTTTGTCGGGCTTGTCGGCGGCCGCGCCGCGCAAGAGGCGTTGACGGCACCGGCCGGTGCGATGCTGCGGGCGATGGACAAGGTGTCGGGCGATGTCGTCGATTTTGATCTGACGCCGGGTCAGACCAAGCAGTTGGGCCGCATTCAGGTGACGTTGGGCGAATGCCGCTATCCGACGGGCAATCCAACGGCAATGCGTATGCCTATCTGGTGATCCGCAACGCCGGCGTCGAGAGCCCGAGCTTCACCGGCTGGATGATCGCCGCGAGCCCCGCGCTGAACGCGCTCGATCATCCGCGCTACGATGTCTGGGTGTTGCGCTGTATCACGTCCTGAGGCGGTTTGCGGCGCGCGGAGCGCGGCTGATGTCGGCGCGCTGCATTGCAGCGCCCTTTCCAGCCGGTCAAGATAGTCCCTTCGGTCAATCTCTTGCCCGCCGAGGCTGTCGAAGATGCGGCGTGATGAACTGGGTGTCGAACAGCGTGAAACCGGTGAGCCGCAGACGGTCCACAAGATAGGCCAGCGCGACCTTTGAGGCATCGGTGCGGCGCGAGAACATGCTTTCGCCGAAAAACGCGCCGCCAAGTGTGCACGCCATAGACGCCGCCGACAAGTTCTTCGTCCTGCCAGATCTCCTGCGAATGGGCATGGCCCATGCGGTGCAGCGCGAGGTAAAGCTCGAAGATCGTGGCGTTGATCCAGGTCTCGTCGCGCTCGGCACAGCCCGCGACGGTGCCTGCGAAATCGCTGTCGAAGCGCGGTTCGAACCGGCCGACAGGATTACACGGCGCAAGGATGCGCGAGATATGGAACCGCTCAAGCGGCAGGATGCCCCGGCGGCTGGGATCGACCCAGAACACCTCCGGATCGTCCTGGCTTTCGGCCATCGGGAAGATGCCCGAGGCATAGGCCTGCAACAGCAGTTCGGGGTTAGTTCCGGTTCATCCATGGCCCGGCATCGGCGGCCTTGCCCCTTATGCGGTCAGGTTGCGCTCCAGCCACTTTTCCAGCCAGTGGATGTTGTAATCGCCCGACTGAATGTCGGGTTCGGCCAGAAGCTGGTGAAACAGCGGGATCGTGGTGTCGACGCCATCGACGATCAGTTCGCCCAAGCGCGCGGTTCAGACGGGCGATCGCCTCGGGCCGGTCGCGGCCGTGGACGATCAGCTTGCCGATCAGGCTGTCGTAGTAGGGCGGGATCGAATAGCCGTCGTAAAGCGCGCTGTCGATCCGCACGCCAAGTCCGCCGGGGGCATGGTACTGGCTGATCCGGCCGGGCGAGGGCGCGAAATTCGGCAGTTTCTCGGCGTTGATCCGCACCTCGATGGCATGGCCGTTGATGACGAGATCATCCTGACGGAAGGACATCGGCAGGCCCTCGGCGACGCGGATCTGTTCGCGCACCAGATCGATGCCGAAGATCGCCTCGGTCACCGGGTGTTCGACCTGAAGCCGGGTGTTCATCTCGATGAAGTAGAACTCGCCGTCCTCGAACAGAAACTCGATGGTGCCGGCGCCGATGTAATTGATCGAGGCGACAGCATCGGCGCAGATCTTGCCGATCCGGTCGCGCTGTTCCGGGGTGATGACGGGGCCGGGGGCCTCTTCCAGCACCTTCTGGTGGCGGCGCTGCAGCGAACAGTCGCGTTCGGCCAGATGCACGGCATTACCCTTGCCGTCGCCGAAGACCTGAACCTCGATGTGCGCGGGGTTTCTGCAGGTACTTCTCGATATAGACTTCGTCATTGCCGAAGGCCGATTTCGCCTCTGACCGTGCGGTGCGGAAGGCGTTTTCGATCTCTTTTTCGTTGTTCGCCAGCTTCATGCCGCGCCCACCGCCGCCTGCCGTGGCCTTGACGATGACCGGATAGCCGATCTCGGCGGCGACCTTTTTGCGCGGCTCTTCGACGGTCGGCACGCCGCCGTCCGAGCCCGGAACGCAAGGGATGCCCAGCCGCTTGGCGGTTTCCTTGGCGGTGATCTTGTCGCCCATGATGCGGATATGCTCGGCCGAGGGGCCGATGAAGGTCAGGTCGTGATCTTCGACGATCTGCACGAAATTGGCGTTTTCGGACAGGAAACCATAGCCGGGATGGATCGCCTGCGCGCCGGTGATCTCGCAGGCCGAGATGATCGCGGGGAACGACAGGTAGCTTTGCGACGAGGGCGGCGGGCCGATGCAGACGGCCTCATCGGCCATGCGGACATGCATCGCGTCGCTGTCGGCGGTGGAATGCACGGCGACCGACTGAATGCCCATCTCGCGGCAGGCGCGGATGACGCGAAGCGCGATTTCGCCGCGATTGGCGATCAGGATTTTATCGAACATGCGCGACCGCCTATTCGACGATCATCAGCGGTGCGCCGTATTCGACGGGATCGCCATCGGCGACGAGAATACGCTTGACCGTGCCGGTCGTGCGGCGCGTGGATGTGGTTCATCGTCTTCATCGCCTCGACGATCAGAAGCGAGTCGCCCTCGGCCACCTTGTCGCCGACCTTGACGAAGGGCGGGGTGCCGGGTTCGGCCTGCAGGTAGACGGTGCCGACCATCGGCGAGGTCACGGCACCGGGGTGGTTCGCCGGGATCCGTCGCCGCTGTCGGCAGCGGCGGTCGGCGCCGACGGTGCGGTCGCTGGCAGCCGGAGCGGCGGGCATATGCACCGCAGCGGCCTGTTGCACGATCTGCTTGGCGCGGCTGACCCGGACGTTCAGCTTGTCGGCCTCGCCATATTCGCGTTTGACTTCAAGTTCGGTCAGATCGTTTTCCTGCAAAAGCTCTGCCAGAGCCTTGATGAAATCCACGTCTGCGTTGGTGTTCTGTTTAGCCATGCCATCCTCGACCGGTTTCGCGCCTGTCTGCTGCAGGCTTCCTATCTGCCGGCGCTTATACGCGACCGGGAGGATGGGTGAAAAGCGGCGTTTGGCAGATTTGTTCGCGGTTGAAAGACCGGATCACAAAAATTTACCAGTTGATAAAATTTCAGGCTGTGGCAAGCTTGCGTTGCAAACGAGACGTCAGCGATCAGGAGATTTGGATGGCAAACAGCCAGATGACGCGGGGTATCGTTGCAGGGCGGCTGCCAGCCGAAGAGATTGCCCGAAATTTTTCCGACCTGCATCCGCCGCTTGATGCGCACGAGGCGGCGGTGGCGGCGGATCGCTGCTATTTCTGCCATGATGCGCCGTGCATGACGGCCTGTCCGACCTCGATCGACATTCCGCTGTTCATCCGCCAGATCGCAGACCGGCACGCCCGAGGCGGCGGCGAAGACGATCTTTCGACCAGAACATCCTTGGCGGCATGTGCGCGCGGGTCTGCCCGACCGAGACGCTGTGCGAAGAGGTTTGCGTGCGCGAAGTGGCCGAGGGCAAGCCGGTGCTGATCGGGCAGTTGCAGCGCTATGCCACCGATACGGTGATGGCGGCCGGGGTGCATCCGTTATGTCGCGCGCCGCGCCGACCGGCAAGCGGGTGGCCGTGGTCGGCGCGGGGCCGGCGGGGCTGGCCTGTGCGCATCGGCTGGCGATGAAGGGCCATGACGTCGTGGTCTACGATGCGCGCGCCAAGCCGGGCGGGCTGAACGAATACGGGATCGCCAGCTACAAGACGGTCGGCGGCTTTGCGCAGGCCGAGGTGGACTGGCTGCTGCAGATCGGCGGCATCGACGATGCGGCTGGGCAAGGCCCTGGGTGACGGGCTGACGCTGGACGGCGTTGCGCGACGACTTCGACGCGGTCTTCCTCGGGATCGGGCTGGCCGGGGTCAATGCGCTGCGGGCCCAGGCGAAGACCGAGCGGGCGTCCGAGGATGCGGTCGATTTCATCGCCGAATTGCGGCAGTCCGAGGATCTGACGACGACTGCCGGTCGGGCGCAATGTCGTGGTGATCGGCGGCGGCATGACGGCGGTCGATGCGGCGGTGCAGTCGAAGCTGCTGGGCGCGGAGAACGTGACCATCGCCTACCGGCGCGGGCGCGAGCGGATGAGCGCCTCGGAGTTCGAGCAGGATCTGGCGGCGTCGAAGGGCGTGCGGATCCTCTACAACGCGATGCCGGTCGGCGTGCATGACGGCGAGATCGAGTTGGAATATACTGTCGAAGACGGCCGGAAGGCCTGACAGGCACCGGAGAGCGGTTCCGTCTGGCCGCCGATCAGGTCTTCAAGGCGATCGGCCAGATGCTGGAGGGTGCGCCGGAGGCGTTGAAGATCGAGGGCGGCAAGATCGCGGTGACGGGCGACGGCCGGACCTCGGTCACGAAGGTGTCTGGGCCGGCGGCGACTGCGCCACGGGCGGCGACGATCTGACGGTGACGGCGGTGGCCGAGGGTCGCGACGCGGCCGAGGATATTCACGTGAGCCTGCAATGATAGCTGATGGCGTTCGATTCACCGGGATACCGGTCGGCCATGACGATACAGAACGCGAGGTGGCAGGGGCATTACACCACCGAAATGCTGCCAGAGCGCGTCACGATGATCCGCGCGGCGCACCCTATGTCACGGCCAGCCGTGTCCGAACGGCGGCAAGCAGAACAGCGAGGACATGCGATGACCTATGTGATGACATATGTGGCGGCCGTGCCGACCGATGAAAAGGACGTCTACGTCAAGTGGCATCGACCATGGCGAGGTCTGCGACATGCGCGAGGGTCGTGGAATGCTGGGGCGCGATGTTCCGCCGGGCAAGCTGACCTCGTTTCCGTTGGCGGTGAAGGCCGAGGAGGGCGAAACGGTCGTCGTGGGCTGGCAGGAATGGTCGGACAAGGCGACGCAAGAGGCGGGAATGAAAAGGCGATGCAGGACCCGCGGATGGCGAGCATGCACGATGCGCCGATCGACGGAAAGCGGATGATCTTCGCCGGGTTCGATACGGTCGTGGATATCCAGGGAGACTGACGAATGGCTGATCTTTCATCCAATTTCGTGGGCATCAAATCCCCGAACCCGTTCTGGCTGGCCTCGGCGCCGCCGACGGACAAGGAATACAACGTCCGCCGCGCCTTCGAGGCCGGCTGGGGCGGCGTCGTCTGGAAGACCCTGGGCGAGGAAGGCCCGCCCGTCGTCAACGTCAACGGGCCGCGTTATGGCGCGATCTGGGGGGCGGACCGGCGGCTTTTGGGGCTGAACAACATCGAGCTGATCACCGACCGGCCTTTGGAGGTCAATCTGCGCGAGATCAAGGCGGTGAAGCGCGACTATCCGGACCGCGCGGTCGTGGTCTCGATCATGGTGCCCTGCGAGGAGGCGGCGTGGAAGGCGATCCTGCCGCTGGTCGAAGAGACCGGCGCGGACGGGATCGAGCTGAACTTCGGCTGCCCGCACGGGATGAGCGAGCGCGGCATGGGCGCGGCCGTGGGTCAGGTGCCGGAATATATCGAGATGGTGGCGCGCTGGTGCAAGCAGAACACGCGGATGCCGGTGATCGTGAAGCTGACGCCGAACATCACCGATATCCGCAACCCGGCGCGCGCGGCCAAGGCCGGTGGCGCGGATGCGGTTCGTCTGATCAACACGATCTCCTCGATCACCTCGGTCAATCTGGACACGATTCAGCCCGGAACCGTCGATTGACGGCAAGGGCAGCCATGGCGGCTATTGCGGCCCGGCGGTCAAGCCGATCGCGCTGAACATGGTGGCCGAGATCGCCCGCGACCCGGAAACCGCCGGTCTGCCGATCTCGGGCATCGGCGGTGTCACGACATGGCGCGACGCGGCAGAGTTCCTGGCGCTGGGTGCGGGCAATGTGCAGGTCTGCACGGCGGCGATGACCTATGGGTTCAAGATCGTCGCAGGAAATGATCTCTGGCCTGTCGCAATGGATGGACGAGAAGGGCCATACATCGGTTGCCGATGTGGTCGGGCCGCGCGGTGCCGAATGTCACCGACTGGCAGTATCTGAACCTGAACTACGTCACCAAGGCGCGGATTCAGCAGGACGACTGCATCAAATGCGGCCGCTGCTACATCGCCTGCGAGGACACCAGTCACCAGGCGATCACGATGTCGCCGGACCGGGTGTTCGAGGTGCAGGATGACGAATGCGTCGCCTGCAACCTGTGTGTCGAGGTCTGCCCGGTCGAGGGCTGCATCACGATGGAAGAGCTGGCGCCGGGCACGATGGATCGAGCGCACCGGTCGGTGGTGCAGAAGGACTATGCCAACTGGACCACGCATCCCAACAACCCCGGCGCGGTTAAGGCGGCCGAGTAGGTCAGGCTTCGCGGCTGTAGGGATCGGCGATGCGCGGACTTCCGTTCGCCTCGGTCGCCGGGTCGATCTTTGCGCGGTTCGGCGAGTGTCGGCGACGGGCTCTCGGGCGCGACAGCATGCAGGTCGCGGGCCTTTTCCCGCGCCGCTGCGACGCGCTTGATGACGCTTTGCAGATCCGATTCCAGCTCCAGCAGGCTTGCCTCGAACGCCGGCGGCGGGCCGGGCATGGGGTCGAGTGCTTGCCGGCTGACGCCGCGCTGTTCAGGTCCGGAATTGCGCCGCTTGTCATCAGTCGCGGTGCCGCTGGCACTGGCTGTTTTCAAGTGCTGGGCACGGCGGGTGCGCGGTGGCTGTGGTGCGGTCGTGCCGCATGGCTGGCCGGGCCGACGGAAATTGGGCCGATAATATCCGACATATCATGCTCCATGAATCGGAGCCCCCACGGCGTGAAGACTAAGCTGACCATAGCGCAAAAGACCTTAACATTATGGAAAAGTTAATCTTTTGGTTAGCTGCGGGGTTAACGCGCGGCGATAAAGCGTTTCCAGGAATGCCGCGGCTCCGGCGAAATGTGCGTCGCCTTCCGGCTGCAGAATGCCGCGGACCTGAACATCGAAATCGGCGTAATGCTGGGTCGTCGACCAGATCGAGAAGATCAGGTGGTGCGGGTCGATCTCGGGCCAGTTTGCCGGCCCTGATCCAACCGCGATCAGACTCGGCCTTGTCGTCCACCAGATCGCGCAGCGGTCCCTTGATCTGGTCAAGGATCCGCGGCGCGCCCTGCACGATCTCATTCGCGAAAAGCCGGCTTTCGCGTGGGTAGTCGCGGGCCATTTCCAGCTTGCGCAGGACGTAGGCCACGATCTCGTCCACCGGATTGCCATCGGGGTCCATCTCGCGCAACGGATCCAGCCAGGTGTCCATCAGGCCCATCAGAAGTGCGGTCATGGATCGCCTCTTTCGACGCGAAGTAATACAGCAGATTGGGCTTCGACAGCCCAGCCGCCTGCGCGATCTGGTCCAGCGTCGTGCCGCGAAAGCCGTGCTGCGAGAACACGTCCAGCGCGGCCTCCAGGATCGTCGGTCGTGTTCTTTTTCTGGATGCGGGTCTGTGGTCGTGGTCATGTTCATAATCGAAATTCTGCACGTATCCTGATGCTCATATTGACGAGTTCCTCGCCGTTTGCGGCGATGCGCGATGGACCGGTCTGCGGATTGAAATCCTTGACTGCCCCTTGCGCTCTGCTAGCGTGATCCTGACCATTTGGTCAAACTCTTTCGGTGCCGGGGATGCCCGCCTGACGACCGGCGATTCAGACTATGGGTCAAGGATGACGCGCGCCGCGGCGATCGCCACGCAGATGATCGACGACGACCGCGTGCGCGTCACCCGCTTCGATTTCGCGCCGGGTGCGGAAACCGGCTGGCACTGTCCACGGGTTCGACTATGTGATCACGCGCTGACCGACTGCCGTATGATGCTCGAAGAACCCGGCGGCGGAACCCGAGAGGTTCTGGTTGCCGCAGGCACACCTATCGACGGGCCGCGGGGGTCGAGCATAATGTCATCAATGGCGGGGATGCGGCGATGTCCTTCGTCGAAGTGGAACTGAAATAAGGAGAACCGTCATGGCCGCCCCCGGAGAGAACCTGAAAGTCAATGGCGACCGGCTGTGGGACAGCCTGATGGAGATGGCCAAGATCGGCCCCGGCGTGGCGGGCGGCAACAACCGCCAGACGCTGACCGATGCCGATGGCGAGGGGCGCAAGCTGTTCGCCAAGTGGTGCGACGAGGCCGGGCTGACGATGGGCGTCGACCAGATGGGCACGATGTTCGCGCGGCGCGAGGGGACCGACCCCGACGCGCTGCCGGTCTATGTCGGCTCGCATCTGGATACCCAGCCGACGGGCGGCAAGTATGATGGCGTGCTGGGGGTTCTGGGCGGGTTGGAGATCATCCGCACGCTGAACGATCTTGGCATCAAGACCAAGCATCCGATCGTCGTGACCAACTGGACCAACGAGGAAGGCACGCGGTTCGCCCCCGCCATGCTCGCCTCGGGCGTTTTTGCCGGGATGCATGAGCAGGACTGGGCCTACGGGCGCGAGGATGCGGACGGCAAGAAATTTGGCGAGGAGCTGGAGCGGATCGGCTGGAAGGGCGAGGAGAAGGTCGGCGACGCGCAAGATGCACGCCTTCTTCGAATTGCATATCGAACAGGGTCCGATCCTTGAGGCCGAGGGCAAGGATATCGGCGTTGTCACCCACGGGCAGGGCCTGTGGTGGCTGGAAATCCGGCTGACCGGCAAGGACGCGCATACCGGCGTCGACCCCGATGAACATGCGGGTGAATGCGGGGCTTGGCATGGCGATGATCACCGAGGCTGTGCACCGGATCGCGATGGCGCATCAGCCGAACGCGGTGGGGGCGGTCGGGCAGGCGAATGTCTATCCGAATTCGCGCAACGTCATACCCGGCAAGGCGGTGTTCACCGTCGATATCCGCTCGCCCGAGATCGCCAAGCTGACCTCGATGCGCGAAGAGGTGGAACTGGTGGCGCGGCAAATCGCCCGCGATCTGGGGCTGGGGATCGAGATCGAACCCACGGGCCATTTCGACCCGGTGACGTTTGACGAGGGCTGCGTGAGCGCGGTGCGCAACGCGGCCGAGCGGCTGGGCTATTCGCATCTGGATATCGTGTCGCGGCGCGGGCCATGACGCCTGCTGGATCAACCGCGTGGCCCCGACGGCGATGGTGATGTGTCCGTGCGTGGACGGGCTGTCGCCATAACGAGGCCGAGGATATCTCCAAGGAATGGGCCACGGCGGGGGCCGATGTGCTGATGCATGCGGTGGTCGAGACGGCGGAGGTTGTGGGGTGAGTTCGGTCGCGCTACTGTTATGCGTGCTGGCACTCGCCTCGAGCCTGCCGATGGACACGCAGAGCTATGCAATGCGTTGGCATGAAATTTGACGGCGCCTGATCGAGGTCGCATCGAAGCCTCCAAGAAATCACAAGCGTTTGGATTGCGATTGCTGAATAGTCACATGCCGTGAAGGCCGAGGTTCTCAGTGCATTCATGTGGTATTCCGAATGAGCACGACTTTGGAGCGTCGAATGCATTCAATTTCGACAACCGGACGAATGGGCATCTGATGTGCCCGGCAACGATGGTGGTCGACTGGATGAAGTCTCGAATGTCGGAGTCCGGTGTTCGATGCTTGAGCTTCGAATGATCTATTGGTTGTTCGCGACGATTTCGATTGCGCGCATTAGACTGATACTACGAGGAGACATACCATGACCACAGTCATCAAGAACGGAACCATCGTCACCGCCGATCTGACCTACAAGGCCGATGTGCTGATCGACAAGGGCAAGATCATCGAGATCGGGCCGGACCTCAAGGGCGACGAGAGCCTCGACGCGACCGGCTGCTACGTGATGCCGGGCGGGATCGATCCGCATACGCATCTGGAAATGCCGTTCATGGGGACCTACTCGACCGATGATTTCGAGAGCGGCACGCGGGCGGCGCTTGCCGGCGGCACCACGATGGTCGTCGATTTCGCGCTGCCGGCCCCGCAGCAGGGCCTGCATGACGCGCTGCAGATGTGGCACAACAAATCGGGGCGGGCGAATTGCGATTATTCCTACCACATGGCGGTGACCTGGTGGGGCGAGCAGGTGTTCAACGAGATGAAGACCGTGGTCGAGAAGGAAGGCATCACCACCTTCAAGCATTTCATGGCCTACAAGGGCGCGCTTGATGGTCAATGACGATGAGATGTATGCCAGCTTCAAGCGGCTGGCGGAACTGGGCGCGCATCGCGCTGGTCCATGCCGAGAATGGCGATGTGGTGGCGGAACTTTCAGCGCCAAGCTGCTGGCCGAGGGCAATACCGGGCCAGAGGCGCACGCCTATTCCCGCCCGCCGCAGGTCGAGGGCGAGGCGACGAACCGCGCGATCATGATCGCCGACATGACCGGCGTGCCGCTTGTATGTCGTGCATACCTCCTGCGAGGACAGCCACGAGGCGATTCGCCGTGCCCGGATGCAGGGCAAGCGGGTCTGGGGCGAGCCGCTGATCCAGCATCTGACGCTGGACGAAAGCGAGTATTTCAACAAGGACTGGGACCATGCCGCGCGCCGCGTGATGTCGCCGCCGTTCCGCAACAAGCAGCATCAGGATTGGCTCTGGGCCGGGTTGCAGTCGGGGTCGTTGACGTGTTGTGGCGACCGATCATTGCGCGTTCACCACCGAGCAGAAACGCTCCGGTGTCGGCGATTTCACCAAGATCCCGAACGGCACCGGCGGGCTGGAGGACCGGATGCCGATGCTCTGGACGCATGGCGTGAATACCGGGCGGCTGACGCCGAACGAATTCGTCGCCGTTACATCAACAAACATCGCCAAGATATTGAATTGCTATCCGAAAAAGGGCGCGATCCTGGTCGGTGCCGATGCCGATATCGTGGTCTGGGATCCCGAGAAGGAAAAGACGATCACCGCCAAGACCCAGCAATCCGCGATCGATTACAACGTGTTCGAGGGCAAGAAGGTCAAGGGCCTGCCGCGGTTCACCCTGACCCGCGGCCATGTCGCGGTGCATGACGGCGAGATCCGCACCAAGGAGGGCCACGGCGAGTTCGTGAGGCGCGAGGCGAACACGCCGGTGAACAAGGCGCTGTCGGCCTGGAAAGACCTGACCGCGCCGCGCCCGGTGGAGCGGACGGGGATTCCGGCGACGGGCGTTTGAGCAGTTTGGGGAGCCTCGGGGAAGTCCGGGGTTGAAAGGGGACGTGTGACTGAAGCGATCATCGAGGCGAAGAACCTCGACCTGACATTCGAGACGAATGACGGGCCGGTGCATGCGCTGAAGGATGTCAATCTCTTGATCAACAAGGGGGATTTCGTGTCCTTCATCGGCCCGTCGGGCTGTGGCAAGACGACGTTCCTGCGGGTGATCGCGGGGCTGGAGCAGGCCACGGGCGGCAGCGTTACGGTCAACGGGATGACCCCCGAGGAGGCGCGGCGCTCGCGGGCCTATGGCTATGTGTTTCAGGCGGCGGGGCTTTATCCGTGGCGCACCATTGCGGGTAATGTGAAACTGCCGCTGGAGATCATGGGGTTTGACCGCGCCGAGCAGGACAGGCGTGTGAAGAGCGTCTTGGAACTCGTTGATCTTGCAGGGTTCGAGAAGAAGTTCCCCTGGCAATTGTCAGGCGGGATGCAGCAGCGGGCGAGCATCGCGCGGGCGCTGGCGTTCGATGCGGATATCCTGCTGATGGACGAGCCGTTCGGCGCGCTGGACGAGATCGTGCGCGACCATCTGAACGAGCAGTTGCTGAGCCTCTGGGCGCGGACCGAAAAGACCATCTGCTTTCGTCACCCACTCGATCCCCGAGGCGGTGTATCTGTCGACCAAGATCGTGGTGATGAGCCCGCGGCCGGGGCGGATCACGGATGTGATCGAGAGCCCGCTGCCGAAGGAGCGGCCGCTGGACATTCGCGACAGCGAGGAATTTATCGAGATTGCGCACCGGGTGCGCGAAGGGCTGCGGGCGGGGCATGGCGATGAATAGCGGTCTTGATCCAAGGCAGGCCCCGGGAGGCTGTCTGCCCCCCTGCGCCTGCGGCGCATTCCCCCCCGAGGATACTTGCGAGACAATGAAGTGGGGGCGGTATGAAGTCGGTGCTGCCAATTCTGACGGTTGTCGCGGCGATCCTTGCGATTTGGTACGCGGCGGCGGTCTGGCTGAATGCACAATGGACCTATGATCAGGCGGCGCGGGCCGGGGTCGAGGTTGGGTTTTCCGATATTCTGGCGGATGCCTGGGTGCAGGACCGCCCGGTTCTGCCCGCGCCGCATCAGGTGGCGGTCGAGCTTTACGATACGGTGATCGACAAGAACATCACCTCGAAGCGCAGCCTCGTCTATCACGGCTGGATTACCGTCAGTGCAACGTTGCTGGGCTTCGTGTTCGGGACCGGGCTGGGCATCTTGCTGGCGATCGGCATCGTCCATAACCGGGCGATGGACATGAGCGTGATGCCTTGGGCCATCGCCAGCCAGACGATCCCGATTCTGGCGATTGCGCCGATGATCATCGTGGTGCTGAACTCGGTCGGGGTGCAGGGGCTGGTGCCGAAGGCGATCATCAGCGCCTATCTGTCGTTCTTTCCGGTCGTGGTCGGCATGGTGGCGGGGCTGCGCAGCCCGGATGCGATGCAGCTGGATCTGATGCGAACCTACAATGCCAGCCGGGGCGCGACGTTCTGGAAGCTGCGGTTGCCGTCCTCGATGCCGTATCTGTTCACCTCGCTGAAGGTCGGGATCGCGGCGTCGCTGGTAGGTGCGATCGTGGGCGAGTTGCCGACTGGTGCCGTCGCGGGGCTGGGCGCGCGGCTGTTGTCGGGGTCGTATTACGGGCAGACGGTGCAGATCTGGGCGGCGCTGATCGCGGCGGCGGTGGTTGCGGCGACTCTGGTCGGGATCGTTGGCATCGTTGCAGCGCGTCACTTTGCGGCGGATGGGGATGCAGCCATGAGAGGTGTTGCGCCTGCGGCACCCGGTCGGGGGGCTGTCTGCCCCCCCTTCGGCCTGACGGCCGAATTCCCCCCGAGGATATTTCTGAACGGATGAGCGCGGGGGCGTACGGCATGGGCTGGCTGATCTTCGCGTTGTTGTTCTGGGTTGGTGCCTGGTGGCTGAACACGCGGCTTTCGACCTCGTCGCTGTCGGGCGCGCGCGCGGTCAAGCTGTTGGTTCCGGCAATCTTCGGCGTCACCATCCTTGTGGTCTGGGAAGGGTTGGTGCGCGGGTTGCAGGTGCCGAGCGTGATCCTGCCGCCGCCGACCGTGATCGCGGCGAAGATCGGCAGCAGCCTGCCGGTTCTGTGGGAAGACTTTGTTCAGACCTTCGTGAAGGGTGCGCTGACCGGCTATGGGATCGGCTGCGCGGCGGCGGTTCTGGTGGCGATCCTGATCGACCGCTCGCCGTTCTTGCAGCGCGGCTTGCTGCCGGTGGGCAACTTCATTGCGGCGTTGCCGATCATCGGCACCGCGCCGATTCTGGTGATGTGGTTCGGCTTTGACTGGCAGTCCAAGGCGGCCGTGGTTGTGGTGATGGTGTTCTTTCCGATGCTGGTGAACACGGTGCAGGGACTGGCCAGTTCGGATGCCATGCAGCGCGATCTGATGCGCACCTACGGGGCGAGTTACTGGCAGACCTTGTTCAAGCTGCGGCTGCCGGCCGCGATGCCGTTCATCTTCAACGGGCTCAAGATCGCGACGACGCTGGCGCTGATCGGGGCGATTGTCGCGGAGTTTTTCGGCAGCCCGATCCGTGGCATGGGATTTCGGATTTCGACCGAGGTCGGGCGGTTGGGGCTTGATATGGTTTGGGCAGAGATTACCGTGGCGGCGATTGCGGGATCTGCATTTTACGGAATCGTCGCTTTGATCGAGAAGGGGGTCACGTTCTGGCACCCCTCGCAACGGGCGGGATAGAAACGACGTTCAACACTGGAGGGAGACAAGATGAAAAAGATACTGACGACGGCTCTGGCCGCGGGATTTCTGGCCGGGGCGGCGCATGCCGCCGACGATCTGACGTTGCAGCTGAAATGGGTCACGCAGGCGCAGTTTGCGGGCTATTACGTGGCCAAGGATCAGGGCTTTTACGACGAAGAGGACCTGAACGTCACGATCAAGCCGGGTGGCCCCGATATCGCACCGGTGCAGGTGCTGATGGGCGGCGGCGCGGATGTGATGGTGGACTGGTTGCCCTCGGCGCTGGCGGCACGAGAGCAGGGCGCGCCGATCGTCAACATCGCGCAGCCGTTCAAATCCTCGGGTCTGATGCTGACCTGCCTGAAAGAGCACGGTATCAACAGCCCGGCCGATTTTCCGGGTCATACGCTGGGGACATGGTTCTTTGGCAACGAGATTCCGCTGTTCTCGTGGATGGGCAAGCTGGGTCTGGCGACCGATGGCTCGGAGGGTGGCGTGACGATCCAGAAGATCAACTTCAACGTCGATCCGCTGCTGCAAAAGCAGGTCGAATGCGCCACGACGATGACCTACAACGAATACTGGCAGGTGATCGATGCCGGGCTGACGCCGGATGATCTGGTGGTCTTCAAGTACCAAGATGAAGGCATCGCGACGCTGGAGGACGGACTTTACACGACCGAGGCCAATCTGGCCGATCCGGCGATGGTCGACAAGCTGACGCGCTTCGTGCGGGCTTCGATGAAGGGCTGGAAATGGGCCGAGGAGAACCCGGATGCGGCCGCCGATATCGTGCTGGAGAATGACGAGACCGGAGCGCAGACCGAGAAGCACCAGCGCCGGATGATGGGCGAGATCGCCAAGCTGACGGCGGGATCGAACGGTGCGCTTGACCCGGCAGATTTCGATCGCACGGTCGAGGTGCTGCTGTCGTCGGGTGCCGATCCGGTGATCAGCAAGGCGCCGGAAGGCGCCTGGACCCATGCGATCACGGATGCTGCGCTGAACTGAGCCAGCGACGATTTCGCAAGCGGGGCGTGGCTGTGGCTGCGCCCCTTTTCGTTGCTTCGTGTTTGATGTCGATCAATCTGGGGTGGATTGCATTGGACTAGCGTCAGGTATCAACGACGATCAACTGATAGAGGTGACATGATGACTTCACGTTTGATTCTTCGCGCGGCGGCGGCGCTGGTTCTTCTGGCGACGCTGAGTGCCTGTGCCACGGCGATCGAGGAAGAAGTCGGCGAATGCGAACCGGGTGTCGATAGTCTGAGCCAGACTTTGAGTTCGATGCCCGCGACCCCCTGCTAGGAGCGCGTTTCAGGCTTGTTGCGGACCGGACGTTTCGTGCTGCAGTTCAGCATGGGAGGGGTGGTCGCGATGAACATTGGACATTGGTTGGAGCGGACGGCAGCAGTTTTGGCAGACCGTCCGGCGCTGTTTCTGGGAGAGCGGCAAGTCGCGCGACTACGGTGCGTTTCACGCAGCGGTCGCGCGGATTGCGGGGCGCGTTGCGGAACCGTGGGATCGGGCCGGGCGACCGGGTTGTGATCTTCATGAAGAACGTGCCCGAGTACCTGATCGTGCAATATGGCATCTGGTATGCGGGCGCAGCGGCGGTGCCGGTCAATGCCAAGCTGCACAGCCGTGAGCTGGCCTGGATCGCGCGAGGATGCCGGGGCGGCGCTGGTCTTCGCGACGCCGGACCTGGCGGCGGACCTGGCCGATGCCGGGCTGGAGTGCCCGGTGATCGACGTGGGCGGTGCCGACTATGCCGCGATGCGCGAAGGCCGATCCGGTGGCCGAGGTCCGCCTATCGTGCCGACAGCGATCTGGCGTGGCTGTTCTACACCTCGGGCACGACGGGCAAACCGAAGGGGGTAATGATCACGCACGGCATGCTGCATGGCGATGTCGCTGTCCTATCAGGTCGATGCCGATCTGGTGCGGGGCGAGGATGCGGCGCTTTATGCCGCCCCGCTCAGTCATGGCGCGGGGATCTACAACATGATGCATGTAAGGGCAGGGGCGCGGCATGTCTTTCCGGCCTCGGGCGGGTTTCGAGCCGCGAGAGATTTTCGACCTGGCGCGACATTTCGGCTCTGTTCACATGTTCGCGGCCCCGACGATGGTCAAGCGGATGACCGAGGCCGCGAAGGCGGCGGGCGAGACCGGAGAGGGCCTGCGCACTGTCGTCTATGCCGGCGGGCCGATGTATCTGGCCGATATCATCGAGGCGGTCGAGGTCTTCGGGCCGATCTTCGTGCAGATCTACGGGCAGGGCGAATGCCCGATGTCGATCACCGCGCTGAGCCGCGAGGATATCGCCGACCGCACGCATCCGCGCTGGCGCGAGAGGCTGGCCTCGGTCGGGCGGGCGCAATCGGTCTGTCGAGGTGCGGATTGGCGATGCGAACGGTCAGGCCCGTGCCGTCCGGCGAGGCGGGCGAGATCATGGTGCGCGGCCAGACGGTGATGCCGGGCTACTGGCAGCAACCCGAAGCGGCGACCGCGAAGACCATGGTCGACGGCTGGCTCTGGACCGGGGACGTCGGGCATATGGACGCCGAGGGCTATGTCACGATGCAGGACCGGTCGAAGGACCTGATCATCTCGGGCGGCACCAACATCTATCCGCGCGAGGTCGAAGAGGCGCTGATGACGCATGCCGGCGTGGCAGAGGTCTCGGTCGTCGGGCGGCCGAATGCGGAATGGGGCGAGGATGTCGTGGCCTTCGTGGTGCGGGCGGCCGGGTACGGCGGTGTACCGAGGCGCGATCTGGACGCGCATTGCCTTGCGCAAATTGCGCGGTTCAAGCGGCCGAAGGCCTATTTCTGGCTGCCGGAATTGCCGAAGAACAACTACGGCAAGGTGCTTGAAGACCGAATTGCGGGAACGGATCGCGGAGGATCAGACATGACGGATCTGAGTGGCATGACGGCCCTGGTCACCGGATCGGTGCAGGGTATCGGGCTGGCCGTTGCCGAGGTGTTCGCGGCGGCGGGCGCGCGGATCGCGGTGCACGGGCTGGCGGGGGATGCCGAGATTCACGATGTGCTTGCAGCACCTGGAAAAGCTGGGCGCGCCAGAGGCGGAGTTCTTTCACGGCAACCTGCAAAGCGCTGATCAGGCGATTGCGCTGATCGAGGCGGTGAACGCCTGGGGCGGCACCGATATTCTGGTGAACAATGCCGGCATCCAGCATACCGCGCCGCTAAAGGACATGCCGCGCGAGAAATGGGAGGCGATCCTGGCGGTCAATCTGTCGGCCGCGTTTTACACGATGCAGGCGGCGCTGCCGGTTATGGCAGAGCGCGGCTTTGGCCGGGTGATCAATATCGCCAGCGTGCACGGGCTTGTCGCCTCGAAAGACAAGGCGCCTTATGTGGCGGCCAAGTTCGGGCTGGTCGGGCTTAGCCGGGTGGCGGCGCTGGAATACGCCGCCGAGGGCGACAAGGTGCAGGGCGGGATCACGGTGAACTGCCTTTGCCCCGGCTGGACGGAAACCGCGATCATCGAGCCGCAGATCGAGGCGCGTGCGGCAAAGTTCGGCGGAAATCGCGATGCGGGCATTGCCGATCTTCTGAAGGAAAAACAGCCCAGTCAGCGCACCTCGACGCCCGCCGAGATCGGGGCGCTTGCGCTTTGGCTTTGCGCGCCGGTGGCGCACAACATCACAGGCGCGGCGATCCCGATAGATGGCGGCTGGACGGCGCAGTAAGCGCCGCCTGCGCGTCCGTCGGTCTTAGCAGCGTACAACGCGGTAGGTGCCGTCACCGACAGCCACGGCGCAGGTCTGGTCGGCCTGATTGCGCGCCACGATCGTGCCGGCGGTCGCGCCGGCCAGGGCCGCGATCAGGGTCCAGTCGCTGTCAACGTCGAACGCCTTTGCGGTGATCAGGCCCAATGTCGCTCCGGTCAGGCCGCCGACAACCATTTGCTGATCCGATGTCATGTTTTCGCACCCGGCAAGGGCGAGGGTGCCGGCGATCGCGGCAGTCAGCATTGTCTTGCGCATAGTACTCTCCTTTATGAAAACGATGCGCGTGATCTAGCGCAGGCGGCGGCTGGCAGCCTTAACCCGGATCAAGAACGGTGGGATCGGTCTGGCAATCGGACGGGATTCGCCGATGACAGGGTTCAGATATGAAAAGGCCGGGCGTCTGGCCCGGCCTTTCCCGTCGCACGCACGGTGAGTGGTTACTTCATCCGATTCTCGATCAGATCCTCGACCACCGACGGATCGGCCAGCGTCGAGGTGTCGCCAAGCGCGCCGTAGTCGTTCTCGGCGATCTTGCGCAGGATGCGGCGCATGATCTTGCCGGACCGGGTCTTCGGCAGGCCCGGCGCCCACTGGATGTGATCCGGCGAGGCGATCGGGCCGATTTCCTTGCGGACCCAGTTGCGCAGCTCGGTCTTCAGCTCGTCGGTGTAGTCGTAGCCGTCCATCAGGGTGACGTAGCAGTAGATGCCCTGGCCCTTGATGTCATGCGGGAAGCCGACGACGGCGGCTTCGGACACGGCCGGGTGGGCGACGAGGGCGCTTTCGACCTCGGCCGTGCCCATCCGGTGGCCCGAGACGTTGATCACGTCATCGACGCGGCCGGTAATCCAGTAATAGCCGTCGTCGTCGCGGCGGCAGCCGTCGCCGGAGAAGTAGTAGCCCTTGAAGTCCGAAAAATAGGTTGCGACGAAGCGGTCATGGTCGCCGATAGACGGTGCGCATCTGGCCGGGCCAGCTGTCCTTGATACAGAGTACTCCCTCGGCCTCGGTTGCGGTGATTTCCTTGCCGGTGGCGGCGTCGAGGATCACCGGCTGGACGCCGAAGAAGGGCAGGGTGGCCGAGCCGGGCTTGGTGGCGATAGCGCCGGGCAGCGGGGTCAGCATGTGGCCGCCGGTTTCGGTCTGCCACCAGGTATCGACGATCGGGCGCGTTGCCCTTGCCGACGATTCTCGTTGTACCAGTTCCAGGCCTCGGGGTTGATCGGCTCGCCGACCGTGCCCAGCACCTTGAGCGACGACAGATCATAGTTTCGCCACCGGTTCCGCGCCATGCTGCATCAGCGCGCGGATCGCGGTCGGGGCGGTGTAGAACTGGTTGACCTTGTGCTTTTCGCAGACCGCCCAGAACCGGCCCACATCGGGATAGGTCGGGACGCCTTCGAACATCAGCGTGGTGGCGCCATTGGCGAGCGGCCCATAGACGATATAGCTGTGGCCGGTGACCCAGCCGACATCGGCGGTGCACCAGAAGATATCGCCGTCGTGATAATCGAAGACGTATTCATGGGTCATCGCGGCAAAGACGAGGTAGCCGCCGGTGGTATGCACCACGCCCTTGGGTTTGCCGGTGGAGCCGGACGTGTAGAGGATGAACAGCGGGTCTTCGGCGTTCATCGCCTCGGGCGGGCAGTCGGCGAGGCACCCTTCATCAGCGTCGGTGTAGCGAGTGATCCTGCCCCTCTGTCATCGGCACATCGCCGCCGGTGTGTTCGACAACCAGCGTGCGAACGTCATCGCCGTGGTGGGCGCAGGCCTTGTCGACATTGGCCTTGAGCGGGTTCGCGCGGCCGCCACGCGGCGCCTCGTCGGCGGTGATGACGAGTTTCGCGGCGCTGTCGTTGATCCGGCGGCCAGCGCTTCGGGCGAGAAGCCGGCGAAGACGATGGAATGGACCGCACCGATGCGGGTGCAGGCCAGCATCGCATAGGCGGCTTCGGGGATCATCGGCATGTAAAGCACGACGCGGTCGCCCTTCTTGACGCCCAGTCCCTTCATCACGTTGGCCAGCTTGTTCACGTTCTCGGACAGCTCGGCATAGGTGATGTGCTTGTCTTTGGTCGGGTCGTCGCTTTCCCAGATGATCGCGGTTTGGTTGGCGCGTTTGGCGCAGGTGGCGGTCGACGCAGTTGACCGAGACGTTCAGCTGGCCATCCTCGAACCATTTGATCGAGACATCGGGGTACTTGAAGCTGGTGTTCTTGACCTTCGTATAGGGCTTGATCCAGTCCAGACGCTTGCCTTCGCGGCCCCAGAAGCCTTCGGGGTCGTTGACCGACTCGGCATACATCTTGTCGTATTTTGCCTTGTCGCAGTGGGAGGATTTGGCGAATTCGGCGGAGGGCGGGTAAAGTTCTTGTCTCGGTCATGATGCCTTCTTTCCGTGTCTTGCTGTCTCTGGCGGAACGACGGTCGTCAGATGGCCAGATATTCAGCGCGGAGCTTGTCGTTCTCCAGCACTTCTTGCGCAGTGCCGTCGAACACGACGTGACCTGTGTCAAGGATGACGGACCGGTCGGCCAAAGCCAGCGCACGAAGCGCGTTTTGTTCAACGATGACCGTGGTGATGCCCTGTTGCTTGATCAGGTTCAGCGTCTTCTCGATCTCGTCGACGATCACCGGGGCGAGACCTTCATAGGGTTCATCAAGCAACAAGCACCTTGATGTCGCGGGCCAACGCGCGGGCGATGGCAAGCATCTGCTGTTCGCCGCCCGACAGCGTCACGCCTTCCTGCTTGCGGCGTTCGCCGAGGCGCGGGAAGAGTTCGTAGATCCGTTCCAGCGACCAGCCGATCGGCGGAGCGATCTGCGCCAGTTGCAGGTTCTCCTCGACCGTCAGGCCAGAGATGATGCGGCGGTCTTCGGGGACCAGCGCAGATGCCGGCCTGGCTGGCCTGATAGGCGGTCATCTTGTGCAGCGGCTGGTGATCAAGCCAGACCTCGCCGTGACGCAGCTGCGGCGAGGCGAGGCGCGCAATGGCGCGCAGGGTCGAGGTCTTGCCAGCGCCGTTGCGGCCCAGAAGGGCGAGGATTTCGCCCTCGTGCACGTTGAAGCTGACGCCCTGCACGATGTAGCTTTCGCCGTAATAGGCGTGCATGATCCCAGACCGAGAAATAGGCCGGGGCGGTTGCAGCCACGTTGGCGTTCTTGCTGAAGTCGGGTCTCTCGTTCATGTCTCCCGGTCCTTCTTAACCGTGGGCCTGGCCAAGATACGCTTCTTGTACCTTGGGGTGGCCTTTGATGTTTTCAGGCGTGTCTTCGACAAGCGGCGTGCCTTGCGCCAGAACGGTGATCCGTTCGGCGAGCGAAAACACCACATGCATGTCGTGTTCGATGATCGCCATCGTGATGTCGCGCTTGGACTTGATCTCTTTGAGCAGGTCGATCGTGTTGTTGGTGTCGGCCCGCGCCATGCCGGCGGTAGGTTCGTCCAGCAGCAGAAGCCGCGGTTCCTGCACAAGGCACATCGCCATTTCCAGCCGCCGCTTGTCGCCGCGCGACATCGAGGCGGCATGCATGTTGCGCTTGTCGATCATGTTCACGTCGATCAGCATCTGCTCGGCTTTTTCGACAAGCTCCTTTTCGTTCGGCACGCTTTCGAAGGCATGCAGGCGGAACGCGCCGTCGCGTTTGGCAAAGCACGGGATCATCACGTTTTCCATGACGTTCAGATCGCCGAAAATCTCTGGCGTCTGGAACACGCGGGTGATGCCCATCTGGTTGATCTCATGCGGTTTGCGCCCCAGCACCGACTGGCCGTCGAACATGACCGATCCGGTATCCGGGATCAGCTTGCCGACAAGCACGTTCAGCAGTGTCGACTTGCCGGCACCGTTCGGGCCGATGATGGCGTGGACGGTGTTTTCCTGGATCGACAGGTTCACATTTCCCAGCGCCTGCAGGCCGCCGAAGCGCTTGTTGACGCCTTTGACTTCGAGGATACCCATGTTCCCCTCCTATTCCGCTGGTTTCGCTTCGGCGGCTGGTCGCGTCTTCGGCCGTTTTGCGGCTGAACAGGCGACCGATGCGCTGGCCAAGTTCGACAAGACCACCAGGCAGGAACATGACCACGGCCATGAACAGCAGGCCCAGTGTCAGGTGCCAGCCCTTGCCGACGAACGGATGGACGATATCGACCATGAAGTCCTCCAGACCGTCGGGCAGGATCGCGAACCAGCCATGCAGAACGTTGTCGTTGATCTTCGAGAAGATGTTCTCGAAGTACTTGATGAAGCCTGCGCCCAGAAGCGGCCCAAGCAAGGTTCCAGCACCGCCGAGGATGGTCATCAGGACGACCTCGCCCGAGGCTGTCCACTGCATCCGCTCGGCGCCTGCAAGCGGGTCCATCGAGGCCAGCAGGCCGCCGGCAAGTCCGGCATACATGCCAGAGATCACGAAAGCGGCCAGCGTGTAGGGGCGCGAGTTTAGGCCGGTGTAGTTCATCCGCTGCTGGTTTGATTTGACGGCCCGCAGCATCATGCCGAAGGGCGAGCGGAAGATCCGGATCGCGAGGTAGAACATGATCAGCATGATGATCGCGCAGACGTAGTAGCCGACGCTGAAGCTGCCAGTTCCATGCGCCGAAGTCGATCTGCGTGACACTGCGCATTTCCAGCGCCGAAGAGGTTGGTTACGGGCAGCGAGGTGATGGTTCCGGCGCCGTCCAGGATGCGCGGGTCGCTGTAGGGTCAGTTGCAGGCCGGTTTCGCCGTTGGTGATCGGCGTCAGCACCGAATAGGCAAGGTTAAAGGACATTTGCGCGAAGGCCAGCGTCAGGATCGAAAAGTAGATGCCCGAGCGGCGCAACGAGATGTAGCCGATCAGCAGGGCGAAGACGCCCGAAACGATGACGGCAAGGATGATGCCCGGAATGATGTTCATCGACAGCAGTTTGAACATCCAGACCGCCGAGTAGCTGCCGACCCCAAGAAAGGCGGCGTGGCCGAACGAAAGGTAGCCGGTCAGCCCGAAGAGGATGTTGAAGCCGATGGCGAAAATCCCGAAGATCACGAAGCGCTGCATCAGATCGGGATAGCCCGCGTTGAAGATCGCCAATTCCGAGTTTTGCGGAAACGGGTTCATCAGGATCGGCGCGCAGAAGGTGATGATCGTGACGATGATCAGCACCATCATGTCTTTTTTGTCTAGTCCGAGCATGGCTTATTCCTCCATCACGCCCTTGCGGCCCATAAGCCCTCGGGGGCGGGTCAGCAAGATGACGATGGCAATCAGGTAGATGATGATCTGGTCGATGCCGGGGATCAGCGATTTGATCTCGTTCATCGAGGCGAAGCTTTCGAGTATCCCAAGCATGAAGCCAGCAAGCACTGCGCCCGGAAGCGACCCCATTCCACCGACCACGACCACGACGAACGAAAGCACGAGGAAGTCCATGCCCATATGGTAGTTCGGAGAGTTGATCGGCGTGTACATGACGCCGGCAAGGCCAGCCACGGCAGCGGCGATGCCGAACATTATGGTGAAGCGCTTGTCGATGTTGATGCCCAGAAGACCGACGGTTTCGCGGTCCGCCATGCCGGCACGCACGACCATGCCGAAGGTGGTGAATTGCAGGAAGGCGAAGACAGCGGCGATGATGATCAGCGAGAACATGAAATAGACCAGACGCCAGAGCGGGTAGATGATCGCGTTCGGATCAAAGCCCAGCCAGACGCCGAAATCGAAGGATCCTGTAAAGGCGCCCGGGGCCGGGGTCGGGATCGGGTTGGCGCCGTAGAAATACTTGACGATCTCTTGCAGCACGATGGCAAGGCCGAAGGTCACCAGAATCTGGTCAGCATGGGGACGCTTGTAGAAATGCTTGATCAGCCCGCGTTCCATGATGAAGCCGATGGCGATCATCACAGGGATCGCGAAGAGGATCGCCAGCGGCACCGCCCAGTCGATGATACCGCCGCCGACCTCGGGGCCGAACCAGTATTCGACGTAAGTGGTGTCGACCTTCAGGGGATTGCCCAGAAAGTCGGTCTTGGTTTCGTCGATCGTCTGGAACGACGTGTTCAGGATCCGCTGCACGGTGACGGCGCAAAAGGCGCCGATCATGAAGAGGGCACCATGCGCGAAGTTCACCACGCCAAGGGTGCCGAAGATCAGTGTCAGCCCCAGTGCGATCAGCGCATAGGCAGAGCCCTTGTCGAGCCCGTTCAGAATTTGCAGAAGGATTGCGTCCATGGTCCCCACCTGGAAATTTTCATGTGGTGGCGCCGGTCAGCGTCTGTTGCGCCGTCTCGGCAACGGGCCAGCCGCGCAAGGTGCGCGACCGGCGTGTTTTTTGCAAAGCGCGTTATGCGCCGTCGTTGCATTCGCCCAGCGAACCGCCGGCGAACATCGGGTGATCCGGCGCATACTCGACCTGAGCACGCGGCGTGATTTCCACGATTTCCAGTGCGTCGTATTCGTTTGCCGGGTCTTCTTTACCCTTCATGACGAGCACATCCTTGAAGCACTGGTGGTCATCGGCGCGGTACAGCGTCGGGCCGTTGCCCAGACCGTCGAATTCGAAGCCTTCCAGGGCCCCGACGACAGCGCAGGGATTGAACGCGCCGGCGCGGGCCACGGCATCCGCATAAAGCAGCGTTTGCGCATAGCAGGTCTGGGCGGCGTTCGACGGCGGGAAGCCGTACTTGGTGCCGAACGACTTGACGAAGGCCTGAGTGCCGGCATCCTGAAGCGTCCAGGACCAGTTGGTCGAGCCGATACACGCCCTTGATGTTGGCGCCTGCACCCTTTGCCATCAGCTCGGAGTACAACGGAACAACGATCTCGAACTGCTTGCCGTTGACCTGCTTGTCGCGCAGGCCAAACTGCACGGCCTGGGTCAGCGAGTTGACCATGTTTCCGCCGTAGTGGTTCAGAACCAGCACATCTGCGCCGGAGTTCAGGACCGGAGCGATATAGGACGAGAAGTCCGTCGCGGCCAGCGGGGTCAGCACGTTGTTGACGGTCTGTCCAGCCAACAGCCTCGGTCGCAGCCTGGATCGATTCCTGCTGCGTCCAGCCCCAAGTGTAGTCGGCCGTCAGGTGATACGCCTTGCGATCTGTGCCATAGGCTTTGGCCAGCACCGGCGCCAGCGCGGCACCCGACATGTAGGCGTTGAAGAAGTGACGGAAACCGTTCGCCTTCTTGTCCTTGCCGGTGGTGTCGTTAGAGTGTGTGAGGCCAGCCATGAAAATGATGCCGGCTTCCTGGCAGAGACCCTGCACAGCAACCGCAACGCCCGACGAAGAACCGCCAGAAATCATGATGGCGCCATCTTTTTCGATCATCGACTTGGCCGATGCACGCGCAGCGTCAGACTTGGTCTGGGTGTCGCCGGTCACATAGGCGACTTTCTTGCCCATGATGCCGGTGCCGTCCAGAGCCTTGGACGAGAAGGTGGACAGCATACCGCCGTCGCCTTCGCCGTTCAGATGCTCGACGGCCAGTTGGAACGCGCGCAGCTCATCCGCACCTTCGTCGGCGTAAGGACCGGTTTGGGGAACGTTGAAGCCGAGCGTGACGGTGTCGCCGGTCGGGTTATTGGTGAACGCGCTTGCGCGGCTCGTGAAGATCGTCGGCAGCGCAAGACCAGCGCCAGCTACGGCACCTGTCTTGATCAGACCACGACGAGTCAGATTGGATTTTGACATTAGGATCCTCCCGTTACGTCAAGTTTGCAGCGCTTGCCTCCTCTGCGCACGCTGCGCGGCCCTTTACAGGACTGATGAATTTATGGGCGGGATGCGAAAATTTCTCAACAACTGCTTTAAAAGTAACAATTATTTTGTAAAGATATACACAATGCAGGTGCGGCGTTTGTAAAGTTATTATCACGCACGTGCAGAAAGCGTTAAGATTCATGGGGTTTGAGGATGCCGAAAAGCGGGTTGACTGGCAGCCGGATCAGAGAGCGGCGGATGCAGTTGGGGCTGCGGCAATCCGTGTTAGCGCGAACGGTCGGGATCTCTGCCGCCTACCTCAACCTGATCGAGCATAACCGGCGCAGAATCGCGGGCAAGTTGCTGATCGATATCGGGCGGGAGTTGGGGGTCGATCCGAACCTGCTCGCCGAAGGCGCCGAGAGTGCATTGATCGAAGCGTTGCGCGATGCCGGCGCGGGGCAGAGCGCGGGGCCTGACGATCTGGCGCGCCCCGAGGATTTCGCGGGCCGCTTTCCGGGTTGGGCCGGGCTTGTGGCCGCACAACATCGCCGCATCGTGGCCCTGGAACATACTGCCGAAGCGCTGACCGACCGGCTGACGCATGACCCACAGTTGGCGGCATCGATGCACGAGGTGCTGTCGGTGGTGACGGCGATCCGCTCGACCGCTGCGATCCTGGCCGATACCGGCGACATCGATCCCGACTGGCAGAAGCGGTTTCACCGGAACCTCTACGAGGACAGCCAGCGGCTGGCGGAAGGCAGTCAGGCTTTGCTGGAGTATCTAGATCAGGCCGGAGATGACGAGACCGAGGCCGGGTTGACGCTGCCGCAGGAAGAGCTGGAGAGCTGGCTGGAGCGGCGCGGTTATCATGTGGACGAGATGGAGGGCGATGGCCCTGCCGGAGTCGACGAAGTGCTGACGGGGGTCGAGGGATTGCCCAGCAGTCCGGCCGCTTTGTCGATGGCGCGGTCGTATTTACGTCAGTATCGCGAAGATGCGCGGGCGATGCCGCTTCAGGCGTTCAACGACGGGGTGGCAGAACGGGGCCATGACCCGGCGGCGTTGGCGGCGCGCTTTGGCGTTGATCTTGCGTCGGTGTTCCGGCGCTTGGCCAGTCTGCCGCAGGCCGAGGACGCGCCGCGCATCGGGCTCGTGCAATGTGACAGCTCGGGCACGCTGACGTTTCGAAAGCCCGTCGAAGGCTTTGCGCTGCCCCGGCTTCGGCGCCGCCTGTCCGTTGTGGCCGCTCTATCAGGCGCTGGTGCGGCCGATGACGCCGGTCCGGATGCGGGTCGAGCAGGCGGGGCGGAATGCCTCTGCCTATCTTGCCTATGCGATCAGCCAGCCTGCAGGACCGGCAGGGTTTGACATACCGCAGGTATTTCACGCGACGATGCTCATCTTGCCCGAGGAACTAATCGGCCGAGATCGTGGGCGGCGCGGCCCTGCCGATCGGCTCGAGTTGCCGGATCTGCCCGCGCGACGGCTGTGCGGCCCGGCGCGAGCCGTCGATCCTGACGGATGGGTTTTGACAGGCCGGGCTTTCCCGGCAATAGTCGATTGTAACAATACGCAAGAACACGAACTGGGGGGAGATCGGCGGATGGGCAAGACGTGTCCTGCTGATCGAGGATGAACCGAACATCATCGAAGCGATCAGGTTCATTCTGTCGCGGGAGGGATATGTGGTTGATACCCATTCCGATGGGTCGACCGCGCTCGGCGGCCATCGCGGCCAAGGCGCCCGACATGGTGATCCTCGATGTCATGCTGCCGAACCGGTCGGGCTACGACATCCTGCGCGATCTGCGTGCCGGCGAACGGACCACCGCGTTGCCGGTCCTGATGCTGACCGCGCGTGGTCAGAAGAAGGACCGCGAGATGGCCGAGCGCTTATGGCGCCAGCCGCTACATGACCAAGCCGTTCTCCAATGCCGAGATGGTCAGTGCGGTGGCTGAGCTCTTGGCAGCGATGAAACCGCTGCGACCCCTGTTTCTGGCCCGGCACGGCTATCGCCGCCGCCGGATCATGGATGCCGCACGGGTGCTGCCGGTGCTTGGGGCCTTCCTGTTCTTCGTGCCGCTCTTGTGGACCGGCGAGGGCGGCGGCGAGGCCAGCGACCCGCGTGGGTGTGGTCTACCTTTTCGCGATCTGGGCCGGGTCTGATCGTGTGCGGCGCTTCTCTTGTCCTGTTACCTGCGCCACGACATCGCCAATCCGGATCCATCGCCGGATGAGGAGAGCGGCTGATGGTCACCTTCAACCTGCTGGTCTTCGTCTGCGTGCTCTATGTGATCCTGCTGTTCCTGGTCGCCTTTGCCGCCGAGAAACGGGCCGAGCAGGGGCGGCTGGGCTGGCTGCGTTCGCCACTGGTCTACACGTTGTCGCTGTCGATCTACTGCACCGCCTGGACGTTTTACGGTGCCGTCGGATACGCCGCGCGGTCGGGTCTGGAATTCGTGACGATCTATCTGGGGCCGACGCTGGTCATGGTCGGCTGGTGGTGGGTCGTGCGTAAACTGGTGCGGATTGGCCGGTCGCAGCGGATCACCTCGATCGCCGACCTGATTTCCAGCCGCTACGGCAAGTCGAACCTGTTGGGTGTGATCGTGACGCTGATGGCCGTCGTCGGGTCGACGCCGTATATCGCGCTGCAGTTGCAATCGGTCACGCTGTCCTTCGCCGTCTTTGCCAGCGATCGGCCAGAGGGCTGGGCGGTGCCCGACCTGAACTCGACCGCAATCTGGGTGGCGGCGGGTCTGGCGCTGTTCACTATACTCTTCGGCACCCGCAACCTTGATGCCAACGAACGCCATCACGGCGTGGTCACGGCGATTGCGCTGGAGGCGGTGGTCAAGCTGGTCGCGCTTGCTTGCGGTCGGCATCTTCGTGGTCTGGGGCGTGGCGGCGGGGCCGACGGACATGCTGGCGCGGATCGAGGCTTCGCCGATTGCGGACTGGCAGTTGAACGGCGGTCGATGGGCGACGCTGATCTTCCTGTCGGCGGCGGCCTTTCTATGCCTGCCGCGGATGTTTCAGGTGCTGGTGGTGGAAAACTCGGACGAACGCCATGTGGCGACGGCAAGCTGGGCGTTCCCGCTCTACCTATTTCTGATGAGCCTGTTCGTGGTACCAATTGCCGTTGTGGGATTGTCGGAATTGCCGGTGGGAACCAATCCGGACCTGTTCGTGCTGACAGTGCCGCTGCTCTTTGACCGTGAGGGATTGGCGATGCTCTCGTTCCTTGGCGGGTTCTCTTCGGCGACGTCGATGGTGATCGTGGCGGCCATCGCGCTGTCGACCATGGTGTCGAACCATATCGTGATGCCGATCTGGCTGTCAGCGCGCAAGGGTGGGGCCTCGATGTCGGGCGATGTGCGCAATGTTGTGCTGTTGTCGCGGCGGGTCAGCATCGCGGCGGTGCTGGCGCTGGGGTATTTCTATTACCGCTTTTCGGGCGGCGGCTCGGCGCTGGCGGCCATCGGGCTGATCTCTTTTACCGGGGTGGCGCAGATATTGCCCGCCCTTCTGGGCGGCATCTTCTGGCGCGGTGCCACGCGAGTGGGGGCGGCGCTGGGGCTCGTGCTGGGCTTTACGGTCTGGGCCTATGCGATGTTCCTGCCCAGCTTTGGCGAAAGCTTCGTGATGTCGGCCGGGATGCTTGTCGACGGGCCGTGGGGTATCGGCTGGCTGCGGCCGCGCGCGCTTTTCGGGATCGAGGGGCTGGACCCGCTGGTGCACGCCGTTTTCTGGTCGATGTCGCTTAACGTGATCGCCTTTGTGCTGGGCTCTCTGGCCAGTTTTCCCGGCCCGCTGGAACGGTTGCAGGGCGCGCAGTTCGTCAATGTCTACGATCACTCGGCCTCGGCCCGCGGCTGGTCCGGCGGTGCGGCAGAGGCAGAGGATCTGCTGGTCATGTCACAGCGGATCATCGGCGCCGAGGAGGCGCAGGCGCTGTTTCAGACCGAGGCGCGGGCGCAGGGCAAGCATGGTTATCTGCCCGACACGACGCCCGATTTCATCCAGACGCTGGAGCGCGAACTGGCCGGATCTGTGGGCGCCGCGACCGCGCATGCGATGATGGCGCAGATCGTTGGGGGTGCCAGCGTGTCGGTGCAGGACCTGATGGCGGTCGCCGACGAGACCGCTCAGATGCTGGAATACTCCAGCCAGCTGGAAGCCAAATCGGCAGAGCTGACCCGCACCGCGCGGCAGTTGCGCGAAGCGAACGAGAAGCTTACCGAGCTATCGGTGCAAAAGGACGCGTTTCTTAGCCAGATCAGCCATGAGTTGCGCACGCCGATGACCTCAATCCGGGCATTCTCCGAAATCCTGATGGAGCGCGGTGAGGTTCCGGCTGCGGAACTGACCCGCTATTCGTCGATCATTCACGACGAGGCGATCCGGCTGACGCGGCTTTTGGATGATCTTCTGGATCTGAGCGTGCTGGAAAACGGTCAGGTGTCGCTGAACTGGCAGAACGGAAATCTGCATGATGTTCTGGACCGCGCGATATCGGCGGCAGGGTCGATGTCGGCCGACCGGCGGCTGACGATCCTGCGCGATCGAGGCGGCAGAGAATGTTTCACTGGTCACCGATACCGACAGGCTGCGGCAGGTGTTCATCAACCTGATCGCCAACGCGCGCAAATACTGCGATGCGGCGCGGCCTGAACTTCGGATCGAGGTGCGGCGGCGCGGCGATGCGGTTCAGGTCGATTTCGTCGACAACGGCACTGGCATTCCGAAGAAGAGCCAGAACCTGATCTTCGAGAAATTCTCGCGGCTTAGCGATCAGGCGGCGGCGGGCGGCGCGGGCCTCGGCCTTGCGATCAGCCGCGAAATCATGATCAAGCTCGGCGGGCAGGTGGCCTATCTGCCGGGGCAGGGCGGGGCGGCGTTCCGGGTGACTTTGCCTCAGTCGCGGCCACAGGCGAAAGCGGCGGAATAGTTGGAATATCAACGCTTTGGTAACCACGGGCTTTTAGGGTCGCGACAACCGATCTGACAACGCCAGGCCCATGACAGACGATGCAGCCAATTCCGCGCTCAGGCGCAAGGCCGGCGCGGGGCGTCCGCCGCCAGAGCCCTCGGCGCTTTCGCCGGCCAGCCTTTTGCGCAAGGCCGTGGCGCAGGCGGCCGAGGACATGCACGAATTGGTGGCCGCAGTGGCAGGATTCGACGAAAGTCGCATGACGCTGGGCGCATTGATCGAGGGCCTGCCGGATCCTGCGCTATTGATGTTGATGGCTGCCCCGGACGGGCGGCGCGGCCTGGCGATAGCCGATGTGCAGATCGTGACCGCTCTGGTGGAACACCTGACGATGGGGCGCATCGTGCCCGGAGAGGCCGCAGCGCGAAAGCCCACCCGCACGGATGCGGTGATGGTATCGGATTTCCTGGACCGTGTGCTTGGTCTCTTTGATCGGGCGCTGAATACGCTGGGCGATGCGCCGCCGGTTGCGGGCTTCCGCTGCGGCGCAGTTCTGGCGGAACCGCGGATGGTTCAGATGGCGTTGGAGGATGTCGACTATCGCCTCTACCGATTGCGGATCGACCTTGGTCGCGGCGCGCGGGCGGGCGAGGCGCTGCTGGCCTTTCCGTTCGCCAAGGTGCGGTCCGTTGGCGCGAGCCCGGCCGACGCCGCGGTCTGGCAAAAGGATCTGAAAGCGGCGGTGATGCAATCCGAGGTGCCGGTCCGGGCGGCCCTGCACCGCGTCCTCATGCCGCTATCGGAAATCGTTCGCTGGGAACCCGGGCAGATGCTGGAGATCCCGGCTTCCGCGCTGGCGGCAGTGGAACTTGAGGGTGTTGATGGCCGCGTGGTGGGGACGGCGAAACTGGGGCAAGTGGCCGGGAACCGGGCGCTGCGCGTGCAGACGATGGGCGATCCCGAAACGAAACCGACGTCGATGCGAGCGGTCGCGGCGTCCCGCGTCAGCGCAGGGCCGCAACCGAATGATCTGGCGGCGGATGTCGATGACGCGATAGAGGGACGCCTTGCCACAGAAATGTGATGGGTTTCCGGCATTTCCCAGTTGAAATTGACCTGCATCAAAGCGTGTGCTTGGGATCGGTTAAGTATAAGCTTCAGATCATGGAGGACTGCCGATGAAATCCCTGAAGGACCGCAGATTGGCCCTGACATCCCGGATGGACTATCTTGAAGCACGGCTGCACGAGATAGACGATGAGCTTGAAACGCACAATTCCCCCGACTGGGAGGAATTGGCCGTCGAGCGTGAGGCCGACGAAGTGCTTGAGGGAATGGGGATTTCCGGTCTGGAAGAAATGCGCGCGATAACCGCCGCGCTGGAGCGGATGGATGCCGGCGAGTACGGAAGTTGTGTCAAATGCGGCGAACGTATCTCCGAAGAGCGGCTGGACGTCCTACCTTATACCCCGTTCTGCCGCAGCTGCGCTGCCGAAAAGTCCAAAGCACACTGACGCTGGGGCGACGGGACACTAACGCAACCAAAGTCTGGAGGCCGCCATGCCCACAAAACGGGAACTGGAAGAAATTGACCACATCGTTGATCGCGTTGTCGATGATAAGGAGAAGGCCCGCGAGTTGAAACGCGCGCTGCACGATGCGACGGAAGACAAAAGCAACTCGCGCAAGGACGACGAAGAGGATTCCGGCGAAGAGCTTTGGGATGACGTGCCCGTCTGACGCCGTCGCCGCAGCATGGATACCGCGCAGAAGAAAAAGGCTGATCGGGGGATTTCGTTTCACCTTTCTGCGCCGCCGGTCGGACTCCTCGGTAATACCGCTGGCGTTTATCGGCGGTATCTCGCCGAAGTGACAAAAACAATCGGGAGTTGAGTCCCCACAATCGCCGATTGTTGATAGCATCACGATAATTCGTATGGACTAGTTGGGAGGCTGCCATGACTGAAGCTCAAGCATTTCGGGAAATTGACCGCATCGTTGATCGGGTGATCGACAATCCCCGCAAGGCCGCAAAGCTGAAAGAAGCATTGCATTCCAAGCCCTTAGTGGATCGGACAAGTTGGTCGGGAGCGGTTCGGATGCGATCCAGCTATGACGACACGGTGGACGACCTTTGGGACAACGTGCCCGTTTGACCCTTGAGGGTCAGACCTTCTGCTGCGTATAGCGTTTCAGTTCCGCCCGTGCGACCTGACGGCGGTGCACCGCGTCCGGCCCATCCGCCAGACGTAGCGTGCGTAGAGCGGTCCATTGATGCGCCAGCGGCGTGTCTTGGCTAATGCCTTCCGCTCCGTACATCTGCACCGCCTGATCGGTGATCTTCAGCGCCACGGCGGGGGCGACCACCTTGATCTGGCTGATCCACGGGGCGGCGGCGCGGGCGTCGCCCTGATCCATCATCCAAGCGGCCTTGAGGCAGAGAAGTCGGGCCTGTTCAATCTCCATGCGCGCCTTGGCAATGATGGTCGTAATTCGCGCCAAGCTGGGCCAGTGGCTTGCCGAAGGCCTCGCGATCCAGCGACCGTGCGGCACATCAGTTCCAACGCCTTTTCGGCCTGGCCGATGGCGCGCATGCAATGGTGGATGCGGCCGGGCCCAAGCCGGCCTTGCGCGATCTCGAACCCGCGGCCTTCGCCCAACAGCATGTTTGCGGCAGGCACGCGCACATCGGTAAAGCGGATATGCATATGGCCGTGCGGCGCGTCGTCATGGCCATAAACCTTCATCGGGCGCAGTTTCTCGATGCCGGGGCTGGCGGCATCGACGACGATCATCGAATGCTGCTGGTGCTTGGGGCCGTCCTTCGCCGGTGCGGACCATCACGATATAGACCGCGCAGCGCGGATCACCGGCGCCGGTCGCCCACCATTTCTCGCCGTTCAGGACATAATCGTCGCCGTCGCTTTCGCAGCGACATCGCGATGTTGGTTGCATCGGATGAGGCGACATCCGGTTCGGTCATCAGATAGGCCGAGCGGATCTGCCCGTCCATCAACGGTTTCAGCCACTGGTCTTTCATGGCGGCGGCTGCCGTAGCGCTCGAACACCTCCATGTTGCCGGTATCGGGGGCGTTGCAGTTGAAGACCTCGGCGCGAGATGCGATTTGCCCATTTCCTCGGCCAGATAGGCATATTCGACGGTGGTCAGGCCTGCGCCCGCCTTCGCTGTTGGTCAGCCAGAAATTCCACAGGCCGCGCTTCCGAGCCTTGGCTTTCAGCCCTTCCAGAATTTCGGTCTGGCGCGGCGTGAACTGCCAGCGGTCGCCGACCTCGACCTCGGCCAGGAATTCCGGCGTCAAGCGGGCATGATCTCGTCGTGGATCATCGCGGTGACCGCGGCGTGGATCGGGCGCAGCCGTTCGGTCATTCCCAGTGCCATGGCGGTCATTTTCATTCTCCCTTTGGGTCAGAGCGAACCAGCCGGGGCGCGAAGTGTCAATCTGCCGTTGCGCCACCGAGCTCCGCATGGTCTGAATTGTCGCATGATCGAGGGGCTGGATATCACTGAGGACCGGTTGGGCGATTGGCTTGGCGCGCATGTCGAAGCATTTGCCGGCCTGCGCGAGGTGCAGAAGTTTTCGACGGGGCAATCGAACCCGACTTATCTGATCGAGGCCGACAGTGGGCGCTACGTTTTGCGCGCCAAGCCGCCGGGGCAGCTTTTGAAATCGGCGCATCTGGTAGAACGGGAGTACCGAGTGATCAAGGCGCTGGCGGGCAGCACGGTGGCGGTGCCGAGGGTGTTCTGTCTGGCCGAGGATGACGCCAGCCCGATAGGACGGGCGTTCTTCGTAATGGAATTTCTGGAGGGTCGGATCTTCTGGGATCCGGCGCTGCCGGACCTGCCCAAGCCCGAACGCGGGCGGATATATGACGCGATGAATGCGACGCTGGCGGCGCTGCACGAGGTATCCGTCGAGGCGGTGGGTTTGGGCGATTTCGGGAAGCCCGGCAATTACTTCGCCCGCCAGACTGAACGCTGGAGCGGGCAGTATCGGGCCTCGGCGCGCAGCCCGCTGCCCCAAATTGAACAGGTCATGGACTGGCTGGCGGAAAACCTGCCCGAGGATGACGGGCAGGTGGCGCTGGTGCATGGCGATTTTCGGCTGGACAACATGATCTTCGCGCCCGACGCGCCGCGGATGATCGGGCTTGCTGGATTGGGAATTGTCGACGATGGGGCATCCGCTGGCCGATCTGGCCTATCAATGTGCGCAGTGGCGGCTGCCGCATGACGGCGGCATGCGCGGGCTGGGCGGGCTGGACCGCGCGGCGCTGGGTTTGCCGATCGAGGCCGAGTATGTCGCGGCCTACCGAAAGCGCCGCGGGCTGGACGAGATCGAGGACTGGCCGTTCTATCTGGCGTTCTCGCTCTTTCGGATCGCGGCGATCCTGCAAGGCGTCGTGCGGCGGGCTGAAGACGGCAATGCCTCGAACCCCGAATCCGGGTTGAAATATGCTGGTGCGATTCCGGTTCTGGCGGATATGGCGGTGGAGATTGTCGAGGGCGGGGCCTAGCCCAGCAGGATCCCGATGACGACCATCATCAGGCCGATGGCAGAGACAGCGAGCGCGGCCATGTTCCAGGCGACGAGCATATGCAGGCGGGATTTCATCGCCTCTTCGTCCAGGTTTTCGCGCCGCGCGCGCGTGGCTGCGAGAACGCACCAGACAAGACCGGCAACACCGATCAGCGAGATTGCAGCGCCGATCCAGACCAGCAATTCCATAGGTTCATCCTTTCTGTCGCGGCGGATCAGCGCCTAGCATCCGGGGCAGGGTCCCGGCAAGCGGGATCGGCTTGCCTTGGCCCATGCGGGGCGCTAGGGAACGGGCCGAACACATGAATGGGGCCAGCACATGAACGATTCCGTCACCGACACCACCTACCGCGTCACCGCCGACGAACTGCGCCAGTTCATCGAACGGATCGAGCGTCTGGATGCCGAGAAAAAGGACATCGCGGATCAGCAGAAAGAGGTCATGGCAGAGGCCAAGGGGCGCGGCTACGACACCAAGGTGATGCGCAAGGTCATCGCCATGCGCAAGCGCGACAAGGACGATCTGGCAGAGGAAGAAGCGGTGCTGGAAATGTACAAGGAAGCGCTGGGGATGTAGGCTGGCTGCCGGTCAGGGTGAGAGGAAGGTGACGCCGGAAAGGCGTTCGATCTCGAACAGGTCTTCCTCGTAGAACTCGGTCAGTTCGGCGACAAGATCTTCGGTCCAGCCCGGTGCGTCGAGTTCTTCCTCGACTTCATCATCGATCGCGAATTTTTCCAGGAAGGCGGCCAGGACGCGTCGACGCTGCACTTCGGTTTGCGGCGGATTGGCGGCAAGATACTCATTCATGCGCCTCAGGCCCGCGGGCTTCATGATTGTCTGCAAGATCCCGAAATCGTCGTTCAGGCGGGTCAGCGGGTCATGGCCGGACATCTCTCGCAGCACCTCCGACCAGATCAGCGGCGTGTCTTCATTGCACCATACGGTCAGCGGGCAATCGGGGTTGTTCTCGCGGATGGTCAGGATCACATCAGACCAGCGCACATCCTTTACGTCGGTGCCAGCGATGAAATCCATGAAGCTGTCATGGCGCTGGTCGGGGTGGCAGAACGCGGCGGGAATGAAGCTGGCGGGGTTGCGGATGCCGATATGGAATTCGACCTGATCTGCGGGGAAGAGGTTGCGCAACCAATGGGTCTTGTAGCTACTTTTTTCATAGAGCATCGCATTTTCGAAGATCCGGGCATGGACGCAGATGAAATTCTCATCCGAAAGAACAACACGGGCCGCATTGCGGTCATGCAGGATCTCGTCGCGGATCTTTTCTTGCAACTCGGGGCTTGCGGGCTTGCCTTTGAGGTTGCGCGCCGCCTCTTGCAGCATCGTGCGATAGCGGCCCGGACCGGGAATCGAGATGCCTTCCTCTGCTAGGATATTCTTGTTCGACAACAAAGACTTGAGCAACCGATCGTCGTCGGTGCAATGCGCGCCCAGATGGATTGCTACCTGCATATGGTCAGTTGGCCTGATATTTTCTTTCGTCAGACTACAGGCGTAATTCTGGACAGACAAACCGCTTTTGGATATGCGGGTTGGCAATGGTCGAGCAAAACACTCAGTTAAACGCCGCGCGCCGATTTCTGTTATGGCCAGACCGCTGGTCGGTCGGGGCATTCGCCATTGCCGCGCTGGTGCTGATGCCGCTTGCCGCGGTGGCCTGGATCGCGCTCACGCCAGAGGATAATATCTGGCCACATCTGATTGCCACGACGCTGCCGCGTTACATGCGCAACACCGCGATCCTTGCCGGTTCGGTGGCCGCGCTGGCGGCGGTGACCGGCACGCTGACCGCCTGGATGGTAACGATGTACAGGTTTCCCGGATCGGGCTGGCTGCAATGGCTGTTGCTGCTGCCGCTGGCGATCCCGGCCTATGTCGGTGCCTATGCGCTGGTCGATTTTCTGGAATACGCTGGGCCGGTTCAGACCGCGCTGCGCGATGCCTTCGGCTGGCAATCTTCCCGCGACTACTGGTTTCCTGAAATCCGCTCTCGTGGCGCCGCGACGGTAGTGTTGGCGGCGGCTTTGGCGCCTTACGTTTTCCTGCTGGCGCGGTCGGCGTTCCGGGAACAATCGGGTGGCAGCTATGAAGTTGCGCGGGCGCTTGGGGCCGGACCGGTAGCGCGGTTCTGGCGCGTCGGCCTGCCCTTGGCGCGGCCCGCCATCGTGGCGGGTGCAGCGATCGTGATCATGGAGACTGTCAGCGACTATGGCGTGGTGTCCTATTTCGCGGTGCAAACCCTGACGACGGGGATCTTTGGCGTCTGGCTTTCGGGCGGTAATGCCGGGGGCGCTGCCCAGATTGCCGGCGTGGTGCTGCTGATCGTGCTGCTGCTCGTCGGGCTGGAAAAGCGCAGCCGGCGGGCATCAGCGCTTCCATCACGGCGCAAGGCAACTGCGCCCCGTGGTGCCCTTGGCGCTGCGCGGCTGGCATGGCTGGCTTGCGGCCGGCTTGTGCAGCATACCCTTTCTCATCGGCTTCGTGCTGCCGCTTGCGGTGATCGGTGCGCATGCAGTCGAAAACGCCGAGCGATGGCTGGATCCAGGCCTGATCCGGGCAACGGTCAACACGCTGGTGGTGGGCGGCATCGCCTCGGTCGTGACGGTCCTGGCGGCTATCTTCTTGGTCTACGGGGTGCGGCTGGCCCGCAGCCGGGGGCCGCGCATGATCCTGCCGCTGACCACGATCGGCTATGCAGCCCCAGGCGCGGTGCTGGGGGTTGGGCTGCTTTATCCGATGTCGGCGGCAGACCACATGCTCGCCGATCTGATCGAGGCCGCGACGGGCCGCGACATTGGCCTTTTGATGACCGGATCGGCCTTTGCAATTATCTATGCCTATGCAGTGCGGTTCTTTGCGATCGCCCAAGGTGCGGTGGACTCGGCTTTTGGCCGTGTGTCGCCCAGCCTGCCGATGGCGGCGCGGTCGCTGGGCCAAACGGCGGGTGGGACGCTGCGGCGGGTCTATCTGCCGTTGATCCGGGGGTCGGTCGGCACTGCGTTGCTGCTGGTCTTTGTCGATTGCACCAAGGAACTGCCCGCCACGCTGCTGCTCAGGCCATTCAACTTCAACACTCTGGCGACGCGGGTGTATGAGAAAGCCTCGCTGGAACAGATCGGAAATGCCTCGCCCGCCGCTCTGCTGGTTATCGCAGTGGGACTATGTGCGGTGCTGCTGCTGGCCCATGCCAATCGACCGGTGCGATGATGCGAGGGCGGGTAATCTTCGTGATCGGCGTGTCGGGCAGCGGCAAGACGACGGTAGCGGACGGGCTGGCAAAGCGTATGGGCGCCATTTTTCTGGAAGGTGATCGGTTTCATTCACCCGAAAACGTGGAATGGATGCGGTCTGGTCATCCGCTTACGGATGCGATGCGCTGGGGCTGGCTTGCGGTACTGGGGCAGGCGGCGCGGGCCGAGGCGGAAGCGGGACGCGACGTAGTGGTCGCCTGTTCGGCGCTCAGGCGGGCCTATCGTGAGATGCTGCGCGAAACCGCGGGACCATGCCGGATGCTGTTTCTGGACGGCGAGTTCGGCCTTGTCCGTGCCCGGATGCTGGCGCGGGTTGATCACTACATGCCCGCCACGCTGCTGGACAGCCAGTTCGCCACGCTCGAGCGACCCGGTCAGGATGAGCCCGACGTGTTGCAACTGGCGATCCTGCAAACGCCCGACGCACTGATCGAGGCCGCTGTGACGTTGGTGCTGGGCGATAGCTGACCGGATCCGAAGAGCGCAATGTGAAGCGTGCACGAGGTGCTGTCGGGGCGCGGCCAGCCCAATTTGCACACGCCTCTGGTTGGGCAGTTTGGCTGATCTCGGCGCTCATATTGAAGTGTCGAAATGGGCCGCGTTTGTAATGTTCTGACCTGACGAAACCGCTCTACTCGACTCAAACAAGTTTCCTCTGACAAGAACGGCAGTTCCGCCGGCGAGCCTGGCAGAATATGCATGCTATTGAGCTAAAAGGTCTTGTGCTAACACAGGTTTGCAATTAGACGACGCCGCACCAGCGTTGCTGAATCGGTCATATCGCAAACTAATTGCGTAGCCCAAATTCAAGCATTGCATGACGCCCAAGAACTCCAAAGTTTACAAGCGTTTGCCCCTATAGCTCAGCTGGTAGAGCAACTGATTTGTAATCAGTAGGTCCGCGGTTCGAAGTCCGTGTGGGGGCACCATCACTTACGTTAAGCCATTGTATCCCTTCAGCTTTTCGTTGGATCAGCTAAGGCGTAGTACAAGATGGCATACAAAACAGCACCGCACACCTTCGTCAAACAGGGCGTGTTCTACTTCATTCGGCGCGTACCGTTGGAACTTCGGCGGCACTATACAGCCTCTAAAATCTCTTATTCGTTGCGCACTCGATCTGATCTGTCGCTGCGTCGAGGGCAATTCGGGCGGCTGACAAGCTCGACGAGTACTGGTTCCATCTTCGAATGCAGGATGCGGACCTTCCCGGCAGTCACATGCTGGGGCTGGCAAGCGTTGGCAGGGGTCTCGCCCTCAACGGGCGTCGCCAGTGCTGGTCTCAGTGCGTCCCCAAGGCTCTCTGAGGCGGTCGCGACCTATCTTCGCCTGAAGGGTGCAGGCAAAGGCATCACCTTCCACCGGGCAGCTGAGCGCTCCTGTGGCTACGTCCTCGATACCTGCGGCGACAAGCAGTTGACCGACTACACCAAGGCGGATGCCAATGCCTTCCGTGACGCTCTGATCAACCGGGGCATGGCGGGGAGCAGCATCACCCGGGTCTTCGGGACTGTCAGGTCCGTCGTCAACTTCGCCGCCAGCGAGGATGGCATCACGATCAACAACCCATTCGGTGGGGTCTACTACGACCGCTCTGCCGGTGTTGAGGACCGACAACCAATCCCTATAGATGACATCCGCGCGGTACAGGCAGAGTGTCGAAAGACAGACGATGAAATGCGCTGGCTTGTCGCCCTCGTGTCTGACACCGGAATGCGTCTGGCCGAGGCGGCGGGTTTGCTGCTCGAGGACATCATGGAAGATGAAGACGGCCTCGCGTTCGTAAGGGTCTCTCCACATCCATGGCGACGGCTGAAGACCGAAGGTAGCAAGCGGGACATTCCTTTGGTCGGTTCCGCTCTCTGGGCGGCTCAGCGCCTTCGGCAGAACACTGACGATTGTGGTTTCGCATTCCCTCGCTACAACAAGAACGGCGCGACCAATGCCAACTCAGCCAGCGCCGCATTGAACAAATGGTTGAAGACATACGTCCACGAACAAGGCACGATGCACAGCTTTCGCCACTCCATGAGGGATCGGCTTCGGGCGGTCGAGTGTCCCGCTGATATCGTGGATCAGGTGTGGGGGCACCATTATAACGATATATTCCAATAGCTTAGTTCGAAACGACTTGTCCTCGTGCGATTGATCCAATGCCTCTGAAAGCAATATCGAGCAGTTCAACACTTCGCCGCGTCATGTTGCAGCGCAAATTCGATCATCTAAGGCACGGTCGCTTGTGGCTCCAATCCGTCACGTCTTCGTTTGCAGGGCCATCACCCGAAGCATTGCCGCCAGCAGCGCCCTATGGGGTTCCGGGGCGCGTCCGATACCAATTACCGAGTTGCTGTCGCGCCATGAAGATTCGCGCAACGTACAAGTCCAGTGGCCGTTCGGCTCGCGGGCCTTCCCAGTCATCGAGATCGTCCAGTCTGGCAGGATCTGATCGACCAGGTGCAATACTTCGTCTGTGCCGCCGAGATCACCCACCGGACCCGCCGGGGGCGTCTTGTATTTGGCGATCGCGGCCCGTATCGCGGATTGGGCAGCGGAACCCGTTTGGGCGGTGCTCTCGACGGCGTCTGCCAGTGCCGTCAGGTCGTTTTGGCCCATTTTACTGACCCCTTTGTGCAAGATGCTCGATACCCCGGCCACTGGGCCCGATGCCATTTCTGATTTTACAGTAACTGCAGTGTGCCGCCTGGCAATTGATGCAGATCAACGAAGGGTCCGTTTACGGGGGCTACGGATGGGCATTCGCTCATCACCATCTGCAAAGGAAAAGCCATGCCCAAGGATATCGTTCATCTGATCTGGTTCGAGCATCTGACGCGGGGCGACGGGGCCCTTGTGGGCGGCAAGAATTCTTCGCTTGGCGAGATGGTGCAAAAGCTTGGCAAGGCCGGCATCAAGGTGCCGCCGGGATATGCCACCACTGCGGATGCGTTCCGGGCGTTCCTTGTTGCCAACAAGCTGAACGATTACATCGCGGACCGGTTGGCAGAGCTGAAGACCGAAAAGGCCACATTGGCCGAGACGGGCAAGGCGATCCGTGCCGCGATTGCCGCCGGGGAATGGCCCAAGGGCACGCGCGATGCGATTACTGCGGCCTACCGAGAGTTGGGAAAGCGCACCGGCTCGGCTGAGCCTTCGGTCGCGGTGCGCTCTTCCGCCACCGCCGAGGATCTGCCGGATGCCAGTTTCGCGGGCCAGCAGGAAACCTTCCTGAACGTTCGCGGCGAAAAGGCTTTGCTGGATACTTGCCGGCGCTGCTACGCCTCGCTGTTCACCGACCGCGCAATCACCTACCGGACGCTCAAGGGCTTCGACCACATGCAAGTCGCGCTTTCGATTGGGGTGCAGCTTATGGTGCGCTCTGACATCGGCGGGTCGGGGGTGATGTTCTCGATCGACACTGAATCCGGCTTTGACAAGATGGTGCTGATCAATGCTGCCTGGGGTTTGGGCGAGAACGTCGTGCAGGGCGCTGTGATGCCGGATGAATACCAAGTCTACAAGCCGTTCCTCGGCAAATCCAAGCTGGTCCCGATCCTTGAGAAAAAGCTGGGCGATAAAGAGAAAAAGATGATCTACGCGGGGCGCGCGGGGGGCGAGATCCGCAACGTGCCGACTTCAAAGGCGGAACGCGAGGCTTTCGTGTTGTCCGATCCCGAGATCCTTGAACTGGCGCGCTACGCCGCCACCATCGAAAAGCACTACGGCCAACCGATGGACATGGAATGGGCGCGCGACGGCGAAACCGGTGCGCTTTACATCGTGCAGGCGCGGCCCGAAACGGTTCAATCGCGCGCCGATGTGGGCGCGATGAAAAGCTACACAGTGACGAAGCCGGGCAAGATATTGATAAAAGGCCTGTCCGTGGGGTCGGCTGTGGCAACCGGGCGCGTCTGCCTGATCGAAAACGCGCGCGACATCGACCGTTTCGTAGATGGCTCGATCCTTGTCACTTCGACCACCGACCCCGATTGGGTGCCGATCATGAAGCGGGCTTCTGCAATCATCACGGATTCGGGCGGGCGCACATCGCATGCCGCCATCGTTAGCCGCGAACTCGGGGTGCCCGCGATCGTGGGAACCGGAACCGCGACGCATGTGCTGCATGACGAGCAGGACGTGACCGTGTCGTGTGCGGAAGGGGACGAGGGGTTCATCTACGAAGGCTTCGCCGATTTCGAGGTCGAAGAGCTCCACATGGAGGCGATCCCGAAAACCGACACCAAAATCATGCTGAACCTTGGTAATCCGTCGGCTGCTGCGCGCTGGTGGCGCTTGCCCGCCGATGGCGTTGGCCTTGCGCGGATGGAATTCGTGATCAACAACACGATCAAGGTGCATCCGATGGCGCTGGTCGAGTTCGACAAGCTCAAGGATGAAGTGGCACGGGCCGAGATTGAGAAACTGACCAAGGGCTACGCCGACAAGACCGACTATTTCGTCGACCACCTCGCGATGGGCCTGTCGCGGATCGCGGCGTTCCTTTACCCCAAGCCGGTCATCATCCGGATGAGCGACTTCAAGACCAACGAATATGCAGAGCTTCTGGGCGGCCGTCAGTTCGAGCCGCATGAAGAAAACCCGATGATCGGCTTCCGCGGTGCTTCTCGTTACTATTCAGATGCTTACCGCGCTGGCTTCGCGCTGGAATGCAAGGCAATCCGCAAGCTTCGCGAAGAGATGGGGTTCGACAATGTGGTAGTGATGATCCCGTTCTGCCGGTCGCTGGACGAGGCCGACAAGGTGCTGAAGGTGATGGCCGAGAATGGGCTGAAACGCGGCAAGAAGGGGCTGGAGGTCTACGTGATGTGCGAAATCCCCGCCAACGTCATTCTGGCCGCGCAGTTCGCCGACCGGTTCGATGGCTTCTCGATCGGCTCGAACGACCTGACGCAACTCACGCTGGGTGTGGACCGGGATTCAGGCGAACTGGCGCATCTCTTCGATGAGAATGATCCGGCCGTGACCTGGATGATCGAGACTGTCATCGCCAAGGCGCACAAGGCCGGGTCCCATGTCGGGTTGTGTGGGCAGGCGCCCAGCAACAACCCCGCATTCGCGCAGGTTCTGGTGAATGCCGGGATCGACACGATCTCAGTGACGCCGGACAGTTTCATCGCCGTCAAGCGGCAGGTGCATGAGGCCGAGGCGAGACGTAAGAAAAAGCGATAGGATCAGGCTTGATCGGCTCGCGTCCGGGGCCGTGCCGGGGTGACGTGAGATGCGGCAACTGATGTCCGAAGAAAGCCAGAAGCGGCTGCTGGTCAGTCTTGCGCTTGTCGGGCTGGCCGCCGGGCTGGGGGCCGTGGCGCTGGGGCGTCCCGAAGCGGCGGGGTCAATCTGGATCGCCGGCACGGTGCCGGTCCTCGTCGCCCTGCTGGTCGAGATCATCAGCAGCCTTCGACGCGGAGAGGTCGGCCTTGATATCGTCGCCGCTCTGTCGATGACTGCGGCGCTGGCGGTGGGCGAGTATCTGGCCGCCGCCGTTGTCGCGCTGATGTACTCCGGTGGCACCTTGTTGGAAAACTATGCCGAAGGACGGGCGCGGCAGGAAATGCATGCACTACTCTCGCGGGTGCCGCGCAGCGCCATGCGGCACCGCAACGGCGCGCTGGAAGAGGTGCCGCTGGACGAAATCCACGCCGGCAACCGGCTGTTGATCCGGCAAGGCGACATCATTCCGGTGGACGGGACGCTGGCTGCAGATCGTGCCGTCCTCGACCAGTCGGCCCTGACGGGCGAGTCCTTGCCGGTGCGTCTGGCGAGGGGCGATTTCGTGATGAGCGGTTCCACCAACGCCGGCGAGGCGTTCGATCTGGACGCGGCCAGCGAGGCTGCTGAAAGCACCTATGCCGGGATCGTCCGATTGGTCGAATTCCGCGCGCCGGTCCAAGGCGCCGATGTCGCGGCTGGCGGATCGCTACTCGTTGGTGTTCCTTGCGGTGACGCTGCTGATCTCGGGGGCCGCATGGTGGCTGACCGGCGATCCGATCCGCGCGGTGGCCGTGCTGGTCGTGGCCACGCCGTGTCCGCTGATCCTTGCAGTTCCAGTGGCGCTGGTCGCGGGTCTTAGCCGCGCGGCGCGCTACGGCGTTTTGATCAAGGGGGCAGGGCAACTGGAAACGCTCGCGCGCATCCGCTGCCTGATCCTCGACAAGACCGGAACCCTGACCGATGGTCGCCCGCAACTTGTCGGCACCGACGAGGTCGATGGCCTGCCCCCCGATGAGGTGCTGCGTCTGGCCGCTTCGCTCGATCAGGTTTCCAAGCACCCGATAGCGCAGGCCATCGTGCGGGAGGCGCAGTCGCGCGGGCTTGCGCTGACCACGCCGACCGATGTGAAAGAGGTCCCCGGCGAAGGGGTCGCGGGGCGTGTCGACGGGCGGGACGTCGTCGTCGGCGGCAGCGACTTTGTGATCGCGCGCGTCAGCGCATCCGATCGGGCGCTTGCCGACGCCGAACCCGGCGCTGTGCTGGTGGCGCTTGGCGTCGATGGTCGGCTGGCCGGGCGGCTGGTTCTGGCGGATGCCTTGCGCGTCGGAACGGCGGGGCTGTTGGACTCGCTGCGCGAGGTCGGGATCGAGCGTATCCTGCTGGCGACCGGGGATCGCCGGGTCGTTGCGGATAGCATTTCGGAAGGGCTGGGCTTTGATGCCGTCCGCTCCGAGATGACGCCGGACCAGAAGGTGCTGCTGGTGCTGACCGAGCGCAAGAACGGGCCGGTGATGATGGTCGGCGACGGTGTGAACGACGCGCCCGCGTTGGCGGCGGCGGATGTTGGCGTGGCGATGGGCGCGCGCGGCGCTGCGGCCTCGGCAGAGGCGGCGGATGTGGTTTTGCTGGTCGATCATTTGAACCGCATCCTGCCGGGGTTCGAGATCGCCAAGGGCGCCCGGCGGATTGCGTTGGAAAGCGTCTTTGTCGGCATCGGCCTGTCGGTGCTTGGTATGATCGCGGCAGCCTTTGGCCTGATCACCCCGGTGCAGGGCGCATTGTTGCAAGAGGTGATCGACGTGGCGGTGATCGTCAACGCGCTGCGGGTGTTGCGCATCGTGCCGCGCGGCGCGGAAACCAGCGAGAAAGCAACCTGAAAGCAGGCTCTGATTGAACCAGAAATTTTGCCGGTTTCGCCCTTTCAAAACCCGCCCGGCCACACTAGCGTCGCGCCATGAAATCACATCAAGTAAACCTCGGCGTAGATATCGGCGGAACGTTCACGGACGTGGTGCTGGAACTGGACGACCGGATGTACTCCGCCAAGGTTCTGACGACCTATGCCGCCCCGGAAGAGGCGATTCTGGATGGGCTGGCGCAGGTTTGCGCCAAGGCCGGGATTGCGCCAGACCGGCTGACGCGGATCATCCACGGCACCACTCTGGCGACCAATGCGCTGATCGAACGGCGCGGTGCCAAGACTGCGTTCATCACCACCGAAGGCTTTCGCGACGTGATCGAAATGCGGACCGAAAGTCGGTTCGAGCAATATGACCTGAACCTTGAACTGCCGCTGCCGCTGATCGCGCGAAACCACCGTCACACGGTGCGCGAACGCATGGACGCCGGGGGCAATGTGTTGATCCCGCTGGACCGGGCGGAGGTCGAGGCATTGGCCGAGCAACTGAAAGGCTATGACAGCATCGCCGTCGGTCTTTTGCACAGTTATCTCAACCCCGCGCATGAACGCATGGTGCGCGATGTGCTGGCGGAACGCTTGCCGGGGATCAGCGTGTCGCTGTCGTCGGACGTCTCGCCGCAGATGCGGGAATACGAGCGGTTCAACACCACCTGCGCCAATGCCTATGTGAAGCCGATGATGGAGTCCTACCTTGGCCGACTGGCCGAGCGGCTTGCCGGGGCAGGGGCCGATTGCCCGATTTTCCTGATGCATTCGGGCGGCGGCATTATCTCGCTGGAAAGTGCGGCGCAATTCCCGGTGCGGCTGGTCGAGAGTGGCCCGGCGGGTGGCGCGATCTTTGCTGCCGACATCGCGCGGCGGCATGGGCTGGACAAGGTGCTGTCGTTCGATATGGGCGGCACCACCGCCAAGATTTGCCTGATCCGTGACGGTGCGCCGAAGACCGCGCGGGTGTTCGAGGTGGCGCGATCGTACCGCTTCAAGAAAGGCTCCGGTATGCCGATCTCGATCCCGGTCATCGACATGGTGGAAATCGGCGCGGGCGGCGGTTCGCTGGCCCATGTCGACGCGCTGAACCAGATCCGGGTTGGCCCGGAAAGTGCCGGATCAGAACCCGGCCCGGCCTGCTACATGCGCGGCGGCACGCGGCCCGCTGTCACCGATGCCGATCTTGTTCTGGGGCGGCTGGACCCAGCGAATTTCGCAGGCGGGTCGATCCCGCTGGATCCGGCGCTGTCGGGCAAGGCCATCGACGCGCATCTGGGCGACAAACTGTCGCTCGACACGATGACCGCCGCCTTCGGCCTGTCCGAAGTGGTGGATGAGAACATGGCCAATGCGGCCCGTGTCCATGCTGTCGAAAACGGCGAGGATCTGGCCGAGTACACGATGATTGCGTTTGGAGGGGCAGCACCACTGCATGCCGGACGCCTCTGCGAGAAGCTGGGCATCGACCGGCTGCTGGTGCCGCCGGGCGCAGGCGTCGGCTCCGCCATCGGGTTCCTCCGCGCGCCGTATTCGTTCGAGGCTACGCGCAGTGTCTATATGCGGCTGGATGCCTTCGATCCCAAGACCGTGCGCATCCTATTCGCGGAACTGCGCGAAGAGGCCGAAGGCTTCGTCCGCTCCTGCGATGCTGACGCCAGCATCCTGGCCGATTACAAGGTCTACATGCGCTACGTCGGACAGGGCTGGGAGATACCCGTGACGCTTACCGAGGCCGAGGCGAAAGCCCCCGACGCCGCGACCTGCCTAGGGCATTTCGAGGACGCCTACACCACGCTTTTCGGCCGCACCGTCGCGGGCCTGAGCGTCGAGATCACCGTCTGGGCGGTCAATGCCACAACGCCCATAGCCGACCCCGCTCTGACACCAGAGGCGGGCGCGGTGACGGAACTTGCGGCGCCCTCCAAACGCGCGCTCTTTGACGCCAAGCGGCATGCGCCGGTGCAGGCCAGCGTCGTCAACCGTGCCGACATGCAGGACGGCATCTGTGTCGTCGGCCCCGCGATCGTGACCGAGGACGAAACCACCATCATCCTGCCCGCAGGCTTTGCCGCAACCGGCCGCGCCGATGGCTGTATCGACATCCGGAGGCTGGCATGAGCGTCGTTGCAAAACAGATCATGTGGAACCGCCTGATCTCGATCGTCGAGGAGCAGGCGCAGGCGCTGGTGCGCACCGCATTCTCGACCTCGGTGCGAGAGGCAGGAGATCTGTCGGCGGGCGTCTATGACGACAAGGGTCGGATGCTGGCCCAGGCCGTCACCGGCACGCCCGGCCACGTCAACGCGATGGCCGATGCCATTGCCCATTTCATGCGCGAGATCGGCGTGGAGACGATGGCCGATGGCGATGTCTACATCACCAACGATCCCTGGATGGGCACCGGGCATTTGCACGACATTACCGTGGTCAGCCCAGCATTTCACAATGACAGGCACGTCGGCTTTTTCGGTTGCACCGCGCATGTTGTCGACATCGGTGGGCGGGGGTTCGGCGCGGACGGCAACTCGATCTACGAGGAAGGCGTGCAGATCCCGATCATGCGGTTCGCCGACAAGGGCGAGGTCGATCGGACGCTGGTGAAGATGCTGCGCGTCAATACCCGCGAACCCGACCAGCTGATCGGCGACATCTACGCGCTGGCCGCCTGTAATGAGATCGGCCAGCGGCGGTTGACAGCGATGCTGGCCGAATACGGCGCGGCGGATCTGACCGATATCGCGACCTTCATCCTCGACAATTCCCGCCGAGCCACGTTGGAGCGGATCGCGGAGTTGCCTCGCACTTCGGCCAGTGCGGAAATGCGTATCGACGGGTTCTCGGCCCCGGTCGATCTTCGGGTGAAACTGGATATCCACCCCGACCACATCGCCTGCGATTTTTCTGGCACCAGCGGGCTGGATCCAAAGGGCATCAACGTGCCGATGGTCTATACCAAGGCCTATGCCTGCTACGCGCTGAAATGCGCCATCGCCCCCGACATTCCGAACAACGCAGCCTCGCTGGAGCCGTTCCACATCACTGCCCCCGAGGGCAGTATCGTGAACGCCAAGCGGCCCGCACCGGTGGCGCTGCGCCACGTGATCGGTCACCTGATCCCCGATACCGTCTACGGCGCGCTCGACCAGATATTGCCTGACACGGTTCCGGCCGAAGGGGCGGGCGCTTTGTGCAACTTTCAGGTCTCTCTGCGCCCTACGCACCGGGGTGGCCGCTACTCCGAGGTGCTGACCTTCAACTCGGGCGGATCGGGTGCGCGCCCGACGCTTGACGGGTTGAATGCCACGGCGTTCCCCTCTGGCGTCATGACGATGCCGGTTGAGGCCACCGAACATGCCGGTCCGGTGGTCATCTGGCGCAAGGAATTACGGCCGGACTCGGGTGGTGCGGGCACCCATCGCGGCGGGCTTGGCCAATACATGGAGGTTGGCGCGCGCGAAGGGCACGTCTTTGATTTCTCGGCGATGTTCGACCGGGTCCGGCATCCGGCGCGCGGGCGCAATGGCGGCGAGGCAGGCGGGGCCACGACAATCGGTCTGGATGACGGCACCGACTTGCCGGGCAAAGGCCGCAGCACGGTGCCGCAAGGCGCGCGCGTGATGCTAGCGTTTCCGGGCGGCGGCGGCTACGGCGACCCGAAGCAGCGTGACCGCGCGGCGGTGATCCGTGATGTGCGATTGGGCTATATCTCGGAAACGGTCGCGCGGCAGGTTTATGGCGCGACCGAGGCCGACCTTGCGGAGGCACGGGGCGACTGATGGCTTTAAGGGGGGCACCCAAGCACGACAGCTACGACGTCGTCATCATCGGCGGGGCGATGATTGGGTCGTCGGTCGCGTGGTGGACATCGCGGAACCCCGACTTCACCGGCCGCATTCTGGTGGTAGAGCGCGATCCGACCTATGAATTCGCCTCGACCAGCCATACCAATTCCTGCATCCGACAGCAGTTCGGGACCGAGCTGAATATCCGCATCTCGCAGTTTGGGGCCGAATTCATCAAGGGTTTCAGAGGTTTCATGGATGATCCTGAAGCACCGGAGATACCGCTGCACGCCTTTGGCTATCTCTACCTCGCTGATACGCCTGAATTCGTCGAGGTACTGCGTGAGAACCAGCGGGTGCAAGCTGCGTTGGGGGCGGGCACCCGCATCCTGACGCCGAACCAGATCGCCGAAGCCTGGCCGTTCTACGATCTCGAAGGCATCCTGCTGGGGTCGCACAACCCGGTGGACGAAGGCTATTTCGACGGCGGTACAATCTTCGACTGGTTCCGCAGGAAAGCGCGCGCGCTTGGGGCGGAATATCTTCAGGGCGAGGTGGCAGCGATCACGCGTAACGGCAATCGTGTGACGGGAATCACGCTGGCATCCGGTGAAAAAATCGGCGCGGGGATCGTCGTCAATGCCTCTGGCCCGCGCGCCAACGTCACGGCACAGATGGCCGGGTTGCACCTGCCGGTCGAACCCCGGCGGCGCTACACGTTCATCTTCGACGCGGCCGAGCCTTTGCCCAAAGACCTGCCGCTGACGATCGACCCCGCGGGCGTTCATATGCGCACCGATGGGCGCTATTACATGGCAGGTTGCCCGCCCGACGATGACCCCGCCGTCGCCTTCGACGATTTCTCCATGGATCACACGATCTGGGAGGATAAGGTCTGGCCCGCCATTGCCAGCCCGCGTGCCCGCATTCGAGCGCGTGAAGGTGATCAATTCGTGGGTCGGGCATTATGCCTACAATACGCTCGATCAGAACGCGATTGTCGGGCCGCATCCGGAGGTCGGGAATTTCATTTTTGTAAACGGCTTTTCCGGCCACGGGCTTCAGCAATCCCCCGCGATGGGTCGGGGCGTGTCGGAACTGATCACCTATGGGGCGTATCGCAGCCTCGATCTGGGGCCGCTTGGATATGAGCGCATTGTCGCAAACCAACCGCTGCTGGAGCGCGCCGTAATTTGAAGGAGAGAGAGAGATGAAAAAAATCGTGCTTACCGGAGCCCGCGGCAATCTTGGAAATGTTCTGCGCGAACCGCTATCGAAAATGGCCGACGAACTGCTCTCGACAGACATCGCCGACGCGCCCGCAAAGCTATTGGCGAACGAAACCTTCCACCAGGCGGATATAGCCGAAATGGACCAGATCGCGCCGCTCTTGAAAGGCGCCGACATGGTCGTGCATTTCGGCGCGTTCGTGGATGAAGGCCCGTTCGAGAAGCTGCTCGGCCCCAACTACATCGGAGCCTATAACATCTGGGAAGCCGCGTATCGTCACGGGCTTTGTCGTGTCGTCTATGCGTCCTCGATCCACGCCGTCGGGATGGAGCCGACCAACGCGGGCATCGACACGGACACCCCGCATCGCCCCGATACGTTCTACGGTCTAGCCAAGTGCTTTGCCGAGGATCTGGGCCGGATGTATTGGGAAAAGCGCGGGCTCGAGGCCGTGTGCCTGCGCATCCTGTCGTGCACCAAGGAACCACAGAACGCGCGTGCGTTGGGAACCTGGCTGTCATACGGCGATCTGGTGCGGCTGGTGGAACGCGCGGTCGATACGCCGACCGTCGGGTTCACGGTCGCTTATGGTGTTTCGGCCAACACCCGCGCGCCGGTCAGCAACCACAAGGTCGGCTTTCTTGGATACCAACCGCAGGACAATGCCGAGGATTGGGCCGAAGATCTGCTGGCCAAGGCCGTAAAGCCGAACCCGCAGGATTTGGCGCAGATGCGGCTGGGCGGGCCGTTCGCAAGCGTGCCGTTGGGCGAAAGCGGGCTTGCGGGGATCCGCAAGATGTCCGAGGGCAAATCCTAGTCGATGGGTCGCATCGCGGCGCTCAGCGCCATCGGTATCCGCTGCCCGCGTCCGGGCTTGCCGCAGAAATCACCCTCCGCCACGATGACCTCACCACGTGACAGCACGGTTTCGGGCCAACCGGTGACGCTGAAGCCTTCGAACGGGTTGTAACCGACATTGTCGTGCAAGTCGTCCGCGCCGAAGGTCCGGCGCGCCCTGGGGTTCCAGATCGCGATATCGGCATCGGCGCCGGGTTCGATCCGACCCTTGCCGGTCAGCCCGAAGATCTCGGCGGGTGCGGTGGACGTCAGTTCAACAAACTTCTCGATGCCCAGACGGCCCTCGCCGACCATGGCGTTGAACATCAGGGGCAGCCGAACCTCCAGCCCCGGCATGCCGTTGGCGATCCTGTTGAACGGCGCATCGGCGCCGTGCGCGAACTTGCCGGTCGCGTCCATCCGGTAAGGCGCGTGATCGGAAGACACGACTTGCAGGTCGCCCTGCGCCAATGCGTCCCACAGCGCCGCCTGATCGTCACGGGTGCGCTGCGGCGGGCTGCACATGAAGGCGGCACCTGCCGTGCCGGGCAGGTCCAGAATGTCCTCGGTCATGAAAAGGTAATGCGGGCAGGTCTCGGCGCTGACCCTGGTTCCGCGGGCCCGGGCGTCGCGCACGATCTCTGCCCCCTCGCGGGTCGAGATGTGGAACAGCATGATCGGCTGGCCGGTGAAATCCGAAAACCGGCACATGCGGTCCAGCGCCTCGATCTCTGCCAGACGGGGATGCGAGGCGGCGTGGTGTTTCGGCTCCGTCTTGCCCTCTGCCAGCAGCCGGGCGGTCATGTGCCGGATCAGACCGTCATTCTCAGCGTGGAAACAAACGAGCGCGCCGTTGGCCCGTGCGGTTTGCAGCACGTCGAGGATCGCGTGATCCTCCAGCCGGACCTTTTCATAGGTGGTGAATACCTTCAGCGAGCGGTGGCCATGGCCGATCAGCTCGGGGATGTCGCGCGTCAGGTTTTCGCCCGAGACATCCGCCACGATGATGTGGAATGCATGGTCGATCAGTGCGCCGCCCGCTGCCAGCGCGGCATAGTCCGCCACGACATCCCGGATCCGCTTGCCCGGGTGCTGCGCCGCGAAAGAGACAACCGTCGTGGTGCCGCCGAAAGCAGCAGAGCGGGTCGCCGTCTCGAACGTGTCGGCGTTCATCAGGCCCGCGCCCGAGATCTGTTCGATGTGGCAATGTGTGTCGACGCCGCCGGGCAGAACATAACGGCCGGTCGCGTCGATTTCCCGCGCCCCGTTCGGCAGATGTGGGCCCAGAGCGGTGATCTTGCCGGCGCGGATCGCGACATCGGCGCGAAAAGCACTGCTCGCAGTCGCCACGGTTCCGCCGCGTATGACAATGTCGGAAGGGTCGTCTGGCATAGGTCTGTCCGGGTGTTGGGTCAAGCGAGTGTATTGGATACTCCGAAATGCGAAAAGCCCTTTGATCCGGCATTTGGCATGGCGCGTGTTGCCAGGGCTGTGCAACGGCATGCGGAACGGCTAATTCGAACCGACACGCAAGGCAGAGAACCCGGCAATGACCATCTTCATCGTCAATCCAAATTCCAGCCAGACAGTTACAGATGGCATCGACTGTGCGGTGCATCTGATGCGCGCGTTCTGCCCGGTCGCGATAGAGTGCCGCACGTTGCTCGAGGGGCCGCCGGGGATCGAGACCCAGGCCCATATCGACGGCGTTGTGGCGCCCCTGCTCGCGCATTGCGGCGCACTGGAGGATCGCGCTTCGGCCTTCGTGATCGCCTGTTTCTCGGATCCCGGGCTTGCCGCCTTGCGCGAACAAAGCGCGCGGCCGGTTCTGGGGATCGGCGAAAGCGCGGTGCTGACAGCACTGACGCTGGGCCAGCGCTTCGGCATCCTGTCGATCCTGTCTGGCTCGATCCCGCGCCACATGCGATATCTCGGTGCGATGGGTGTGAGGGGCCGACTGGCGGGCGACCGGGCGCTGGAAGTGGGGGTCGCAGAATTGACCGAAAAGCGCCGGACCTTCGGCCGGCTTCGTGAAGTCGGCACAACGCTACGGGATCAGGACGGCGCGGATGTCCTGATTCTGGGGTGTGCGGGAATGGCGGCCTATCGCGCCGATCTGGAAGTGGCGCTTGGCCGTCCGGTGATTGACCCTTGTCAGGCGGCTGCCGCAATGGCAATCGGACAGGTGGCGCTGGCCGCAACTCGGAAGGGGACGACATGACCAGACTGACCGAAGATGCCAAGGGCGTCTATGTGATCGCCGTGACGCCATTCAATGCCGATGGGACGATTGATCTGGAAAGCACCGACCGGATGGTCGATTTCTACCTCGGAGCGGGGGCGACCGGGTTGACGGTTCTGGGGATAATGGGCGAAGCGCCGAAGCTGACGCCAGAGGAATCGGGTCTGATCGTCAAGCGCATTCTGAAACGCGTTGCGGGCCGGGTGCCGGTGGTCGTGGGTGTCTCGGCCCCCGGTTTCGCGCAGGTGCACAGCCTGAGCGCGCGCGTCATGGATGATGGCGCGGCAGGCGTGATGATCGCACCGCCGGGCAACTTGCGCACTGACGACCAGATCGTCGGGATATTTTCAGCAGGCGGCCGAGTTCATCGGTGAGGCACCCTTTGTCTTGCAGGATTTCCCATTGGCCACCGGCGTTCAGATATCGGTTCCGGTGATTGCGCGGATCGTCGCAACCGTCCCGAGCTGTGTCTGCCTCAAACATGAGGACTGGCCGGGACTGGAAAAGATCAGCACTCTGCGCAAGCCCGGCACGCTTGATCGCCGTATCGCGATCCTCTGCGGCAATGGCGGCGTGTTCTTGCCCGAAGAGATGGAGCGGGGCGCCGATGGCGCGATGACCGGCTTCGCCTATCCCGAGATGATGGTTTCGGTCGTTGAAAACCACGCCAGAGGCGACATCGAGCGGGCGCATGACCTTTTCGACGCTTATCTGCCGCTTGCGCGGTTCGAGCAGCAGCCGGGGCTTGGGCTGGCGGTGCGCAAATATGTTCTGGCCCGGCGCGGGGTAATTGCGGATGCGGCTATGCGCAAACCCGGGGCACCGCTGTCTGCAATCGGGTGCGCAGAGGTGGACCGGCTGATGGCCCGACAGGAAAAACGCCTCAAGGAACTTGGCTAAGGTCGGTAAAGCGCGAGCGCGCCGCTATTGCGACGGTTCGCCAAACGTGATGCGGCCAGCGCAGATCGTCAGGGCCGGTTTGGCTTGTCCGATCGACTGCGGTTCCAGCGCCTCGAGATCGCAGTCGAGCACCACGATATCGGCCATCATGCCGGCGCGCAGCTGGCCCTTGCGCGCCTCTGCGAACTCTGCCCAGGCATTGTCTCGTGTGTAAGAGGCCAGTGTGTCATGCAGTGATTGCGACTGATCCGCCCAGCCAGGCCCAAGATCGACCGGCGCGATGGCCGCCTGAATATTCGGCAGCGCGTCAATCGGAACCACTGGCCAGTCAGTCGAAAAGATAACCGCCGCCCCGCTGTCGCGCACTGCGCGCCAAGGGTAGCTCAGCGGTTGCTGATCAGAATGAAACGCCGTGTTGGGCGCGGGCGGATCGAACCAGCCGCCAAAGGCGGCATGGCGCGGCTGCATCGAGGCGACGGCCCCAAGTGCGGCCAGCCGCGGCAGATCGTCGGGATGGATGACCTCGATATGTTCGATGCGGTGCCGCGCATCCCTTGCGCCATTAACAGAGCGCGCGGCGGCGAACCCGTCAAGCGTGCGGCGTACCGCAAGGTCGCCAATCGCATGCACGCAGATTTGCAAGCCAAGGGCATCCGCCCGGATGCAGGCCTCGTTGAAATGATCCGGGGCGAACACGGCCTCGCCGGTGGTGCCCGGCGCGTCGGGATATGGGCGAAGCATCAAAGCGGTGCGCGATTCCACAACGCCGTCCATGAACATCTTGACCCGTCCGGACCACAACATGTCAGTGTCATAGCGCCGCTGCATCTCGACGGCTTCTTCCAGCCGGTCCAGAGGGTCAAAATTCTTCAGGTGGAACGGCACCTGCACTCGGCAGGTCAGTGTCCCTTCAGCGCGCAATTCATCCAACAGTTCAAGCTGATAGAAATTGCCATCCATGTTGTGCAGCGTGGTGATCCCGTGCGATGCGGCATGGGCCAGCCCGCGCGCCAGAAGGGCCTTGTCGGCGGCCCGCTCGGCAGGGGTGGCGGGCGGCACAGGATCGGCCCCGGTGACATAGCCCAGCATGTCACGCCCGCCGGTGCGCGACAGCCGCAACACCGGCCCCATTGCGCCGGTCTCCAGCAACTCGCCAGTTGCCAGACCATCGGCACCCATGACAACAGAGCTTCCCTCGGGCATTTCAGCGCCGTGCAGCAGTCCGGCCATTCGCAACGCCATCGTGTTGGCCCAGACGGTGTGGATGTCGGGGGCCATCAAGGCGACGGGGCGATCCGCCAGAACCGTGTCGATGTCATGCCGGGTGGGATTGCGGCCGTCCATGATGCCATAGGTCGTGCCGGTGCCAAGGATCAGGGGCTCGTCGGGTCGCGCACTTGCATAGCTGCGCACGGCCCGGCGCAACCCCTCTGGCTCTCGGACTGTATCCAGCGCCAGGAAATCCAGAGCGGCCGCGCCCTGAAACAGATGCACATGGCTGTCGATGAAACCGGGCAGAACGGTCTTGCCGACGGCGTCGATCACTCGGGTTCCGGGGCCGGCCAGCGCACGTATCTCGGAGGTGGTGCCAACCGCCAGTATCAGCCCGCTGCCGATCGCCACCGCTTCGGCAAAGGGCCGCGACCGATCCATCGTCAGCACGCGCGCGTTCACGATCACCATATCGACGCGTTCAGCCATACACCCCCGCTTTTGACCGCTGTTCAATCCGCGCGCTCCTGCCTAGGATGCCTGTCAGATGCAAGCTGCGTAAATACCCCTTTGGGGGTGCAACTGTGACTGCGGAGGCAAATGTATCACGCGCAAGGCAATAGCGAAGGCTTGGCCGAGATCGCACTGGCCGGGGCTATTGCTGCCATCGGAACCGCCGATTTCATTCCCCGCGCGCTGGATTACCTGCGCGCAGTCGCGCCGTTTCCAGGGTGTTTCCTGACCCTTCTGAACGGCAATCGCCCGCCCCTGCATCTTTACGATAATGTCCGCGCCGAAAGGCGGGCTCAGGTGATCGACCGCTATCTCGATGGGGCCTATCTGCTGGATCCGTTCTACGTGGCCTACCGCGCCATGAAACCTTGCGCCCAACCATGCGCGTTCCTGCATCTGCGCGACGTCGCACCCGACAGGTTTTCGCAATCCACCTATTCGCGCGAGTATTACAGTTCGATCCGGCTGGAAGATGAGGCGGCGTTCCTGATTGATCTGCCAAGCGGCAAGCACCTGTTTTACTCGATTGGTCGGCTTGATGGGCAGCCGAAATTCTCGACCCGCGACGTTCGCGCCTTCCGCCGGGCGCTTCCGGTCTTTGCCGCGATGAACCGCCGCCATTTCGCCGATGACAACTACGCCGGGCCAACGACGGGGGTGCAGGCGGGCAACGAGATTGATCTGGCGTTGCACAGGTTCGGCGACGGAACCCTGACCGACCGGGAGCGCGAGATCGCGATACTGGTGCTGAAAGGCCATTCATCGAAATCGATTGCACATGCCACCGATATTGCGCCCGGCACCGTGAAAATCCATCGCAAGAACATCTACAGAAAGCTGAAAATTTCATCGCAGTCAGAACTTTTCGCCATGTTTCTCAATGCTTTGACCCATCGCGGCGCTGCGCCATCGGGCGCTATCCCCGAGGGGATATATACGAATGGCATTGCCCGATCCTAGGATTGGGCAAAGCACAAGACGGCCAGAAGAAGGCCGACAGACAGGGGGAAACTACCGATGCCGAATGGTGCAGCCGCCATTGACGCGCGCGAAAGGTCGTCGGCTGGTGAGCATATGATCCTTGTCGATGGCGTAACCAAGAGCTTCGGCAAGGGCGAACAAGCGGTGACCGCGCTAGACGATGTCTCGGTCACTATCCAGCCCAACGAATTCTTCACTTTGCTGGGGCCGTCGGGTTGCGGAAAGACTACGCTCTTGCGCCTGATCGCGGGGTTTGAATTGCCCACGCGCGGGCGGATCTTGCTGGACGGCCAGGAGATCGGCCATCTGCCGCCCTACCGGCGCCCCGTCAACACGGTGTTCCAGAATTACGCGCTGTTCCCGCACATGACGGTTGCACAGAATATCGGCTTCGGGCTGGAAATGCTGGGTAAGTCCGCAAAGGAAATCGCCGATACCACCGCGCAGATGCTGGAACTGGTGCGGATGGAACATCTGGCCGGCCGTCACACCGACGCGCTGTCAGGGGGCCAGCAGCAGCGGGTTGCTCTGGCACGGGCACTGGCGCCGCACCCCAAGGTCCTGTTGCTCGACGAACCGCTCTCGGCGCTCGACCTCAAGCTGCGCAAGGCGATGCAGATCGAGTTGAAGCGCCTGCAAAGCGAAACCGGGATCACCTTTGTTTTCGTGACGCATGATCAGGAAGAGGCCCTTACGATGTCCGACCGGATGGCGGTGATGGACACCGGCCATATTCTGCAGGTTGGCACCCCGAAAGAGATCTATAACCATCCGGCGCGCCGGTTTGTTGCGGATTTCATAGGCGATATCAATATCATCGAGGCCGAACTTACATCTCTGAACGGCGGTCGCGGCAAGATCATTCTGGCCGGTGGCGGTAGCGCTATTGCGCATCTGCAGGGCACGGCAGCCGCTCCGGGCAAAGTCAGCGTGGCGATACGACCCGAGAATGTCGGCCTGACCAGCCCTGACGATCCCGCAGCGGCCGTGGTCGGGCAGATCGCGACGGTGGTCTATTTCGGGGTCGCCAACAACGTTCATGTCCGGCTGGAGGACGGCACCGAACTGGTCGCCCGAAGCGCCGAGGCGAAGGGTCAGCCCGGTGACCGGGTTGGTGTCGTGCTGCCCGACGAACACCTTCGGGTGATTGCGGAGTGATGGCCGAAACCGCACATATCGCCACGCCGTCCGCCGACGGACTTGCGCAACAGCAAAGCGATGCACGCGCGCGCCGCCGGCGCTTGTTTCTGTTGCTGCCCGCGATGCTGACGATCGGCCTATTTGGTCTGTTCCCGCTAGTCATCACGATGATCTATTCGGTGCTGACCCCGGGCACCTATGGCGGCGTCACATGGCAGTTTTCAGGCGAGGCCTACCTGCAATTCCTGTTCGAGCGTGACATCTTTGATGGCACCCTCAGCTTTTCAACGCCGTATCTCCAGATTTTCGGCCGCTCAATCGGGCTGGCACTGGTCGCCACGGTCGGCGCGCTGATCATCGGCTTCCCGACCGCCTATTTCATCGCCTCAAAACCGCCCGAACAGCGCAATGTCTGGCTGTTCCTGATCACCTTGCCGTTCTGGACCAACCTTCTGATCCGGACCTATGCGGTGCTGCTGATCATCCGCGACGAGGGCATCATCAACATGAGCCTGATGAAGGTTGGTGTGATCGACCACCCGATCGGCATTCTCTACACCGACTGGGCGGTGTTCATGGGGCTGATCTACAGCTATCTGCCGTTCATGGTGCTGCCGCTTTACGCCTCACTGGAAAAGCTGGATTTCCGGCTGGTCGAGGCGGCCTATGACCTTTACGCCACGCGGTTCCAGGTGCTGAAGCGGATCATCATTCCGGCGGCGAAACCGGGCATCGTGGCGGGCTGCATTCTGGTCTTCATCCCCGGCCTTGGCGCCTATATCACGCCCGAACTTCTGGGCGGCGGCAAGAAGCTGATGATCGGCAACCTGATCGCGTTGCAATTCGGCTCGTCGCGTAACTGGCCGTTTGGCTCGGCGGCGGCGCTGATCCTGATGGTCGTGGTGATGGCGGCGCTGATTGTCTATGTCCGTAACGCCGGCAAAGAGGGTGCCCGTCATGGTTGACAGTGCCGCCCCCGAAACCCACGCCGCCGCGCCCTCGGCCAGAAAGGCCCGGCGCATGACCGATCTTCGCCGCCAACCCGGCTTCACGCCGATGGCCTGGGCCTGCATCGTCTTCCTCTATGCACCGATTGTCGTTCTGGTGGTGTTTTCGTTCAATGACAACCGGTCGGTTGTGTTGTGGACCGAATTCAGTTTCCGCTGGTACCGCGCGGCTTTCGACAACGAAGGCATCCGCAATGCGACGGTGATCTCCTTGCAGGTGGCCGCGGTCGCCACTCTGTTCGCCACCACCTTCGCCACGCTGGCAGCCCTGGCGACCACCCGGACGCCGCCCTATCGCGGCCAGACGCTGGCCTATGCGGTGATCAACCAGCCGCTGATGGTTCCCGAGATTGTAACTGCGGTCTCCACACTTGCGCTGTTTTCGCTGATCAAGAAGGCCACGGGGATCAACGGGATCGGCTATCTGATGCTGGCCCATACCGTGTTTTGCATCCCCTTCGCCTATATGCCGATCCGCGCCCGGCTTGAGGATATGGACCTGACGATGGAACAGGCCGGCGCCGACCTCTATGCCACCCCGTATCAGGTCTTCAGGCGGATCACGCTGCCGCTTCTGATGCCGGGGATTTTCGCCGGCGCGATGCTGGCCTTCGTCGTTTCGCTCGACGATGTGATCATCACGTTGCTGGTCGCGGGTCCGGGCGAAACCACCCTGCCGATCTTTATCCTTGGACAGATCCGGCGCGGCATCACGCCAGAGATCAACGCAGTCTCGACCCTGCTGCTGGGGCTGTCGCTGTGTTTCGTGATTCTGCTGTTTCTCGTGACACGCAAACGAAAGTGAGAAGACGGGCCGCATTCTGCGGTCCTTGATGGATGACAAAAGGAGGTAATCCAATGAAGAAGACAACACTCGCCCTTGGGGTGGTTGCAATGGCAACATTCACGCTGGCCGGGCCGGTCGTGGCCGAAGGCAAGCTGAACATCTACAACTGGGGCAACTACACCAGCCCCGAACTGATCGAGAAATTCGAGAAGGAATACGATGTCGACGTGACGCTCGACGGCTACGACTTCGAACGAAACGATGCTGGCCAAGGTCAAGGAAGGCGGCACCGGCTACGATATCGTCGTGCCCGGCGATTACATGATCAAGATCATGATCGAAGAGGGATTGCTGGCCGAGATCAAGCCGAACGAGATGGAGAACTTCAAGAACATGGACCCGAAATGGGTCGATGTCTGGTGGGATCCGGGCCGCAACTACTCGGTGCCGTGGCAATGGGGAACGACATCCTTCACCGTCGATACCGCCGTCTACAAGGGTGATGTCAACACGCTCAAGCTGCTCTTTGAACCGCCCGCAGAGTTGCAGGGCCGGATCAACATGCTCAACGACATGAACGATGTCATCAACGCCGGCCTGCGCTATCTGGGATATGAGCGGTGCAACGGCAATGTCGACCAGCTCAAGGAAGTCACCGACCTGTTGCTGAACGCCAAGCAATACTGGCGCACAATGGACTACTCCACGATCGAAAAGCTGACCTCGGGCGATGTGGATCTGTCGCAAAACTGGAACGGCGCTGCGATGCGCGCGCGCGAGCAGCGCCCGACACTGCAATACGCCTATCCCAAAGAGGGCTTCACCGGCTGGATGGACAACGTGGCAGTGCTGGCGGATGCTCCGGACATGGACAATGCGAAGCTGTTCGTGAACTTCATCATGGCGCCCGAGAATGCGGCGCTGATCTCGAACTTCGCGCGCTATGCCAACGGCATCAAGGGCAGTGAAGAGTTCATGGACGCCGCGATGCTGAGTGCGCCGGAAATCAACATGCCGGCCGATGCGCCGACACCGGATTTCGTCAAGCCGTGCCCGCAAGAGACGGTCGATCTTTATAACAAGATCTGGACCCGCCTAAAGCAGTAGGCAAACCGCCAGCTGGGCGGCCGGACGGGCCGCCCAGCGCTCCATTCCATTGCAGGCAGGACTTTGCAGATGGCAGAGAATACCCCCGCCATCGCGCCGCGGCGCCCGCGCACCGCCCGCGAGTTGGGGATCATGCGCGGCTTCCCCCCGCCGCCCGAAAAGCGGCCGACGCTGGAAAACTGGGATCTGGCGCCTTTCAACCGCTGGTCCTTCCAGAACATCCGCAGCCTATTCCCCACCACTAATGTGACCCGCGGCACCGGCCCGGTGCAGCCCCTTGATGCGCATCGTCAGGATCTCGGCAGGCTGGCTTTCGCCGCGGCCGATGGATCGCGCAAGACCGTCTCGGATTGGCTTGACGAAAGCTATACCGACGGATTTCTGGTCTGCCATCGCGGTCGGGTTGTCACCGAGCTTTATTTCAATGACATGACCCCGCAGACCCCGCATCTGTCGCAATCGGTCGCCAAATCCGTGGTCGGCGCGCTGGCCGGGGTTCTGAACGGCGAGGGCGTCTTGCCGCTTGACGTACCGCTGACAGAATTGGTGCCGGAACTGGACCGCTGCGGCTATGCGCATGCAACGCTGGCGCAGGTTCTCGATATGCAGTCTGGCGTGCGGTTCGTCGAGGATTACGGTGTTCCCCATTCCGACATGACCCGCATCGACATCGCGAGCGGCTGGCGTCCGCCGCGCCCCGGAGAGCCGGTGCCGACGATCCGCGATGTCATTCTGACGCTGCCGCAGGAACGCCCGCACGGCCACAGCTTCGCCTATCGCTCGATCGAGACCGACGTTCTGGCCTGGGTGATCGAGCGTGTCGCCGACCAGCCGCTGGCGGCACTGCTGGCAGATCGAATATGGTCGCGCATCGGGGCCGAAAACGATGCCTTCTTCACCGTCGATGCGGCGGGCACCGCGCTGGCCGACGGCGGCTTCAACGCCACGCTGCGCGACTATGCGCGGTTTGGCCAGATGATGCTGGACGGTGGCCGGGCAGGGGGCAGCCAGGTGGTTCCCGCGTCGTGGGTGGCGGCGTGCCGCGACGGCGAAGCGCACAAGTTCGGCTCTCCCTACACCAATGTCGCCCCGAACGGCGCTTACAGCCGCCAGTGGTGGGTGCACGATGTGGAGCGCGGGAATTTCATGGCGCGCGGCGTGTTCGGCCAACTCATTCATCTGGACCCGGCGTCCGAAATCGTGGTTGTCAAACTCTCGACATGGCCCGACTATCTGATCGAAAGCTTCACGCTCGACGCGCTTGCCGCCGTCACCGCAATCCGCGAGGCTCTGAGCACGGATTGAGGGACAGGCGCGCGCCGGCAAAGCCCCGGCCCCGGAACGAACCAGATGATATGACAACTCTGCCCCTTGGCGTCGGCCTGATCGGTTGCGGCGTGATATCCGACATCTACCTTCAGCGCTGCACCCGGACCTTTCGCCAAGTCGAGATGCGCGCCGTGGCCGACCTGAACCCGACTGCGGCGCATGAACGGGCTGCGGCCTACGGTTTGCCTGCCGTCACGCCGCAACAACTGCTGGCGCGCGACGATATCGACATCGTGCTGAACCTGACGGTGCCCGCAGCGCATGTGCCGGTCGGGTTGGCGGCGATTGCGGCGGGCAAGCATGTCTATTCCGAAAAGCCCCTTGGTGTCAGCGTGGCCGAGGCCCGGACCCTGATCGAGGCGGCCGACAGCGCGGGCCTGCGCGTCGGTTGCGCGCCTGATACCTTTCTGGGCGGCTCGCACCAGAACGGCCGCAAACTGGTGGATGACGGGGCGATCGGGTGCCCGGTCGCGGGCACCGCCACCCTGATGTTGCCGGGCCACGAGCTTTGGCACCCGAACCCGGATTTCTATTACAGCCATCCCGGCGGCGGACCGGCGATGGATATGGGCCCCTACTACATAACCGCTCTGGTCAATCTTCTGGGGCCGGTTGCGCGGGTCTCGGCACTGGCCTCGCGCAGCGGCGTGGCCCGCACAATCGCCACTGGTCCAAGAGCGGGGCAAACGGTGCCGGTCGAGGTCTCGACCCACATCGCGGGCGCGATGCAGTTCGCATCCGGCGCCATCGTGCAGATCGTGACCAGTTTCGATGTGCCGGGGCACAGGCATTCGCATCTGGAACTTTACGGCACCGAAGGATCCTTGGTGATCCCGGATCCGAACCGGTTCGATGGCGTCGTGGAATCGCTGTCCGGCAGCGACTGGATCAGGCAACCGGTCACCCATGCGCATGCCGATGGCAATTATCGCGGCATCGGGCTGGCCGACATGGCGCAGGCGATCGCCGAGGGCCGCCCGCACCGGGCTTCGGGCACGCTGGCGCTGCACGTGCTCGAGGTTATCGAGGCGCTGGACCGCTCGGCGTGCAGCGGCGCCGCGATCACCCTCGAAACCACTTGCGCGCGCCCGGCAGCCATCCTGCCCGGCGGCGCGACCGGGCAGTCAGACTAGGCCGGGCCGTCGATCCGAACCTGCCCGTCGATGCGCGATCAGAGAATCAAGCAGCCTGCCATCCACCGCGATGCGGCCAAGGCCCGCTGGGCGCCGATAGCTTGGCGCATAAAATTGCCGTGCCACAGCCTCGGGATGACAGATTTGTGCGCGCTGTCAGTATGTTAGCGCCCAAAATTTGGACGCTGCACAATTTACGCTAGGAAAAGCTTGCTCTTGCCACGGGCACAGGCCCAAACTGCGCGTCATTCAGGCTGACAACAGCCGAAGCGGACCAGTTGCCGAATGACGCATCACAGAAATCATCGACGGCTGGGCCCGAAAGAAAACACCAATAGGAAAGGAAGCTCCATGACCAAGATGCCACGTTTCATGATTGCAGGTCTGATGGCCACGCACGATGCTGGTCGGCCCCGCGCTGGCCGCAGGCACTCACCCGGTAACCGGCGATGCGCTTGCCGATGACCAGACCTTCACCTACCGTGTTCTTGACGAGCACAGCTCTGTCGATCCGCAAGTGGTCGAGGATGTGTCGGGCTCCGAGATCGTGCGCGACCTCTTCGAAGGGCTGATGAACCAGGATGCCGAGGGCAATCTGGTGCCGGGTGTCGCCACCGGGTTCACAACCAACGACGCCAAGAACGTCTACACCTTCACGCTGCGCGATAACGCCAAGTGGTCGAACGGCGATCCGGTGACGGCGGACGATTTCGTCTATGCCTGGAAGCGTCTGGTCGATCCGGCGCTGGCCTCGCCCTATGCGTGGTTCGGCGAACTGATGTCGATCGAGAATGCCGCCGCGATCATCGCCGGTGAAAAGCCGATCGATGAGCTGGGCGTGACCGCGATTGACGACCACACCCTCGAAGTGCGGCTGTCGGCCTCGCTGCCCTATTTCCCGCTGATGACCACCCATGCCTCGACCTTCCCGTCGCCGCAATCGGTGATCGAGCAGTTCGGCGATGAATGGACCAAGCCCGGCAACATCGTCTCGAACGGCGCCTATATCCTGACCGAGCATGTGCCGTCAGAGCGTTCGGTGCGCGAACGCAACCCGATGTACTGGGACAACGACAAGACCATCATCGACAAGGTCGTGGCGCTGGTCATCAACGACGAGAACGCCTCGCTGACCCGCTATTTCGCCGGCGAGCTGGACCGCACCGAAATCCCGGCCGGCCAGTATCCGAAGCTGAAGGCGGAATATCCGGACGAAGCGGTCAGCTTTCCGCGCCTGTGCAACTACTACTACACGTTCAACCTGTCCGATACCGGCCCCGAAGCGTTCAAGGACGTGAACGTGCGCAAGGCCCTGTCACTGGCAGTCGATCGCAAGATCATCACCGAGAACATTCTGGCCGGTGGTCAGCCCGAAGCCTACACCTTCACACCCGCGGCGACTGCCGGCTTCACGGTTCCGAACGTGCCGATGATGGACATGACCCAGGATGAACGTGATGCCGAGGCCAAGAAACTGATCGCCGAGGCGGGATATGATGCCGACAACCCGCTGAAGTTCGACATGCTCTACAACACGTCCGGACGATCACCAGAAGATCGCGGTGGCCCTTAGCCAGATGTGGAAGCAAAAGCTGGGTGCCGAGGTCACGCTGGCCAACATGGAATGGAAGACCTTCCTGAACACCCGCGACAATCAGGACTTCCAGCTGGCGCGTGGCGCATGGTGCGGCGACTACAACGAAGCCTCGACCTTCCTTGACCTGCTGACAACGCCGTCGGGCTACAATGACGGCAAATACTCCAACGCCCGCATCGACGAGCTGATGACGAACGCCAAGATGGCTGACGATCCGCAGCCGCTTTACACCGAAGTCGAGCAGATCATCGCCGACGAAGTGCCGGTGATCCCGATCTACCACTACGCCGGCGTCTACATGCTGGACAGCGACGTGGGCAACTGGCCGGTCAACAATGTCGAGCAGAACTGGTACTCCAAAGACCTGTACAAGAAAGCCGAATAACCGGCGCTTGAACCACCACTGCCCGGTCCCCTTCCCGGGGGGCCGGGCGTTCGGCTTTGGGGTAATCCGATATGCTAAACTACATCCTGCGGCGGCTGTTGATCGCCATTCCGACGCTGTTGATCCTGATCATCATCTGCTTCTTCCTGATGTATGCGGCCCCCGGCGGGCCCTTCACCTCTGAACGGCCGCTGCCGCCGCAGGTGCTGGCCAATATCGAGGCGAAATACGGGCTGGATCAGCCGATGCTGGTGCAGATGTGGAACTATATCGTCAGCATCGTGACGCGCTTCGATTTCGGGCCGTCCTTCATCTACAAGGACCGTGACGTGAACGACATCATCGCGCAGGGTTTCCCGGTGACGCTGACCTACGGCTCGATCTCTTTCGTGATCGCGACGCTGGTCGGCGTCTCGCTTGGCGTGCTGGCTGCGATCCGCCACAACACGCTGCTGGACTATATCGCAGTCGGGGCCACGTTTTCGGCGCAGGCGCTGCCGAATTTCGTCATGGCGCCGATCCTTGTCATCATCTTCACATGGCAGTTGGGCTGGCTGCCCGGCGGCGGCTGGAACGGCGGCCAGTGGCAATATATCGTCATGCCGGTCATAGCGCTGTCCACCTCCTACATGGCCTCGATCGCCCGGATCACCCGGTCCTCGATGCTTGAAACCCTGCATTCCAACTTCATCCGCACCGCGCGCGCCAAGGGTCTGCCCACGCGCACCATCATCTGGCGCCATGCGATGAAGCCCGCGATGATGCCCGTGGTGTCCTATCTCGGCCCGTCCTTCGTGGCGATGATCACCGGATCGGTGGTGATCGACCTCTACTTCTCGACCGGCGGCATTGGCCAAAGCTTCGTGAACTCGGCGCTGAACCGCGACTATGCGGTCATGCTGGGGGTCACGATCCTTTACGGCACGCTGACCATCCTCTTCAACCTTTTGACCGATGTGGTGTACGCATGGCTCGATCCGAAGATCAGGTATTAGGGGCGGCCATGGTTTACGATACCGACCGCACCGCACGCATCGCCGAGAAACTGGTCGAAGCGGAGCAGATCAAGGGCCGCTCGCTGTGGCAGGATGCAGCCGGTCGCTTCATGCGCAACAAGGCTGCGGTGGCCGCACTGATCGTGCTGATGTCGGTCATTCTCTTCACCCTGATCGGCCCGTTCTTCGCGCAATGGTCGAACGAGGAAATCGACTGGGCGCGGATGGGCGACATCGCGGGCGAGGGCGGTCCATCGCTGGCGAACGGCCACTTCTTCGGGCTCGACGAGGTCGGCCGCGATCTGTTCGCGCGCAGCATCCAGGCGACCCAGACCTCGCTGATCGTCGGCGTCATCGGCGCGCTGATGGCGGTGATCATCGGCACGCTTTACGGCGCGGTCTCGGGCTTTGTCGGCGGCTGGGTCGACAACCTGATGATGCGCACCGTCGATATCCTGATCGCGGTGCCCTACATGTTCATCATCATCCTGCTGATGGTGATGTTCGAACGCTCGTTCTTCATGCTGTTTGTCGGCATCGGCGTGGTCAGCTGGCTGGAAATGAGCCGGATCGTGCGCGGCCAGACCCTCAGCCTCAAGAACCGCGAATTCATCGAGGCGGCACAGGCCGCAGGCGTCGGTTGGTTCACCATCGTGCTGCGCCATATCCTGCCCAACCTGTTGGGCGTCGTGGTGGTCTATGCCACGCTACTGGTGCCGCAGATGATCCTTGTCGAAAGCTTCATCTCGTTCCTCGGCCTCGGCGTGCAGGAACCCAACACCTCGCTCGGCGCGCTGATCTCGAAGGGTGCGGGCACGATCATCTATGGCACGATCTGGCAGCTTGTCTGGCCGCTTGTGCTTCTTCCTGCTCACCATCATCAGCCTGTTCTTCATCGGCGATGGCCTGCGTGACGCGCTCGACCCGAAGGATCGCTGATATGGCGCTGTTGGATGTAAAGAACCTGTCGGTCAGCTTCGACACGGCCGACGGTCAGATCGAGGCGGTAAAGAACGTCAGTTTTCACATCAATCCCGGCGAATGCCTTGGCATCGTCGGCGAAAGCGGGTCGGGCAAAAGCCAGACCTTCATGGCGGCGATGGGCCTTCTGGCCGATAACGGCAAGACCACCGGCACCGTCGATTATGACGGCCACGACCTGCTGCACCTGACCCCGGAAGAGCACAACCAGATCCGGGGCGACGAGATCTCGATGATCTTTCAGGATCCGCTGACTGCCCTGACCCCGCATATGCGCATCGGCGATCAGATGGCCGAGGTGCTTGCGCGAACACAAGGGTCTGACCGGCGCCAAGGCGCGCGAGCTGTGCCTCGACTGGCTGACCCGCGTCCGCATCCCCGAGGCCAAGCGCCGCCTGACCCAGTTTCCGCACGAGCTGTCCGGCGGCATGCGCCAGCGGGTGATGATCGCCATGGCGATGCTCTGCAATCCGCGCCTGCTGATCGCCGACGAACCCACCACCGCGCTCGACGTGACCGTGCAGGCCGAAATCCTTGATCTGATGGTCGAACTGCAGCAGCAGGAAGGCACCGCGATCGCGCTGATCACGCATGACATGGGCGTGGTGGCGCGGATGTGCGACCGGATGCAGGTGATGCGGCTGGGCGAATTCGTCGAAGAGGGCACGGCCGAAGAAATCTTCCACGCGCCAAAGCATGACTACACCAAGATGCTGCTGAAAGCGATGCCGCGGATCGACCAGCCCAACAAGGGCACGCCGCTGGTGCCGGTCACCGACCGGCGCGAACCGATCCTGCGGGTCGAGGATGTGAAGGTGCATTTCCCGGTCCGGCTCGATCAGGGCCTGTTCGGCAAGACCGTGCCGCTGAAGGCCGTCGATGGTGTCAGCTTCGATCTCTACGCCAGTGAAACCATTGGCATCGTCGGCGAAAGCGGCTGCGGCAAATCCACGCTTGCGCGCGCCGTCCTGCAACTGATCCCGCCCACCTTCGGCTCGGTCTCGTGGCTTGGCAAACCGATCGTCGGGTCTGCCGCGCAAGCAGATGATCCCCTATCGCAAGGATCTGCAGATCGTGTTTCAGGATCCGCTGGCCAGCCTCAATCCGCGCATGACGATTGCAGCCTCGATCGCCGAACCGCTGCAGGACCTTCCAGCCGGGTCTGACCTCGCGACAGCGCAAGCTGGCGGTGGCCGCGATGATGGAAAAGGTCGGGCTGGACCAGAACCTGATCAACCGCTACCCGCATGAATTGTCCGGCGGCCAGAACCAGCGCGTCGGCATCGCGCGCGCGATGATCAACCGCCCCAAGCTGATCATCTGCGATGAGGCCGTTTCGGCGCTCGATGTCTCGATTCAGGCGCAGGTCATCGACCTGCTGAAGGACCTGCAGAAGGAATTCGGCCTGTCGATGATCTTCATCAGCCACGACCTGTCGGTGGTGCGCGAAATCTCGCACCGCATCCTCGTGCTCTATCTTGGCCGTGCCGTCGAACTGGCCGACCGCGACGCGATCTATGGCGACGCGCGGCATCCCTATACCAAGGCGCTGATCTCCGCGGTGCCGGTGCCCGATCCCCGGATCGAGCGAACCCGCCAGCGGATCAAGATCCCCGGCGAACTGCCCAGCCCGCTGGATCCGGGCGCGACGCTGCGGTTCCTGCAATCGAAACTGGCGGCGGGCGACCGCAACTATGTGCCAGAATTCCGCAAGGTCGAGGCGGATCACTGGGTCGCCGAACATGACCCGCTAGAGACGCTTCTGGCCGATAAGGTGGCCTGAGCCTCAAAGCCTTTCAGAAATTCCGATCCCGATCTTCAAAGACCTGAACGTTTCTTTGTCCGGAAGATATCCCCGCGCGGAGCGCACCGCGGCGCGGCCGAGGCCCGCGGCGCAACTCTTTGCTTCAGCGCGGGGCCTCACCCCGGATAAGCCACCGCTTCCTGCCGTTGTCGGCCAAGCCCCTGAACTTCCAGCTCCATCACGTCGCCGGGCTTCAGGAAAAGCTGCGGCTTCATCCCCAGACCGACGCCCGAAGGCGTGCCGGTGGAAATGATGTCACCCGGAACCAGCGCCATGAATTCCGACATGTACGAAACGATCTTGGCGACACCGAAGATCATGTCAGAGGTCGAACTGTCCTGCACGACCTTGCCGTTCAGCGACAGCCACAGGCGCAGGGCTTGCGGGTCGGGTATTTCGTCCGCCGTCACCAGCCATGGGCCGATCGGGCCGAATGTGGGGGCGGATTTGCCCTTGACCCACTGGCCCGCCGCGCTCGATCTGGAACGCGCGTTCCGAACAGGTCGTTGATCGTGCAGTACCCCGCGACATAGCCCAGCGCGTCGGCCTCCGGGACATGCTCGGCGCGTTTTCCGATGATCACGCCCAGCTCGACCTCCCAATCCGATTTGACCGATCCTTTCGGGATCGTGACCGGATCGTTCGGCCCCCAGATCGCCGACGTGGCCTTTGAGAACAGGATCGGCTCCTTGGGGATCTCCATACCGGATTCGGCGGCGTGCTTGGCATAGTTCAACCCGATGCAGTGAAAGTTCGGCACCGAGGCAAGGCAGGACCCGATCCGGGGATCGCCCTCGACCAGCGGCAGGCTGGCAGGGTCGATGCCGCGCAACTTGTCCAGCGCCGCAAGCGACACCGCTTCGCCCGCGAAATCGCCGGTATGGGCCGAAAGATCACGGATCTTGCCATCGGCATCCAGAATGCCGGGTTTTTCTTTGCCGATAGGGCCGTAGCGCAGAAGCTTCATGTGATTTTCCTAGTGATTGTCGCGTGGGATGACTTTGTGGATTTTCTGATAGCTGGTCGCCAGTTCCAGGCAACCGCCATCGGCAAGCTGGCCGACATTCTCTCGGTACAACTGTTGCCAGGGCGTCTGGTGCACAATCTCGGGCGCCGTCCAGGCGGCGCGGCGCGCCTGCCATTCCTTGTCCGGCACCACTGCGTTCAGTGTGCATTCGTTAAGGTCCAGCCGCACCGGATCGCCGGTTTCGGATCAGCGCCAGCCCACCGCCGACCACCGATTCAGGGCTGGCGTTCAGGATCGAAGGCGACTTCCGAGGTGCCCGACTGGCGGCCGTCGCCAACCGTCGGCAAGTGGTTGATGCCTTGTTTGATCAGCGCATCGGGCGGCTGCATGTTCACCACCTCGGCCGATCCGGGGTAGCCCACACAGCCGACGCCGCGGATGAACAGGAACGTATTGGCGTCGATGTTCAGCTCCGGATCGTTGATCGCGGCGTGGTAATGCTCGGGGCCCTCAAACACGACCGCCTTGCCTTCGTGGATATTCTCGGCGCCGGGATGTTCGCAGAAACCGCTTGCGGAAATCGGCCGAGATCACGCTGGTTTTCATGATCGCGGTGTCGAACAGGTTGCCGGAGACCACCACGAAACCCGCATTCGGCCGCATCGGTTTTGCCACCGTCATGATGACCTTGTGATCCTCGCTTTCGCGGCCCGTCAAGATTCTCGGCCATGGTCTTGCCGGTGACGGTCTTCACGCCGCCCCGGATCAGTCCGGCCTTTGCCAGTTCGCCCATCACCGCGGGCACGCCGCCGGCGCGATGGAAGCTTTCGCCAAGGTATTCGCCAGCGGGCTGCATGTTCAGCAACAGAGGCACGTCATAGCCGTAGGTCTGCCAGTCCTGCACCGACAGTTCCACGCCGACATGGCGCGCGATGGCCTGCAAATGCGGCGGCGCGTTGGTGGACCCGCCAATCGCGGTGTTGGTGACAATGGCATTCAGGAACGCGTCGCGCGTCATGATGTCCGACGGGCGCAGTTCCTCATGCGCCATTTCCACGATCCGGCGGCCGGTGTGATAGGCCATCTCCATCCGCTCGCGGAACGGGCGCGGGGATCGCGGAACAACCGGTCAGCGACATGCCCAACGCCTCGGCCATCGCGTTCATCGTCGATGCCGTGCCCATCGTGTTGCAATGCCCCAGCGACGGGGCAGAGGCGCAAACCCGGTTCATGAACTCGTCATAGTCGATGGTGCCCTCGGCCAGCAGGCGGCGGCTTTCCCAGACAACCGTGCCGGATCCCGCCAGCTTGCCCTTCCAGTGCCCGTCCAGCATCGGCCCGCCCGACAGCACGATGGCGGGGATGTCGACCGTTGCCGCACCCATCAGCAGCGCCGGCGTGGTCTTGTCGCAGCCGGTGGTCAGCACCACGCCGTCGATCGGGTAGCCATGCAGCACCTCGACGAGGCTCAGGTAGGCAAGGTTGCGATCCAGCGCTGCGGTCGGCCGCTTGCCGGTTTCCTGAATCGGATGCACCGGAAACTCGATCGGCACGCCACCCGCGTCGCGGATGCCTGCCTTGATCCGGTCGGCAAGAAACACGTGGATCTTGTTGCAGGGTGCCAGATCCGATCCGGTCTGCGCGATGCCGATCATCGGGCGTTCGGATTGCAGCTCGCCGCGGGTATATTCCTGGTTCTGATAGCGCTCGACGTAAAGCGCGGTCATGCCGGGATTGTTGGGGTTGTCGAACCATTCCTGAGAGCGGAATTTCTTGTGCGCGTGGGTGTCGTGATCGTCTGACATGAGATGCCTTTTCCGTGGGTTACGACGCAGAGTTCTGCTGTTTTGTTTCAAGAATACGGGTAATGTTGGCGATCGCCTGGATCAGGTGGCGGCGCAGTACTTCGGACGTGGCGGCGGCGTCGCGGGCTTCAAGCGCGGCGATGATATCGCCGTGGTCGCGCATCGTCTCGATCCGGCCCATCCGGCTGCGCGACGACATGTAGCGCGCGCGCCAGAGCCGCGAGTTGTACTGCTGGTGGGTCTTGATCAGCGGCTGATTGCCGGTGGCCTCGACAATGGCGCCGTGAAACGCCATGTCGGTCTTGAAGAAGGCAACCGTGTCGGGATCGTTACTGGTGTCGAGCATGCGCTGATGCAGCTTGCGGATCGCGGCGATCTGGGCGTCGCTTGCCTTGGCGCAGGCCAGTTCGCCGGCCAGACCCTCAAGCGTCGCCAATATCAGCAACAGGTCCGAAAGTCTCCTTCAAGCGAAGGGTCGGCAACGATCGGGCTGCGCGCCGGAGAGGTTTCGACAAGCCCCTCGGCCTCGAGAATCAGGATCGCTTCGCGCAGCGGCGTGCGCGAAACGCCAATCGCCTCGGCGGTGTCGCGTTCATGGATCGGGTCGCCGGGCTGCAACGCGCCGGTCAGCATCTGTTCGCGCAGGATATCCGCGATCTGGTCGGCCAGACGTTGCCGCGACAGGCTGGGAAGCGGCGCTGCCGATCCGGATTTCTCTGCGCTGGTATCCGTCATGCCGCAGCCGATTCCCCTGACGAAAGACCTTGTGGATCAGGCCCGTTCGTTGCCCCTGAAAGACGTGGCGATGTTTCCTTGACGTAAACTTGTTATTAGGCATACCATATTCCCGCGGGATGCCGCAACGCACCACGAAAAGTGGGTGTTCTGAAGAAATTGTGGGCTTGCCGCGCGCAGGTCCGTTTGGGAGGACAACATGAGAATTCTTGGATTGGTCGCCACGGCGGCGACAGCCGCTTTGCTGACAACGACCGCGTTCGCGCAGGAATACACCATCCGGATTCAGACCCACTATGCGCCCGAAACCGTGTCTGGAAAACTGGCGCAAAGCTTCATCGACGATGTCGAGGTGATGTCGTCGGGCGGTGTCGATATCGAGATGTTCTATTCCTCCTCGGTCGTGGCCTCGGTCGAAGCCTTCGACGCCGCGGCCATCGGGCATCCTCGACTGCGACATGACACGGCGGTGCCTATCAGACCGGCAAGAACCCGGCCTTCCAGTTCGTCGGCGACATCATGGGCGGCTACGACACGCCGTGGCAGCAGTTTACGGCTGGCTCTATCACGGCGGCGGTCTGGAAGCGGCCAACGCAGCTTTACAACGCAGTACGGCATGCAGCTGATCGGCTGGTGGATCTACGGTCAGGAATCGCTGTCCTCGTCCAAGCCGATTGCCGGTCCGGCCGACCTCAAGGACTGGAAGTTCCGCTCGCCCCCGGGACTGGAAACCGAGATTTTCGCAGAACTGGGCGCATCGCCCGATCGTGATGGATTTCACCGAGATCTTCACCGCGCTTGAAACCGGCATCATCGACGGCGCCGATGCCTCGGCGCTGGCCAACAACGTCGGCCTTGGCCTCTATGACATCGTCAAGCACGCCACCTATCCCGGCTTCCACTCGATGCCGTCGGACCACCTGGCGCTGCAACAAGGACGTCTGGGACGGCCTGACGGAAGACAGCAGCGCCGATCATCGACACTCGCATGCGCAGAAGCTGTCGCTCCAGACCGCGCTGACCGTTCGAAAAGGCCAACGCGAAGCCGCGGCCAATGCTGCAGTCGCCGAGAAGGGCGTGACGCTTTACGACTGGTCGCGCCGAAGACCGCGCCGCGTTCCGCAAGGCGGCACAGGCCGCCTGGGAAGGCTGGGCCGACAAGACCCCGGAAGCGCGCGCGACTTGTCGACAGCCACAAGGCCTGACCTGGAGCAGCTTGGCCTGATCGCAGTGATCCGGGCGGTCAGCCTCGTGCAGGGCTGACGATCAGACCAAGGCGAGCCCCGATCGGGGCTCGCCATTTTGTCGAAGCTGGCAAGCGGCCGACGCATTGGGGACGAAGGATGGAACAACAAAGCGTCTGGCTGGGGCGCATTGCGAGGACCGGTCAAACTGGCGATGCTCGGGTTTGTCTGGCGCTGGCGCTTTGGCGCTGCCGCCTGGCTGGTCGTCGGGCAGATATTTTTTGGGGCCGGGATCGGCATGCATCGAGATGCTGCGGCCCGCCGGCCTGCCCTCGGTCCAACTGATGCTCTGGTCGCTGCTGGGTGCGCTCCTGTCTGCGTCGATCTACCTGTCCGATACCGTCGGCGCGATCGAGACCGAGCCCGAGGGCTTCTTCGACATCCTGTCCCTGGTGCTGTCGCGGCTCGCGATGATCGGCGGTCGTCTTCATCGTGCTGGTGATGTTCTACGAGGTCATCTCGCGCTACGTCTTCGACAAGCCGACGCTCTGGGCCAACGAACTGTCGCTGTGGATCGCCGCGTTCGTGTTCCTGTTGGCCGGGCAATACGCGATGCAGCAGCGCAGCCATATCCGCATCTACATCATCTACGACCTGATGCCGCGCTGGGCGCAGAAAGCTTTCGACTGCGTGTCGCGTCGCTTCTGATCTGGGTCTTTGCCTTTGCGCTGGTCTGGGGCGGCTATGACGAGGCGCGATGACGCAGCTCCTGCGGATGGAAACCTTCGGCACCGCCTGGGATCCGCCGATCCCGGCGACGTCAAGCCGGCGATCCTGATCATCATCTGTCTGGTCGCCATTCAGGCGCTGTCGAACCTGATTGCCGACTGGAACAAGGCGCCGGAGCACCACACGCCTGCCGACGATATCGACGAGGACGAGATCGAGGAAAATCCGACAGACGCTGGGAGAAGACGACAATGGTTGATATCGGCACCCTGTCAGCTGATCCTGCTTCTGGGCATGTTCGTGCTTCTGGCCATCGGCATGCCGCTGGGCTTTGCCTCGGCCTTTCTGGCGGTGGCGACCCTGATGATGAAATTCGGGCCGGATCTGCTGTTCGGCCCTTACGGCGATTTCGGCAAGCGGGCCGCTGTCGGTGCTGGGGCAGGCGGTCTACCGGCAGATGACGAATTACGTGCTGATATCGATGCCGCTTGTTCATCTTCATGGCCGCCTTGCTGGAGCGATCCGGCATCGCCAAGGACATGTATTCCTCGCTGAACGTCTGGCTCAGCCGGACCCGCGGCGGCATCGCCATCGTCACCTCGATCATGGCGGTCATCATGGCGGCGATGTCGGGCATCATCGGCGGCGAGGTGGTGCTGCTGGGCCTGATCGCCCTGCCGCAGATGCTGCGGCTGGGCTACAACCAGAACCTTGCCATCGGCACGATCTGCGCCTCGGGTCGCTGGGCACGATGATCCCGCCGTCGATCGTGCTGATCTTCTACGGGCTGGTCACCGAAACCTCGATCAAGGCGCTGTTCACCGCGTCGTTCCTGCCGGGCTTCATGCTGGCCTCGTTCTTCATCATCTACATCATCGTCCGCACCCGGCTGAATCCCGATCAGGCGCCGCTGCCCGAACCCGACCCGGGCGATCCCGAAGGCGGCGAGAAGGGCATGATGTTCCTTGGCTTCCTGGCCTGCGCTTCGCCGTCTGGGTCAGTGCGGTGTTCTGCTGCTGCGTGCGCTGTTCTTCACCGTCACCGGGCAGAACGCGGTGCACGAGGGCGTCGATCCGATCCCGCTTGGCATGGTCATCGACCTGCCCTGGATGATCGGCACCACTGTGCTGTCGCTGTTCGCTGATCTTTCGTCGTGCTCGGCAAGGACCGCGCCGCGACGGGCTGGGAGATGGGCAAGGGCCTGGTCGCCCCGATCGTGGTGATCGGCGTGGTGCTGGGCTCGATCTATGGCGGCATCACCGGCATCACCGAGGCGGCCGGCATGGGCGTGATCGCGGTCTTCGTGATCAGCGTGCTGCGCCGCGAGATGACGTTCGACATCGTCTGGGACAGCCTGATGCGCACGCTGAAATCCACCGGCACGATCATCTGGGTGACCATCGGCGCGGCCGCGCTGGCCGCGGCCTATACGCTGGCCGGCGGCCCGACCTATGTGGCCAACACTGATCGTCGGCGCGGAACTGCCGACCATGGGCGATCATCCTGGTGATGATGCTCATCTTCCTGATCATGGGCATGTTCATGGATTGGGTCGGCATCGTGCTGCTGATCATGCCGGTGTTCCTGCCCATCGTGCTCGAAGCTGCCGGTCGAGGAGATCGGCTTTTTCGGCGAGTTGCGAGCCGCGCCATGTCGCGATCTGGTTCGGCGTGGTGTTCTGTATGAACATGCAGGTCAGCTTCCTGTCGCCGCCCTTTGGCCCGGCGGCCTTCTACCTCAAATCGGTGGCGCCGCCGCATATCTCGCTGACCGACATCTTCAAGGGCTTCCTGCCGTTCATCGCGCATCCAGCTGATGGCGCTGTCGGTGCTTCTGATCTGGCCGGCGATCGTCGACGGTGTTTCCTCTAGGGGGCGGCTTCATGGCTAAGATCGAGCACGTCAGACGTCGGGTTCTATCTGATCCCCCTGCCGGAGGTTCTGACCGATTCCATGCACGGCGAGATGCGCGGCTTCGAGGTCGTCACGATCGCGCTCACCGACGCGATGGCGCCACCGGCGTCGGCTACACCTTTACCAGCGGCCGGAATGGCGGTGCGATCGCCGACATCGCGCGGCGCGAAATGCGCCGAACTGGCGCTCGGCGAGGATGCCGACCGGATCGAGGCGATCTGGGAAAAGCTCTGGTGGGCCTTCCACTATGGCGGGCGTGGCGGGCCGACGGTGCTGGCGCTCTCGGCGCTTCGACATCGCGCTCTGGGATCTCAAGGCGAAACGCGCCGGCCTGCCGCTGTGGCGACTGCTGGGCGGCTACGATCCTGCGGTGCCCTGCTATGCGGGCGGCATCGATCTGGACCTGACGCCGGACGAACTGGTCGCGCAGACCGACCGCAACCTCGCGCGCGGGTTTCGCGCCATCAAGATGAAGGTCGGCCGCGATGATCTGGCCGAGGATGTCGCCAAGCTCGCCGCCATGCGCGCGCATCTTGGCGACGACATTCCCGCTGATGGCTGACGCCAACATGAAATACACCGTCGATCAGGCGATCCGCGCCGCGCGCGCCTTCGCGCCCTACGATCTGACCTGGCTCGAAGAGCCGATCATCCCCGACGACGTCGCCGGTCACGCGCGGGTTCTACGCGAAGGCGGCATTGCCGATCGCCGCCGGCGAAAACCTGCGCTCGCTCTGGGATTTCCGGACCGCTGATCGACGCCGGCGGCGTGACCTTTCCCGAACCAGACGTGACCAACTGCGGCGGCGTCACCCCGTTCATGAAGATCGCCCATCTGGCCGAGGCGCTTCAACCTGCCCGTCACCAGCCACGGCGCGCATGACATCACCGTGCACCTGCTGGCTGCCGCGCCGAACCGGCCAGTTCCTCGAGGCGCATGGCTTCGGGCTTGATGACTACATTTCCGAGCCCGCTGCGCATCGAAGAAGGGCGCGCGTTTCCGCCCGACCGCTCTGGCCACGGCGTTGGAATTCAATTGGGACAAGCTGCAAGGGGGTCTCGCAATGCTGACCGCAGATCAGGTGCAGTTCTTCGACGACAACGGCTACATCGTGGTCGAAGATGTCCTTGATCAGAAAACCGTGCTCGATCCGGTGCGCGCTGAATATGCCGCCCTGCTGGACGGGCTCTATGCGGGCTGGCACGCCGAGGGTCTGCTGCCCCCACCCGATGGGCTCGGGTTCTGGGACAAGCTGCTGCTGGCCTACAAGGCCGGCTGCGACTGGTTCCAGCCGATGGACATCTCGCTGCCCGGCGGCGAGATCGCGCCCGACACGCCGTTCCACTTCGGTCAGGCGGTCCTGGACATGATCACCGCGCCGAAACTGCTGGATGTGGTCGAAAGCCTGATCGGCCCCGAGATCACCTCGAACCCGATCCAGCATGTCCGCATCAAACCGCCCGGCCACCGATCTGCGCAGGACGAGATCCGCGCCCATATCACCTCGACCGACTGGCATCAGGATCACGGCGTCACGCATGAAAGCGCCGACCAGACCCAGATGGTCACCGTCTGGATCGCGGTCACCGATGCGACCCGGCGAAACGGCTGCCTGCAGGTGCAGCCCGGGCGGCACCGCGAAGACCTGTTGCCGCATTGCGAAAAGACCCAGAGTCGGCATTCCGAACCAGTTCATCGGCGGGCACGCACTCGATCCCGTTGCCGGTCAAATCGGGCGGCGTGGTGATCTTTCACCCGCAGACGCCGCATGCCTCGCTGATCAACCGCACCGACGGGTTCCGCTGGTCCTTCGACATCCGCTTCAATGTCACCGGCCAGTCCACCGGGCCGCGATCATTTTCCCAGTTTCGTTGCCCGCAGCCGCGGCCAATCCGGGCGCCGAATTGCGCGATGCCGAGGTCTGGCGCGCGATGTGGGAAGACGCCCGCGCGCGGCTGGCCGGGCGCGCCGCACATAGCGCTTTATCGCTGGGATTCGACCGCGCCCTACTGCGCCTGAGGACAGATCATGGAAGTGCTGAGCAAGGCCCAGATCGAGGAATACCACGAGGTCGGCGGCATCGTCGTGCCCGATCGCCTGAATGCGGCCGAGCTGACCGAGATCCGCGACGTGATCGCGGGCTTCCATGACATTGCGCGCGGCATGACCGCCTCGGATGACCGCATCGACCTCGAAGACAGCCACACGCCCCGACGACCCGCGCATTCGCCGGATCAAGCGCCCCGACCGGCAGGCCGAGGTGTTCCGGCGGCTGATGTATTCCGACGCGATCCTTGCCCCGGTGCGCGATCTGATCGGCCCGAACCTGCGGCTGCACACCACCAAGCTGAACATGAAATCGGCGGGCTTTGGTGCTGCGGTCGAATGGCATCAGGACTGGGCCTTTTATCCGCACACCAACGATGATGTGCTGGCCGTCGGCGTGATGCTCGATGACATGGCCGAGGAAAACGGCCCGCTGATGATCTTTCCCGGCAGCCACAAGGGGCCGATCCACGACCATCACGCGGACGGCGTTTTCATCGGTGCGATGGACCTTGCCGCCTGCGGCTTCGATCCCAAGGACGCCGTCACGCTGACCGGCAGCGCCGGGTCGATCTCGATCCATCACGCGCGCGTCGTGCACGGCTCCGCGCTCAACCGTTCGAAACGCGACCGGCGGCTGCTGTTCTACGAGATGATGGCGGCCGATGCGTTCCCGATCATCGGCGGCATGACAACCTTTCAGACAGCATCGGCGATTACAACGCGCTGATGCTTTGCGGCGAGGCAACACTTCAGCCGCGTCTGGAACCCGTCCCGGTGCGCATCCCGCAACCGCAGCCGGGCGAATACGGCTCGATCTACGACATCCAGAAGGCGTTGGGGAACCGCGGCTTCGAGACCTACAAGGAAGAAGACGCATGACCAAACCGAAGATCGGTTTCATCGGCCTTGGGCTGATGGGCTGCGCCATGGTGCAGCGGCTCCTGGATCAGGGCTACCCGCTGACCGTGATCGCCAACCGCAGCCGTGCGGGGGTCGACGCGGCACTCGCGCGGGGCGCTGCCGAGGCGACGAGCGCGCGAAAGATCTCGCGGCGGCCTCCGACATCGTGATGTTCTGCATGGACACCTCGGCCTCGGTCGAGAGCGCGGGTCTACGGCGATGACGGCGTGCTGGCCGGGCGTCAGGCACGGGCACGGTGGTGATCGACTTTGGCACCTCGCTGCCCGGATCGACCCGGAAGATCGCCGCAGACGATGGCCGAAAAAGGCGCCACCTATCTCGACGCGCCGCTTGGCCGCACGCCCAGCCACGGCCGCGAAGGCAAGCTGAACATCATGGGCGCAGGCGACAAGGCGGCGTTTGACCGGGTCGGCCCGGTGCTCGATGATCTGGGCGAGAACGTCTTTCACGTCGGCCCCTCGGGCGCGGGCCATACGCTGAAACTGATCAACAACTTCTTTGCGATGACCACCGCCTGCGCGATGTCCGAAGCCTTCGCGATGGCCGATCTGGCCGGGCTGCCGCGCCAGAACCTCTACGATGTGATGGCGGCGGGGCCGCTGCGTTCCGGCATGATGGATTTCATCAAGGCCGAGGCGATTGACGGCGAGATTCAGCTTGCCTTCACGGTCGCCAATGCCGCCAAGGACGTCGGCTATTACGTCCAGATGGCCGATGATCTGGACGCGCCGACGCAGATGAGCCACGCCGCCAAGAACCTGCTGGCCCTTGCCAAGGCGCAAGGCTTCGGCGACAGGATGGTGCCGGAAATGGTGCATTATTTCGAGGAGTTGTTTCGCAAATGAGACTTGAGGGCAAACGCGCATTCATCACAGCGGCGGGGCAGGGGATTGGCCGTGCAACAGCCGAGGCGTTCATCCGCGAAGGCGCGGTCGTGACCGCGACGGACATCAACCCAGACCTGCTGACGGGCCTCGATTGCGAGACGGCGGCACTCGATGTGACCGACGATGCGGCGCTGGAAAAGGCGATCCATGCCACCGCCCCGGATATCCTCGTGAATTTCGCGGGCTACGTGCACAACGGCACCATCCTTGAAGCGACCGATGCCGACTGGGACGTCGCCTTCAACCTGAATGCACGCGCGATGTTCAAGGCGATGCAGGCCGCCCTTCCGGGGATGCTGGAACGCGGGCGCGGCTCGATCATCAACATGTCCTCGGTCGCGTCCTCGGTCAAAGGTGTGCCGAACCGCTTTGTCTACGGTGCCAGCAAGGCGGCGGTGATCGGGATGACCAAAGCGGTCGCGATCGACTACATCACGCACGGCATCCGCTGCAACTGCATCTGCCCCGGCACCGTCGACAGCCCCAGCCTGCACGACCGCCTGCGCGCCACCGGCGACTACGACGCCGCGATGAAGGCCTTCATCGCACGCCAGCCGATGGGCCGGCTTGGCCGCGCCGAAGAGATCGCGGCACTTGCGGTTTATCTCGGGTCCGACGAAAGCGGCTACACGACCGGGCAGGCGCATATCGCCGACGGAGGACATTCGCTGTGAGGATACTGATCACCGGCGGCGGCGGTTTTCTGGGGCAAAAGCTGGCCCGCGCGCTGATCGAACGTGGCACGATCCGGGGCCGGGCGATCACTGCGATGGAACTGGTCGATCTGGTGCCGCCCGCCGAACTGCATGCCGATTTTCCGGTGCTGGCCCACGCCTACGACATCTCAAAGCCCAAGCCCGTTCACGCCAGCTTCGTTCACAAGCCTGATGTGGTCTGGCATCTGGCCGCTGTTGTCTCTGGTGCCGCCGAGGCCGATATGGACCTTGGCTACCGCGTCAACCTGCACGGCACGCTCAACATCTTCGAAGGCGCGCGCGGGGCGGGGAACTGTCCGGTCGTCGTCTACGCCTCAAGCTGGGCCGCGCATGGCGGCGAGGAACCCGAGATCATCGAAGACGGTGTCGAGTTGAACCCGCAAACCTCATACGGCACCCAAAAGGTGATCGGCGAGCTGCTGCTCAACGATTACACCCGGCGCGGCCTGATCGACGGGCGCGGCTTGCGCCTGCCCACCGTCAGCATCCGCCCTGGCAAGGCCAACCTCGCCGCCTCGTCGTTCATGTCCTCGATCTTCCGCGACACGATGGAAGGGCGCAAATCGAACTGCCCGGTGCCGCGCGATTTCCCGATCTGGCACACGGCGCCGCGCACCGTGGTCGCGAACCTGATCCATGCCGCCGAAGTGCCGGGCAAGGATTTCGGCACCAACCGCAACATCAACCTGCCGGGACGCACCGACACCATCGGCGCGATGATCGACGCCATGACCGCCGTCTTCGGCCCCGAGGCCGAGCGCCGCATCACATGGGACGCCGATCCGGTGATCGAGACCATCGTGAGGGGCTGGCGGGCGCATTGCAAACCCGGCAAGGGCGCGCGGCTGGGTTTCAAGGCCGACAAGGATTTCGCCGATACCGTGCGCTGGTTCCTGAAGGATGACATCGCCCAATGAACGTCGCCCCGCGCGAAGACCGGCTGGGGCTGGCCGTCGGCATTCTGGCTGTCAGCTTCTTCCTCTTTGCGACCATGGACACGATTGCCAAGTTATTGGTGACATCCGGCCTGCCGGGCATTCAGGTCTCGTTCATGCGGTTCCTGTCGCATGCCTCGGTCGCGCTGCTGTTCCTGCTGCCGCGCTACGGGACCGAGGTTCTGAAAAGCGCGGCACCGAAGTTGCAGGTCATCCGGGCGCTCGGGCTTCTTGGCTCCACCATCTTCAACTTCATCGCCGTGGGGTATTTACCGCTGACGGTGACAATCTCGATCTTCTTCGCCTCGCCGCTGCTGATGAGCCTGCTGGCCATCCCGATGCTGGGCGAAAAGGTCGGCATCCGGCGTCTGATCGGCATCCTTGTCGGCTTCAGCGGCGTTCTTGTCATCACCCAGCCATGGTCAGCCGAATTTCACCCCGCAATGCTGCTGTCGCTGGCTGCGATGGCCTGTGCCTCGTTCTATTTCGTCATGACCCGGATGCTTGCCGGAACCGACAACAATCCGGTGTCGCAGATCTATGCCAGTGTCATCGCCACGCTTGCGGTTGCGCCGTTCGGCCTCGCATTCTGGGTCGCCCCCGCGTTCTGGTGGCAATGGCTGCTGCTGATCCTGATCGGCATCCTTGGCTTCGTTGGCCATTCGATGCTGACCGTCGCCTACCGCTACGCCGAGGCCAGCCGTGTCGCCCCGGTGGTCTACACCCAGATCCTCTACGCCACGTTCTACAGTTGGCTGATCTTTGCCGCCATCCCGACCGGCGCGACCGTGCTTGGCACCGCGATCATCGTGGCCAGCGGCATCTACATCTGGGCGCGGGAACGGGCGTTGAACAAGAAAGCACGACGCTGGCAGGCAACCGCATATTCGCGCGCGCAGCGCACCGGCCCGAAGGGCCAAAAGGCGTGACGCCGACCGGCGTCTCATTTTGAAAGCGCCGAGCCTGCGGCCAAAGCCACCACGGCCAGCATCGCTGCCGCCATCGCGAAATTGATCCGCCGCTGGACGTGGGGCGGCAGGTCCAGCCGTTCGATCGCGGCCCCTGCCCAAAGCCACGCCAGATGGATCGGCACCCAGATCGCGTTCATGATCATGAACTTCAGAATGATCTCGGTCGCCAAAGCGCCCGGCAGGAACGCAAAGCCGGTGATGAAAACCGTGTTCACGACATAGGCCTTCGGGTTCAGCGCCTGCAAGATCAGCCCATCCACGATGCCCGGCTGGCGCCGCGCCTCGATGAAACCGACGCGCGCGCCGGCAAAGGCGATGCGCGCGGCCAGATACAGCAGATAGGCCGTTGTGGCGGCGAACAGCACCGTGCGGATCACCGGGCTGGCCAGCAGCACCGCCGCCAGTCCTGTCACCACGGCCAGCCCGACAAGATTGGTGCCGATGAACAGCCCCGTCACATAGCGAAACCCGGCGCGAAAACCGTAGGCCGCGCCGACCCCCGCCGTCGACAGAACCCCCGGTCCCGGCGTGATGATCGCCAGAAAGAACGCCGCCGCGAATGTCAGCATGTCATACCACGGTGGCTTGAACGGAATCGAAATTCGCCCGAAGGGTGGGTGAATTCCAACGCGTGTGCTTTTGTGTAAAGCCATCTCGTTCTAGACGACAGGTGTGATCAGCGGATTGCCGTCACGATGCGCGATCAGGTTGCGCACGAACAAATCGCCCATCGCCCACCGCGTCTTGGTCGTGGCACTGCCCTGATGCGGCGACAGAACCACATTCGGCAGGTCCAGAACTCCGGCGACATCTTCGGTTCCTCGGCAAAGACATCCAGCCCCGCCGCCCCCAGCTTGCCGGATTTCAACAACTCCAGCATCGCCGGTTCGTCGACCAGCGTGCCGCGCCCGACATTGACGAAAGCCGCCCTGCGGTCCCAGCGCCTCCAGCACCTCGCGGCTGACCAGCCCGATCGTGCCGGTATCGCCGGGCACCACGGCGACCAGCCAGTCCACGTCGCGCGCCATCATCGACAAGGTTATCGTAATACGGAAACGGCTCGAACCGCTGCTTGGTGCGGCCATGATAGACGACCTGCATCTTGAACGCCTGACAGCGCCGCGCGATCTCCTTGCCGATCCGGCCAAGGCCCAGAATACCCACCGTCGCCCCGGTCAATTCGCCGGTCAGCGGATAGTCAGTCGTCGGCCATTTGCCCGCCCGCACATGGGCATCGGCATCGACGATCCGCCGGCAAACAGCCAGCATCAGCGCCAACGCCAGTTCCGCCACCGCATCGTTCAGCACCTCTGGCGTGTTGGTTACCCGGATGTTGCGCGCACGGGCGGCGCTTCAAGGTCGATCGCATCGACGCCCACCCCGAAATTCGAGATGATTTCCAGCGCTGGCAATTTGTCCATCATCGCGCCGTCAAGCGTGGCATGGCCGGACGCCGCGACAAACCGCGTGGCCTTGTGTTCGGCCAGAAACGCCGTCCTTGTCCTCGGCCTCCCACAGCCGGTGAACGCGGAATTCCCTCTCCAGCGCCTCCATCGCGCATTGCAGGGTCGGGGCCGGTCAGTATCAGGTCTTGCATGGGCGTCTCGTTCCTTGCGGCGTTTGGCGTTGACGCGACCGTAACCGATCACGCGTCAAGCGCAATGGACCTTCGCCGCGTCTAGCGCTAGTCAGACGGCATGAGCATCGCGTTCCAGACCCTTGCCGAATCTGGCCGCACACGGCTTTGACACCGTGATCGACGTGCGCTCGCCCGCCGAATTGCCGAGGATCATGTCCCCGGCGCGATCAACCTTCCGGTGCTCGACGATGCCGAACGCGCTAGGCGTCGGCACGATCTACAAGCAAGACAGCCCGTTCGCCGCGCGCAAGCTGGGCGCGGCACTGGTCGCGCGCAACGCCGCCCGGCATCTGGAAACCGCACTCGCCGACAAGCCCGGCGGCTGGCGACCACTTGATCTATTGCTGGCGCGGCGGTCAGCGCTCGGGCTCGTTTGCCACGATCCTGCAACAGGTCGGCTGGCGGGCCGAGGTGATCGACGGCGGTTATCGCAGCTACCGGCGTCTGGTCACGCAGGCGATGCACGACACGCCGCTGCGCCACCGGCTGGTGCTGCTGGACGGCAATACCGGCACCGCCAAAACCGATCTGCTCGAGCTGCTCGTGGCCGGGCAGGGTATCCAGACCGTCGATCTGGAAGGGCTCGCCGCGCATCGCGGTTCCGTCTTCGGCGCCGTCGCCACGCCGCAACCCTCGCAAAAAGCCTTTGAAAGCGCGCTGGCGCTGGCCTTGGAAGCGCTCGACCCGGCCCGCCCGGTACTGGTCGAGGCCGAATCCAGCAAGATCGGCCACTGCCTGATCCCACCCACGGTCTGGGCGGCGATGCTGGCCGCACCGCGCATCCGTGTCGCCGCCCCGCTTGCCGCGCGCGCCGAATACCTCGACCCGCGCCTATGCCGACCTCAGCACCGACCGCGACGCGCTGAAAGCGACCCTTGCCGCGCTGATCCCGCTACAGGGCCATGCCAGGTCGAACACTGGCAGATGCTGGCCGACAAGGGCGCGCTGCAACAACTGGCCGCCGAACTGATGGAACAGCATTACGACCCGCGCTACGGCAAATCGCGCGGCCGGTCACGATCCGACGATCATTGCCGAGATCGAGGCCGATACCCTGTCCCCAACGCACTCCCCGGATCTGGCCAACCGGATAGCCATCACATCTTGCGAAAGCCTAACCACATCTTTTGTCTCTAAATATCCCCGCCGGAGGCTCCGCCCCGAAATTACCGAACACGATGCCGCCGAGGCCGTCAGACCAGCCGCACCCCATCCGCGCTGTCGACGCAGCGCCCGATCACCCACAGGTCCAGCCCGCTGATCCGCAAACCGCTGCCGCATCGCCGCGACCTCGGTTTCCGGCAGCGCCGCCAGCAATCCGCCCGCTGTCTGCGGATCGAACAGCAGCTCCGACCGGGCGCTGCCATCGGTGACCAGATCGGCGCAAAGGGCCCGGTTGTCGGCAAAGAATCGTCGACCGCACGCCCGGGCCGCCAGGGCCTCGGCACCCTCCAAGAGCGGCACGGCGGCAAGGTCGATTTCCACCCCGACGCCCGAGGCTTGGGCAATGCTCCGAAGATGCCCTGCCAGACCGAACCCGGTGACATCGGTCATCGCATGCGCGCCCGCCAGCAGCGACGCTGCCTTGTCCCTGCGGCTCGGCCATTCGCGCCAACGCGCCCGCAACCCACTGCCCACGCGCCTGCAACGCCATTTCGGCGGCCATCACCGTGCCGCTGCCGATCGGCTTGGTCAGCACCAGCACATCGCCGGGTTTCGCCCCGGCCAGCGTCACCGGATCGCCCGCCGTCAACCCGGTCACTGTGAACCCGATGGTCAGTTCGGACCCCAGCGAGGTATGACCGCCGACAATCTCGGCACCTTCGGCGCGAAACACCTCCGCCGCGGCCGACATGATCTCGGCCAGCCAGCTTCTGCTGCAATTCGGCCGACAAACGCGGCAGGATGATCGTCGCCAGAACGGCCTGCGGCTTTGCCGCCCATCGCCCAGACATCGCCCAGCGCATGAACGGCCGCGATCGGGCCATCGCCCACGGATCCTCGGTGAAGGCGCGCAGATGATCGGTGGTAATGACCTGCCGCTGGCCCTCTGGCCCGGTCAGGATCGCGGCATCGTCACCGGGGCGCGACAGCACATCCTTCGCGGCCAAGCGGCTCCAGCCCCTCCAGCACCCGCGCCCAACGCCTGCCCGCCCACCTTGGCCCCGCAGCCACCGCATAGCGGCTTGTCGCCCAGTGCCTCGGCCAGGCCCTCGGCATGCGTTCCGGGCAGGGGTGGCGGCGTCATGGCTTCAGCTCGGTGAACTGGTTCATGAACTTACGGTCGATATGATCCTTCCAGCGCCACAGCCAGCGCCCCTGCAGCCGCAACCCATGCCAATCGGCGATTGCCGGCCTTGCCGCCGGTCGAGATCAGCTTGAGGTAATCTTTCTGCGGCCGGTATGCGCGCAACGCTCCGCCCGACAGAACCGCGCGCAGATTGTCAAACAGCACCGGCGCCTGACGCACCGCAAAGACCCCGGCCTTGGGGCGCGGCGCATCGGTCAGATGCGCGCAATCGCCAACCGCAAAGATCGCATCCTGCCCCACGCGCGCAGCGTCTCATCGACACTGACAAAGCCCTCGTGCAGCGCCAGCCCGGTCTTGCGCAGCCAGTCCTGCGGCCGCGCGCCCGCCACCCCAACGGTGAACCGCGACGCAACCTCGCGCCCGTCCGACAAGATCACCTTGTCCGCGCAAACCTCTGACGCTTCGACATTTTCCAAAACCTCCACACCGATCGACGCAAGCTTGCGGCGCAACGCCGAAACCGAGGCTGCCGCCATGCCGTCAAGCAACCGGTCGCGCTCCACGATGCTGATCCGAATACCCTGCGCGCCACCAGCAGCCAGCGCGTGATGCATCGCCATCGTCAGTTCCACGCCACCAACCCCGCCGCCAATCACGGCCAGTTCCGGCGGCACTTCGCCCGTCGCCACCGCGGCGTCGAAACCCGGCCCAGGCCTTCGCATACCGACCAAGCGGCTTGGCACCAACGGCATGGGCGGCAAATCCCGGCAGCTTCGGCAGATCCGAGGTGATGCCGATATCGACCGAGGCGGCGTGAAACGGCAGCACCCGGCCACCCGCCAGCGTCACCGTCCGCGCGTCCGGGTCCAGCGCGCAGGCCCGGTCAAGGATCACCCGCGCGCCCGCGAACCGCGCCAGCCGCACGATGTCGATATCCAGCTCATCCCGCTCGTAATGCCCCGCCACATAGCCCGGCAACATGCCGGTATAAGGCGCGCTCGGGATCGGGGTTGATCACCGTCACCCGAACGCCGGGCAGCGGCTTCATCCCCCACATCCGCAAGCACCAGCGCATGCGCATGACCGCCGCCGATCAGCACCAGCTCGTGGGTCAGGGGCAGGGGTGTTTGCATGTCTCTTTCTCCGGTCGGTTGCCGCCGATTTACGGGGTTTGCGGGCCAATGGCGAGGGCGGCCGGTCAGGGCGCAAGCCACTGACCCCGCCAAGCCTCGGCGCGGCGGTAGCGGGCGCGCAGATCGTGCGGGCGCGCCAGATGCACGGCGTCGATCTCGCTCAGCCCGATCCGCAGGATCGCCAGCCTTGCCGGATCGGCGACACGCCGAAATCCGCTACCGCTGTCGATCGGCGTTCCGGGCGGCGGCACGGTGCCGTAATTGCCGCGCTGCGCGTCCGACATCGCCTCCCACTCCGCCAGCGTTGCCGCTCCCTGCAAGATGGTCGCGGTACCGCGCAGGCGGATTTGCAGCCGGTCGCGGGCCTGCCAGATCAGCAGGCCAACCCGCGGCTCGGCCCTGATTTCAGCAACCTTCGGCGTGCTCGCATCGGTGAACACCTCGACCCTTCCGGCCGCACGGTCGGCGCGGCGCAACACCACCTGCCGCAGGTCCGGCGCGCCCGCCCGATCAACCGTGGCCAATGAAACAAGCCCGCCGTAACCGCCGCGCAAACGGCGCAGATCGGCGATCTCTTCCCAGACGCGATCCAGCATCGCGCCGGGCGATTTCGTCCATGAATGGGTCATAGGGCGGCCTCTCTGCTGTCGTGGGCGAACCATGCAACGAAGCCGCAGCCGGGGCAATGCGGCGCCGCGCGATGACCCATATGCGCCAATCCGTGTCGCGGGCAGAACAGCCGAAGTCGCGCGTGACGCTTGCGAGAAAAAGCGAAGCGGCGCAGCATGGCACCAGTTTCGCCCCCGTTTCGGAGCCACGCCCATGACCGCCCACGACCTGTCCGGTGTCCTCAGCCCCGTCGCGACCGCACGCGGTTTACCCAATGAACACTACATCTCCGATGAGATGTTCGAGATCGAGCGCGAGCGTGTGCTCTTCGATAACTGGTCGGCTATCGGCTTTGCCAAGGATGTGCCCGAAAGCGGCGACGCGATGCCCGTGGATTTCCTCGGCATGCCGCTTTTGGTGGTGCGCGGCCGCGACGATGTGGTGCGGGTCTACCAGAACACCTGCCGCCACCGCGGCATGATCCTTGTCGAAGAGAAAAAGAAGGTCGGCGGCGTGATCCGCTGCCCCTATCATTCCTGGTGCTATGCGCTGACCGGCGAACTCGTGGCCACCCCGCATGTCGGCGGGCCGGGCCACAACACCCACGAAGAGATCAAGCGCGGCGAGTTGGGCCTTGTCGAGATCCGCAGCCACATCTGGCGCGACATCGTCTTCGTCAACATTTCGGGCCACGCCCCCGATTTCACCGATTACGCCGCCGAAGCGATCAAGGCGCTGGGGCGAGTTCGAGGGCAAGCCGCTCTACCACTCGGGCGAGGATTCCGGCTTCAAGTTCGACGTCGCCTGCAACTGGAAACTGGCGGTCGAGAACTATTGCGAAAGCTATCACCTGCCTTGGATCCACCCCGGCCTGAACAGCTATTCCCGGCTGGAGGATCACTATCACATCGAACAACCCGGTAAGTATTCCGGGCAGGGCACGCTGGTCTACCGACCGATGATTTCCGAAGACGGCCGCCGTTTCCCCGATTTCGAGGGTCTCAGCGATAAATGGGACGCCGGCGCCGAATACATCACGCTCTATCCCAACGTCCTTCTGGGCGTGCACCGCGACCATGCCTTCGCGATCATCCTGGAGCCCAAGGCCAAGGACCGCACCGTAGAGCATGTCGAGATCTACTATGCCGCCGAGGAAGCCACCGGCCCGAAATGGGAACCGATGCGGGCCGTGAACTCGAAGATGTGGCGCGGCGTCTTTGAAGAGGATCTGTTCGTTGTCGAGGGCATGCAGAAGGGCCGCAACGGGCGCTATTTCGACGGCGGCAAGTTCAGCCCCGCGATGGACGGCCCGACGCATATGTTCCATCACTGGGTCGCCAGCCAGTTGTCCGAGCCAAGCCGTGCAGCCGAATGATCCGGACCTCGATCACCGGTTGCTCGACGCCCACGCCCGCAAAGACAAGCACGCCCTGATCGGGCTGTACCGGGAAGCCGCGGACATGAGCGAGGCCACGCAACAGATTGATGCCGCATGCTTTTACCTCACTCATGCCTATGTCTTCGCGCTGGATGTCGGCGCGGCCGAAGCACGGGATTTACACGCGCGGCTGAAGGCACGCGGACGCGAAGAATAGAGGGGACGTTATGCAAAATACGGCACGGGTTGTGGTTATCGGGGGCGGCGTCGTCGGCTGCTCGGTCCTCTATCACCTGACCAAACTGGGTTGGACCGACGTGATGCTGATCGAGCGCTCGGAACTGACCAGCGGCAGCACATGGCACGCGGCGGGCGGCTTTCACACGCTGAACTCCGATACCAACATGGCCGCGCTGCAAGGCTACACCATCCGCCTCTACCGCGAGCTGGAAGAGCTGACCGGCCAATCCTGCGGCCTGCACCATGTCGGCGGCATGACCATCGCCACCACGCCCGACCGGCTCGACTACCTCAAGGCCGAACGCGCCAAGCACCGCTACATGGGGCTGGATACCGAGATCGTCGGCCCGGAAGAGATCACCGAAACTGTCGCCGATCACCGATGTCACCGGCGTTCTGGGCGGCCTTTACGATCCGCTCGACGGCCATCTCGACCCCTACGGCACCACCCACGCCTATGCGACTGCGGCCAAGAAGGCGGGCGCCGAGATCGTCCTGCGCAACCGCGTGCTGGAACTGAACCCGGTCGACGGCGAATGGGACGTGGTGACCGAACAAGGCACCGTCCGGGCCCAGCATGTGGTCAACGCGGCCGGTCTTTGGGCGCGCGAAGTGGGTGCGATGGCCGGCGTCTACCTGCCGCTGCATCCGATGGAACATCAGTATTTCGTCACCGACGACATTCCGGAAGTTATCAGTCATGGCAAAGAGTTACCGCATGTCATGGATCCGGCGCGGCGAAACCTATCTGCGGCAAGAAGGCAAGGGCCTTGTCATCGGCATCTACGAACAGAAATGCGTGCCATGGGCGGTCGAACGGCACGCCCTGGGATTTCGGCCACGAACTGCTGAACGACGATCTCGACCGCGTCGCGGAACCGCTGGAAGCCGCGTTCAAACGCTATCCGGTGCTGGGCCGCGCCTCGATGAAAAAGGTCATCAACGGCCCGTTCACCTTCGCGCCCGACGGCAACCCGCTGGTCGGCCCGATCCCCGGCAAGCCCGGCCTGTGGTCGGCCTGCGCGGTCATGGCAGGGCTTCAGCCAAGGCGGCGGCGTCGGCAAGGCGCTGTCGGAATGGATGGTCGACGGCGAGGCCGGAAAACGATGTCTTCGCGATGGATGTCGCCCGCTTTGGCGACTGGACCGGGCCGAACTGGACCCGCCTGAAGGTCGACCGAAAACTACCAGCGCCGCTTCTCGATCAGCTACCCGAATGAGGAACTGCCGGTCGGCCGCCCGCTGGAAACCACTCCCGCCTACGGGCATCTGGGACGCGCAGCGCGCGGTCTTCGGGTCGGGCTACGGCATGGAGCATGTGAACTACTTCGCCCCCGAAGGCGAAGAGCGGTTCGAAGTGCCATCGCTTCCGCCGCTCGAACGCGCATGAGGTCGTCGGGCACGAATGCCGCGCGGTGCGCGAGGCGGTGGGGATCAACGAGATCCACAACTTCGGCAAATACGCGCGTCGAGGGGCCGGAAGCGGTGGACTGGCTGAACCGGATCATGGCGAACCGGGTGCCCGAGGAGGGCCGCATCGCGCTGACCCCGATGCTGTCGCCCAAGGGCAAGATCATCGGCGATTTCACGATGATGCGGCTGGGTCCGGAAGCAGGTGCAGCTGACCGCCAGCTACTCGGCGCAGAACTACCACATGCGCTGGTTCCTGCAACATCAGGAACCCGGCGTAACCATCCGGAATGTCTCGACAGGAACGGCTTGGCTTCCAGATCGCCGGGCCCAACGCCCGCGCGGTTCTGGCGGCGGTCGACCGGGCGCCGATGTGTCCAACGCAACGCTGCCGTTCCTGTCATGTCCGCAAGCTGGCGGTCGGGCATATCCCGGTCACCGTCGCGCGGGTCAGCTACACCGGCGATCTGGGCTATGAGATCTACTGCCACCGCAACCATCAGGTCGCGCTCTATCAGGCGCTGCGGCGGCGGGCGGCAAATTCCACGGCATGCGGCCGTTCGGGATGCGCGCGATGATGTCGCTGCGGCTGGAAAAGACGTTTTGGCGTCTGGATGCGCGAATACCGGCCCGACTATACCCCGGCAGAAACCGGGCTGGACCGCTTCATCTCGTGGAAGAAGAACGACTTCATCGGCCGCGACGCGGCGCTGAAACAGCGCGAAACGCCCCCTGACCGACAACTGACCACCTTCATCGTCGATGCCGACGACGCCGATGTCGTGGCCTATGAGCCGATCTTCGACGGCGACGACGTGCTGTCGGCTTCTGCACCTCTGGCGGCTACGCGCATCACGCGGGCAAATCCGTGGCGCTTGGCTTTCTGCCGCGCGAGCGCATCGCGGATGGCGCGGGGTTCCACATCGAGATTCTTGGCCAGCGCCGCAAGGCCACCGTCCAGACCACGCCGCTGTTTGACGCGGACGCATCAAGAATGAGGGGCTAGTTCATGAAATCGCACGCAAAAGTCGTCGTCATCGGCGGCGGTGTCGTCGGCTGTTCGGTGCTCTATCACCTGGCGCGCGACGGCTGGACCGACGCGCTGCTGCTGGAACGCTCGGAACTGACCAGCGGCTCGACCTGGCACGCGGCGGGCGGCATGCACACGATCAACGGCGATCCGAACGTCGCCAAGCTGCAAAAGTACACGATCGACCTCTACAAGGAGATCGAGGAGCTGTCCGGGCAGGCCACCGGCGTGCACCTGACCGGCGGCGTGATGCTGGCCGCCACGCAGGCGCGGCTCGACTGGATGAAGGGCATCGTCGCCAAGAACCGCTATCTCGATATCGAATGCGAGCTGATCAGCCCGCAAGAAGCGCATGAGCTGATGCCGCTGCTCGACCCGTCGCATTTCGTCGGCGCCGTACGCACCGTGGTCGACGGCCATCTCGACCCCTCGGGCGTCACCTATGCCTATGCCAAATCCGCCCGCAAGCTGGGCGCCGAGATCGAGACCGCACTGCATGGTCGAGGACCTGTCAGCAGAACCCCGATGGCACTTGGCGGGTGCATGACCAACAAGGGCGAGGTGATCGCCGAGCATGTCGTCAACGCCGGCCGGCCTGTGGGCGCGCGAAGTCGGTCGCATGGTCGGGGCTGGAACTGCCGATCCTGGCGATGGAGCACATGTACCTGATCACCGAGGATATGCCCGAAGTGGCCGAAGTCAACGCCAAGACCGGCGGCGAAGTGATCCACGCCATCGATTTTGACGGCGAGCTGTACCTGCGCCAGGAACGCGGCGGCATGCTGATGGGCACCTACGAGAAGGCCGGCAAGCCGTGGTCGCCGAAAACCACGCCGTGGGATTTCGGGCACGAGCTTTTAGCGCCCTGATATCGACCGGATAGCGCCGTCTCTTGAAGTGGGGTTCGAACATTTCCCGGCCTTCCAGACTGCCGGCATCAAGCAGATCATCAACGGCCCGTTCACCTTTGCGCCAGACGGCAACCCGCTGGTCGGCCCGATCAAGGGCGTGCGCGGGCTTGTGGTCGGCCTGCGGCGTGATGGCGGGCTTCAGCCAAGGCGGCGGCGTCGGCCTGGCGCTGGCCAACTGGATGATCCACGGCGATCCGGGCTTCGATGTCTTCGCGATGGATGTCGCGCGCTACGGCGACTGGGCGACGCTGGCCTATACCAACGCCAAGGTGCAGGAAAACTACTCGCCGCCGCTTCTCGATCCGGTTCCCGAACGAGGAACTGCCCGCCGCGCGGCCGCTGAAAACCACGCCGATCTACGACCTGCTGAAGGCGCAGGGCGCGCAGTTCGGCGCGTCTGGGGGCTGGAACAGCCGCTGTGGTTCGCGCCCGAGGGTGTCGTGGACGAGTTCTCGTGGCGCCGCTCGACCGATTTCGAACACGTCGGCGAAGAGGCGAAGAACGTGCGCGACAGAACGTTGGGATCATAGAGATTTCCGGGTTCGCGAAATACGCGGTGAAAGGGCCGGGGGCCGAAGCGTGGCTCGACCGCATGCTGGCCTGCCGGATCCCCGATGCGGGCCGCATGGTGCTGGCGCCGATGCTGAAGCAAGACGGCAAGCTGATCGGCGATTTCACCCTCGCGAAACTGGGCGACGGCGATTTCTTCGTCGCCGGCTCCGGCATCGCCGAGGATTACCACATGCGCTGGTTCCTGCAGCATCTGCCGGGCGACGGCTCGGTGAGGGTCGAGGCGCTTGGCGCGGGGATGTGCGGGCTGTCGATCGCCGGCCCGAAGGCGCGCGAGGTGCTGGAAAAAGTGACGGATGCGGATGTTTCCGCCGAGACGTTCAAGTTCATGGATATCGCCAGGATGGATATCGGCATGGCCCCGGCGCTGGTCGGGCGGGTCAGCTTCACCGGCGATCTGGGCTACGAGATCTGGATGCGCGCCCGAATACCAGCGCAACATCTACCACGCGCTGTGGCTGGCCGGCGCCGATCACGGCATCCGCAATTTCGGCCTGCGCGCGTTGAACGCGCTGCGGCTGGAGAAGAACTTTGGCGGCTGGGGCGCGCGAGTACCGGCCGATCTACACGCCCTACGAGGCCGGGCTTGGCCGTTTCGTGGCGCTGAGCAAGGACGCCGATTTCATCGGCAAGGCGGCCGCGAAGGCCGACAAGGCCGATGGCGGCAAGATGCGGTTCCGCGGGTTCGTGATCGAGGCGAAAGACGCCGACGCCGATCGGAGACGAGCCGATCTGGCATGACGGGTCGGGTGGTCGGCTGGGTGACGTCGGGCGGCTATGCGCATGCGCGGACTGTTCGGTGGCGATGGGCTATGTGCCGAAGGAACTGGCCGAGGAGGACGGCGGCTGGGAGATCGAGCTGCTGGGAGAGCGGTTGCACGCGCGATTGCAGCGCCAGCCGCTGTTCGATGCCAATGGCAGCCGGATGCGGGCCTGAGGGATTGCGCCGCGGCTTCGCCGCGTCGCGGTGCGCTCCGCGCGGGGATATTTGCGAGACAATGAAGGCGAAGGGGCCGGTTGACCCGGTTGGGTCTGGCGTCTTTGGGAGCAAGAGGAGGCGGCCGCATGAGCTGATCTGCCATTCGAACGCGAAGCGAGTACCGGGACCGGATCGTGCGGGTGCGCGCGGCGATGGCGGCGCGCGGGCTTGATGTGCTGGTGGTTTCCGATCCCTCGAACATGGCCTGGCTGACCGGCTATGACGGCTGGTCGTTTTACGTGCATCAGGCCGTTGTGCATCGGGCTTGACGGCGATCCGGTCTGGTGGGGCCGGGCGATGGATGCCAACGGTGCGCGGCGCACGGTGTTCATGGGCGAGGATCGATATCGTCGGCTATGACGACACCTACGTGCAGAACCCCGACAAACATCCGATGGAGGTGCTGGCGGCGTCTGATCCAAGAGCGGTTCCGGGGCCGGGTCGGTGTGGAGCTGGACAACTACTATTATTCCGCCGCCGCGCATCGGACGCTTTCGCGCTCGGGCTGGGCGCTGAGCCGGAGGATGCGACGGGTCTGGTGAACTGGTGCCGCGCTGTCAAATCGCCCGCCGAGATCGAATACATGCGCCGCGCTGCCGGGATCGTCGAAGCGATGCACGCGCACGATCCTTGAGAGGTCGCCGAGCCGGGGATGCCGAAGAACGCGCTGGTGGCCGAGATCTATCACGCTGCGATCACCGGGGCGAACGGGCACTGGGGCGATTACCCGCGATCGTTCCGATGGCGCCCTCGGGCGCCGATGCCACGGCCCCGCATCTGACCTGGGACGACCAGCCGCTTGCGGCCCGGCGAGGCGACTTTCTTCGAGATTGCCGGGGTCTATCGCCGCTATCATGCGCCGCAGTCGCGGACGCTGTTCTTCGGCAGCGTCCCGCAGAAATACCGCGATGCCGAGGCCGCGGTGCTGGAAGCGGTCGACGGCCGGGCTGGAGCAGGCCAGGCCCGGCAACCAGCGCGCAGGACATCGCCAATGCCTTCAACGCCGCGCTGAACCGGCACGGCTTCGTCAAGGACAGCCGCTGCGGCTATTCCATCGGGCTGAGCTATCCGCCCGACTGGGGCGAGCGCACGATCTCTTTCCGGCGCGGCGATACCGACGGTGTCTGCAGCCGGGGATGACGCTTTCATTTCATGCCCGCGCTGTGGCTCGACGATGGCGGGATCGAGATCACCGAGCCGATCCTGATCACCGAAACCGGCGCGGAATGCCTGTGCACCACGCCGCGCAAGCTGTTCGTGAAGTAGGTTATTCTGCGGGCGCGAAGCCTTCGATCAGTTGTCGCAGGCCGAAGGCGCAGCCCGCGATGATCGAAAGCATCGTGACCGGCGCCGAAAAGGCCAGCACCGAGAAGGCGCTGATGCCCTGGCCGATGGTGCAGCCAAAGGCCACCACCGCCCCCACGCCCATCAGCGCGCCGCCCATGATCTGGCGGCGCAGCTCGCGCGGATCCTCGCAGGCTTCCCAGCGGAAATGGCCATTGATCAGGCTGCCGATGAAGGCGCCCAGAAGCACACCCACCACCGATCCAACGCCGAAATTCAGCGATGTGCCCGAAGAGGTCATCAGGTACAGGATCGTGTCGCCCATTGGCGCCGAAAAGGTGTGCGACTTCGACCGGCACGGCAGCAAACCCGTGCGCCGCGACCCATTGCGTGCCCGCCCAGCCAGAGCTGACGGCAAGGCCCACCATCGCGCCCCAGAAGATCGCCTTTGGCCGCGCCCGCATTTCGGATGTCCAAAGCGCGCATCACGACGATTGCGACCCCGATCGCAAGGCCGGTGGCGACCAGTGGCAGCCCGGAACCCGACGCGATCAGATGCGCCAGCCCCGGCAGGGCGCCCTCGACCGGCGGGGCGCGGGAACACCGCCACGCGCAGCGCCGCCAGCGGGCCCGACAGCGTGACATAGGCCGATATCCCCATCACCAGCACGATCACGAAAGAGCGCAGATCACCGCCGCCCAGCCGCGCCAGCGTGCCAAAGCCGCAATTGCCCGCCAGCGCCATGCCGTAGCCGAACACAAGACCGCCCAGCACGGCGGCGAACGGGTTGAACGCAAAGCCGAGGTAGATCGTCTGTTCGGGCTGCAACAGGCCCGTGCCGATCAGCGTGAAGCTGCCAATGACCGCAACCCCGATCGCCAGACCCCACATCCGCATCCGCACCGAACTGCCCTGATACAGCATGTCCTCGACAGCCCCCAGCGTGCAGAACCGCCCCAGCCGTGCCGCAAGGCCCAGGATTACGCCGCCCGCAAGGCCGATAAGCGCCACCAAAGTGGTATCGGCGATGCTGTCGAACATCGGCGGTTCCTCCTCCTTGTGGCGATGAACTCAGGTCGGGCCCTTGGGATCGACCGAGCAAAAGAGTTCGTAGATCACTTCAAGGATGCGCTTGGGCCGGTCATCGGTCAAGGAATAGTAGATCGTCTTGCCCTCGCGCCGGGGCGTCACCAGCCCCTCCAGCCGCAGCCGTGCCAGTTGCTGCGATACCGCGGCCTGGCGGGCGGATAACAGCTCTTCCAACTCGGTCACCGATTTCTCGCCGGTCACCAGATGGCAAAGGATCATCAGCCGCCCCTCATGGCTGAGCGCCTTGAGCATGTTGGCAGCGTCACATGCATTGTTCATCATCATGTCCATGTCCTCATCAGACATATCGGCCGACAGCACAGGCAAAGCCATATGGAATCCTCACATTCTAAAAGGCGATTTCGTCCTCAATAGCCGCAATACCCGCTTCGGCGCAATTGTCATCCAGATCGGGGCCGGGCGCGCCCGACACACCGATGCCCGCGACCATCGAACCGTCGCCCGCCACCACCATCTTGCCGCCGCCAAGCGGCAGCGCCTGACTGATGGCGCGAATGCCGGCCGAGATCGTGTCGGGCCGCGTGGTCAGGTCAAGGTCGGTCGTGTCGGCGCGAAAGCTGACCGCGGTCCAGGCCTTGCGCATCGAGGTCTCGAACACATGCGCGCCCGCGAAACGGTCGCGCAGGAAGACCTGCGGCAGGCCGAAACGGTCGACCACGGTAACGCCAACCTGATAGCCCGCATCGCGGCAGGTGGTCAGTGCGGCCTCTGCCATCTTCAGCGCCAGTTCGGGTTTCAGAACCTGAAAGGTCACGAACGGGCCGTCGTCTTGCGCCCTGGCGGTGCCGGTCAGGGCAAGGGCGGCAATCGCGGCGAGGGTCAGCTTTGCGCATCAGGAGGTTCCTTTGAAATCCGTGTTCTGTTTCAGTATCATGCCGAGAAGGCCCCAGAAGAAATCCTCTCCGGGATAGCCCTCGATCCGGGCCAGTTCGACACCGTTCTCGACCAGAACGAAGGTCGGCGTGAACAAGCACGCTGCGGGCATAGGTCAGATCGGCGGGCCTTCCCCGCAGACCGACGCGGCGCAGCGGGGCGGCCCGGCCTTCCGGTGTCTTGGGATAGATCGCGGCAATCTCGCGGTCCCATTTCGCACCAGCCACAGCCGGGCTGCTCGACCATGATCAGTTCCGCCGCCAAGCCGGAAGGCGCGATGGCAGACAGAAGACGCAAAGATGATGCCGTAGCATGAGGGAACCGATTGACGTTTCGATAACACTCAACGTAAATTGAATATGTGAATAAATCAAGGAAGGCGTGGGCCCGTGTTCGACATTTCCTGCTTTCGGGGCGTTGTTGGCGCGGCCTTCTGTCGTTCGTGTCGCCCTGCATCCTGCCGATCGTTCCGTTCTATGTCGTACATGGCCGGCATGTCGGCATGACCGATCAGCGCCACGGCGGTCACGATAACCGAAGGCGCAGGCTGCGCGCGGTGGTGTCGGCGACGTTCTTTGCGGCTGGGGGATCACCATCTTCATGGCGATCGGGGCCGGCGCGTCGGCCTTCGGGCAAGCTGGTGCGCAATGGTGCACCGGTGCTGCGCTGGCTGGCGGCGGCGCTGATCATCATGATGGGGCTGCATTTCGTTGGCGTGATCAAGATCGGCTTTCTCAACCGTCAGTTCCGTGCGGATGCCGGCAACACCAGCAACATCGAGCCTGCTCGGTGCCTATGTCATCGGTCTCGCCTTCGCCTTCGGCTGGACGCCTTGCGTCGGCCCGGTTCTGGCCGCGATACTGATGACAGCAGCAGGGCAGGAAAGCTCGTGGCAGGGCGCGTTGGCTGCTGGTTGTTCTACGGCCTTGGAATGACCGCGCCGTTCATTGCCGCCGCGTTCTTCATCGGCCCGTTCATGCGTTTCATGGCCCGGTTCCGCCGCCATCTGGCCGGCGGTCGAAAAGGTCATGGGCGTGCTTCTGATTGTGTTCGGCATCCTGATCGCCACCAACTCGGTCAATTATATCGGACAATGGATGCTCGAGACCTTCCCGGTCTTCAGCCGCATCGGATAGGAGGATAATCATGCGCAAGATTCTGGCCCTCGTCGCGGCCCTGCTACTGGCGACCCCCGCATACGCTGTCACGATGGGCGATGACGGGCTGCACAAGACCGACTGGATGCGCGACACCTTCAAGGACTTGCGAGAGGATCTGGCCGAGGCCAATGCCGAGGGCAAGCGCTTCGCGATCATCTTCGAACAGCGCGGCTGCATCTACTGCAAGAAGATGCATGAAGAGGTGTTCCCGGTGCCCGAAATCGACGCCTATATCAACGATCATTACTTCGTCATCCAGTTGAACCTGTTCGGCGATGTCGAGGTCACCGACTTCGACGGCGAGGTTCTCAGCGAAAAGGACATGGCGCAGAAATGGGGCATCATGTTCACCCCGACGATCCTGTTCCTGCCCGAAGAGGTGCCCGAAGGCATGACTGCCCCCAGCGCCGCTGTCGCCAACATGCCGGGCGCATTCGGCAAGCATACGGTGCTGAACATGCTGACTTGGGTCGTGGAACACGGCTATGAAAGCGGCGAGAATTTCCAGAAATACCATGCCCGCCGTCTGGCAGAGACCGGCGCGGAATAAGCCGCCCGGCGCTTAACCTGCGGCGATGGATGGCGCTTGGAGCCACTTCGCCCGATGCTGTGTGCGTCACGAATGTCCGGTTCGGCGAGTTGACAAAATAGGACGATTGTCCTACCAGAAAGTCTGCGAACTTGCTCTTGGTTGTCCATGACCCGACTAAAAACACGCGAACGTATTGAGCAAAAGGCCGACTCCCTTTTCTATGAAAACGGATTTGAAGCGACTTCGTTTGCGGATATCGCGGCTGCGGTCGGAATTTCGCGCGGAAATTTCTACCATCACTTCAAATCCAAGGACGACATCCTTGAAGCCGTGATCAGCCGTCGATTGGCCGCGACACAGCTAATGCTCAACAATTGGGACATAGACACGCGACCCGAAGCCCGAATTCTATCTTTCATTCGCATCCTGATCATCAACCAAACAAAGATCATGGCGTTTGGTTGTCCGGTTGGCACGCTTACAACCGAATTGGCGAAACTTGAACATATTGCTCGGGACCGCGCCGCCGAGATCTTCAACCTGTTTCGAGATTGGCTGGCCTGCCAATTCAGAGCTCTTGGCCATGGCGACGATGCCATGTCCCTTGCCCTCCACCTTCTTGGACGCTCGCAAGGCGTTGCAGTGATGGCATCTGCATACAGGGATGAGGAATTTCTCAGGTCTGAAGTTGCTGCACTCGAAACCTGGCTGGACGCGCTTCCTGACACGTCATCAATGAAAGGTTAGGCATGTTCACCGTCTTCCTCAAGTTTTCCACCAATAAGTCAGCCGCCCCTGATTTCATGGCAGAACATAACGAATGGATCGCAGCTGGCTTTGCCGACGGCGTTTTTCAATGCGCCGGTTCGCTGAAGCCTGAAGGCGGTGGCGCGATCTTGGCAATCGGCGAAAGCCGCGATGAGCTAGAAAAACGCGTCAATGCCGATCCATTCGTGCAAAACGATGTTGTTTTTGCAGAAATTACCGAGGTCGACGTCAAAAAAACCGCGCCAGCGCTCGATTTTTTGAAGGCCTGACAGACAGATGGATAAGCTGATCACAGGGCCTGACGGCCAACTGCGCTGTCGATGGTGCGAGGCCGCACCCGAATTCATCGACTATCACGACAAGGAATGGGGTTTTCCGGGATCAGATGACATTCGGCTGTTCGAAAAACTTTGCCTCGAAAGCTTTCAGTCCGGTCTAAGCTGGCGCACGATCCTGAACAAACGCGAAAACTTCCGCGCCGCATTTGCAGACTTCGACTACGTCAAGGTCGCAGGGTTCGGGGATGCCGACTGCGGGCGTTTGATGGCAGACACCGGGATCGTTCGAAACAAGAGCAAGATCGAGGCGACAATCAACAATGCGCAACGCATGTGTGAGCTTGTGGAGGCAGAAGGATCGCTTGCGGCGTTTGTCTGGAGCTTCGAGCCGCCGCCTGAGGCCCTTGCCGAGCCGCAGACCACATCGACCTCTGCAGCTTCGCTCGCCTTGTCAAAAGAGCTGAAGAAACGGGGTTGGAAATTCCTTGGGCCGACCACTGTGTTCGCTTTTATGCAAGCCATGGGATTGATCAACGATCACGCCGAGGGCTGCGTTGTACGAGACAAGGCCGAACGGGCAAGACAAAGATTTGTGCGTCCGTGTCGTTGATAAGCGCGACCACAAAGCCGCCGTTGGGGGGCTTTCGGTCAACGGCCGCAAAGTCCCGCGTTCCGTGAGTTCATGCGCAGTGCAGCAAATGTCGGCTCATCCCAGACCGGACCTCGGTGAGAGGTGCAGCGAAGGTCTCGAACGAGCCCAACCTGCAATATTTCTCCGCTGCAGCGAATGGCGGCTTCCTCTAAATCAGATTTGAAATTAATGAGAAATGCGAATTGGTCTGCTCACATTATCAGACCTACCAACTAGCGCGTTCGATATGTTTCTATTGCCAGTGCTGACAACGCCAAATCACCTAACGCGTGTCCGCGGAAAACGAATGCGGTCCGATCGTTCTGCTCTTTGCGTCCCTGTATCTGTGCCGCCACCAAGCCAGTGAGATCACCGTGGATGAACGCGGGATCACACAGCTTGTTGGGCAGCGCGGCTTCTTGGTTGAGGTCATCTATCACGACGCAATCGAGCGCGCCAAAGCTGTCGCGCTTCCACGGGGCTGCAAGATCGACGACAGCCGCAAATGACCCTGCCTTCATACCGGACGCGTCAAGAAACGGGGCTGCGCCGCCGGTATGCGTAACTGTTGTCACAAGCAGGTCACAGGATTCCGCAACCTCTTGCCCAGAAGAACAAGCCGTCGAGGAAATTCCGCGCGCCTTGGCTTGATCAGCGAGTTGGTCCTGATTGGCCTGACCGCGCCCAAAATAGACCATATGTTCCAGATCGAATATGTCGGCGAAGGCGTCGAAATGGCTGCGCGCTTGGGCTCCACAGCCCACAAAACCGATTGTCTTGGCATTCGGATTGGCCATGTATTTCGCGGCCAAGGCACTTAGGCCGGCTGTGCGCACTTCGGTGATCCAATTGCCGTCCAAGACAGCAACTGGCAGGCCGGTGACGCTGTCGAGCATGGTCACGAGGCCGTTGATCTGCGGCAAGCCATTCGCAGTATTCTCAGGGTTCAGGACAACGACTTTTACCGCCAGCAGTGACGGCCCGTCCATCGCCGCAAGTGCTGCCATCATATAGCGCGGATCATTGGGCGGCGTGATGACGGTTTTGGGGGCCGCCCAGACAGTGCCGTTCACGCTACCACGAATGGTGCGTTCGATGCTGTCAATAATCTGGGCAGTGCTGAGCCCCAATCCGATCAGATCGTCCTGAGATAGATAAGGGATGTCCATACTTGCCATTCTTAGCGTCCCTTCAAATCGGGCCATGTATCGCTTAGGCGGTAGCCCTCGGGCCAAGGGTCATCCGGGTCCAGCATGTGTTGATGCGTTCCTGTGATCCATGCGCGACCGGTGATTTCGGGGATGATCGCGGGGGTGTCACCCACTGTCGCGGTTTCCGCAATCCGTCCGTGGAATTCCGAGTTGATGATAGAGCGGGCTGTGAATGTCTCGCCCACTTCCATCTCGCCGCGTGCATGAAGCAGCGCCATGCGTGCAGAGGCCGCTGTGCCAGTTGGTGAGCGGTCAATTTTTCCAGGCTGAATTGCGACGGCTGCAGAGGTGGTCAGGTGGCTGCCTTTGCGCGTGATTGGACCAGCAAAGAGGCAGAACGAAAAGTGCCGCCAATCGGGATTAGTTGGGTGGTGAAACGTAAGCTGTGCGTTGGCCGCGTTGGTGATTGTCACACCCAGATCAGCCAGCGCTTTGGCTTCGGACGCGACGAGTTCGAACCCAAGGGTCGCTGCATCGACCACAACAAAGCTGTCACCCCCAAAGGCGGTGTCAACGGTGATCTGACCGAGACCCGGCACGTCCAGTGGTACGCCCAACTCACCAGCAAACGACGCAAGATTGCGCACGGTGATCCGTTCGGCCTTGCCGTTGCGACATTCGGCACGGACGTGGACCAGACCACCGGGGGCCTCTAGCACCATCTCGGTCACGGGCTCTGTCATTGGGATAATCCCGCTGTCCAGCAGCACTGTGGAAACACAAATAGAGTTCGAGCCGGACATCGGCGGTGTGTCCTCTGGCTCCATAATGATCCAGCCCATTTGGGCTTCGGGATGGACAGGCGGCACCAGCAAATTCACGTGCCGAAACACTCCGCCGCGTGGCTCGTTCAGCATGAAGTTGCGCAGGGTCTGATCGTTGGCGATCCACGTGCGCTGCTCCCACAAGGTTTTGCCCGGTGGCGGGGCCACGCCGCCGACGATGACATCGCCGACCTCGCCTTCGGCATGACAGGACACGACATGAATGGTTTTGCTGCTGCGCATCTTAGATATCCTTTACCAGACGCAAGGCGTCGTAGATTGCCGCATGGGTGTTGCGTGCCGATACTGCGTCACCGATTCGGAACAGTTGAAACCTGCCGTTTTCATTGCGCGTCACAGTTTGCGGAGCGCCTGCAATCAGCGCGTCATAATCGACCTCACCCATATTGGACGCCAGCGGCTTGAGATCAAAATACAACTCATCCAGCGGCAAGGTGCCGTAGTTCACAACGACCTGATCAACCTCAACGTCATAGGTGTGATCGCTGTAATCGGTGCCAATCGTCGCGGTTAGCTTGTTGCCGCTCCGCGCGACACCCATCAGGCGGCGCGTGACGGTAAAGGTCACGTCCTTGTCCTGAAGCGAGCGCATGTAGGGCACCAAATTCATCGCCATGACATCTGGCGAGAAGGTGCGATCTGGCGTCATGATCTCTACCGAAGCGCCCGCATTTGCCGCAATTTCGGCGGCTTGCAGGGCAGGATGATCGCCGCTTTCGTCGTAGATCAAGACCTTGCCCGCAGGCTTCACATCGCCCGAGATGATGTCCCACGAAGACACAACATGCGCTTGCTCGCCTCTCTGTTCAAACAGTTCCAGATTCGGCAACCCGCCCGTTGCGACAATAACCACATCGGGGTTGAGGGCGGTCACATCGTCCGCCTCGGCCCATGTGTTGAAATTGAACGTCACATCACGCGCCGCACATTGCGCCATGCGCCAATCGACGATCCCGATCATCTCGCGGCGACGCGGAGATTGGGCGGTCAACCGCACTTGTCCACCCGGTTCGGCGGCGGCCTCAAACACGGTCACATCATGGCCGCGCTCTGCGGCAACACGCGCAGCCTCGAGGCCCGCTGGACCAGCACCGATAATCACAATCTTCTTAGCCGTCGCCGCCTTTGCAATATCATGCGGCATCGTCAGTTCACGCCCGGTCGCCGCGTTGTGGATGCACAGTGCCTCGCCTGCCTGATAGATCCGATCAAGGCAGTAGGTCGCGCCAACACAAGGGCGAATGTCATCCTCGCGGCCTTCGATGATCTTGCGCACGATATGCGGGTCTGCCATGTGCGCGCGGGTCATGCCGACCATATCTAGCAGCCCCGCTTGCACGGCATGGCGCGCGGTTGCCACATCAGGGATGCGGGCCGCGTGGAATGTGGGCATGCCTGTCGCCTTGCGCACTTCACCGGCGAAATCGAGGTGTGGCGCGGATTTCATACCCTGAATGGGGATCATATCGGTCATTGCTGGATCGGTATGGATACGGCCCTTGATGACGTTCAAGAAATCAATCTGGCGAGTTGCGGCAAGTCGTTTGGAAATCTCCAACCCCTCGTCGTGGGTGATGCCGCCCTTTTGCGCCTCGTCCGCAGTATAGCGCAGGCCGACGATGAACTGGAAGCCAACGCGCTTGCGGATCGCCTCGACGACATCCAGCGGAAACCGCATACGATTTTCGAGTGTATCGGCACCATATGGGCCTGTCAGATCATTGGTCAGCGGCGACCAGAACTGGTCAAGCAAGTGGCCGTAAACCTGCAATTCGATCCCGTCCATGCCGCCCGACAGCATCCGCTCGGCCGCGTCCGCAAAATCGTTGATGATCCGCTCGATGTCCCAATCTTCGATCAGCTTGGGAAAGGCGTGGTGCGCCGGTTCGCGGTGCTTGGAGGACGACACAGAGGGCAACCAGTCCCCTTTGTTCCAGGTAGTGCGACGCCCCAGATGGGTCAACTGGATCATCACCGCGCAATCATGTTCATGCACCGCATCCGTCAGGTTTTGAATCCACGGAACAACCTCGTCCTTGTAGGCAAGGATGTTGTTGAACACAGGCGGGCTGTCGCGGCTGACAGCGGCGGATCCAGCCGTCATTGCAAGGGCGACACCCGCCTTTGCGCGCTCGGCGTGATAGGCGGCGTAGCGCTCTTTGGGCATGCCGTCTTGCGGATAGGCTGGCTCATGGCTGGTCGTCATGATCCGATTGCGCAAAGTCAGGTGTTTGAGTTGAAAGGGCTGAAGCAACGGGTCGGTGGACATTGGGGAATCCTTTTGGATCGAATGTTACCTGACACATGTGTCAGGTCAATATTTTCCCCAATTGACACACCTGTCAAGTCCTTTAGAAAGGCTGTATGAACGATGCTCCACTCACTCGAACACGCGCAAGCCGGGAGGTCTGGCTCGAGGCGGCTTATGATCTTTTCGTCAACGATGGGATTGAGGCGGTCAAAATCATGCCGCTTGCCAAAACGCTCAACCTGACGCGCACGGGTTTTTATTGGCATTTCAAGGGCCTGTCCGATCTTCATGATGCAATCATCGACATCTGGCAGACCCGCAACACAGGCATCATCCTTGAACGGTGCGCTGCACCTGCGCAAAGCCTGTGCGCGGCGCTCTTTAACCTCATCGATTGCTGGATCGACAATGATCTGTTCGATGCGCCTCTCGATCTCGCGATCCGAAACTGGGCGCGAAACGATGCGCGGCTGCAAGCCCTTGTCGACCAAACTGACGAAGTTCGACTAACGGCCGTCAAAGCCCTGTTTGAACGGTTCGGCAGAACAGGTGACGCCGCCCATTACCGCGCGCTGACAGTGATCTTGACCCAGACAGGCTACTATTCAATGCATGTGTCCGAGCCGCGTTTTCAACGGGCGATTGCTGGGTGCCAATATGTAGAGATATTTGCAGGCGAGCCACCAAGCCAGTCAGAAATCGACGCGTTCCTAGAGCGCCATCACTGAACCAGCCTCCGAGGCTACTGATAGGCCTCTTTCATCTTTTACTAGACGGCTCATATTTGTCGGGCTCCACAGTTTAGCGTAATTCAGCATTCGTTCCGGTATCGCCGAAGCAGACATTCACCAAATGACAGAGAGCCGTCGCTTCGTCCCGCTGAGCAGCCCTCCGTGCGAGATGCAGCAAAGATCCGCTTCCCGCCATCCTTGTTGGAGCGTTGCGTCGATCCGTTGAAACCGCACCCCCACAGAAGACATTAGCCAGCCCCCAGCTGTTGCCCGCATTCCGCCGCTCAAGCCGGAAGGCGTCTTTGCTCAAACGCCCTCTCCTTGCCCAGATAGCCCGACGCGGCGTCTCGCCCGTCATGGTGCATCGCGCCCTCGGGTCCCCTCGCCCCGTCCGCCCCGGCGCCGCAAGCTTTCGCTTGGGCTTGCCACCGATCCTGTCATAGGATCGCCGCGACCAAACCAAACCACCTGATCCAAGGAAACCGCGCCACCGTGTTCGCCAAAGAAACCATCGCCTATGAGGCCCTGCCGCTTCCCGACCGCTCTGATCTGACCGATGCCGAACGGTTGCAGGCGGCCAAGGCCTATTACAACCACATGCGCACCCGCCACTCGGTCCGCGATTTCACCGACCAGCCCGTTGAGCGCGCGGTGATCGAGGCCTGCATCCGCACCGCCGGCACCGCCCCCAGCGGCGCGAATCACCAGCCATGGCACTTCGTCGCGATCTCGCAGCCCGCCGCCAAGCACCGCATTCGCCTTGCCGCCGAGAGAGGAAGAGCAGCAGTTCTACGCCGGGGCGGGCGGCGATGAATGGCTCAAGGCGCTGGAACCGATCGGCACCGACGCCAGCAAGCCGCATCTCGATATCGCCCCCTGGCTGATCATCGTTTTCGCGCAGCGCTGGGGAGAGCTGGACGACGGCACCCGATTCAAGAACTACTACGTCCCCGAAAGCGTCGGCATCGCCACCGGCTTTCTGATTTCCGCCCTGCACCACGCCGGGCTGGTAGTGCTGACCCACACGCCCAATCCGATGAAATTCCTCAATCAGTTGCTCGACCGCCCGGCCTCGGAAAAGCCGGTGATGATTATCGCGGTCGGCCACCCGGCTGGCAATGCAACCGTGCCGCGTGTCGCCAAGATCAAAAAGCCGCTCGACGAGATCCTGACCATCGTCGAATAGCGCCGCGCAAGCGCCCAACCGTCTGCCATGCACGCCCGCATCCCGCTGGCGCTATACGGAAACGCATATCTGCATTCAACTTTTTGAATTTGTGGTTGCCAGACCGGATTGCCGTGCGCTACGGTATGCGAAACAATTCATGGGAGGAAACATGAAGCGGACAACTTTGACGCTTGCCTGCGCGGTTGCTACAGGCGGGGCTCTGGGCCGAAACGATGCCTGAAAACGTAGCGTTCGTTGACGGCGCGGTGGCAGAGTCGCTGTCGGGTGCGCCGGGCGATCCGGCCGACGGACGCGAGGTGATGAACAAGGGGTCGGGCAATTGCGTTGCCTGCCACGACGTGCACGGCGATCGTGCCGAATCGTGCCGTTCCACGGCGAATCGGCCCCGATGCTTGATGGCGCCGCTGATCGCTGGACCGAGGCCGAACTGCGCGGCATCGTTGCGAACGCGAAAATGATGTTCGAAGGCTCGATGATGCCCTCGTTCTACAAGACCACCGGCTTACATTCGCCCGGGCGACGGCTATACCGGCAAGGGTGCCGCAGAACCTCGGCCGCCGCTGCTGACGGCGCAAGAAGATCGAAGATGTTGTTGCCTACCTGCTGACGCTCAAAGAGTGATGGCAGGGACACAGATCTGAGGAGAGAACCATGAAACTCACACGACGTGACGCTTTGGCCCTGGGGCTTGGGGTAACGGCGGCATCGTTTCTGCCGATCCGCGCCATGGCCGCCGCGGATGAAGCTATTGCGGAATTCACCGGCGGCGCCGCTACCGGGAACCGACGGTCTGACGCTGACCGCCCCCGAGATCGCCGAAAACGGCAACACCGTGCCGATCGTCGGTCGATGCACCGGGTGCCGAGGCAATCGCGGTCTTTGCAACGGGCAACCCGACGCCGAAGGTCGTCACCTTCAACTTCGGTCCGCTCGCCGGGTCGCAGTCGGCCACCACCCGGATGCGTCTGGCCGGCACCCAGGACGTGGTCGCCATCGCGCGCATGCCCGACGGTTCATTCATTCAGGCTTCGGCGCAGGTCAAGGTCACCATCGGCGGCTGCGGCGGCTGAGTTCAGGAGAAATAAAATGGCAGCAGATGCAAAACCCCGCGTGAAAGTCCCGAAAACGGCTGCGGCCGGTGAGGTCATCACGATCAAGACGCTGATCAGCCACCAGATGGAATCGGGTCAGCGCAAGGACAGCGACGGCAACCTGATCCCGCGCTCGATCATCAACCGCTTCACCTGCGAGTTCAACGGCGAGAACGTCATCGACGTCACGCTGGAACCGGCGATTTCGACGAACCCGTATTTCGAGTTCGACGCGCAGGTGCCGGAAGCCGGTGAGTTCAAATTCACCTGGTATGACGATGACGGCTCGGTCTACGAGGACGCCAAGTCGATCGAGATCGCCTGATTGCGCAGGCGCCTAAGGGAGGAACAAGAATGAAGAACACGATGTTGCGCACAGCGGCAAGACTGCGGCAACTTGCGGCAGCTCTGGTAGCTCTTGGGGTCGTTCCGGCGCCTGCCACAGCGGATGAAGACGCCAATCTGGTCATCAATGGCGAGATCCCGATCACCGTTCGCGCTCCGGCGCCCGATCATATGGAAAACGTCGATCGAGATCTTTTCGGGCTGGGTGTTCCGCGTCCGACGAAACCCAGGCGATGCAGATGGACGATTTCGACAACCCCGGCATGCTGGGCGTCGAAGCCGCGAGCGAAACCTGGGCCGAGGTCGAAGGCACCGAGGGCAAGAGCTGCGCCTCGTGCCACGACGACCCCGAAAGCATGGCAGGGGTCCGCGCGGTCTATCCGAAGTGGAACGAAGCCGCGGGCGAGGTGCGCACGCTGGAAATGCAGATCAACGACTGCCGCACCAACCGGATGGGCGCGGAAGAGTGGAAGTGGTCGGGCGGCGAGATGGTCAACATGACGGCGCTGATCTGGCCTCTGTCTCGCGCGGGATGCCGATGAACGTCGCGATCGACGGTCCGGCGCAGTCGACCTGGGAACAGGGCAAGGAGATCTACTACACCCGCTACGGCCAGCTGGAACTGGCCTGCGCGAATTGCCACGAAGACAACTACGGCAATTACATCCGCGCCGACCATCTGAGCCAGGGCCAGACCAACGGTTTCCCGGCCTACCGGCTGAAGAACACCAAGCTGAACGGCGATGCACAACCGCTTCAAGGGCTGCGTCCGCGACACCCGTGGCGGAAACCTTCGCCGAAGGCTCGCCGGAATTCATCGCGCTGGAACTTTACGTCGCCTCGCGCGGCAACGGTCTGTCGGTCGAAGGCCCGTCGGTCCGCAACTAAGCCAACACCCCGCGCCGGGAGACTGGCGCGGGGTTTCTCTTTTCTGAACATATGCAAATAACCGCATGTAAATACCGCCAAGGGGGCCCACATGATCTCTCGTCGCGATTTCCTGCAGGTCGGCATGGCGGCCTCGGCGCTTTATGGCGCGGGCGGGTTTGGCAACTGGTCGCGGCTGGCCGCGCAGCAGGCGCTGACGCAGGACCAGCTGTTGCAGTTCGACACCATCGGCAACGTGACCCTGATGCACATCACCGATATCCACGCGCAGCTGAAACCGGTCTGGTTCCGCGAGCCGGAGATCAACCTTGGTGTCGGTGCCGCGCAAAGGCCAGCCGCCGCATGTCACCGGCGATGATTTCCTGCGGATGTTCGGCATCGAACCCGGCACCCCCGCCGCCTATGCGCTGACCTACGTCGATTTCGTCGGCGCTGGCGCAGGAATACGGCCGGATGGGCGGGCTCGACCGCGTCGCGACCGTGCTGAACGCGATCCGCGCCGACCGGCCCGATGCGCTGCTGCTGGATGGCGGCGACACCTGGCAGGGCATCGCTACTCGGCGCTGCAAATCCAACGGGCAGGACATGGTCAACGTGATGAACGCCCTCGGCGTCGAGGCGATGACCAGCCACTGGGAATTCACCCTCGGCATCGACCGGGTGACCGAGATCGTCGAAAACGAGCTGCACGTTCCCGTTCCTGGGCGCCAACATCTTCGACGCCGAATGGGATGAACCCGCCTACGAGCCCTACAAGATGTTCGAACGCGGCGGCGTGCAGATCGCCGTGATCGGGCAGGCCTTCCCCTACATGCCGATCGCCAACCCCGGCTGGATGTTCCCCGGACCTGTCCTTCGGCGTCCGCCAGGAACGCATGGCCGAGGTCGTGCAGGAGGTCCGCGACGATGGCGCAGAGGTCGTGGTGCTGCTCGTCGCACAACGGCTTCGACGTTGACCGCAAGCTCGCCGCCGATGTTCCCGGCATCGACGTGATCCTGACCGGCCACACCCATGACGCGCTCCCCGAGCCGGTGCTGGTCGGCAAGACCCTCCTGATCGCCAGCGGGTCGCCACGGCAAGTTCCTGTCAGCCGCATCGATCTCGACGTGCAGGGCGGCGAGGTCAAGCAGGTCAAGCACAAGCTGATCCCGATCTTCTCGGACGTGATCGCGCCCGATCCGGACATGGCCGCGCTGATCGACGCCGAACGCGCGCCCTACGAGGCCGACATGTCAGAGGTCATCGGCACCACCGACTCGCTGCTGTACCGGCGCGGCAATTTCAACGGCACGTGGGACGACCTGATCTGCAACGCGCTGATCGAGGAGCGCGAGGCCGATATCGCGCTGTCGCCCGGCTTCCGCTGGGGCGCGTCGCTGCTGCCGGGGCAGGACATCACGCCGCGAGGATATCTTCAACGTCACCGCGATGACCTATCCCGAGGCCTACCGGTCCGAGATGACCGGCGAGACGCTGCACATCGATCCTCGAAGACGTGGCCGACAACCTCTTCAACCCCGATCCCTATTACCAGCAGGGCGGCGACATGGTGCGCGTCGGCGGCATGGGCTACCGGATCGACGTGACCCAGCCGCAGGGCAGCCGGATCACCGAGATGACGCTGCTGAAAACGGGCGAGCTGATCGACCCGGCCAAGACCTATGTCGTCGCGGGCTGGGCCAGCGTCAACGAAGGCACCGAAGGCCCGCCGATCTGGGACGTGGTCGAAAGCCACATCAAGAAGCAGGGCACCGTCAGCATCGAACCGAACCAATCCGTGCAAGTCGTCGAACGGCTTAAGATACGAAGGAGCAGAGACGATGTCTGAGATCCAACACCAAATTCCCGCCGCGCCTTCCTGAAAGGTGCCGCCGCCGCGGGTGCCGGGGCTGTCGCTGCCAGCGACGGCCGCGCGCGCCCAAGTCCGCCCGATCCGCTGATCACCGAGGTGCAGCCCTGGGCCAGCGGCTTTGGCGACGGCGTCGATGAAACGCCCTACGGCCTGCCGATCGAGTACGAGGCCGATGTGATCCGCCGCAATGTGCGAATGGCTGACCGCCGACACGATCTGCTCGATCAACTTCACGCCGATCCATGCGCTGGACGGCACCATCACCCCGCAGGGCTGCGCGTTCGAGCGCCACCATTCGGGCGCGATCGACCTGGCCAAGCACGACTACCGGCTGATGATCAACGGCCTGGTCGATCAGCCGCTGGTCTTCACCTACGAAGATCTGGAGCGCTTCCCCCGGATAACCGCGTCTATCTTCTGCGAATGCGCGGCCAATACCGGCATGGAATGGGCCGGCGCGCAGCTGAACGGCGCGCAGTTCACCCACGGCATGATCCACAACATGGAATATACCGGCGTGCCGCTGCGCACGCTGCTGGAAGAGGCGGGCGTCAAGCCCGAGGGCAAATGGGTCTATGTCGAGGGCGCTGACGCGTCCTCGAACGGCCGCTCGATCCCGATGGAAAAGGCGCTCGACGATGTGCTGGTCGCGTTCAAGGCCAATGGCGAGGCGCTGCGCAAGGAACACGGCTATCCCGTGCGTCTGGTCGTGCCCGGCTGGGAAGGCAACATGTGGGTCAAGTGGCTGCGCCGGATCGAAGTGATGGAAGGCCCGGTCGAAAGCCGCGAGGAAACCTCGAAATACACCGATACGCTGGCCGACGGCACAGTCGCGCAAATGGACCTGGGTGATGGACGCCAAATCCGTCGTCACCTCGCCCAGCCCGCAGGCCCCGATCACCCACGGGCCCGGGCCGCTGGTCATCACCGGGCTGGCATGGTCGGGCCGCGGCGCGATCACCCGCGTCGATGTCTCCAAGGATGGCGGCAAGACCTGGGAAACCGCGCGGCTGGCCAAGCCCGGCGAGCCGATGGCGCTGACCCGCTTCTACCTCGACACCACTGGGACGGCTCGGAAATGCTGCTGCAATCGCGCGCGATGGACGAAACCGGCTATGTCCAGCCGACCAAGACCAGCTGCGCGAGGTGCGCGGCGAGAACTCGATCTATCACAACAACTGCATCCAGACCTGGTGGGTCAAGGAAACCGGAGAGGCCGAGAATGTCGAAGTATCCTAACCTTCTGGTCATCGGCACCGCGCTGGCTCGCCACATTGCAACCCCGGTCTGGCCGAAAAGCTGGGCCTTGGCCGCCCCGCCCTGCCCGAAGAAATCGCCGCCTGGAACCTCGATGTGTCGCCCGATGGCACCGGCCTGCCGCGCGGGTCGGGCTCGGTCGAGGACGGCGAGATGATGTTCTCGGAGAACTGCGCCTCGTGCCACGGCGAATTTGCCGAAGGCGTCGACAACTGGCCGAAACTGGCGGGCGGCGAGGGCACGCTGGCGCGCAAGGATCCGGTGAAAACCGTCGGCTCCTACTGGCCCTATCTGTCGACGACCTGGGACTATGTGCACCGCTCGATGCCCTTTGGCAGCGCGCAGACGCTGCGACCCGATCGAGGTCTATGCGATCATCGCCTACATCCTCTATTCCAACGACCTGGTGGAGGATGATTTCGTGCTGTCGAACGAGAACTTCCTCGAGGTCGAAATGCCCAACGCCGATGGCTTCATCGTCGACGACCGCGAAACCGCCGAGGCCGCGTTTCTGGGCCGAGCCCTGCATGGAAAACTGCAAGGACGACGGTGAAGATCACCATGCACGCCTCGGTTCTGGACGTGACGCCCGAGACCGAAGAGGATGCCGCAGCCGATACAGCCCCCGCAGCCGAACAAACGGCCGCAGCGGAACCCGCAGCACCCGCGGAACCGGCCGCCGAAGCTGCCCCCGCAGCAGCTGCGCCCGATCCCGAACTGGTCGCCGCCGGTGAGAAAGTCTTCAAGAAATGCAAGGCCTGCCACCAGATCGGCGAGGGCGCCAAGAACAAGGTGGGCCCGGAACTGAACGGCGTGCTGGGCCGCACCGCCGGCGGCCTGCCCGAGGGTTTCAAATACTCCAACCCGATGAACGCGGCGGGCGAGGGCGGGCTGGTCTGGACCGATGCGACCCTGGCCGAATTCCTGACCAACCCGCGCAACTACATCAAGGGAACCAAAATGACCTTTGCAGGGTTGAAGAAGGACGACGACATCAAGGCGATCACCGCCTACCTGGCGTCCTTCGGTAACTGACCTCCCTGACCAAAGCGTCAGCAAACTTGAGGCGGCCCCGTCCACGGGCCGCCCTTTTTGTTGATTTCCACCTGGCCGCGGCATCATGCTATGCTGTGATCAGGGAGGATCGACCATGCTGACCCGCCGCAGTCTGCTTGCCACCGCCGCAGCCACCGCACTGGCCTCGCCGGTCTGGGCCGAGGCGCGGCTTGGCGATGACGGGTTGCACAAGCAGGACTGGTTCCTCGACAGCTTTCTGGACATGCCCGAGGATCTGGCCGACGCCGCCGCCGAAGGCAAACACCTGATGGTGCTGATCGAACAGGCCGGCTGTCCCTACTGCCGCGAACTGCACGATGTCAACTTCGCCAAGGCGGAAATCGTCGATTACCTCACCGCGCATTTCGTCGTCATCCAGCTTGATCTCTGGGGCTCGCGCGAGGTGGTCGATTTCGACGGCGAAGCGCTGCCCGAAGAAGCGACTGGCCGCGAAATGGGGCGTCAACTTCACCCCGACCACGCTGATCTTCACCGCTCGAAGATGGCTCGCCCGCCAACTTTTTCGAGGCCGAGGCGTTCCGCATGCCGGGCCTTCTGAAACCGTTCCATTACCTCTCATCGCTGGAATACGTCGTCACCGGCCAGCACAACGAACAGCCGTTCCAGCGCTTCCTGCAAGACAAGTTCAAGCGGCTCGAGGAACAGGGCATCACCCCCGACGTCTGGTAACCCATCGCGCTATCCCTGTGCGAATTCGCGCTGCTTGACATGCGTCAAAGTGATAGCCTTGCAACAGGCCTAGGCTAAACCATCATCAAGGGAGGCTGAACATGCACAAATGGCATATCGCAACCGCCGCCGCCGCACTCATCGCGGCACCGGCTCTGGCGCAAGACGCCACCACCTACGATTTCGACGGCTCGTTCGACGATGCCACCTTCGCGCTGGAAAGCGCCATCGTCGGGCAGGGGCTGGTGGTCGACTATGTCGTCCCATACCGGCGAGATGCTGGCGCGTACCGCCGCCGATGTCGGCTCGACGTGAAACTTTTCGACGCCGCCGACATCTTCCTGTTCTGTTCGGCCGTCGTCTCACGCAAGGTGATGGAGGCCGACCTCGGCAACATCGCCCATTGCCCCTATTCGATCTTCGTGACCGATGTGGACGGCGCCGTGCAGATCGGCTATCGCAACATGCCCGACGGCCCGATGCAGGAAGTCCAGACCCTGCTCGATGGCATCGCGCGCGAAGCCGCCGGGCAATAGCGCGGGGCACCACCGCGCCAAGGAGCCTCAGCGATGGATTGGATTTCCCGTTTCGAGGGGCTGGAAAAGCTTGAGCCGCCGCTCAGGCAGCGCCTGACCGAGCGTGCCCGCATCGTCGCCGTCGCCAAGGGAGAGCGCGTGTTCGGTGCGGGCAAGCGGCCGGAAAACCTGCTGTTGCTGTTGTCGGGCACGGTGCGGGTGCAGCAGGTCTCCGACAACGGCCGAGAAATCGTGCTTTACCGCGTCCATGCCGGGGAAAGCTGCGTTCTGACCACCGCAAGCCTGCTGGCCTATGAAAACTATTCCGCCGAAGGCATCGCCGAAACCGATGTGCAGGCGGTCGCGATCCCGCGCGCGCGTGTTCGATGAGCTGATCGCGACCTCGAAAAGCTTCCGCGATTTCGTGTTTTCCGCCTACAGCCGGCGCATAACCGATCTGTTTCTATGTGATCGACGAGATTGCCTTTCGCCGCGTCGACATCCGGCTGGCGCAGAAGCTGCTGGAATTGCAGGATGATAGCCATATTGTTCGCGCCACGCATCAGCAACTTGCCGCCGAACTTGGCACCGCGCGCGAAGTGATTTCGCGCCAGTTGCAGGAATTTCAGCGCCGCGGCTGGGTTGAACTTTCGCGCGGCGAAGCTACAGGCTGATCGACGAGCCTGCCCTTACGGCACTTTCAACATCTTCGTGAAATTGAATATTTATGTGACTTTCTCACAGAAGACGCCAATATGATACCCTATCTGAAACCTGCGACGAACAGAGGAACCAAGCCATGACACTCAATATGGGAAGTATCGATCGTATCATCCGGGGCGTTGTCGGGGTTATCCTGATCCTGTTGCCCTTTGTTTCGGGCTTTGGCGCCGGAAGCGCGCTTTTGACATGGGGCGCGGTGATCGTCGGCGCCATTCTTGCGCTGACAGCGGTGTTCGGGTTCTGCCCGATCTACCGGGTTCGTCGGCGTCAACACCTGCCGGATGTAAGCCGATGACAGAATTCACCCCCTGGGCGTCGCTGATCGGCGGCCTGCTGATCGGCCTTGCCTCGGTCCTGCTGATGGCGTTTCAGGGCCGCATCTTCGGCGCAACCGGCATCCTTGCGGGCTTTATCGCACCGTCCTCGTCCAGCGACTGGGCGTGGCGCGCGGCCCTGCTGGCGGGCATGATTTCCGCGCCCGCGGTCTATCTTGCGTTCACCGGGACATGGCCAGAGATCGTGACCCCGGTTTCAAGCTGCGATGCTGATCGTCGGCGGCGTGATCGTCGGGATCGGCGTCACCTTCGGGTCGGGCTGCACTTCGGGGCACGGTGTCTGCGGCATGGCGCGGCTGTCGCGCCGCTCGATCGTGGCCACGCTGACCTTCATGGCGACCACCGCGATCACCGTCTATGTCATTCGTCACGTGATCGGAGCCTGAGCATGAAACTGATCGTCATATACGTCATCGGCCTGATCTTCGGGCTCGGCATCTCGATCTCGGGCATGGCGAACCCGGCGAAAGTGCTGAACTTCTTCGATGTTGCCGGAACCTGGGATCCCAGTCTCGCGTTCGTGATGGGCGGGGCCGTGGTGGTCGCGGGCCTCGGCTACCGGCTGGTGTTCCGCCGCCCGCGCGCCGGTCTTCGAGCCCGCTTTCAACGTGCCGACCAGCCGCGTCATCGACGCCAAGCTGGTGGCGGGTCGGCGGTGTTCGGCATCGGCTGGGGCATCGCCGGGTTCTGCCCGGGCGCCGCGCTGCCGGTCGCTGGGCACCGGCCGGATCGACGTGCTGATCTTCTTCGCCGCTTTGGTGGTGGGCCTTTGATCGCCCGCTACCTGATGCGGCTGAACCTGCAGACCGGCCGCACCGGGCCGGGTACGAGCAACTGACATGCTGCAAAGGAACCTGAACATGGCCAATTATCCCGTTGATATGACTGTGAAACCCGAGGTCGAAGGCGTTCTTCGACGAGGCCACCAACACGATCACCTACGTGGTCAAGGACCCGGCTCGACCGCCTGCGCGATGATCGATTCGGTGATGGACATCGACTATGCCGCCGGCCGCATCACCTATGAACACGCCGACGAGATCATCGCCTACGTCGAGAACAACGGCCTCAAGCTCGAATGGCTGATCGAGACCCATGTCCATGCCGACCACCTGTCCGCCGCGCCCTATATCCAGGAGAAGCTGGGCGGCAAGATCGGCATCGGCGCAACATCACCGTGGTGCAGGACACCTTCGGCAAGGTCTTCAACGAAGGCACCGAGTTCCAGCGCGACGGCTCGCAGTTCGACCGGCTGTTCGAGGACGGCGACACCTACAAGATCGGCGACATGCAGGCGTTCGCGATGCACACGCCCGGCCACACCCCCGCCTGCATGACCCATGTGGTCGGCGACGCGGCCTTCGTCGGCGATACGCTGTTCATGCCCGATGGCGGCTCGGCGCGGGCCGATTTCCCCGGCGGCGATGCCGGCGATGCTCTACGACTCGATCCAGAAGGTGCTGGCGCTGCCCGACGAGATGCGGCTGTTCATGTGCCACGACTACGGCCCGAACGGCCGCGACATCCAGTGGGAAACCACCGTGGCCGAGGAAAAGGCCCACAACATCCACGTCGGCGGCGGCAAGAGCCGCGAGGAGTTCGTCAAGTTCCGCACCGAGCGCGATGCGCACGCTGGACATGCCGCGGCTGATCATCCCGTCGCTGCAGGTCAACATGCGGGCGGGCGACATGCCGCCAGCAGACAAAGACGGCAAGACCTTCCTCAAGGTGCCGGTCAACACGCTTTGACCCATACAGAAAGCAACGCGCATGGATATCAAGAAGATCACCGACAACTACTCGGTCGCCGGCCAGATCGGCCCTGAAGATGTGCCGCTCATCGCGGCGACGGGCTTCAAAAGCGTGATCTGCAACCGCCCCGACGGCGAGGCGCTGGATCAGCCCGATTATGAAGATCATCGAGCAGGTCGCCAAGACCGCAAGGATCGAGACGCGCTACATCCCGATCCGGCCCGGCATGATGGAAGCCGACGATATCGCCGCCGTTCGCCACGGCGCTGCGAGGAACTGCCCGGCCCGGTGCTGGCCTATTGCCGCACGCGGCGCGCGCTCGACAACGATTTTTCGAGGCGGCGCAGGCCAGATTGCGGCTAAACCAACGCGCCCGTCGGCAACGCCGGCGCACTCTGACGGAAAGCAAGGCTCTCATGGATGATCAAGGCACGCGCCCGTGCGCTGGCTCGGTATGTGCCGATCCTGGACTGGGGCAGGACATACAACCGCGACACGCTGACCAGCGATCTGGTGGCCGCCGTGATCGTCACGATCATGCTGATCCCGCAATCGCTGGCCTATGCGCTGCTGGCCGGATTGCCCGCCGAGATGGGGCTCTACGCCTCGATCCTGCCGCTGCTGGCCTACGCGATCTTCGGCACCTGCCGCGCGCTGGCCGTCGGCCCGGTCGCCGTGGTCTCGCTGATGACCGCCGCCGCCATCGGCAATCTCGGCCTGACCGCGCCCGCCGAAATCGCCGCCGCCGCGATCACGCTGGCGTTCCTGTCGGGGCTCGATGCTGCTGGCGATGGGGTGTTCCGGCTCGGGTTCCTCGCCAATTTCCTGTCAGCCACCCGGTGATCGCGGGCTTCATCACCGCCTCCGGCATCCTGATCGCGACCAGCCAGCTCAAGCACATCCTCGGGATCTCGGCCTCGGGCCACACCCTGCCCGAAATCCTGCACTCGCCTCTGGCACCCATCTGGGCCAGATCAACCTGCCGACGCTTGTCATCGGGGTGGCCGCGACCGCCTTCCTGTTCTGGGTCCGCAAGGGGCTGAAACCGCGCCTGCTGGCGCTTGGGCCTCGGCCCGCGCATGGCCGATCTTCTGGCCAAGGCCGGGCCGGTGGCGGCTGTCGCTGTGACCACGCTGGCGACCTGGGGCCTCGGCCTGGCTGACTGGGGCGTCAGGCGTGGTCGGCGATATCCCCAGCGGGCTGCCGCCGCTGACGCTGCCGGTCTTCGATCATGGGGATCTGGACCAGCCTCTTCGGCTCGGCCGTTCTGATCTCGATCATCGGCTTTGTCGAAAGCGTCTCGGTCGCGCAGACGCTCGCGGCCAAAAAGCGCCAGCGCATCGAGCCCGGATCAGGAACTGATCGGCCTCGGCGCCTCGAACATCGCCGCCGCCGTGTCGGGCGGCTATCCCGGTCACCGGCGGCTTTGCGCGCTCGGTGGTCAACTTCGACGCCGGCGCCGAAACCCCGGCCGCCGGGGCCTTCACCGCCATCGGCATCGCGGTCGCGGCGCTTGTCGCTGACCCCGCTGATCTACTTCCTGCCCATGGCCACGCTGGCCGCCACGATCATCGTCGCGGTGCTGTCTCTGGTCGATTTCTCGATCCTCAAACGCAGCTTGGGCCTATTCCACGCGCCGATTTCGCCGCCGTCGCCGCCACGATCCTGCTGACCCTTGGCCTTCGGGGTCGAGATCGGCGTTTCGGCCGGGCGTGCTGCTGTCGATCCTGCTCTATCTCTACCGCTCGTCGCGCCCCCATATCGCCGAGGTCGGGCTTGTGCCCGGGCACCGAGCACTTCCGCAACATCAACCGCCACAAGGTGCTGACCCGACCCGGAGCTGCTGACCCTCCGGATCGACGAAAACCTCTATTTCGCCAACGCGCGCTATCTCGAGGATTACCTGCTGAACCGCGTCGAGGCCGACTGACAGGCGCTGACCGACGTGGTGCTGATGTGCTCGGCGGTGAACCAGATCGACCTCAGCGCGCTGGAAAGCCTCGAGGCGATCAACCACCGGCTCGACAGCATGGGCATCCGGCTGCACCTCGTCCGAGGTCAAGGGCCCGGTCATGGACCGTCTGCAACGCTCGCATTTCCTTGAGGAAATGACCGGCCAGGTGTTCCTGTCGCAATACGCGGCGATGAAGGCGCTGGCCCCGGTCGGCGGCGGCCGCCTGAGCGCGATCCGCGATTTGCGGCTTGCCAGCCGGTTCGCTCTGCGAAACGATGCCGCCAACCAAAGAGGGGGACAAAGCGATGCAGATCAACAACGACATGACAGCGGTGGTCACCGGCGGCGCCTCCGGGCTGGGCGCAGCGGTGGCGCGCGCCTTGGCCGAAGCCGGGGCGAAGGTCGCGATCTTCGATCTGGAACGGCGAGGCCGGGCGTCACAGTGGCCGACAGAACTCGACGGCGGCTTTGCCGAGGTCGATGTCAGCGATCCCGCCAGCGTCGCGCGCCGGGTTCGCAACACTCGCCGCGCTGCCAGGGCCGCTTGCGGGTGCTGGTCAACTGCGCCGGGATCGGCCCCGCCGCCAAGACCGTCTCGCGCGGCGAACCGCATGATCCCGAGCTGTTTCGCGAAGGTCATCACGCGTCAACCTGCTGGGCAGTTTCAACTGCGCCTCACAGGCCGCCGCGATCATGGCCGCGAACGACCCGATCGGTCCGGACGGCGAGCGCGGCGTGATCGTCAACACCGCCTCGGTCGCGGCCTATGAGGGGCAGGTCGGGCAGGTGGCCTACGCCGCGTCCAAGGGCGGCATCGTCGGCATGACCCTGCCGATGGCCCGCGATCTGGCGCGCGTCGGCATCCGCGTCTGCTCCATCGCGCCCGGCCTCTTCCTGACCCCGCTGCTGCAAGGTCTGCCGCAAGAGGTTCAGGACTCGCTCGGCGCGCAAGTGCCGTTTCCGCCGCGCCTCGGCGATCCGTCGGAATTCGCCGCGCTGGCCCGCCACATCGTCGAGAACCCGATGCTGAACGGCGAGGTCATTCGCCTTGACGGCGCGATCCGCATGGCCCCGCGCTAGGCAAAATGTTGTACAACAAAGCGTACAACATTTTTGAATGTTTTAAGATAAAGCATACAACATCGCGTACAACACGCCCTAGTAGATCAGCCAGACCAGCCCCAGCGTGATCGGCGGAAACGCCGTCAGGATCACCACCCGCACGATGTCGGTCAGCACGAACGGAAACACCCCGCGGAAGGTCTGGCCGATCGGGATATCGCGGGCCATCGAGTTGATAACAAACAAATTCATCCCCACCGGCGGCGTGATCAACCCGACCTCGACCACGATCAGCACCAGAATCCCGAACCACAGCCCGAAATCCTCGGCGCTCATCCCGAAATCCAGCACCATCATGATCGGAAAGAAGATAGGAACGGTCAGTAAGATCATGGAAAGACTGTCCATTATGCAACCGAACGCCAGATAAAGCAGCAGCACGACGGCCAGAATGATCCACGGCGAAAGCCCCAGCGCGCCGACCCATTCGGCGGTATGCTGGGGCACTTGGGTCAGCGCCAGAAAGCCATTGAAGAACGCAGCCCCCAGCACGATCAGAAAGATCATTGCGGTGGAATTTGCATGTCGCCAGAATGGCTTGGCCGGTCTTCTTAAGGTTCAACTCACCCGAGAACAGCGCGATCAGCCCGGTCCCGGCCGCCCCCACGGCGGCGGCCTCTGTGGGCGTGAAGATGCCGCCATAAATCCCGCCAACCACCGCCAGGAAGATCAGCAACACCGGCCAGACTGCCGCTAACGCCTTGAAATCGTAAAGTATATCCCATCCGCTCCTGAACCCCGCCAGAGTTCGGAACAATCCGCACATAGATCGCGATGCAGATCATATAGCCGATGGCCGCCAGAATACCGGGGATGAACGCCGCAACAAACAGCTTGGCGATGTTCTGTTCGGTTAAAATGGCATAGATAACAAGGATTACCGAGGGGGGTATCAATATACCCAACGTCCCGCCAGCTGCCAAAGTGCCCGTAGCCAGCGGCCCCGAATAGCCATACCGGCGCAGTTCCGGCAGCGCCACCTGGCCCATCGTGGCAGCGGTTGCCAGCGACGATCCGCAGATCGCCCCGAACCCCGCGCAAGCCCCGATTGCCGACATCGCCACGCCGCCCTTTCGATGGCCAAGCCAAGCCTCTGCGGCCTTGAAAAGTGAAGCAGACATGCCACTTAGCGTCGCAAACTGACCCATCAGCAGGAACAGCGGAATGATCGAAAGCGAGTAGCTTGAGAAGGTGCCATAAACCAGATGCTTCATCTGGCTCAGCATCATCCCGGTCGAGCCGGTGACGGTGTAGTTGCCCACAAACCCGACCGCCAGCATTGCCAAGCCTATGGGAATCCTAAGAAATATCAGCACCAGCAGCACCGGAAACGACCACAGGCCGATCTCGAAATTGCTCATGACCGCCCGCCTGCCAACGCACGACCGGACCGCCAGACGCAATAGAAACTGACCGCCACAAAAACCACCGCCCCGATCAGGGCAACGGCATATGCGATCCAGACCGGGAATTGCAGGATAAACGTGGTTTCCGAATAGCCTTTCTTGTCCAGCATCCCTTGCCACAACCGCCAGCCGATCAGGGCCGCCGCGATGAACATCAAAAGATCCGAGGTGAAATCAATGGCCGCATTCATCCGCCGCCCAAAACGCGGCTGCAACAGATCCACGGTCGCATGGCCGCGCTTGATCTGGCACCAAGGCAGAAACGCGAAAATTGCGAACCCGATACCAAGCTCCACCAGTTCGAAATCGCCGGGGATCGGGCCCAGTGCCATTCCGGCGCTGCCCAGTGCCCGCCCGGTGATCGAGAGGCATGTCATCACGACGATGCCCAGCAGCACCAGCCCGCCGGCGTAAGCCGTCAGCCGGGCCAGCCCCTCGAAAAACACGGCGAGTTTTCTGTCCACATCCCCCGGCCCCGGTCAGGCCGCTCCCTTATGCGCGATCCGGGCCGAAAGCGGTGCTTCCGGCCCGGTGCATTCGTGATAGCGCCCGGTGGCGCGCATGGCCACCGTGAAGCGCCAGATCAGCCGCCATTCTCGGCGATCAGCGCCTTTGCGCGCTCGATCAGGGCCTCGCCGTCAATTTCCTGCCCCTCCATCTCGGCGATCCAGCGGTCGATCACGGGCAGAGACGCCTCTTTCCAGCGCGCGACCTCCGCCTCGTCCAACACTGTGATTTCATTGCCCATATTCTCGGCGATCTCGCGCCCCGGCCGGTCGGCCTCATCCATGACCCGCGCAGCGAAACCCGAAAGCGCAGCGCCGGTATTTTCGTCCAGGATCGCGCGCAGATCATCGGGCAGCGCATCGTAAGAAGCCTTGTTCATCACCAGCACGAAGGTCGCGGTGTAAAGCGCCTCATCGCCCGAAAACTCGGTATGCTTGTGCACCAGTTCGGCCAGCTTGATCGAGGGTGTCACCTCCCACGGAATTACCGTGCCGTTGATCACGCCCTTGGACAGGGCCTCCGGAATGCCGGGCAGGGGCATGCCAACCGGGGTCGCGCCAAGTTCCGAAAGAAGGTCGTTGATGATCCGGGTTGGTCCCCGCATCTGCTTGCCGGCCATATCTTCAAGCTTGTAAACGCCATCGCGGGTATGGATCACGCCGGGGCCATGAACCCAGGCGGCCAAAACCTTGACGTTGGAGAATTCACTGGCCTGGAAATCTTCCTCGACCATCTGCTGATAGGCCAGCGCAGTGGCGACCGGATCGGTCATCATGAAGGGCAGTTCGAACACTTCACTGCGCGGGAAACGGCCGGGCGTGTAGCCGCCAAGCGTCATTGCGATATCGACCACACCGTCCACCGCCTGATCCATCAACTCCGGCGGTCGCCCGCCAAGTGCCATGGCATCGAAATGTTCGATCTTGATGCGCCCACCCGAGGATGCCTCCAGATCTTCGGCCCAGGGTTTAAGGACCTTTGCCGGCAAAGTGGCGACCGGCGGCAGGAACTGGTGCAGCCGTAGGGTAATCTCTTGTGCCAGCGCTGCCGCCGATGACAGGCCAAGCGCGCCGGCTGCCAGTGCCCCGGCGGCGACGAAATTCAGTACTCTGCGTCGTTGCATATCTTTCCTCCCGTTTGCCGGTCCCAAGCGACAGGAGTCATGTGGGCCGGACCCGATGCCCATAGCCTTTCCAAACCGATTGACAATGTAAACAAGAAACCGCTCGGCAGTTTGGTGTCGCTGCGGCGATCCCAGTCGGACCGGTCCGCGACTGCCGTCGACGCCTAAAGCTCGAATTTCGGCGATTCCAGACCTTGCATCGGTGGTTTCGCAGGGTCCTCGATCCGCCTGATCGCAGCACGGGCCAGAAAGCCTCCGGCGGTGGCGACATCCTCATGCACAGTCAGGATCGCGCGGCGAAACCTTTGCAGGAAGGGGATTGCCTCCTTGGCGAAAACATCGAGGTCTTCGCCGATGGTCTGGCCCATATCCTCTGCTCTCGCAACCACCGCCATCGTCGCGGTGGTCGATCCGCACAGCACCGCGTCGGTTTCCGGATGCTCGGCAAAATAATCAGCGAAGGCGGCCTCTATCTCGGCGCTTGCACTGTCCGAATTTGCCTCCGGCAGTACCGTGCACGCAATGCCAAGGTCGTGCGCGCGCCGCTGCGCCCCTTCGATCATGTTCCGTCCATAGTTCTGGCGGGCAGGCGGGGCGACCATCAGCACCGATTGGCGGCCGCGACGGGCCAGTTCCTCAATTCCGACCTCGGCAAACCTGGTATTGTCGAAATCGTAATAGGCGTGATCCGCGCACCACTTCGTCCGGCCGTGCGTCGCGAAGGGGAAATTCTGGCGCATCAGGTAGGCGACGCGCGGATCTTCGGGTTCTGTCTGGTTCAGGATCAGCGCATCGGCAGATCCGGACTCGACAATGTAGCGGACCGGAAGCATCGGATCCTCGGATGGGAAATAGGGCGTCACGATCATGTGGTAAGGGGTGCCGCGCAGTTCTCCGGCCAGTGATGAGATCAGCCGCGCGGTGTGGTTCATCATGTCGTGATCGGTCGAGAGCACCAGCGAAATCACGTTGGTCTTGCCGGTCCGCAGCCGTACGCCCGCGCGGTTCGGACGGTATCCGATGCGGTTTGCGGTTTCCTGTACACGGCGCTTGGTGTCGCTGCCAATGTCGGGCGCATCGTGCAGCGCCCGCGAAACGGTGGCAACCGCCAGCCCGGTCAGCCGAGAGATGGTCTTGAGCGTCGGCCTCTCGCCTGCAGGCAGGGGGGCCACTTTTCCGGGCGTGCGGGGCGAATCAGTCATCGCGGCAGACGTCGGCCATCCCGGCGAAAGCAACGTCAAGCTGCCATGATCCGCCAGCGCACCAGTGGAAATCGTCGCAATCAAACATCAAGGTTGCCTAGTATTCGTTAGCGCTAACCAGCGCCGACGCGCAATTTTCTCTTTGAGGCTTCGCCGAGTGCTGACATACTTTCGGCCTATAAGCGGAACGCGATCAAAATCCAGTTTGAACGAAAAATCTATAACGATATAGGCTGAGCTATAACGTTTCAGAAATCCACGGGAGGACGATAGATGAAATTGATGAAAGCACTTGTGGGTGCGACGGCGATCTGTTCGGCAACGACCGTCGGCGCGGTCGATCTTGAGGTCACGCATTGGTGGACGTCGGGCGGCGAGGCCGCTGCGGTCGCGGAACTGGCCAAGGCGTTCAACGAAAAGACCGAGCAACACTGGGTCGATGGCGCGATCGCCGGATCTGGCGGCGTTGCGCGTCCGATCATGATCAGCCGGATCATCGGCGGTGATCCGATGGGGGCGACGCAATTCAATCACGGACGCCAGGCCGAGGAACTGGTCGAAGCCGGTCTGATGCTGGACCTGACCGACATCGCCGAGGCCGAAGGCTGGCGCGACATCGTCAACCCCGTTTCGCTGCTGGACGTCTGCACGATCGACGGCCGTATCTACTGCGCACCGGTCAACATCCACTCGTGGCAATGGCTGTGGCTCAGCCACAAGGCCTTTGCCGATGCCGGCATCGCCGGTGCCAACGCAACTGGGACGAATTCGTCGCCGCCGCTCCAGCGCTGGAGGCCGCTGGCAAGATCCCGCTGGCGCATTGGCCAGCAGTCCTGGCAATCCACCGGCGCTTTCCAAGTGATGGCGATTGCCATCGCCGGGCAGGATGCCTGGTCCAAGGTCTATATCGACAAGGATGCCGACGCGGCCGCCGGGCCCGGAATTCGCCAAGGTGTTCGAGGCTGCCGCGAACGCGCGCGGATTTGCGGCGAAATCCAACGTTCAGGACTGGAACCAGGCCACCAATCTGGTCATCACCGGTGCAGGCTGGCGGCCAGATCATGGGCGACTGGGCGCAAGGCGAGTTTCAGGTCGCCGGCCAGGTGGCCGGCGAGGACTACACCTGCCTGCCGGGTCTGGGCGTGAACGAGGTGATCTCGACCGGCGGCGACGCGTTCTATTTTCCCGAAAGTAGACGATCCTGAAATCGAGACAGCGCAAAAGGAGCTGGCGTCGCTGCTGGTCTCAAAAGAGGTGCAGGTTGCTTTCAACCTCAAGAAAGGCTCACTGCCGATCCGCGGCGATGTCGACCTTGCAGCCGCGAACGACTGCATGAAGAAAGGGTCTCGCGATACTTGGCAGGTGGTAACATCCTGCCCGATCCGAACCAGACCATGTCGCCCGATACGCAAGGCCAGATCGACGATCTGATGGTCGAGTTCTGGAACAATCCGTCGATCACGGCGGCCGACGCGCAAGCGCGGTTCGCGGGCGATCATCGCTGACGCAGACTGATCTGACAAACCGACGGACCCGGCTGACCGCTGGCCGGGTCCACGGTTTAACCCCGCCGGTTCGGCGGTCCCTGTTCAGGCGCAACAGGAGACGTAATCGATGGCAGTTGCCGATCAGCCGTCAGCGACGGCGGCGCCAGCGCCACGCCCGCCGCTGAAACTGCTCAAGAACCTCAACGCGAAGATCGCCTCGATCCCGATGGTGATGACCGCGATGGTCATCTTTGTCGGTTGCTCGGCTTGGACGATCCTGCATTCCTTCACCAGCTCAAAGCTGTTGCCGAAGCTCGATTTTGTCGGGCTCGATCAGTACGAGCGGCTCTGGGGCACCAATCGGTGGATCATTTCGATTGAAAACCTTGCGATCTACGGGTTTTGCTCGATGATCCTCAGCCTCACCATCGGTTTTCTTCTGGCAGCTCTGCTTGACCGAAAGATCCGGTTCGAAAGTGCCTTTCGCACGATCTTTCCTTTACCCTTTTGCGCTGTCGTTCATCGTTACCGGCCTTGTCTGGCAATGGATTCTGAACCCAGAGTTCGGCGTCCAGAATATCGTGCGGCAAATGGGCTGGGAAAGCTTTCACATTCGATCCGCTCTACAACGCCGATATCGTGATCTACGGTATCCTGATCGCCGGGCTCTGGCAGGGTACCGGGCTGATCATGTGCATCATGCTGGCGGGTCTGCGCGGCATCGATGACGAAATCTGGAAAGCCTCGCGCGTTGACGGTATTCCGATGTGGAAAACCTATGTCTTCGTCGTCATCCCGATGTTGCGTCCAGTGATCATTACCTCGCTGGTGTTGATCACGTCGGGCATCGTGCGAATCTACGACCTTGTGGTTGCGCAAACCTCTGGCGGGCCGGGCATCGCCTCGGAAGTGCCGGCGAAATATGTCTATGACAAGATGTTTCTCAGCCAGAACCTGGGGCAGGGCTTCGCGGCGTCATCCATGATGCTTCTGGCCGTCGTGATCGTCCTCATCCCTTGGGCCTATCTCGAATTTGGGGGCAGGAAGCATGGCTAATCCCGGCAACCCTCGCCACCACGGGCGTGGCCCTTGATGCCGTGCGCGACCTGTTGGACGGACCGCAAGGTCCGAAGCCCAGGAAGCGGTTCTCGCGCGGCAATATCTTCCTTTACGGCACGCTGCTGCTGGTCTCGGTCTACTACCTGCTGCCGCTTTACGTGATGATCGTGACATCGCTGAAGGGCATGCCGGAAATCCGCATGGGCAATGTCTTCGGTCCGCCGCTGGAGATCACATTTGAGCCCTGGGTCAAAGCCTGGTCCACCGCCTGCACCGGTATCAACTGCGACGGCCTGTCGCGCGGCTTTGGCAACTCGGTCCGCATCCTAATCCCGTCGGTCGTCCTCTCAATCGCCATCGCCAGCAGTCAACGGCTACGCGCTGGCCAACTGGCGCTTCAAAGGGTCGGAAGTGTTCTTCACCATCCTGATCATCGGCGCCTTCATCCCGTACCAGGTGATGATCTACCCGATCGTGATCATCCTGCGCGAAATCGGCCTCTATGGTAGCCTGACTCGGGCCTTGTGCATCGTCCATTCGATCTTCGGCATGCCGATCCTGACGCTGCTGTTCCGCAACTACTTCACCTCTGTCCCCGAGGAACTGTTCAAGGCCGCGCGTGTCGACGGGGCCGGGTTCTGGGGCATCTATTTCCAGATCATGCTGCCGATGTCGCTGCCGATCTTCGTCGTGGCGATCATCCTGCAAGTCACCGGCATCTGGAACGATTTCCTGTTCGGCGTGATCTACACCAAGCCCGACCTTTACCCGATGACGGTGCAGCTGAACAACATCGTCAACTCGGTGCAGGGCGTCAAGGAATACAACGTCAACATGGCCGCGACCCTTCTGACCGGCGCGGTCCCGCTGATCATCTACTTCGTCTCCGGCAAACTCTTCGTGCGCGGCATCGCCGCTGGTGCTGTGAAAGGCTGAACACTACCAATGGATAACTCCAGCGTCTCGATCCGAAATCTCGACCTCAACTTTGGCGCGGTCAAAGGTGCTGCGCGACCTGAACCTAGAGATCGGGCAGGGGCGAGTTTCTTGTCCTGCTCGGCGCGTCCGGCTGCGGCAAGTCCACGCTGCTGAACTGCATCGCCGGACTGCTCGACGTGCTCGGCTGGGCAGATCTTCATCAAGGGCGAAAACGTCACCTGGGCCGAACCGTCAAAGCGCGGCATCGGCATGGTGTTCCAGTCCTACGCGCTGTATCCGCAGATGAGCGTGAAGGGGAACCTGTCCTTCGGGCTGAAGAACGCCGAGATGCCCAAAGCCGAGATCGAAAAACGCGTCGCCCGTGCCGCCGCGATACTGCAGATCGAGCCGCTTCTGAACCGCAAGCCCGGTGCGCTTTCGGGTGGCCAGCGCCAGCGCGTCGCCATCGGTCGGGCGCTGGTGCGCGACGTCGATGTGTTCCTGTTCGACGAGCCGCTATCGAACCTCGACGCCAAGCTGCGCGCCGATCTGAGGGTCGAAATCAAGCGCCTGCACCAGCAGTTGAAGAACACGATGATCTACGTCACCCACGATCAGGTCGAGGCGATGACGCTGGCCGACCGCATCGCGATCATGAAGGGCGGGTTGATCCAGCAACTGGCCGACCCGCATGAGATATACAACCGGCCGGTCAACAAATACGTCGCCGATTTCATCGGCTCGCCCGCGATGAATTTTCTGGAAGGTGAAGTTGTCGGCAACACGCTTTACCAGCAAGGACGCCAAGATCGACCTCAAGAACTACCAGTTCGCCGCAAACGGCAGGCCCGGCGGGGCGGCCTGGTTCGGCATGCGCCCCGAACATGTTGTCGTCGGGTGATCTGGCCGACTGGATGCCATTCCGCGCCGATATCGAGGTCGAGATCGTCGAACCGATGGGATCGGACACCCTCGTCTGGACCAAGATTCGCAGGGCAGGACTTTCCGCTTTCCGCATGGACGGGCAGGAAGACGTGCATGAAGGCGACAAGTTGAAGATCGGCTTCGACCCAGCCCGCGCGTCGCTGTTCGACAAGGTTGCCGAAGAGCGGATGTAACCACTGAGGAAAGACCGATCCGATGTTCGACCTCAACGGCAAATGGGTTATCAGTCATCTCGGGCCGTCTCGTGGCGCGATCTCTGCTCTGCATCGGACCAATCTTGTGACCGAACCATATTCGGACTGGAAAGAATTTGACCAGCGCCGGATCGCGGTGCGCGACACGGCACGAAGATCATCTTCGCCACGCAAGCCCATAACAAACATCAAAAATATAAGATCAGCCACTTCCTTTCAGAGACGTGCGGAGACAATAATGAAACGCTCCACCGTCAATCAAATCATCCGTGACAGCGACGCCTTCATCCGATCCTTCGGCTACATCATGCCGCCCTTCGCCTATTGGTCGCCCGAACAAGATGCGACGCCACACTGACACGACGCCCCGATGATCCGCGACCACATGCTGGGCTGGGATATCACCGATTACGGGCTGGGCAAGTTCGACGAAATGGGCCTGTTTCTGTTCACGGTCCGCAATGGCAATCAGGCCAATGTGCAACGCGGCATGGGGATGCTTTACGCCGAAAAGATCATGATCTCGGGTGAAAACCAGATCAGCCCGATGCACCGCCACAACCTCAAGACCGAGGATATCATCAACAGAGGCGGCGCCACGCTGACCCTCGAACTCTTCAAGGCCGATGCCGGTGGCGCATATCGACGAACGCGCCGAGGTCTCGGTCCTGACCGACGGCAGCTGCCGCAGGATGGCGGGCGGCGATCTGCTGAAGCTCAAACCCGGCGAAAGCGTCACGCTGGAACCCGACACCTGGCACGCCTTCTGGGGCGAGGGCGGGCGTGTGTCTGATTGGCGAGGTCTCAAACGTCAACGACGACCGCACCGACAATATCTTCCGCGAACCGATTGGGCGGTTTGCCGACATCGAGGAAGACGAAGCGCCGCTTCATCTTCTGGTATCAGATTATGACACATGGCTCGGCTGAGACCGGCAAAGGAGTACACGACATGACTGACTTTTCCTACCAGCTCTACTCGTCGCGCAATTTTGGCCCATTGCCCGAAACTCTGAAGATGCTGGGCAACTTGGGCTACACGCAGGTTGAGGGCTATGGCGGGCTATATCGCTGACCTTCAAGCCATTGATAAATTGAAGAAAGACCTGTCGAATAACGGATTAGTTATGAAAACAGGACATTTCGGATTGGACATGGTGCGCGACAATCCCTCGCGTGTGCTTGAAATTACAAAAGCACTTGGAATGGAGGCGGTTTTCGTCCCGGCCATTCCCGCCGACCAGCGCGTCAAGAACGCCGCTGGTTGGGCCGCCTTTGGCCGCGAGCTGGCCGAGGTCGGCAAGCCCTATCAGGATGCCGGGCTTGACCTTTGGCTGGCACAACCACGACTTTGAATTCGCAGATCTAGGTGGTGAAGAAAAACCGCTGGACCTGATCCTTCAAGGTTCGGATGATCTGGCGCTGGAACTTGATGTTGCTTGGGTGCAAGTCGGCGGTGAGGATCCGATCACATGGATCGAGAAATACGCCGATCGCATTGTCGCGACCCACATCAAGGACATAGCGCCAAAAGGTGAGGCGAGGATGAGGATGGCTGGGCCGATGTCGGTCACGGTGTCATGGATTGGGCCGCGATAATGGGCGCGCTTGAGCAGACCGGGGCGAAGTATTTCGTGATGGAGCATGACAACCCCAAGGATGACGTTCGCTTCGCCACCCGGTCCATCCAAGCCGCCCGCAAATTCTGATCCCCGTCGGATCAAAAGGAGAATGACATGAAGAAACTGGGTGTCGGCATCATCGGATGCGGCAATATTTCGGCGGCCTATCTGCGGCTTGCTCCGACCTTCAAGGCGCTCGAGGTCCGCAAGGTCGCCGATGTGAACATGAACGCCGCCATGGCGCGGGCAGAAGAATTCGGCGTCAAAGCGGTCAGCGTGGATGACCTTCTGGCGGCGGACGATATCGACGTGATCGTCAACCTCACGATCCCTGATGCACATTACCCGATCACCAAGCGCATCCTGGAAGCCGGCAAGCACGCCTATTCCGAAAAGCCGCTGGTCCTGACATTGGAGCAGGGCGAAGATTTGCGCCGCATCGCGACGGCAAAGAACCTCCGCGTCGGATCTGCTCCTGATACGTTCATGGGCGGCGCGCACCAGTTGGCCCGCGCAAAGATCGACGACGGCGCAATCGGCACGGTTATCGCCGGGTCGTGCCATGTGATGAGCCACGGCATGGAACACTGGCACCCGAACCCCGATTTCTTCTTCCTGCCGGGGGCCGGGCCTGTCCTCGATATCGGGCCCTACTACGTTACCAACCTGATCCAGCTTCTGGGTCCGGTTAAACGAGTAGCGGCGCTGGCGACCTCCGCCACACCGACCCGCACGATCCTGTCAGAACCGCGCAAGGGCGAGGAGATACCTGTCAAGACGCCCACCAACATCCATGCGCTGCTGGATTTCGCCAACGGTGCCACGATCACCTTCTCGGCGTCATGGGATGTGTGGAGACATCGCCATCCGAATACCGAACTTTACGGCACCGAAGGCTCGATCTTCATCCCCGACCCGAACTTTTTCGGCGGAGAGGTAGAGATTGCTGGCCGAGACGGTGAAATCCACCCAGTCGAGGCCTGGGACCACCCCTTTGGCGTTCCCAATCAGGACCATGCCGGTGGCGCCAAGGCAAACTATCGTACCGCGGGTCTGGCCGACATGGCGCAGGCCATCGTCGAAGGGCGACAGCATCGTTGCTCGCTGGACCTTGCGCTTCATGCCGTTGATGTGATGACCTCGATCCTGAAATCGGGTGAGTCCGGCCGGTTCATCGACTTGACAACCACTTGCGACCGTCCGGCGCCGCTGAGCCCGGACGAGGCGAGGCAGCTGATCGGATAAACACAGCCCCCGCGCCAGATTTGCGAGGTGGCATCAATTTGGACATGCATCGGAGATGTAACATGGTCTACCAACCCGCGGGAAACCGCTACGAGAAAATGATTTACCGCAGATGCGGCAGATCCGGTCTGAAACTTCCGGCCATCTCACTTGGCCTGTGGCACAATTTTGGCCACGACACCCCGCATGAGACCAAACAGGCGATCTGCCGCACCGCGTTTGATCACGGCATCACGCATTTCGACCTTGCCAACAACTACGGGCCGCCGCCCGGGCAGTGCCGAACATGCGTTCGGGTCCATTCTGGCAGAGGATTTCAAGGGCCACCGCGACGAATTAATCATCTCGTCGAAGGCCGGATACCTCATGTGGGACGGACCTTACGGCGAGTGGGGCAGCCGCAAATACCTGATTGCGTCCTGCGATCAGTCACTGAAGCGGATGGGGCTGGACTACGTCGACATCTTCTATTCGCACCGCTTCGATCCCGACACCCCTCTGGAGGAAACCATGGGCGCGCTTGATCATATCGTGCGCTCTGGCCGCGCGCTTTATGCGGGCATATCCGTCGTATAATTCCGAGCGTACGCGCGAGGCCGCGGCGATCCTGAAAGACCTCGGTACGCCCTGTCTGATCCACCAGCCAAGCTACAACATGTTGAACCGCTGGGTCGAAAAGGACGGGCTCAAGGATACGCTGACGGAACTCGGTATCGGCTCGATCGCCTTCACGCCACTGGCGCAGGGCATGCTGACCGGCAAGTATCTGAAGGGCATCCCCGAAGGTAGCCGCGCGTCGCAGGGTAAGTCGCTGAATCCTCGAGATGATTTCGGACCGCGCGGTGGCCAACCTCAACAAGCTGAACGACATCGCCAAGAAGCGCGGCCAGACGCTGGCGCAGATGGCCATCGCATGGGTGCTGCGCGGCGGCGGTATCACCACCGCGCTGATCGGTGCGTCGAAACCCAGTCAGGTCGTTGACTGCGTCGGGGCCGTCAGCAATCTGGACTTCACGCGAGGACGAGCTGAAACTGATCGACGAACATGCCGATGAAGAGAAGATCAATCTTTGGGCGAAATCCTCGGAAACCGACTGACGGTACATGATGAAAAGCGAGCTGTGCTTTTACGATCTTACCAGCGGCGCCGTGCAACCGGTGTTGCAATCGGATCAGTTGATCGAGGCGCCGAACTGGAGTTCGGACGGGGCGGCGCTGATCGTGAACGGCAACGGGCGACTTTACCGCGCGGAACTGTCGGAACCAGCTTTGGAAGAGATCAACACCGATTTCGCGATGACCTGCAACAACGATCACGGGATCTCTCCCGATGGCGAGCGCTTGGTGATCAGCGACAGCACCGAGGAAGGCGCGAGTGTCCTTTACACCTTACCGATCGACGGCGGCGGGCTGCAACGCGTGACCCGAGGGGCGCCAAGTTACTGGCACGGTTGGTCGCCCGATGGCAGCACGCTTGCCTTCGTCGGCAAGCGTGACGGCGGCGTCTTTGATGTCTACACGATCCCTGTCGAGGGAGGCGACGAGACTCGGCTGACCGAAGGGTTCGAGCACTGCGACGGGCCGGATTATACGCCTGATGGCGCGTGGATTTGGTTCAACGCTCAGAAGCACGGCCGCATGCAGCTGTGGCGGATGCGCCCCGGTGACGGAACGGTGCCAGAGCCGATGACCGATGACGAGCGCTGCAACTGGTTCCCGCACCCGTCTCCGGACGGGCGGCATGTTGTCTATCTGACCTACGCCCCTGGCACCACCGGTCATCCCCGCGACAAGGAGGTCGACCTGCGGCTGATGCCCGCTGCGGGTGGCGCGGCAGAAGTTCTGGTCGAATTGTTCGGTGGGCAGGGCACGATCAACGTGCCAAGTTGGGCACCCGACAGCAACCGTTTTGCATTCGTGCGCTATGCCCGGCCCTGAGGTTCCCGAAATACGGGCCTGCGGCACAAGAGATACGTTGCGCCCCCTCCGGGGCGCGCGGGCCTCCGGCGGGGATATTTGCGGACAAGCAATGGAGGTGGGCCGCACCGTGTCGCTGTCACTGGTTTGCACTATAGGCGCGGCAATTGCGGGCGATCTGCCGGCACCGGTGAGTGATGCAATGTATCTGCCAGTTGCGCGTGCAGAGGCGGAGTTGGGCCAGTTGCTGTTCTGGGATCCGATCCTGTCGGGCAATCGCAACATATCTTGCGCCAGTTGCCATCATCCGCAGTTTGGTACTTCGGATGGGTTGTCGCTGGGGCTTGGCGAGGGCGGCGTGGGGCTGGGCCCCGACCGTATACCGGACCCGGCAAACCTGCCCGAGCAGCGTATCCCCCGCAACGCGCCGGCGCTTTTCAACCTGGGCGCGCGCGCATTCACCGTACTTTTTCACGACGGTCGGATTGAGGCGGATGCCAGCCGCGCGTCGGGTTTGCGGACGCCGCTGGAAGACGACATGATGCTGGGCTTCGACAGTGTGCTGTCGGCGCAGACGATGTTTCCGGTGCTCAGCCCTGATGAGATGGCTGGCCATTACTCCGAGAATGATGTTGCAAAGGCCGTGCGACAGGGCCGGATTACCGGGCCGGGAGGGGCTTGGGACATCATCTCGGCCCGGGTCGCGGCGATCGCGGACTACCAGGCACGGTTCAAGGAGGTTTATCCGGAAATTGCAGCGGGGCGGGATATTGCCTTTACGAACATCTCGAACGCCATTGCTGCTTTTGTCGCACTGGAATGGCGCTCTGACGGCAGCCCGTTCGACCGCCATGTGCGCGGCGAGCAGGCCTTGATTGGCGATGCGGCTTTGGGGATGGACCTGTTTTACGGTTCGGCCGGGTGTGCCGCCTGCCATTCCGGCCCGTTTCAGACCGACAACGCCTTTCACGCCATGGGCGTACCGCAGATCGGACCGGGCAAACGCGAGCGTTTTGAGAGCCACGCCCGCGATACCGGACGAATGCGGGTGACGGGCCGCGACGAGGATGCCTACGCTTTCCGCACGCCGTCGCTGCGCAACGTTTCGGCCACCGCGCCCTACGGCCATGACGGTGCCTATGCAACGCTGGCGGGGTTCCTTGCCGCCCATGCCGATCCGCAGATCGCGATTGCCAGCTATGACCGCACCCAAGCGGTTCTTCCGAACTTGCCGGGGGCCAGCGACTGGCTGGCGCTTGACGATCCCGCGGAGGCGAAGGCCATCACCGCTGCCGCGGTACCGATGCCTGCGCTGAGCGAAGCCGAGATTGCAGCGATCCTGAGGTTTCTTGATGCCCTGACCGACCCCGTTGCGCTGGCGGGGCGACTTGGCATTCCGGGCAGCGTTCCCAGCGGTCTGCCGATCGATCGTTAGCTACTCTGCCTGCACCACATGTACCCCGCCGAAGGGCCGCCGCCACAGTTCCGCATGGTCGTTGGCGGGCAGGGTGATCCAGTCCGACGACCCGCCGTCCGGCCAGAGGATCCGCACTTCGGCAATTGGTTCCGTGCCGAGCCCGAAGTGCACTGACCCAGCCTGCCCCCCGGCATGGCCGCCGCCCACCGTCAACTCTTTCGTCTGAACGCGCCCTGCACGATCGCGCACCTCGATCCAGCCTCCCACGGCATAGGTATTCGCCTGATCCTGGCGCGGCGTTATCGTCAGCCAGTTGCCGCTTTCGGGTGTGGCGTTCTGATAGATCTCCATCGGCGCGCGCCGGTTCACCACCACAAGGTCCAGTCGCCCGTCGTTGTCGAAATCCGCCAGTGCTGCGCCGCGTGACCGGTTGGTGGTCGCAATCCCGGCGACATCGCCCATTTCGCGGAACGTGCCGTCGGGCTGTTGCATCAGCAGATTGTTGGGGTCTTTCATCGCGTTCGATGGCATCTGGTCTACGTTGCCCTTCGCGATGAACAGATCCTGAAATCCATCATTGTCCACATCCTCGAACTCTGCGTGCCAGCCGGTCGAGGGGCGTCCGTCATCACCATTGAACGGCCGCTGCGCATAGGTGCCGATAGTGAACGGCGCGGGCGCAAATCCGGTTCTCGTGCTAAGTTGCATCAGCTGATCGGCCATCGACGTCAGCATGATGTCGGGGCGCAGATCGCCAGTGATGTCCTGACTCGCGATGCCCATGCCCCAGATCGAGATCGGTTTCCAGCCATCCTCGGGGCCCAGGAACCGGCCTTCGTCGAGCCGGTACATCTGCTCTGTACCGCCCACTACATAGTAGTGCCGGTCATTTGAGATACGTAGATCCGCGTGGCCAGACCGCGACCAGTCGGAAAATAGCATCGAAAGCGCACAGAACCCCGGTTTCAGAACCTCTGGCGTACCGTAGCGGCGCCCTGACGGACGGTAGAGTTCGTTCACGTCGCACGCCCCGAACGGGCCATCGGGATTTGCTCGGTCCACATAATTTCCGACCGCCAAAGTCGGCCAGTCACGCCCCGCTTCCCAAGTGGCACTAAATGCGGTGGACCAGCGGTCGGCCGAGTTGAAGCCCCACTCGTTATCCGCGTTCCTGAAACGGCAGTTGCCCAGACCCCGGTAAATGTGATTGGACCCGACCCGCAGCACGAACAGATCGATCAGGCCGTCGTTGTTCACATCCAGCGGATAGGCGCCGGTCACGCCGGTGATTGCATCGAATCCGGCATCGCGGAACCGCCAGTCATTTGGTCCGATGATGTTCTCGTAAAGCTGCGATGGGTTCGCGCCACCCGCTGCAAAGATATCCGGGAAGGCATCGCCATTGCAGTCGAAGACCGCCACGCCGCCGCCCACGAAATGTTCCCACCCACCGTCATAGACATGCGGCGCCGGCAGTGCGACTGAACGGTTGATGAACAACGGCTCTGCAACAGCAAGACCGGGCCAGAGGGTTAGGAGCGCCAAAAAAAGCCGTATCATGATATCGCAAAAGCCTCGGCGCTGATCGCGGCATTCGTCGCCTGCTCCAGCGCCAATGCGGCGGCGCCTTGCGCCCATAAGAGATCGCCCCAGGCATGGATCTCGATCTTCGGGGGAGGGCGGCCGGTTTGCAGGGTCAGGTTGGACATTTCGGTGAGTACTTCTTCGGCATAAAGATAATCGTATCGCATCCTCTCGCCAGACAGAAGGATCAAAGATGGGTCGAAGACGTTCACGATATTTGCAAGTCCCAGCGCCAGATAGCGGCCGGCGCGGTGGAAAATCGCGCGCGCCGCCTCGTTCCCGGCCTTGGCGTGATCGTATAGGCTTTCCAGCATCACATGAGGTGCGCTCATACCGCGATTGCCCCAGTTCAGTGCGGTCGAGGCCTCGCGCACCAGCGCGTAATCCGCCACATAGGCCTCAAGGCAACCGCGCTGGCCGCAGCGGCACAAAGCGCCATCGAGCTGCACCTTGGTATGGCCAAGTTCGGTGCCCAGCCCGCGCGATCCTCGATACAGGTGATGGTTCAGCACCAGACCCATGCCGACTCCGTGCTCGATTGTTACGGTGGCGAAATCCGACAGGCTGCGCCCGGCGCCGAACCACAGTTCGGCCAGGGTGACCATGTTGGCGTCGTTGTCGATGCAGACCGGGCGTTTGATTCGGGCTTCAAATGCTGCGCGCATTGGTGTGTTCGGTTCGCGGATCAGCGGCGACCAAGGCACGACGCCGTTCTCGTGATCTACAAAGCCGGGTAGGCCCAGCCCAACCGCCGCCAGTTGACTAAGCGCCAGATCCGACTGGAGTACCGCGCGCAGCAGGACCACCTCGGCGGCGTCGATTATCGCGCCAAATCCATGCTGTAGGCTGGCGCTGTTCATGCTGGCTTCGCCGATGCGGTTGCCAGCGAAATCAAGGATGACGGCGGTATGAGTATGGTCCGACAGTTTGATCCCGGCCACGAACCCTGCCTCGGCCCGCACCCCCAATGCCACAGGCGGGCGGCCTCGGTTGGCATCGCTTTCTCTGCGCGGCGCATCAGTTTCGCGGATCAGCCCGGCCTCGATCAGTTCGGCGGTCAGTGCGGTGACCGAGCCGGGGCTGATCGACAATTCCCGAGCCACATCGACGCGTGGGATCGTGCCAGCGGCGCGGACGCATTCGAAGACCTGCCGCCTTAGGCTACGGCCAGAGGCCTGGGCAGGCGGAAACAGCGGCCCGCACCCAAATACCGGGCCGGAGGCATCCGGAGTCGGGATCGTCTCGGTCGGATCCATTTCCTTCATTCCTCGAACTAAAGGGACGATCGAATGCGCCAGGGCCACCTTCATTCACGACCTCAAGGCAGTCAATCGCACTGTTATCTTGCCAATGTAGGATATTGTTCAAAATTTAAATTTGACAACTGAATTTAATGTGGCAGAATTGAGACGGCCTGCTGCAAGCCGCCGGCCGCCCCAGCACGGGGCTGACCATTTGGGAGGAATACGATGCGCAAGACGCTCACACTCGCCGCCGTTCTGGTGGCGTCCGTATCTAGCTATGCATTTGCCGAAGGCAAGACTATCGGCGTAAGCTGGTCCAACTTTCAGGAAGAGCGCTGGAAAACCGACGAGGCGGCCATTAAGGCAGCGCTCGAAGCGGCCGGCGACACTTATGTATCCGCCGATGCCCAGTCTTCAGCGTCCAAGCAGCTTTCGGATGTCGAGGCACTGATCGCTCAGGGCGTCGATGCCCTGATCATCTTGGCGCAGGATACCCAGGCGATCATCCCGGCTGTTCAGGCCGCGGCTGACGAAAATATCCCGGTTATCGCCTATGACCGTCTGATCGAAGATCCGCGCGCCTTTTATCTGACTTTCGACAACGTCGAAGTTGGCCGGATGGAGGCCCGCGCCGTATTCGAGGCGATGCCGAAGGGCCGCTATGTCATGATCAAGGGCTCGCCGACCGATCCGAACTCGGACTTCCTGCGTGGCGGTCAGCAAGAGGTGCTGCAGGCGGCAATCGACGCCGGTGACATCACCATCGTAGGTGAAGCCTACACCGATGGCTGGCTGCCTGCGAACGCACAGCGCAACATGGAGCAAATCCTGACCGAGACCAACAACGGCGTTGATGCCGTGGTGGCCTCGAACGACGGTACCGCTGGCGGTGTCGTCGCGGCGCTGACCGCACAGGGCATGGCCGGGATTCCGGTGTCGGGTCAGGACGGCGACCACGCCGCGCTGAACCGTGTTGCCGCAGGCACCCAGACCGTGTCGGTCTGGAAAGACGCACGCGATCTTGGCAAGAACGCCGGCGAAATCGCCGACGCTCTGGCGTCGGGAACTGCGGCTGCGGACATTCCCGGTACCGTCAAGTTCACCACCCCTGGCGGCATCGAGATGAACGCCAAGTTTCTGGCGCCGGTGCCGATCACCAAGGACAATCTGTCCGCCGTCGTCGACGCGGGCTGGATTTCCAAAGAGAGCCTGTGCCAAGGCGTTTCTGCCGGTCCGGCCCCCTGTAACTAGGGCCTGCCACCAAGACCAATGGCGCGCCGCCCTCGGATGACCTGAAGCGGCGCGCAACCAAAAGCCGGGGGATAACGCCTATGACCGATTTGCGCAGACTCCAAACGTGCCGGCCAGAAGCCGAAATCTTCTTGAGACACTGGAGATCGACACGCGTTTGCTGGGAATGATCGGGGCCTTCATCCTGCTTGCTCTGGCATTCAACTATTTCACCGGCGGAAACTTCCTGACGCCGCGCAACATTTTCAACCTGACGATCCAGACGGTCTCTGTGGCGATTATGGCGACGGGGATGGTTTTCGTGATCGTGACCCGCAATATCGACCTTAGCGTTGGCGCCGTTCTGGCGGTGTCCTCGGCCTTCATGGGGGTCGCGCAAACACAGATCCTGCCCAATGTCATGGGCTTCGGGCTGGGCAGTCCGTGGATTGCGCCGTTGGCGATGCTGACGGGTCTTGTCGTCGGCACAGCGATTGGCGCCTTCACCGGATGGCTCGTGGGTTATCAGGGCGTTCCGGCGTTTATCGTCACGCTTGGCGGCTATCTGGTCTGGCGCAACGCGGGTTGGTACATGACCAGTGGTCAGACGCTGGCCCCGCTCGATGGCACGTTCCTTTTGTTCGGCGGTTCTGAAGGCACGCTTGGGGTCACATGGTCGTGGATCGTCGGAGTGCTGGCTTGTGTGGCATCACTCTGGGCGCTCTGGAGAGCGCGCCACTCAAAGATCTCGCATGACTTTCCGGTCAAGCCACTTTGGGCAGAGTTCGTGATTGGTGGGATCATCGTGGCCACGATCCTTGCATTCATCGCGACATTGAATGCCTATCTAATTCCTGCCGGCAAGCTGGCCCGCATGTTCGCGGCACAGGGCGACGTTTTGCCCGAGGGCTATACCCAAGGCCACGGCCTGCCGATTTCTGTGCTGATCCTGATCCTTGTGGCTATCACAATGACGGTGGTGGCGCAGCGCACCCGGTTGGGCCGCTACATCTTCGCCGCTGGCGGCAACCCCGATGCGGCCGAACTGGCGGGTATCAATACCCGCCTGCTGACCGTCAAGGTCTTCGCGCTGATGGGGTTCCTGTGCGGCCTTTCGGCGATCATTGCGCAAGCTCGCCTGCAAAGCCACACCAACGATATCGGCACCCTTGATGAACTGCGGGTCATCGCCGCCGCCGTGATCGGCGGCACCGCGCTGTCGGGTGGCCTCGGCACGATCTACGGCGCAATTCTAGGCGCGCTTATCATGCAAAGCCTGCAATCGGGCATGGGCATGGTCGGTGTCGATACGCCGTTCCAGAACATCGTCGTCGGCGGTGTGCTGGTGCTGGCTGTGTGGATCGACATTCAATACCGCAAACGGTCGGGGGCGCTGAAATGACTACTCCACTTTTGGAAATGCGCGATATGCAGAAGTCGTTCGGCGGCATCAAGGCTGTCGACCACGTGACTGTCGATGTCTATCCCGGCGAAGTTGTCGGAATCCTTGGCCACAACGGTGCTGGCAAGTCGGTCCTGATGAAAATGCTCTCGGGCGCTTTGCAGCGTGATGGCGGCGAGATCTACGTGGACGGCAAGCTTGCCACCATAAACAACCCGCGCGACGCCCGGAACTACCAGATCGAGACGATCTATCAGTATCTGGCGCTGGCCGACAATCTTGATGCGGCGTCGAACCTGTTTCTGGGCCGTGAACTGGTGACCCCGCTGGGGTTTGTAGACGATGCGCAGATGGAGGCCGAGACCCGCAAGATCATGCATCGGCTCAACCCCAACTTCCAACGCTTTTCGGCACCCGTGTCCGCGCTGTCGGGCGGTCAGAGGCAGTCGGTTGCGATCGCGCGGGCGGTCTATTTCAATGCCAGGATTTTGATCATGGATGAGCCTACCGCAGCCTTGGGCGTACAGGAAACCCGCATGGTGTCCGAACTGATCCAGGAGTTGAAGCGCCAGGGCATCGGCATCTTCCTGATCGACCACGACATCCATCAGGTCAAACAGATGTGTGATCGTGCCAGCGTCATGAAGAACGGCCAACTTGTCGGCACAGTGAAGGTTGCCGACGTGACCGAAGACGACCTGCTGGGGATGATCATACTGGGCAAACAACCCGAAAAGGTCGCGTAATGTATATCGGTCTCGATCTTGGCACCTCGGGACTGAAGGGTGTTCTGATTGACGACGATCAGGTGATCCGCGCAGAAGCTTCTGCGCCGCTGACCGTTTCGCGCCCTCAATCCGGTTGGTCGGAACAGGCCCCAGCGGACTGGCTGGCGGCGGCAGAAGCAGTATTTGATGCGCTGTCGCAAACCGGACTGGATGCTGTGCGCGCGATCGGCCTGTCGGGTCAGATGCACGGGGCGACGCTGCTTGATGCCTCTGATCAGGTGCTTCGGCCCTGCATCCTGTGGAATGATACCCGCAGTCACAAGGAGGCCGCCACGCTTGACGCCGACCCGCAGTTTCGCGCGATCACCGGCAATATCGTGTTTCCCGGCTTCACCGCGCCAAAACTGGCTTGGGTCAAGAACCACGAACCTGCGACCTTTACCAAGGTCGCCAAGGTGCTCTTGCCCAAGGATTACCTGCGCCTTTGGCTGACCGGCGATCACGTGGCAGAGATGTCGGACGCGGCAGGCACAAGCTGGCTGAATACCGGCAAGCGCGACTGGTCCGACGCGCTGTCTGGCCGCCACCGACCTTGACCGCAGCCACATGCCGCGCCTTGTCGAAGGCTCTGAGGTTTCGGGCACACTGCGGCCAGAATTGGCCACCCGCTGGGGCCTGCCCAACGGCGTCGTGGTCGCGGGCGGTGGAGGTGACAACGCCGCCTCCGCCATAGGGGTCGGCGTCGTGACGGCGGGCCATGCCTTTGTTTCTCTCGGCACGTCGGGCGTGTTGTTCGCGGCGAACGACGGCTATCAGCCGGACCCGGATACCGCCGTGCACACTTTCTGCCATGCATTGCCGAACACCTGGCACCAGATGGGCGTGATCCTTGCGGCCACCGATGCGCTCAACTGGTTCGCAGGGATCGCGGGCAAGTCGCCGGCCGATCTGACCGCCAGTCTCGGTGCGCTGCACGCGCCCGGAAGGACAACATTCCTGCCCTATCTCGGCGGCGAACGGACGCCGCTGAACGATGCCGCCATCCGGGGCGCATTCACCGGCCTTGAACATGCGACCGACACCGCTGCCGCAACGCGCGCGGTGCTCGAGGGCGTGACCTTTGCTGTTCGCGATTGCCGCGATGCGCTGGCCGCGACCGGCACTAGATCGACCGGCTGCTGGCCGTCGGCGGCGGCAGCAAATCCGACTATTGGCTGTCGGCTATCGCGACCGCGCTGAATACCCCCGTCGATGTTCCTGTCGCGGGCGATTTTGGCGGGGCCTACGGGGCTGCGCGCCTTGGCTTGATGGCCGCAACCGGGGCAGGGGCCGAAATCGCAACCCAGCCCGAAGATCGACCATTCCATCGATCCGGACCTTGCGCTGACCCCCGCTTTCGATGCAGGCCACGCGGCCTATGTCGCAGCCAGAGACGCAATCAGAGGACTGACATGACCGATTTTTTCAAAGGCATCCCGAAGATCAAGTACGAAGGTCCGGACAGCGACAACGAATTCGCCTTCCGCCACTACAATGCCGATGAAGTGGTCCTGGGCAAGCGGATGGAAGACCACCTGCGCTTTGCCGTCGCCTACTGGCACAGCTTCGCCTGGCCGGGTGGCGACCCGTTTGGCGGCCAGACCTTCGATCGCCCGTGGTTTGGCGACACGATGCGAGCTGGCGAAACTCAAGGCTGATGTCGCGTTCGAGATGTTCGACATCCTTGACGCGCCGTTCTTCTGCTTCCACGACGCCGATGTCCGCCCCGAGGGCGCCAGCTTTGCCGAAAGTCCGAAAGAACCTTGAGGAAATCGTCGATTACTTTGCCGCAGAAGATGGAGGGCGCCAAGACCAAACTGCTGTGGGGCACCGCCAACATGTTCAGCCACCGGCGCTGGATGTCGGGTGCCGCCACCAACCCCGACCCGGACGTGTTCGCCTATGCCGCCGCGACGGTGAAGTCGTGCATGGATGCCACCATGAAACTGGGCGGCGCCAACTACGTCCTGTGGGGCGGGCGCGAGGGTTACGAAACACTGATCAACACCGATCTGTCCCGCGAGGCCGAACAGGCCGGCCGATTCCTGCAGATGGTTGTCGAGTACAAACACAAGATCGGTTTTCAAGGAACGATCCTGATCGAGCCGAAACCGCAGGAACCTTCGAAGCACCAATACGACTACGACGTGGCAACGGTTTACGGCTTCCTCAAACGCTTTGATCTGGACAAAGAGGTCAAGGTCAATATCGAGCAGGGCCATTCGATCCTTGCGGGCCATTCCTTTGAGCATGAACTGGCACTGGCCCGCTCGCTTGGCATTCTTGGATCGATCGACATCAACCGCAATGACTATCAGTCCGGCTGGGACACTGACCAGTTCCCCAATAACGTGCCCGAGGTGATGCTGGCCTACTACGAGATCCTGCAAATGGGAGGTTTCACCACCGGCGGCACCAATTTCGACGCGAAGGTCCGGCGCCAAAGCCTTGATCCCGAAGACCTTATTCTTGCGCATGTCGGCGGGATGGATGTTTGTGCGCGCGGCTTGAAGGCGGCGGTAAATATGCTGGAGGACGGCAAACTGGAAGCCGCCCGCGCGGCGCGCTATGCCGGTTGGGACCACCCGGTCAACCAGGCGATGCTGGAAGAGGGCGACTTGACCAGTATTGCAGCCCGTGTCGAGGCAGAAAAGATCGATCCCGAGCCGCGCTCTGGTCGGCAGGAGCGGTTGGAGAACCTTATCAACCGCTACGTCTAAACCCGCGCTGCTGCATCTCTGACAAAACGAAGGCCGGTGGGACGATCTGTGCTCCGCCCCCTTTTTTCAAGTGGCCCAACGGCCCGGTTCGGGTCACTGGCAAGGCACCTCAGTTCCGGCGCTGCTGTAGATATGTACCGACTCGCGGGACACGTCCTTTAGATTCCCAGTTTTGGGGCGGAGGTACATTCAATGACGAACGACGAGCGCGAGATCCAACGCAAACTGAGAGTCCTCCAATATGCCGAGAAGGTCGGCGACGCCCGTAAGGCGTGCCGATATTTCGGGGGGAAAGTCCAGTTTCTATCGCTGGCGCAAGGCGTATCGAGAACACGGCGAAGCTGAGCTCATCAATGCCAAGTCGATCCCTAGGAACCCGGCAAATCAAACACCTACTGAGATCGTTGAGAAGGTTCTTTATCTGCGCCGCAAATACCACCTCGGGCCAATTAGGATTGTCTGGTATCTGGCACGCTATCACGACATTAAGATCTCGGATGCCGGGGTTTGCCGCATTCTCAGGCGCAATGGCCTTAACCGCCTCCCCAGAGGTACCGGGATGCGCAAAGTGCACACGAAACGCTACAATAAGCAGGCTCAGGGCCACCATATCCAGGCTGACGTTAAGTTCCTGACGTTCAAAGGGAAAAGCGGCCGGCCTGTGCGCCGCTTCCAATACACCGCCATCGATGACGCAACACGGGTTCGGGCGCTGAAGGTTTACGAGAGGCACACCCAAGCCAATGCGATCGACTTCATCGACCACATCATCGAAAAGTTCCCGTTCCGCATTCGCGAGATACGAACCGACAACGGCCGTGAATTCCAAGCTAAGCTCCACTGGCATGTCGAGGACAAGGGCATCAGGCATGCCTACATCAAACGCGGCACACCACAGTTGAACGGCAAGGTGGAGCGATCGCACCGCTCAGATCAGCAGGAATTCTATCAGCTGCTCACATACAAAGGCGACGTCGATCTCGAAGCAAAGCTGGGCGAATGGGAGCGCTTCTACAACTTCGCGCGGCCACACGGCGCTCACAACGGACAGACGCCTTACGAAGCGCTGCGAGAACGGCTATCACGACAACATCGGTGTACCAACGGTCTGTCTCGGTTACACGACCGCGATTGCGCAGATCCTTCGGCAGATCGTCGGTCACGGGCACCCAGCCATCGGGCTTGGGCTTCAGTGAAAGAGCATCGGACATTTGCGGCGCCTTCAGGTCCATGACCGTCTCGTCGGCTATGCGCCGTGAGCCCCGATCCATGATCTGGCAACCCGTCGGCAGTAGACCCGATCCAGGGTTTCAACTACCGGCCACGCTGCCAACGCAAGGACCGGCACGACGAGGCCCACTAGTTTTTGCGCGTTGCAGCCGATCCTGGTCAGGCCGGAGCGCAAGCGAGGAAACCCAAAGCGCGGCCAGCATGGCCAGCACGCCAAGCGTAGGGTGCACGAATAACGCCAGGTCCTGCATTTTTGACGTCTCCTTGTAAGGCGTTGCGCCGGGGCAGCCTTTTCTGTCCGAGCATTGGGCGATGTTCAAATCTTCGGCCGCCGAAGTCGGAGCGCGTTCATTACCACCGACAGCAATGAGGCATTCTTGACGAGGGCGGCGAAGGTCGGGCCAATCAGGATGCCGAAGGACGGGTAAAGAACGCCCGTCGCAATCGGCACTTTCGCGAATCCGGTCAACGAGGCGCCAAAGCCTGTCCCGGCAGGCTGCCATCCGACGTCTCGGCCGCTGGGGCCTGACGCGGGCCCTTTTTCCGCCATGTGGTGCTGGGCGGCGATTACCCCCGCATCCGGGCAAAGCTGGGATCGTAAGGCGAATGCACGATAACCTCTGCCCGGATGAGGTCTCCATACATGTCCAAATTCATCGTCGTGCCGACTTTGGCCAGCGAAGGGGCAACAAAGGCATAGGCGAGGTTCAGGCCCACCCGGTGCCCCCAATCAGCCGAGGTGATCGTGCCAACAACCTTGCTGCCTTGCATCAGTGACGCACCGCCGCGGGCAGGCGCGTGCGTGGCATCGATTTTCAGCGTCGCCAGTTGTTTGCGCGGCCCCTCAGAGTGCCGCTTCATCAGTGCCTTCTTGCCGATGAAGGCGGCCTTCTCCAATTTCACGAACCGCGCAAGCCCGGTCTCAAATGGATCGAATTCGGTCAAAAGGTCGGCCTTCCAATGCAGGAAGCCTTTTTCCATCCGCATCGAGTCAACCGCGCGTGCGCCAAACAACCCTAGACCATAGGCCTCGCCCGCTTTTCTGCAGCGCCAGATAGGCTGCATAGAGTGAGGCATTGGGGACGTGGATTTCATAGGCCAGTTCGCCGGAGAAGCTGACGCCCAGCACGGTCGCAGGCGCAAAGCCGATAAAGCATTCCCGAACGCTCAGCCAAGGGAACGCCGCCTTTGACCAATCGCCGCGCGAACAGGCCGCCAGCACATCGCGCGCCTTTGGCCCTGCCAGAACGAGGATCGTCTGGTCATTGGTCAGGCTACGGATCTGCACCTGCTCATCCGGTTGGATATACTTTTGCAGCCAGTCCATATCGTGAAATTCGCTCGCCGCCGCCGAGCCATACCAAACCCGCGCAGGGCCCCGGTCAGATGCGGGCAGGTTGGCGACCGTCGCCTCGCCCTTGATCATGCCGTGATGGTTCAGCAAATAGCCAAGACCCACGCCGCCATCGCGTTTGGTCACGGCACCGCAAAACATCCGGTCCAGAAAGCTGTGACGGTCCGCGCCGGTAATCTCGAACCGGTTGAAGCCATTGACTTCGGTCAGGCCGACATTGGTTTGCACATTGGCAACCTCGGCCGCGACAACATCAAACGCCTCATCGAAATTGAAGCTGAGGGTCGGGTGAAAATCAGGCGAAGGCTTGATGTAATCGACCCGCTCCCAGCCATTCACGACGGTGAATTCAGCCCCTTCTGCCGAAAGGATCGGCGTCAGGGGCGTGGTCTTGGCGGGGCGGCCCGCGGGGCGATGTTCGTGCGGGAAATGAAATCGGAATTCGTTTTGGTAATCCTCAATCGCTTTCAGAGAGGTCAGTTCCACATTGGTATGCCCGGTGAACCGGCGCGGGTCGATCACCCAGGTGTCATAGCAGGCCTCGCCATGCACGATCTGTTGGGCCAGCAACCAGCCAAGTCCGCCGCCTTCGCCCAGTCCTGCGCGCAGGCCGATGATGCAATAGGCGTTGCGCTTGCCCGGGATCGGCCCCACCAAAGGCGCGCCGTCGATCGTATAGGTGATCGGGCCGTTGACGATGGTGTGAATCCCGACATCTTCCAGAACCGGCATCCGCTTGAACACGTTTTCCAGAACCGGCATCACCCGCTCCACATCATCCGGGCACAGCGCGTTGACGAAATTCGGATCGATTCCATCCATGCCCCAAGGCTTGCAGTCCTGTTCATAGAATCCGACCAGCAGCCCCTGCTTTTCCTGCCGCGAATAGAAATCATCAATCGGGCAGCGTAGCAGCGGCACCCGCTTGCCGAAGTCGATAATCTGCTGGATCGGTTCAGTCAGGAAATACTGATGCTCCATCGACGCGACGGGGTGGTGCACGCCCATCATCGCGCCCACCTCATTCACGCGATAGCCGCAAGCGTTAACTACGATATCGCAGTCGATGTTCGCCATACTCGGTATGGACCGTCCAGGTGTCGTCCTTATGCTGGGTTAGGGCGGTGACGGGGGTATTGCGATACACCTCTGCCCCGGCGGCCCGCGCCCGGCGGGCCAAGGCCTGGCACAGCTGTGCCGGATCAATATCGCCGTCCATCCCATCCCACAGCCCGCCTAACAAACGGTCAGTCGAGATCAGCGGATGGCGGCGGGCGCATTCTTCGGGGTCAAGGATTTCGTATTCCACCCCCATCCCCCGCGCCATCGAGGCGAAATGGCGATAGCCCTGCATCTGCTCGGGCGTATTGGCCAGACGAATGCCGCCATCGCCGTGGTGATAGTTGATCGGATATTCCGGATCGGCGGCGAGTTCCTGATAGAGCGCGATGGAATGGCTTTTCAGCCCCACCATCGTTTGGTGTCATCCCGAAATTCGTCACCTGCGCCGCCGAATGCCAAGTCGTACCGCTCGTCAACTCGTTGCGCTCGACCAGCACGACGTCGGTCCAGCCTTCCTGCGTCAGGTGGTACAGAGTGGAACAGCCCGCGATGCCGCCGCCGATCACGACGACCCTGGTTCTGGATTTCATGAGTGCCTCCTGGTCTGGTTGTGGATTGTGTCGGACGTCACGGCCTCAGGCTCCCATGATCCGCTTGCGGCGCTGTTTCAGCCGGGCGTTGGCCTCTGGCGTGCCGTCGTGGAAGGATCCGAACAGCTTGTCCCACGGGATTTCAAGCGAGCCGTAATTGCACTCGAAATAGCGGTGATGCATCTGGTGGTGGAAGGTGCCGAGCTTGAGCCGGTTCTTGTCCTTGAGAAGCATCCCCGCGAACCCTGTATGGGTCGTCGCCGCAGTCAGCGTCAGATATTGCATCAGGAACAGCACATGCACCGGGGCGGCGGGAACGACGAGAACGATCAACCCCGCGCTCAGATAGATCAGATGTTCCGCCGGGTGCATCGACATCCCCGACCACGGGCCGACATTGACGTTGCGGTGATGCAGGGAATGGACGTGCTTATACAGGAACGGCAGGTGGATCAGGCGATGGATCCAGTAGAAATGAAAGCTTTCCCATAGCGGGATCAACAAGAACAGGGCCACAAACCAGACTGGGCTTTGGCCCCATGTTAGCACTGGCGCAACACCATTGCCCATCGCCCAGAAGATCAACACCTCATAGCCCGTCCAGATCGTCACGCCACTGGCAAGCGTCCAGAACATGTTGTCGCGGATTTGACCGCCTAGCGTGAATTGCTTGCCGCTTACCATCAGGGGACGGGCATCGTATTTCAGGCGTTGGCCCTGAAGGCTCCAGCGATAGAAATAGAGGTGCAGGCCGCCTGCCACGAGGGTCATCAGAACAAGATTGCGCAGCCAGATTTCCACGATCCAGCCAGGCGCAAGCGTATCGGTCACGTCGAGCGGCGGCTGTATCCAAGCGACACAGGCAAAGGCGATGCCCAGCAGGATGAGCTTTTCCGAGATCAGGAACCAGCTGTCCCAGAACCAACGCAGGATCGCCATGGGGCGTAGGGGCCATTGGAACAGAGGCGACACCTGCAGCGGCACCGGGGGCACGTGGTTCCAGCCGGGCAGCGCGGGAGGAGGAGTGTCGGTCACGGCGGACTCCTGTCACGGGACTCTTCCAGATTGGCAGGCAATTGTGGCTTGGAAAAACAGTTTTATCAGTGATACAAACTCTGAAATTCCGAGGTGGCCGCCATGACCCTTTCCCTGCGCGCCCTGCGCTATGTTCAGGCGGCCCTACAACGGGGCAGCTTCACGGCAGCAGCCGAGGCGATGCATGTCGCCCCATCGGCCATCGCGACAGCCCTTGATCAGGCCGAAGCCGCCTTTGGCATGACGCTGGCGACACGGGCGCGCGCCAAGGGCATTTCTCCAACCTCGGCCGGGCGCGACGTGCAGCGTCGGATTGATGACCTCTTGGACCGATACGATACCCTGCTCAGCGACATGGCCGATTTGCAAACCGGGCCCTCGGGCAACCTCGCCATCGGCTACAACGCCCCGATCGCCCCGGCCTTTCTGCCCGACTTGGCGGCGCCGATGCTGGCCGCGCATCCGGGCCTGTCGCTGTCGCTGACCGAATGTGACAATACGTCCGCCCAAAAGGGATTGCTGGACGGCCAATTCGACGTGATCGTTTTCGTGGTCGAGATGCCGAACCCGCAGATCGAAACCCAGACGCTGATCTTCGCGCCGACCTATTGCCTGTGTCCGGCGGATCACCGGTTTGTCGCGACAGGCGTGGCATCACTGGGCGAGATCGCGCGCGAGCCGCTTGTCCTGCTCGACCGCCCGGCGGCGCGTGGCCACTATATGGAACTGCTGGAGCGCAGCGGCGAACCCCTCAAGATCGTAGCCACCACCAATTCCACCGAAATGGTCCGATCTCTGGTTGCCGCGGGCCTTGGGGTTGCGCTGCTGAACATGCGGCCCAGGATGGTGCAGCCCTATGCCGGCGGCGAAACCCGATGTCTGCCGATTTCCGGATCATCAACCGGGATCAGCCTCTCGCTGGGGTTCGCGCCGGGCCCCAGAAGGCGCGTCGTGCAGATGTTCATCGACACCTGCCCCGCCTATTTCGCAGGGCCGGAGAGGGACAGGTTGACCGTGACCAAGGCCACTTGAGGAACAGTCCGCGCGATCGGTGCCTCTAAGGTATGCGCCGAAACTCGACGCACAACCCGATTCAGAAGAATCTTCAGTTCTTGCCGTTCCGAGGAACAGGACAAAATCAGCAGGACAGCGGCGTAGCAGGCCTGCCTCAGTGGCCCGACCAAAATGTGGTAAAGCATGATCTCGAAAGACTCGGCGGCACCAGGATGAGCGAAGCCATCGGTCAAATGGCAGATTGTAGCGAAACTGATTTCGGACCAAGAGGATAGGGGATCCGGATTTAGATAGCTAACCCACGGAATCGAGTAGCTGGCTGATGCTTCTACGAACGTCTGTGCTGGTTTTCATCCGGCGATCTGCATAATTCACCCGCCCAATCTCCGCCGTCTGCATGTCTTCGCTCTCGGGTGGCTGGTTCGCGGTCTTTCGTGTGCAATATATGTGCAACCAAAAATCGCCAATGTCGCGCTCTGGCGGATGCTCGGCGAGTGCGCGGATGTGGCCCAGCTGCAGCTCGTTTGAACGAGCAAAACTCGCATTCTTCCCAAGACCGCTAAGGGGAGGTCTCCATTCATCCCGCGACGTCTCAAGCAGGTCTTTCATGGGGGCAGGGTAGGCGGGTGAGGGAACGAAGGCGCCCAATGCGTTTGCATATCACTAGGGCAAAGTTCTCGAAGACAGATTTGTTTTGGCGTGGGCCAAATTCCCAATCAAGCCTATCGGTGTGTCTAGCCCAAGCCCCCCCCAAAAAAAATCATGCGATTGCCGCGTTCAATTTGCTGCCTGGCGATCGTTGGATACCCGACGGGTCTGCATTGTCCGGCATGTCGTACGCGGCCCAGCCAACGAAGCTTAGCAAACACGAGCAATACTGAGCCGAAAGCGCGAGCCAAGTCTCAACGGCTAAGCCATCCATTCAACGTGTAGTGCGTTCGCCTTTCGGACTCTGCGAAAGGCATCATAACGCACCATCGCGTCCTTCTATGATCGAGAAAATCCCGCTGCGTCGAAATACCGCGCAACACATCTGTTAATGTGATCTTCCATCAACTCATTGGACTCGATCGGGTATCTCACCGAATTCCAGCCCCATGAAGTACTGCGACACCAGCGTTTCGGGAAGACGCCTTTCCGACAAGTTCGCGAGTAGCTTGGACAGAGCCTCGGAAACCACTTTGTCGGCCCAGTAATAGCGGATGCGGTCGCTGTAGCTGTAGACGCGCAACCGGGACACTTCTGCGTCTGGTCCGCTGTAATAGTCTTTCCAATATCCCGGTTCGTCGGTCATCCGCTGAATCGAGGGTTTCGCGGATCTGCGAAGGATGCTCGATATCCATCTGGGCTTCGATTTGGGCCAACGCCCAGACAGCCTCGCGAAAGCGGAACGTCAGTTCAGGACCGACTTTGAGGAAGAAGAAATGGTTCTGGACAAGTGATGCCAGTGCCTCCGTCGGCTGATAGTCTGTCGAATGGGCCTCAAACGTCAGGCCGCGCTCGTTAAGGATAGCTTCGCTGAGTGGGCGCGCTTTGTCCGGAACGAACGGGTAGATCGAGGTGTGCCCAAAATCGACGCCGGGCTGGGTGACGACCGACACGATCCGGTCCCAGGCGTCGTCCAGGCCGCGTGCTTTGAAGGCTGTGCGATGGGTTTCGATCGTGTCGTGGAAGCGTTCAACCGATGTCACGTCCAGCGCGTCAGGCTCTTCGGTCTCGCCGCCGGGGATCGGAACTTCGGTGCCGATGATGTAGATCAGGCCCGACGGATCTGGCGCGTTCGCTTCGGCCACGGCACAAAGATCAGCGGCGCGTTCTGCGATCTGGGTAAAGGTTGGGTTCGGCTCGCCACCGCAGGCCATGCTGGCGTCGAGGTGGATTTTGCGAAAGCCAGCCTGCACGTAGATTTTGACCAGCTCGCGGGCCTTTTCCATGGCCACATCGATCGGTTCGTGACCGCCAGGGGTTCGGGCCCAGATGATCGCCGCCAAGGATCAGTTGATCCATCGGCACGCCGGCGTCCTCGGCCAGGCCGCGCAGCCACGACATGAAGTCAGCCGCCGTCATGCCGGTGTAGCCGCCGTCCTGGTTCACCTGATTGCAGGTCGCCTCGATCACTGTTGGAAAGCCAGTTTTCTTGGCGTAGGACGAGTACGGCCCGCAGCACCTGTTCATTGGCCGTGCAGAAACATGGAAGACCCACTGCTTCGCCGGTGCGGTTGCGTGCAATCAGATCGTGAACGACACTCATGCCACGTTCTCACTTTGCTGCTGTTTCAGAAAGGCGGCAATTTCTTCCGCGTTCGAATTACCTTCCATTGGACCGCGTCGCGTCACGGCAAGGGCACCGGCTGCATTCGCCTGTTCACCTGCGGTACGCAGGGATGCGCCCTGCGCGAGCAGTCCGATGAATGTGCCGCCAAAGCAGTCGCCCGCGCCGGTTGGATCGACTTCGGCGACTGCATGGCCCGCGAAATCGTGCCGCTCTCCATCGCCGACGACCGTGGCCCCGGCAGAGCCCCGTTTGATGACAATGGTTTTGGCCTTCGCATTCAGAAGGTGATCAATTGCTGCATCCTCGGACAGCTCCGGGAATAGGAATTCCAGGTCGCTGGTGCTTGGCATTAGGCAGGTGCTGCGCTCCATCACCTCGTTCAAAGCATCGCGAACGGCGTCGTCGCGCATCAATTCCGGGCGGGCATTCGGATCACAGCTGATTTGGCCGCCTGCGTCATCGACGGCGCGCATTGTTTTCATGATCATGTCGCGCATCGCGACATTGCCGAGCGATGCGGCCGATACGTGCAGAAACGTCTCGCGCGGCACCAACAGGTCCGTTGGCACGACAAAATGATCTGAAGCAGTGTTCGTCAGGTGAAAGATGAAATCTCGGTTACCGTTATCGTAGTACGACACGAAGGCCACGCCGGTGCTGTGATCCTGGTTGACCGTGACGCCGCGCGTCCCGACGCCATCGGCCTTCAGCCGGGCCAATACCGATTGTCCAAAGCCATCGTTGCCCACGCCACCGATCATTTCCGTGGCGCGCGCCCATCCGCGCCGCTTGATCAATAAAAATCGCCGGCGCGCCGCTAGGGTAAGGACCGGAGTATTCGCTGATCTCGCGCAAGCCACAGTTCTTTCTGTGCGAAACGAATTCGACCAGTATCTCACCGACAGTCACAATTGTCGGGGCAATCATCATGGCGTCCTCCTTTTTCTGTAAAGACTTTTTCAGTCATTTTTTGTCGCATGTCAAAATATATCTCGATCTTTCGTATCTGGTCTTTATGCTACCGCTTGGATGACACGAAGGAGGAACGGCATGGCTAAACCGCGGATCAACACGATGGAAGAGCTTTCGGTTGCGATCGGAGTATCTCGCCCGACGCTGTCACGGTTTTTTCAAGACCCGACGCTGGTCAAGGCCAATACGGTCGCCCGGATTGAAGAGGGGCTGGCGCAGGTCGAATACGTACCCAACTTCTTTGCGACGCGTCTGAACCGCAAGACCACCGGTATGATTGGCGTAATCATTCCCTACCTGAACGACCTGTTCTTTACCAAGCTTTTGCAGTCCGTCGAAGTCGCCGCGATGGAGGCCGGGCTGACAGTCATCACCCAGTGCTCGCACTCGGACCCGGCGATCGAAGCGCGTGCGGCAGAGACCTTTATGTCAATGAATGTGGATGGTGCGCTGGTTGCGCCGCTTGGGCGATCATAGTGACCAAGGCGGTGCATCTACGGTTGAAGTCGCGCCTGCCGTTCGTTCTGATGGATTCGCGTCCAAAGACCATGCCAGATGTTGATTTTGTCGGAACAAATCATAGTGCAAAGCACTGGTTTGATTACAGAATACCTGTGTCGCGTCGGGCGACCGCCGGTATTTCTTGCGATGCCACGGGTCAATTTCAACGCGCTGGAAAGAGAGACGGCCTATGTCGCGGAAATGAAGGAACTGGGTTTCGAGCCAGAGATACTTGGGACCGAACTTGTCGGTGAAAACTGGCATTTTGAAGAGCATGGGCAGGCCGTTCTGGAGGCAGAATTTGCGCGCGGGCGGCTGACGGACAGATCGATTCTTTGTGCCAATGACCGCGTTGCGATTGGCGCGTTGCGTGCTGCGGCGCGGCATGGGCTGCATGCCGGGGCAGATGGCCAAGGGAGGGTTGAGGATTGCCGGGCATGATGATTATCCGCTGTGTCCCTTCCTTTATCCGGCCCTGACCACCGTTGCGCAGGACACAGATGCAATTGGCAAGAAAGCGGTTTCTCGGGTTTTGCAGATCATCGGCGGAGAGGTCACCGACGACGATCCGGAGATCACGCTGTTTGACGGGCGCTTGAAATTGCGGGAATCCGCGTAATGCTGCAATGCAGCAAGCTGAGGCGCGGAAAAATAAACTTGACTCGCAGTGAGTTCTCGCTCGTAGATTTACATGTGTAAAAAAGGGAGGACATCAATGTCTATCAAGAGAACACTACTGACCACTGTGGTTGGGCTTGGCATGATCGCCGGCGTCGCAACATGCGGCTGCCGCTGAAACAACAATCACCATCGCGACCGTGAACAACGGTGACATGATCACCATGCAGGGTCTGATGGGCGACTTTAACGCCAAGCACCCCGACATCAACGTCGAGTGGGTGACGCTGGAAGAAAACGTTCTGCGTCAGAACGTGACGACCGACATCTCGACCGGCGGCGGCGCGTACGACATCCTGACCATCGGTACATACGAAGTGCCGATCTGGGGCAACAACGGCTGGCTCGTGTCCTTGAACGACCTGCCTGCTGACTACGAAGTTGACGACCTGATCCCCGCGATCCGTGGCGGTCTGTCGGTTGACGGCGAGCTATTTGCGGCACCGTTCTACGGCGAAGTCTTCTTTCACCATGTACCGCAAGGACCTGATGGAAAAAGCGGGTCTGGAAATGCCGGAAGCGCCGACATGGGAATTCATCCGTGAAGCGGCGGCATGCAGATGACCGACCGTGGCAACGAAATCAACGGCATCTGCGCCCGCGGCAAAGCCGGTTGGGGCGAGAACATGGCGTTTCTGACTGCTATGTCCAATTCTTTCGGCGCACGCTGGTTCGATGAAGACTGGAAAGCTCAGTTCGACAGCGAAGCATGGGCCAACACCCTCAACTTCTACCTCGGCATGATGGAAGAATCCGGCCCAGCCGGTGCTGCCAACAACGGCTTCAACGAAAACCTTACACTGTTCCAACAGGGCAAGTGCGGTATCTGGATTGACGCGACATCCGCTGGTCAGTTTGTTGTAAACGCTGACTCCACGGTTGCTGATCAGGTTGGTTTTGCGCTGGCACCCGACACTGGTCTGGGCAAGCGCGGCAACTGGCTGTGGGCATGGTCCTTGGCGATCCCGACATCTTCCGAGAAGCAAGACGCTGCCAAGACCTTCATCAACTGGGCAACCGGTCCCGAGTATTCCGCGCTTGTCGCTGAAAGCAAAGGCTGGGTCGCTGTTCCTCCGGGCACACGTACGTCGCTTTATGAGAACAGCAACTACCTGGATGCCGCGCCGTTCGCTGCGATGACCAAAGAGTCGATGGGCACAGCCGATCCGACCAACCCGACGGTTGATCCGGTTCCCTACACCGGCGTCCAGTTCGTCGCGATCCCCGAGTTTGCCGGCATCGCCACGCAGGTTGGTCAGCAGTTTGCTTCGGCTCTGGCCGGTCAGAAAACGGCTGAGCAAGCCCTTGCCGACAGCCAAGAGCTGACGACTGACGAAATGGAAGCGGCAGGCTACTAAGCCCCCAAACTTCCGGCAGGCGGCGCGACCTCCCGCGCCGCCTGCATCCCAATCAATCCTTGACGTCCGGCACTTCCGCGAGTTCCAATGGAATTCTCGCAAGCTTCGGCCTCGTATGGGCTCAACCTCACGTCAGGAGCGTTGTCATGGCGACAGCACATTCAAAATCTGCGGCCCGCTTTATGATCGCGCCCGCGGTATTCGTCTTGCTCGTATGGATGTTGATCCCGCTGTGCATGACGCTCTACTTCTCATTCGCTGACTATCGCCCTTTACGTGGAACCTTTGATGCCTGGATCGGGTTCGACAATTACGTGAGTTTCTTCAGTTCATCGTCATTTCTGAAGGCGGTCGGAACAACGTTGTGGATGGTCGGTGGCATTCTTTCGATCACGATCATCGGCGGGGTGCTGATGGCACTCCTGCTGGATCGGCCCATTTTCGGGCAAGGCATCGTGCGCATTCTCGTCATCGCACCGTTTTTCGTCATGCCGACGGTCTCCGCGCTGGTCTGGAAGAACATGTTCTTCAACGTGGACAACGGGTTGTTTTCGTATCTTTACAAATCCCTCGGCCTTCAACCGTTCGATTTTCTAAGCCAGGCACCGTTGTTCTCAATCGTGGTGATCGTAGCGTGGCAATGGCTGCCCTTTGCGACGCTGATCCTGCTGACCGCCGTTCAATCACTGGACAGCGAGCAACTTGAAGCCGCAGAAATGGACGGTGCTCCGGTCCTGTCGCGGTTCCGGTTCATCATCCTGCCACACCTGAGCCGCGCCATTACGGTTGTGATCCTGATCCAGACGATTTTTCTGTTGTCGATCTTCGCTGAGATCTTTGTCACCACCAACGGCGCTTTCGGAACACGGACCCTGACCTATCTTGTCTACCAGCGTGTGCTGGAAAGCCAGAACGTCGGGCTGGGGTCAGCCGGTGGCATCATCGCCGTCATCCTTGCCAACATCGTCGCGATCTTCCTTATGCGGATCGTCGGCAAGAACCTCGATAGCTGAGCGGGAGACAGATAAATGGCTCGTGCCATCACAACCAAACAAAAAGTCATGTGGAGCGTCCTTGCCTGGGCTTTCGGTCTGCTGATGTTCTTTCCGATCATGTGGACGTTCCTGACATCGTTCAAGTCCGAGGCGACAGCGATCGCCGATCCGCCCGTCTGGTTCTTCTTCGATTGGACGCTCGAGAACTATTCGGTTGTGCAAGATCGGTCGAACTATCCCAAGGCGTTGATGAATTCGATCATCATCTCGGTGGGATCAACCTTGCTCGGAATTCTGATCGCTGTGCCTGCCGCGTGGTCCATGGCCTTTGTGCCCGGCAAGCGCACCAAAGACGTGCTGCTGTGGATGCTGTCGACAAAGATGCTGCCAGCTGTCGGGGTGCTCTATCCGCTTGTGCTTTTGGCCAAATGGCTGGGTGTCATGGACAGCCGCTTGTTGCTGATCGTGGTTTTGATGCTGATCAACCTGCCGATCATCGTCTGGATGCTGTACACCTACTTCAAGGAAATTCCCGGTGAAATCCTTGAAGCATCCCGTATGGACGGGGCGGACCTGCGCTCCGAAATCCTTTATGTTCTGACGCCGATGGCCTTGCCGGGTATCGCATCGACGATCCTCTTGAACATCATCCTCGCTTGGAACGAAGCGTTCTGGACCATCCTGCTGACCACCGTCGAACGCGGCACCGCTGACCGCCTTCATCGCCAGCTTCTCGGCACCTGAGGGTCTGTTCTACGCAAAACTTTCGGCCGCTTCGATGATGGCCATCGCACCGATCCTTGTCATGGGCTGGTTCTCACAGAAACAGCTCGTCCGGGGCCTCACATTCGGAGCCGTAAAGTGAGTTTCCCGAGGCATAAAAATCTTATAGCGGAGGCAATCGACCACTCTTGGGTCGAATGCCTCCCCCGCAGAACGGGAGAACTCACGTAATGGGACAGATTACCCTTAACCAAGTCACCAAGAGTTTTGGCGATGTTCAGGTCATCCCACCACTCGATCTTGAGATCAACGAAGGCGAGTTTGTCGTCTTTGTCGGACCCTCAGGGTGCGGCAAGTCTACCCTGCTGCGCTTGATCGCCGGTCTGGAAGACACAACGTCAGGCAACATCAGCATTGATGGCAAGGACGCAACCGAATTGCCGCCCGCCAAGCGTGGCCTGGCGATGGTGTTCCAATCCTACGCGCTTTATCCGCATATGTCGGTGCGCAAGAACATCGCGTTTCCGATGCGGATGGCGGGGCTGGACGAGGCAACGCAGAAATGCCAAGATCGACGCAGCCGCCAAGGCGCTGAACCTCACCGATTATCTCGACCGTAAACCGGGGCAGCTGTCAGGCGGTCAGCGGCAACGGGTTGCCATTGGCCGCGCGATCGTGCGCGAACCTGCGGCATTCCTGTTCGATGAACCACTCTCCAACCTGGATGCAGCGCTGCGTGTGGGGATGCGACTGGAAATCATGGAGCTGCACAAAAAGCTTGCGACGACCATGATCTATGTGACCCACGATCAGGTCGAAGCGATGACCATGGCCGACAAGATCGTGGTGCTGCAGGCTGGGGTGATCGAGCAGGTGGGCAGCCCGCTTGAGCTGTACCATGCACCGCGCAACAAGTTTGTCGCGGGCTTTATCGGGTCGCCCAAGATGAACCTGATCGAGGGGGCAGAGGCCGCAAAAGCATGACGCCACCACGATCGGCATCCGGCCCGAGCACCTGACCGTCTCCAAGACCGAAGGCACATGGAAAGGCGTTGTTGGCGTGGCCGAGCATCTGGGCTCTGACACCTTCATCCACGTGCATGACACCGGGCTGATGGACATGATGACTGTGCGCATCACCGGCGATATCGAGGCGCGGCACGGCGACACCATCTATCTGACGCCCGTTGCGGATCAAATGCACCGCTTTGACGCACAAGGGCTTGCGCATCGCATGAAACGACTGGATGGAAAATCGGCCCTGATCACAGGGGCTGCGCGCGGTATCGGGCGTGGTTTTGCCGAACGCTACATCGCCGAAGGCGCGACCGTTGCGATTGCCGACATCAACCTTGATGCGGCCAAGCAGACGGCATCCGAACTGGGCGATGCCGCCTATGCCGTTCAGACTCGACGTCAGCGATCAGGACAGCATCGACGCGGCCATTGCATCTGTTGTCGCACAGGCTGGAAAGCTGGATATCCTGATCAACAACGCGGCCCTTTTTGATGCCGCCGAAACGGTCGATATTACCCGCGCAAGCTATGACAAGCTCTATGCCGTCAACGTCGCAGGCACGCTGTTCACGATGCAGGCCGCCGCCAAGCAGATGATCGCCCAAGGCCACGGCGGCAAGATCATCAACATGGCGTCACAGGCGGGCAGGCGGGGCGAAAGCCTTGTGCTGGTCTATTGCTCGACCAAGGCGGCGGTCATTTCGATGACGCAATCCGCAGGGCTGAACCTGATCAAACACGGGATCAACGTGAACGCCATCGCCCCCGGTGTGGTGGACGGCGAGCACTGGGAGCATGTGGACGCGATGTTCGCCAAGCTGGAAGGCAAGAAACCCGGCCAGAAAAAGGCCGAAGTCGAGGCAGGCGTGCCTGCCGGGCGCTTTGCGGTGCCTGCCGATCTGACGGGCATGGCGGTGTTCCTTGCCTCATCCGAAGCCGATTACATCGTGTCGCAGACGTATAACGTCGACGGCGGCCAGTGGATGAGCTGATGATCCTCAACTTGGAAAACTCTGCGCCAACCTGCCCGATGGTGTGCGCAAGCCGACCTATGATCGCGCTGACCTGTCAGCCGGGCATCGTGCATATCGGTCTCGGCAATTTCCACCGCGCGCATCAGGCGTGGTATCTGCACCGGCTCATGGACCAGGGACTGGCGCATGACTGGGCCATTCTGGGTGCGGGCGTGCGCCCCGCGGATGCGGCGCAGCGGACCAAGATGCTGGCGCAGGATTGCCTGACCACCCTGATCGAACTTGACCCCTCCGGCAAATCCGCCGAAGTCACCGGGTGCGATGATCGACTATATTCCGGTGGCTGCTGACAACGCGCCGTTGATTGCGCATATGGCAGATGCGTCGATCAGGATCGTTTCGCTGACGGTGACCGAGGGCGGTTATTACCAGACCGCCGCGGGCACACTTGATACGCATCACGCCGACATCCAACATGATGCGGCAAACCCTGAAACGCCCAAGACCGCCTTCGGCGCCATGATTGCCGCGCTGAGGCTGCGTCGCGCAAACGGTGCTGGCCCCTTCACCTGTCAAAGCTGCGACAACCTGCAAGGCAACGGCGACATCCTGCGCCAGACCATCCTCGGCCTTGCCAGAAATGTCTGACCCTGACCTTGCAACATGGATCGACCAAAACGTCACCTTCCCCAATTCCATGGTCGATTGCATCGTCCCTGCAACCGGTCCGTCAGAACTGGCGCTGGTGCGCGAATTTGGCATCGAAGATGATGTGCCCGTGACGCACGAGAACTTTCGCCAGTGGGTGATCGAGGATAAATTCTGCGCCGGGCGCCCCGATTGGGACAAGGTCGGCGCGACCTTCACCGATGACGTTCATACGCTTCGAGGCGATGAAGCTGCGCCTGCTGAACGCGGGCCATCAGATCATCGCGACACCGGGCGAATTGCTGTCGGTTGATACGATCTCGGGCACCATGGCGCATCCGCTGATCGCGGGCCTGTTCCGCAAGATCGAGATCGAGGAAATCGTGCCACATGTTGCCGCCGTGCCTGGTATGACACCGCTTGGCTATGTCGACCTGATCACAGGGCGCTTCGCCAACCCCGAAATCCGCGACACCACGCGCCGGGTCGCGTTCGACGGCTCCTCTCGCCATCCTGGCTTTCTGCACCCGATCATCCGCGACGCGCTGGCGGCGGACGCACCCATCGAAGGGCTGGCATTGGTCGAGGCGCTCTGGGCCCGCATGTGCGCCGGAACCCGCGAAGACGGCAGCGTCATCGCCCCGAACGATCCGTTCTGGGATGCCTTGGTGGCGCAAGCCAAGGCGGCGAAAGATGCCCCGCAGAAGTGGCTCGCGCAGGTTCAATTCTACGGCGACCTGGGCCAAAATCAGCGATTTTCCAAAAGCTTCGACCGCTGGCTGCGCCTGATCTGGGATCAGGGAACCGAAACCGCCATTCGCACCTATCTGGAAAGCTGAACGCCTTGCGCGCCATCGTATTCGAAGACAGAAATGTGGTTGCTCTGAAAAATCGGTCCGACCCGCGCCCCGGTGCCGGCGAAGTGCTGATCGAAGTTCATGCCAGCGGCATTTGCCACACAGACATCGAAGTCTTGCGCGGGAATTACGGCGCATCGGCCTATCCAGTTATTCCGGGCCATGAATATGCCGGTTTGATCCTGGAGGTCGGATCTGACGTTACTGGCTTTAGGGCCGGGGACCGCGTTGTCGTTGACCCGAACCTTGAATGCGGCGAGTGTCCCGCCTGCAAACGCGGCTGGGCGCATTTGTGTGAAAAACTGGGCGCTTACGGTGTCACCTGTGATGGTGGTTTTGCCGAATACTCTGTTGTGAAGGCGTCGCGTGTGCAACCGATCGGCGATATGCCCTACGATATCGCAGCCCTTGCAGAACCCTTGGGCTGTGTGCTGAACGGTCTGAATGCAGGCCAGGCCAAACGCGCCCAAAGGGCCCTGATTTTCGGCGCCGGGCCCATCGGCCTTTTGATGGCGATCGGGATGCGCGTTTCGGGCGTGCAAGACATCGCGCTGGTTGACATCGATGAGGGGCGAGTTGCGTTGGCCGAGAGCTTTGGTTTCCGGGGCGTCGCTTCGCAAAGCGCGGAACTTGAGGCATCTCGTCACGGAGTGGACTTGGTAGCGGATGCAACAGGCGTGCCTGCTGTTGCGGGCAAGCTGACAAACTATATTGCCAATGGCGGCGTCGGCCTTTTTTTTGGCGTTTGCCCGTCAAATGCGCGGATCGAGATCTCGCCGTTCGAGCTGTTTCGCCGACAAATCACCCTCGCAGGTTCTCACTCGCTGAATCACAATATCCCGCAAGCTCTAGATGGGCTTCGTGCCTACGGTAATGACATCGCGCGGGTCGTATCGCATCGGATGCCACTCAGCGAAATCGCAGAGGTGTTCGGTGAAAATGGCCCGAAAGGCAGCCTGAAAATTCAATTTACCAGGCATTGATAATCTGGGCCCTGTCAGGAGAAGACCAGAATAAGCCCCGTCTAGAATTAGTCGATCATTGTACTAAGGATGAATTGTGTCCTTGCACAACCTCGACCAAGTGGCGCTTGCCAGACAACGATTTACCAAGGGTTGATGTGCCCTAGATTTGTAGACGCATTGCCCCCTGACTTTGAGGCAAGGAGGCCGACATGGGGCAAGCAATTACAGCGACGAGTTCAAGCGGGATGCGGTGCACTATGTAGATATGCCGTTGCTCGCGGGACATTTCCTCTAGCCTCCCGGATTTGGGAAGAAGGAGATGTTCATGACCAAGGATCAACGCGAGATTCAACGCAAATTACGGATACTTCGACACGCCGAAGAGAACGGGCATGTTGCCAGGACATGCCGGTATTTTGGTGTCGGTCGTTCAAGCTTCTACCGGTGGCGCCAAGCTTATGCTGAAAGCGGCGAGACGGGCCTATCAATGCGCCACCTATTCCCAAATGGCACGCCAACAGGACACCGCTAGAGCGAGAAGAGAAGGCGCTTTATCTTCGTCGCAAATACCATCTCGGTCCGATGCGGATCGTTCGGTATTTGGCGAGGTATCACGACATCCGGATATCTGACGCAACCGTTTCGCGCATCCGGAGTCGTCATGGCCTGAACCGACTTCCGCGTGGCACCCGTGTGCGCAAGGTCCACACCAAACGCATCGCCACTGCCGACGGTGAGTTCGATCAGCGTCGCGCCGACCTCCAAACCGACATCGGACACGATACGTGCTTCGACAGTGCCCAATCCATAGACCCGCATCGGCACATTCTGTTCCTTCGTAGCCACCAGTGCGCTGATCGGGAGTTCGGTCAGGAAGAACCAAGGGAAGACGCCAAGTGCCAGCAGCGCGATGAGCGCGAGCAGAGTGCGGGAGGTTCGGCGGATCATGCCACGATCTCGTCTACCCTTGCGGTCTGGAAAAGACGCATCTGCGCCGCCAATAGCTGCCGTCTTCCGCCGTAAGATCCGCTCTGAAGACGTCGGTCTTCTGGCATTTGGCCAGTCCGCACCTTAGCTTGGCGACAAGTTCCGCCATTAGTGCAAGGACGGTTTGGCGCAATTATCGTTCTCGGCCTGCAACTCGCGTGAAAACAGGATCGATGGGCTGGCTGGCATTGCTTCGATCTGGCGCAATTGCACCAGAACGAGACCTTCTATCCGGCCATGCGGATCGGACGAGGAGCCGAGGGCAACGGCCCAAGCGCTCGTCAATTGTTCCGAGATCGCCTCGGCAACCGAATACCACAATTCCTGTTTGGTCGGGAAATGCCGGAAGATTGCCGGCTGAGTCAGACCCACGGCATAGGCGACCGCCTGTGTTGGTAGACGGTCCGGCCCCATTTCATCGGCGAGGCGGAGCATCGTCTTAACAATTTCGGCCCTACGCTCATCGGCTGGTTTGCGCGCCGACATGGCATTCCGTTCATTTGTAATCACCTACTCATTTCAAGTGAGCGAGGATCTGTGATGTCAATGGATTCGGTTGGCAGCTTCACCAATGTGCGCAAGCGTTGAGCGTTTGGATCGGCTGAAACAGAGTTTGGCCCACCTCGTGCATTTGTGCGCATCGCCGCGAACAATAGTTTTCCGCTGAATTCTTAAGAGTTTTTTCCAGCATCAATGACAGATTTCGGCGTTTTTCTTCACCTGATCCGCACGCTGCAGCATCGGTCGCTACGGGTTCAGACCCGTCGTTCGCCGCTGACGCCACGAAGGTCCGGTGTTGGCATTTGAGTTCAATTTGAACGCCGGGCGGTCGATCGAGGATTGGACATGTTCATTTTAAAACTCAATAGTTTAGAGGTAATCGTGTGCAGTATGTGAGCATCTTTCTATCGCGCAAAATCGTGCTTTAGCGGATACTTGACGGTGTCTGTCGTCCTTTTATTTACGACTCATTATTTTAGGTCTGTTTGTAGAGCTGCTGGAGGATGATTGGGGTCAAATACATCGGGATCTGATAGCAACCAATGAACAAGAGCAACGGGTCCGTCACCTCCGAGGGTAGCGCTATCAGAAACAGCGCGATATTGCGGTTCCCCGCAATGATGGAAAAGGGCACGAAATCAGAGGCAATCCGAGTTTTCAAAATGGCCAGAGAACTGACAATTTGAAGCCCAAAGTTGGCGGCACATGCTGCTGCGAGCCATCAGGGCGAATTTGGCCGGTGCATTGACCAAAGCCGGTCCAGCCGCTGACATCAATCCGACCACAACTACGGCCATCGCAATGGCCGACAGCCCGTCCAAAGCAGCAAGCGTCTTTGTGTTCGGCTCGGGCATGACGAAATGGCGAAGTGCAAATGCCGCCAGCGTCGTCGCCACGATGACCGCAAGCAGGCGTGCGGATGCAGTCAGGACCAGAACAACCCCGCCCAATTCAGGCAACAGCCAGAAAACTGGAATGATGGTCAGCGGAAGGAGGGCGGTCCCCGTTACCAGCAAGCGCAAGGCAGGCGCGGGATCATGGCCTGTCATGATCGTCAGGTTCGGGCTGCCTGAAATCGAAGATGCCGATAGCATGAGGACAAGGGCTGTCGCCAGTGCGCCGCCGAGCACTCCGGTGATCCAGAAAAGCCAGATAGCAAGTAAGGGTAGGATCAACTGGAACAACAGCACCAGTAAAATCGTAACCGGAAAATCGGCAACCGCGCCCAATGCTTTGCGCGGTCCAATTCGCAGTGCTGCAAGGAAGAGCAAACCTGCCACCAATTCTTGAAGCCAGGGACGCATGACTACGGCGAGATCGGGCAGCAGCATCCCGGCGATCAGACCCAATACCAAAAGGAAGCGGCCATTGCGCGCAGCCAGCGCCAAGACTTGTGCGATTGGTGTCACATTAGGCCCCGAATGATCAACATGATCGCGGCCAAACCGCTGATTGCCAAAAGCGCGGGACGGAACCGGGCGTCGAAACGGCCCTTCAGAATTCGCGATGCCACGAGGCCAGCCAACATGGCCGGCACCATGAGAAGAGCCAAGACGAAATCCTTTGTGCTAGCCCACCCCGACGCATAAAGGCCCGTCAGCGATATAGCGCAGCCGATCGCAAAGAAGGCCGCAAGCGTTGGGCGGGCCTCACTGGCCTTGTGGTCTTGGTAAACGATTGCCAGCGGCGGCGCGCCAACAGACGTTATCGTGCCCATCAGGCCAGAGACCATCGCCATGGTGACAAGTGAAGCGCGCGTGTAGGGCAGGCGCCATCCTGCAACAGACAGGAACACGGCAAGCGCGACCATGACGCCGAAAACAAGCATAAAGGTTCCGCGATCCCGAAGTCCGGCAAGCACAAGCGTTGCGGCCAAGACGCCGACAACCCGCCCAACTGAGGCATTCGCGACCTCCGACCAGACGATCGCTTCGCGCTCCCTCATGGCCCCAATCGCTGACGTCACAAAGCCGATGAACAAAGCGGGGCCGGGAACAAGTTCCGGGTCAAGGAGTGCAAGCAGGGGGGCGGCAGTCAACCCAAATCCCATGCCGAGGCCGAACTGCACGATAGCCGCAAAAAACACGATAAAAAAGATCGCCGACAGCAGCATCGGCGATGCAGTAAGATGCGATAGAGCATCGCCCATCTTGTCACCCGCCGGGTCGCTGGCGAATATGCTCAGGCAACCAAGTTGCCAGCTCCGGGAAAGCGATCAGTACAAAAACCATCAGCACCATGATCAGGAACATGGGCAGCGCCGCCTTGGCGATGAAGGTCATCTCATGCCCGGTCATCCCTTGCAAGACGAAGAGATTGAAACCGATTGGCGGTGTGATTTGTGCCATCTCGATGACGACGACGATGAAGATGCCGAACCAAATGATATCTATACCCGCCTGCCGTATCATGGGCTCCACAACCGCGATGGTCAGCACCACGGAAGAAATGCCATCCAGAAAGCAGCCGATGACGATGTAGAAAACCAGTAAGGCCATGAGGAGTTGGAAGCGGGACAGTTCCATCCCGCCGATCCACTCGGCCAAAGCACGCGGCAAGCCGGTGAATCCCATCGAAAGTGACAGGAACGCAGCCCCAGACAGAATGAGCGCGATCATGGCCGAGGTGCGCATCGCACCCATCAGGCTAGCCGACAACGTCTGCATGTTAAGCGACCTCTGTGCCGCAGCAAGCAACATCGAACCGATGACGCCAATGGCCGCGGCTTCGGTTGCCGTGGCATAGCCAAGATACATAGAGCCGATGACGCAGGCGATCAGCAGAAGAACCGGGATAAGGAAGCGCGAATTCTTTAGTTTCTCGGCAAATGTCATGTCCGGTTCAGGGATTGGCTTGTAGGCGCTGGAGAATTTAGAATAGAGCGCGACATAGCCCATGAACATGATAGCCAGCACAAGACCCGGCACGATGCCCGCCATAAAGAGTTTTGTGATCGATTTCATTGATCGTCACGCCGTAGACGATCAGCGTTAGTGATGGCGGTATCATCAGGCCAAGCGTTGCAGCACCCGCTAAAGTGCCGATGGCCATGTTTTCGGGGTACTCGCGCTTGCGCAGTTCCGGAATCGACATCTTGCCGACGGTGGTCAGTGTCGCAGCGGATGAGCCGGAAACAGCGGCGAACACCGTGCACCCCACGACATTCGTGTGCAACAGTCCGCCGGGCAATCGTGCCATCCAAGGCGACAGGCCACGAAACATGTCCTCCGACAATCGCGTTCGGAACAGGATTTCCCCCATCCAGATGAACAGGGGCAGGGCGGTCAATGACCACGATGAGGCAGAGCGCCAGATGATCGTCATCATCGCATCACCAGCCGGACGCATCGTGAAAAGCTCCATCCCGACCCAAGCAACGCCAAGCAACGCCAGACCGACCCATACGCCAGTGCCAAGAAGCACGAACAGGACAAAGAGGAAAATGACGATTGGGGCGAGTTCAGCCATGTCTTACCCTACTCCGCATGGCTTTGTTCGATGAGATTGGAACCGATATTGTCGCGTTTCTTCAAAATGAGCGTGATCAGATTGTCGATGAAACAGATCGCCAAAAGGACAGCGCCAATCGCCACAGGCATTTGCACATACCAAAGCGGTGTTGCGTCCTGACCTTGGCTGACGTCGCCAAGTTTGCGTGACCAGTAGACCAGCCGCACCGAGTACCAGGCAAGGTAGCATGATGCGGCAGTGCCAATCAGCATGCACCACAATTCGCCCCAAAAGCGGCGTTCGCCAAGTGCTGTGATGAAAAGATTGACCCGGATATGCACGCCACGATTGAGGGCATGGGCAAAGGAAAGAAAGGATGCCGCCGCCATCAGATACCCGGCATATTCGGAAAGGCCGGGCACAGAGAAATTCATCCAGCGCGTCACCATTTGCGCGACGATGACGATGAGAATGCAAAACAGGCAAAACGCCGCAACAACGCCGCCAGTATCGTATATCAGATCCAACGCACGGCGGATCGGCGGCTTTTCACCAGACATGACATCCCCTTAATTAGCCATTGCTATTGCGGGCGCGATATCAGCCGCGCCCGCAACGGCTTGGCTGGCTCAGTTGCCCCGATAAGCATCGACGATGGCTTTGCCTTCGTCACCGGCCTGGGCAATCCACTCTTCGGTCATTGTGGCGCCAAATCCCTGCAAGTCGGACTTGAGCTGATCACTTGGGGCACCAACGGTCATGCCGTTTTCTGCGAGCGTTTTCAGATACTGGCCGGACAGTTCCTCTGATTTAGCTGCGCCGTCCTTTGCCGCTGTTGCGCCGCAGTCCATGATCGCGGTCTTGGACGCGTCATCAAGCGCTGAGTAGGCATCCTTGTTAACAAAAACGACGTTGCGCGGAAGCCATGCCTGCACGTCATAGAAGTGCGTCAGGCTTTCCCAAACCTTTGAGTCAACGCCAGTTGAACCGGACGAAATGAACGATTCTGCCACGCCCGTTGCCAGTGCCTGGCTCAATTCGGCAGCCTCGATCTGCACAGGTGTCATGCCCGCAAGTTCGGCGATGCGCGCGGTTGCTGCGTTGTAAGCGCGGAACTTGACCCCTGCCATATCCGCTGCCGAATTCACTTCCTTCTTGAAGTAGAACCCCTGCGGCGGCCACGGAACAGCGTAGACATAGACAAGGTTCTGTGCGTCCAACGCCGTGGAAACGGGCCCTTTTGCGATGTCCCAAAGCTTCGCTGAATCAGCGAAAGATGTCGCCAGGAACGGAATGGAATCCACGCCGTAAAGCGGGTTTTCATTGGCATGGGCCGAAATCAGGCGCTCGCCGATTGGGGCCTGTCCGGTTTGCACGGCGCGTTTGATGTCATTTCCCGCAAAGAGCGAACCGCCCGGATGGGTAACAATCTCAAGATTGCCGGCAGTCGCGTCGGTGACGCATTTCGCAAAGGCAGCGCCAATTTCCGAATGGAAGTTGGATGCGGGATACGCCATCGGCATGTCCCACTTTTCGGCAGCTGCCGCCGAAGCACCCATGGCTGCGATCGTTGACGCGGTAAGCAGTATTTTCAATTTTTTCATATCGTTCTCCCTGTTTTTCGGTTCGTCAGTTCATCTTCAAATATGAAATCGTGTCGGGGCGTAGGGTGCAAGGTTAATGTTCGGCGCGCGTCCTGCAACAAGCTGTGCAAGGATGCGTCCGGTCTTCGGGCCGCCGGTAAGGCCGACGTGGTCGTGACCGAACCCGAAAAATACGCCTTTGGTCCGCGGGGCTTCGCCGATTACCGGAATTGAATCGGCAATAGAGGGCCGATGCCCCATCCATTCTACTTTCTTTTTCCACGTAATGCCGGGGATCGCCGCGCTGATGTTCTTTTCCAGCAATGCGAATGGTGCTCTGGAGGCAGGCGCATCAAGGCCGCCAAATTCAACAATGCCAGCAAGACGCAGGCGACCATCCATCGGGGTGGCGACGAATTTTCCGGACGCCACCATGACTGGCGATCGCGGCATGATGTTCGGCTCCCAAAGTTCGAGATGATAGCCCCGTTCGCTTTCAAGCGGCACGTCGACGCCGAGCTTCTTCGCCAAAGGTTTCGACCAGACCCCGGTTGCGACAATCGCCGCGTCACAGGCAATGGTTTCGCCGCCCGACGCGCACGCCCGTCACCGCGCCGTTTTCCCGCACGATGTCGTCGCACATTGGCTTGAACGAACCGACCGCCATTTGCCATCACATGGGCTGCGAGATCCTTCACATAGCGGCCGGGGTCTGAAATGCGGCCGTGGTCTTTGCAGCGCGCAGCGAAGCCAAGTTCATCACCATAGGCCGGATCGTAGTACCTGAAATCCGCGCCTTCCAGAATGTCCCACTCGAAACCATGTTGCTTGCGGATCGACCAGCCGAAAGCATCGCTTTCGTAATGAGCGCGGTCATTGTAGAGGAACAGATAGTCAGACGGGACGATCCATTTTTCCGCCCCGGTCCCGGCGGCCATTGCCTGATGATCTGCCAGACTGTCGCCGATAATCGGGGCAAGCGCGTCGGCGCGCCTGCGTACGGCATCCGCATTGGCATGGCCGAGATATTTGATCAGCCACGGCGCCAGCTTTGGCAGATAGGTCCATTTCAGGAACAGTGGCTGGTTGGGATCAAGCAGCATTCGCGGCGCTTTCTTCAAAAGGCCGGGAACCGTGACCGGTACGATCGAACAGGACGCCAGAACGCCGCCATTGCCGTGGCTCGTCCCCTCCGCCGACGCCCGTACCATCAATCAGGATGACGTCATGGCCATCGCGCTGCAGCCAGATGGCCGTCGATACACCGACAATACCGGCGCCGATGATGGCGACGGTCTTGCGATTTTCGGTCATGCGACCCACTCCGATACGGGCGCGGCCGCCTCATGCAGCGGCTGGCTGATGACATCGACCAAGGTCGGCCCGTCATGGGCAAGGGCCTCTCGCAACGCAGCTCCAGCTGCCAGGATCCTCGACACGCCATGACTTCACGCCGAAGGCGCGAGGCAACGCGGCGTGATCGGTACGGTTGAAGTCGACATTGTAATAGCGTTTGCCAAAGTCCGAATTCTGACCGGCCTTGATCCAGCCGAAAGCTGGCATTGGAAAACACGATCGAGGTAATCGGCATGCTGTAGCGGACGATCGTCTCAAATTCGCCGCAGCAAAAGCCGAACGAGCCGTCGCCCATGACGGCCACCGTCTTGACATCCGGGCGGCCGATATGCGCGCCCATCGAGGCCGCAAGCGCATAGCCGAGCGCGCCATGGGCGCGATTGGTGATGAAGTTTCGGCCCTACTTCCGCCAGCGGTAATGGGCCGAGACATAGGGGCAGGGCGTTCCCGGATCGGCGACGATAATTGCGTCGTCGTCCAGCAGTCCGGAAAGTGTCGCAATCACGCGCTCTGGGCGGATCGGGCGTCTTTCGCTCGCCGCAAGCGGTGCAAAGGCAGCGAGCTTTGCCGTGCCATGCGGCCTTGGCGCGCGCCTTGCCATCCGTTCGTTCAGGGTATCTGCCGATCCTCCAACTCGCTCAACAGTGCAGCCAAAGCCAGCTTGGCATCGGCGCAAATGGCGACCGTGGTCGGATAATTGGCGCCGATGACCATGGGATCGCTATCGATGTGGATGATTGTCTTTCCAACCGGCGGCGAACGCCAACGCTCGGTGGTCACCGAACCGGCGCGGCAACCGATGAACAAGATCACGACATCGGCTTCATCGACGACTGCGCGCGTGGCCGGATTGCCGCCATTTGAGCCGACGACGCCGACGGCCTGGGCGTCCGTTTCGGCGATGACGCCCTGGCCCGAAACAGTTGTGGCAATCGGCAGATCGATCAGATCGGCCAACGCGCCTTCAGGTCGTCAAACGCCCCGGCAATGACCGGCCCGCCGCCGCAGATCGCCACGGCGCTGGGGCGCCAGCGCAGTATGGCGCCGCCTCAGAATCGCCGCCGGATCCGGCGCGGCGCGCTCGGCGGGATAGGTCGGTGACGCTCATCGGCCCACACTTCTGCGGGATCGACCAGGTGCCTTTCTGGGTGTCGAACGGCAACGCCAGATGCGACTGCGCCGGGGCGTCCGGTGGTCATGGCGCGAAACGCCGCGCGGACCATGGCGGGCAGGCGTGATGGCGTCATCCAGCGATCGCGTTCCACTTCGTCAGCGGCCGAAACAGCGCGACCTGGTCGAGTTCGGTCAGCGGGTAGCGGCCGCGCGACGTCGTCGCGACGTCGCTCGTGATCGCGAGGATTGGGATCGAGCTTTCATTGGCTTCGACCACGCCCGGCAGGATATAGGTCGCACCGCCGCCGGACGGCCCTTCGCAGACGCCCGGTTTGCCGGTCACCCGCGCATAGCCGTCCGCCATGTAGGCGGCGTGACGCTCGTCGCGGGTCAGGAATATGCGTGATCGAATGATCGAGGCGGGCAAGCGCATCATAGAAGGGCAGGGTCGTGTCGCCGCACAAGCCGAACATGTGGGTGACGCCGTGCACTTCGAGCATGCGCACCATCGCCTCGGCGCCGGTCATCTCGTTGCTGGCTGCCAAGGCTGTCGCTGCGCCCCCATTGATTATTTTTCTTGCGGTTCGCGCATCTGGCGAAAGTGAAGCGGGAAGCGGTCGCGGTCAAGCTGTTCCGACGGGAATTGCCATGACAGACATCGTGCAGGGCGGAAAATCGATCTATGGCGCTTCGGTCGGAATCCTGATGCTGGACGCGCAGTTTCCGCGGATTCGCGGGCGACATGGGCAACGCCGCCGACATGGCCATTTCCGGTGCTCTACCGAGTTGTGCGCGACGCCACGCCGGACCGCGTCGTGCGCAAGGGCGCCGCAGGCACGCTCGACGCTTTTGTCGCGGCGGCGCGTGATCTCGTGCGCGACGGCGTCGACGGGATAACCACCAATTGCGGATTTCTGTCGCTGTTTCAGGAAGAACTTGGCCGAAGCGGTGCAGGTTCCGGTCGCGACGTCGTCGCTGATGCAGGTCGCGCATGGTCAACCGGCTTCTGCCGAAGGGCAAACGCGCCGGCATCCTGACAATTTCCGGTGTCGACGCTGACCCCGGACATCTGGAAAAGGCGGGAGTTCCCGAAGGCACGCCGTCGGCTCCACCGAAGGCGGGCGCGAATTCACCCGCGTCATTCTCGGCAACGAGATCGAGCTCGATGTCGATGCTCGCCCGGCAAGACAATATCGAGGCCGCGATCGCGCTTTGCGATGCCATCCGGAGATGGGCGCCATCGTGCTCGAATGCACCAACATGGTGCCCTATGCGGCCGGATATCCGCGCCGCGACCGGACTGCCGGTCTTCTCCATCTACAGTTTCATTACTTGGTTTCAGTCAGGGCTTTTACCGCGCCGTTTCGGATAGGTTTCTGCACATGGAGTGACCAAGCGGCGATTTGGCGTCGATGCCTGCTGCACAAGGCAGATTGATAGGTTTGAGCGGGATCATTCTGAAGATCGCTTGCCTCTTGCCCCAGCGACGTTGGCTTGCCGCAACCGGGACTGCCGCTGCGCAATACGATCAGCGCGGCCTCAGACCCCGTCGCTCAACTCGCCCACTTCGGCAATGCTAAAACCTTTAGGCTCGCTCACGCTGAGCGTTGTTGCGGAACTGCCACTTGAGGCGTGACTTCAGCGCTCCAAACAGGCGATCTCCAGCCCTGACCCGCCAATCACCGCCGTTCGCCTGTCTTCGCTCTCGGGTGGGTGGTCTGCGGCCGTTCGTGTGCGTGGTACGTGCAACATGGGCGCGAAATGCAGTTCGCGGACCATAGGAGGCCTGTGAATGCCCAACAACGCAACCACCCAGGCAGCGAGATCATCTTGTGCGCCCATGGTGGATGGAACGGGTGATTTGAAATATAGTTTCTATCCCAACGTGTTATCGCATCAGAGGGGTTGAGGTTGTAAAATGTGTTGTAACCTCAAGTGGCGTGAAGAAACTGATCCAGAGCGATTGATCAACTCCACAAGGCAGCCTCGTCTGGCGCCGTGGCTGCTTGGAATTGCAACGGCGAACAGAGACGAATACAGCACTGTGCGAAGTCAGATCAGATAGTCCCGAGGGCAGGGCGGTCAGACTATGGAGAGGTGAATTCTAGCCTGGGAAAAGTTGGTAGGAACCGTCCTCATAAGCGCTTTGCTGACATTTGAGCCAGATGCGGCGGCTTGGGGCTTCGCGCCCATATTGCTCAATGCTGCGCTCGGTATGAAGGTACGCCAACCGCCAATCGCTACGTTTGGATGGCGTTGATCAGAATACGCGATAGATGAGCCGATCGTAGCCCCAGTTTCCGATTGTCACCACAGCTTTCATGGCGGGTTGGCGATCCGACGAGTCGAAATGGTCGGGTCGGGGTGCGGTCATCTCCGTCTCCGACAGGGATCGGCTCCGGCATTCGCCCGATCCAGGCTCAGGACTTCTGACGTGCGTTGGACGGATCCCAGGCGGGCTCGTCCAGCAAGTGTCAGAGCGCGGCGTTCCCCGAGAATGACCACCTCCAGATCCCCGGAAACGTCGGGGTCGACATAGGCGAAGGCAAGGCTCTTGCCGGTGGCATGGCCATAGCCGCCGGAGGTGCAGACCCCGACCACGCGGTCGCCCTGCATCACCGCCTCGCCGCCATAGATGTCGCAATCGGTGGCGGCGACCTCGCCGTAGACCAGCTGGGTCGCGATGCCCTTCTCGCGGACCGCCTCGGTGGCGGCGCGGCCGTTGAAATCGCCCTTGTCCGGGGCATAGAAGCGCTGGCAATCGGCCTCGATCAGGGTAATCTCGTTCGTCAGTTCGGCGCCAAAGCCGCGATAGCCCTTCTCCATGCGCAGGGAGTTGACCGCATGGCTGCCGAAATCGGCGATGCCATGCGCCTCGCCCAGCGCCCAGATCGCATCGTAGAGCGTTTCCAGCTCTGCCATCGGCGCGTGGAGTTCCCAGCCCAGCTCGCCGACATAGTTCACCCGCAGCGCGCGGACCGGCACGCCGGCGATGGTGATCTCCTGCCCCGAGAGCCAGCGGAACGAGGCGTTGGTCAGATCGGCATCGGTCAGCGGCGCAAGAACGTCGCGCGATTTCGGCCCCGCCACCACCAGCATGCCGAAATCATCGGTGACGTTGGCGATGGTCACATCCTCCCCGGCGACGCTCAGATGGTCGAGCGCCTGCCGCTCGCTGCCCGCGCCGGTCAGCACGTAGAAGCGGTCATCGCCGAGCCGGGTGATGGTCCATTCGCCCTCGATCCGACCGTTTTCCGAAAGGACATGGGTCAGATTGATGCCGTCCGCCTTCTTCGGCAGCCGATTTGCGGTCAGTCGGTCAAGCAACGCCTCGGCGCCCGGGCCGGTCACGTCGAACTTGGCGAAGCTCGACAGGTCCATGATGCCGACGCGTTCGCGCACGGCGCGGCATTCGGCGGCCACCAGGTCGAAGACGTTGTTGCGCCGGTATTGCAGCTTTTCGACGAAACCGGCGGGGGCGAAATATTTCGGCCGCTCCCAGCCATAGACCTCGGTATAGACCGCGCCTTTCGCCTTTCAGCTTTTCATAGAGCGGCGTCACCCGGCGCGGCCGGCCGGCATGGATCTCTCGCCCCGGCAGCGGGGTTTCGAACATGTTGTGATAGTCGTCGAAGCTCTTGGCGCGGGTGTAGTCCGCATCGGCGTAGCCGCCGAAGCGGCGCGGATCGACGCTGGCCATGTTGATCTCGGCATCGCCATGCACCATCCATTGCGCCAGATACTTGCCGCAGCCCGCGCCCTGGGCGATGCCGATGGACGAGCCGCAGCATTGCCAGAAGTTGCGCACGCCATGGGCGGGGCCGACCAGCGGATTGCCGTCGGGCGTATGCGGAATGGCGCCGTTGATGATGCGCTTGATGCCCGCCTCGGCAAAGATCGGCATCCGCTCCAGCGCCTTTTCCAGCCAGGGGGCGATGCGGTCGATGTCGCCCTCGAACAGCTCGTTCTCGCTTTGCCATTCCGGCCAGCCGCCACGGTCCGCCCAGGCCTCTTTCGCGCCGTGATGTTCGTAGATGCCGACCAGCCCCGCCTTCTGTTCCTGCCGGTAGTAGCCGGCGGTGGCCGGATCGCGCATGACCGGCAGTTCGGTGTCCGCGCCCATGAACGCCTGCAGCGGCTCGGTCACCAGATACTGGTGCTCCATGTTGGTGATCGGCGTGTCGACACCGACCCAGGCCCCCACCTCGCGCGCATAGCAGCCACCGGCGTTGACCACGTGTTCGCAGGTGACATTGCCCTGCTCGGTCGCCACCTCGAACTCGCCCGAGGGCAGCCGGGTGATGCCGGTCACCCGGTTGCGGCGGATGATCGTTGCCCCCATCTGCCGCGCGCCGGCCGCCATGGCGTTGCAGGCACTTGCCGGGTCCACATGGCCGTCCATCGTCGTATGCGCGCCGGCAAGAACGCCGTCGGTATCCAGCCAGGGGTTCAGTTCCTTGATCCGGTTCGGGCCGATGATCTCCATGTGAAAGCCGACATTGGCCGCGAAACCCGGCGACATGGCGGAACCAGTCGACCTCTTCCGGCGTCGTGGCCAGCCGGATGCCGCCGCAGCCGTGCCAGCCCGCCGGATGGCCGGTCAGCTCCTCCAGTCGCGGATAGAGCGTGTTGGAGTAGTGGTGGATCTTGGCCATGTTGTAGTTGCCGATGAACGACGGGCACTGGCCCGCCGCATGCCAGGTGGAACCGCTGGTCAGTTCGCCCTTCTCGATCAGCAGCACATCCTTCCAGCCTTCCTCGGCCAGGTGATAGGCAAGGCCCACGCCCATCATGCCGCCGCCGACGATCACCACTTTCGCATGTGACTGCATGATGAATTCCTTTCCTTTCGATGTCTACCAGACGCCGTTGCCGGCGCGCATGCGGGCCCTCGGCAGAATGATGTTGTAGGTCTCGCGCAGCCGCGCATCGACGTCTTCGCCGATATGGCGCGGATAGTGGTCGGCCAGGATCTGGCGCACCCTGTCGCGCGCGACGTCGCGGGCGTCGCGCGCGCCGGCATCCTGCCATTCGCTGATGCTGCGACGGTCGGCGATTTCGGGATAGAGATAGTCCGTCTTCATCCGGCTGAAGGTCTGCGGATGGCCAAGGTAGTGTCCCGCCCCCATGACCACGTCGCGGATCACGTCGAAGCTGAGCGTATCCTCGCTGACCTCGACCCCCTTCACGGTGCGCAGGATCGCGCCCAGAAGGTCATTGTCCAGCACATAGCTTTCGAATGCCGTGCCCATCAGGCTGCCCTGCATCCCGGCGCATTCGTGGATCATCGAGGCCCCGGCATGGGCGGCAAGCGAGATCGTATAGCCCTTTTCCCCGCCCGACTGCGCATCGGGCAGCTTGCTGTCGGTCATGCCGGCGGGAACCGAATTCGGCAGGTCGTAGAACGCCGCCATCTGCGCGCAGGCCGCCGACAGCAGCGCCTGTTCGCCCGAACCGCCCGACATGGCGCCGGTGCGCAGGTCCGACACGAAGGGCCAGGTCGCGAAGATGCCCCGGCAGTCGGGGTCGATGATGTTGCACAGGATCAGCCCGGCCAGCACCTCGGCACAGGCCTGCGCCACCGCGCCCGCAAGCGCCGCCGGCGCCGTCGCCCCGGCCTGCCCGGCCGCGACCAGAAGGATCGGCATTCCGGCCAGAACCGCCGCCTCCAGCGCATCGCAGCTTTCGGTGGCAAAGCGCATCGGCGGCACGACGTGGCAGCAGACGGCGGTGCAGAAAGGGCGCTCGCGGAACTTGCCCTCGCCGCCCGCGACCATGTCCAGCATCGGCTGCACGGCGCGCACGCTGTTGCCGTCGGTATAGCTGACGGCGATCGACTTCGTGGTGCCCGAAAGGCAGGCATAGGTGGTGTTGATGTCGAGATCGAGGATCGTGTCGGTGTCGCGCGCCACCACCGAACGGTGATACCAGTGGACATTGTCCAGCCGGTCGACCAGCCGGGCGATGTCATAGAGATCGGCCACCGTGCTTTCGCGGTATTTGCCGGTCTCGAAATCCATGATGGTCGGGGCGGCGCCGCCGGTGCCGGTATGCACGCGCCTTGCCGCCGATCTCCAGGTCGTGGATCGGGTCGATGCCGTGGAGCGTGAACTTGCGCCGCGTGCGGGCGATCACGTCCTCGACCAGCGCGCGCGGGAAACCGCAAGCGGCCATTCTCATCGACCCGGCACCCGGCCTCGACCGCGCGCATCTCAAGAGTAGGTGTGACCTGCGAAAGTCCCAGATCCTCGAGAAGGCGCAGAACGAGGTGATGGACACGCTCCACCTCGGGACGGGTCAGCGGCTGATACCGCCCTCCGACCATGCCGGGTGCGATCGGAGGAAGCGCGGGCGTGACCTCGACGCCACCGCGCCCCCGGCGGCCAGGTCTGCGAGGCGAGAGTTCGGTCATCGGCATTCCCCCGAAGGTTTTCTCGGGGTCCAGATGAGATTATTTCTCGTCTCCGTTCAAACGATCAATCCGAATGCTTCGCATTCCCTGAGATCATGCCAGATTCAGATTCATCGGCAACCTCGCCCTGCATCCACTGTAAGAACGCTGCTATCGCCGGAACATCCGCCGCCTCTTCCAATGCGCCAACGTAATAGCTATCGCGCGTTTCCAGTATCTTTTCGACCGGGCAGACCAGCCGCCCCTCCGCAAGCATGTCGTCGGTTATATAGCTCCAGCCAAGCGCCACGCCGCGCCCGGCCTCGGCGGCCTGAAGGATCATCGGATAGCTGTTCAGCCGCACGCCGCGCCGCACCGGCTGCCCCGTCACGCCCTGCGTCATCAGCCAGACACGCCAGTCGACGCCGCCCCAGATATTGCCGCCGCCGTCGAGATGCAGAAGCGTCTGGTCGAGCATGTCGGATGGCGTACGAAGTTCCGGGTGGTCGCGCAGATAGGCGGAACTGCACACTGGATAGACACGCTCTCCGAACAACAGATGCGCCCGTACACCCTGCCATTGCCCCGCACCGTAGAGTATCGCCACATCCACACCTTCGTGGCGAAGGTCAACTTTCTGGTCCGTCGCGAGAATCCGCAGGTCGATTTCCGGATGCCGGGCACTGAATCGCTCCAGCCTCGGCATCAGCCAGAAATAGGAAAAGGCAACGGACGCGGAGACGGTGATCTGCGGGTTCTCTGTCGCGGCCCGCAGCCCGGTGACGCTGCTCTCGATCTCCCGCAAGCCTCGCGTCACCGACTCGAACAGCCGCTGCCCCTCGGCGGTCAGTTCGATTGCCCGGTGCATGCGTCGGAAAACGGGCAGGCCCAACTGGTCCTCGAGCGACTTGATCTGCCGGCTGACAGCGCTCTGCGTCAGACACAGTTCATCCGCCGCCAGCGTGAAGCTGCTGTGCCGGGCAACCACCTCGAAGGTCTGGAGCAACGAAAGAGGCGGCATCCTGCGTTTCTTCAAAAGGTCCTCCTGCGGCATGCCCATTGATCGTTGAATTCCTAGTCCGTTGCAAAGCAAACATTTAGCGCGGGCTTGACCTACCATGCTCGACTGCAAACGGCTTGATATGGATCAAAGCGCATATGCGGCTGGACGCATATTGGGGACATCATGCAAGATGTTCTGACCGCCATCTGTGATCCGACTCGCCGCGCTGCGCTCGCCCTCGTCTGGGATGGCGGCGAGCATTGTGTCTGCGAGTTGATGGTGCGCCTCGGCGCGAGCCAGAGCCGGATGTCGCGGCACATGAAAGTGCTGCGCGAGGCCGGTCTGGTTCGGGACAGGCGCGATGCACAATGGGTGCGCTACCGCCGCAATCCCGACCTGGCGCCCGAACTGGCTGCCGTGATCGACGCGGTTCTGACCGCGGACCGTAATTCCGAGAAGGAAGTCGCATGACCGCAGAGATACATGAACCACACGTCCCGCGCAGCATGCCGGACTGGGCTTGGTATGCCGGTGTGCCGGTGGCGGCGGCCATCGGTTGGCTGCTCTACAGCCAACTGATCCCGATTTCGGAATGGGTGACCTCGCTATTTCCGGTGGCCCGAGACAGCCACACCGGCGAGGCCATCGCCTTTTTCACCTACGACGTGCCCAAGGTGCTACTTCTGCTGACTGGCATCGTCTTTGTGACCGGCGTCCTGCGCAGTTGGTTCAGCCCCGAGAAGACGCGCGCGATTTTGGCGGGGAAACGCCAGGTGTGGGGCTATCCGCTTGCCGCGGCGCTTGGTGTGCTGACACCGTTCTGCTCGTGCTCCTCGGTGCCGCTTTTCATCGGGTTCGTCTCGGCGGGAATCCCCCTTGGTGTGACCTTCTCTTTCCTCATCGCGGGGCCGATGGTCGGGCCGGTGGGGCTGGGGCTGCTCTACGGACTCGTCGGCTGGCAGACCGCCACGATATACCTCGTCTTCGGCTTCACCATCGCCACGGTCGCAGGCTTCGTTCTGGGCCGGATGGGGCTCGAGCGGTATCTGCAGGATTGGGTGCGTGAGCTGAACGCGGGCCCCGTTGGCGACCTTCTCGAGGAGCGGCTGACACTGGTCGACCGGCTGAAGATCGGTGCCGCGCAGGTGCGCGAGATCGTCGGCAAGGTCTGGATCTGGGTGCTGGTCGGCATCGGCATTGGCGCGGCAATCCACGGCTACGTGCCGGAGGAGATGATGCTGCGGATCATGGGCGGCGAGGCTTGGTGGTCGGTGCCGGCCGCTGTCGTCGTCGGCGTGCCAATGTACACCAATGCCGCCGGCGTCATCCCGATCGTCGAGGCGCTGCTGGGCAAGGGGGCGGCGCTTGGCACGACGCTGGCTTTCATGATGTCGGTGATCGCGCTCTCACTGCCGGAGATGATCATCCTCAAGCAGGTCCTGACCTATCGCCTGATTGCGATCTTCGTCGCCGTGGTCGCCGTGGGAATCCTCGCGACCGGTTTTCTCTTCAATTTCATTCTCTGAAAGGACACTCTCATGAAAACCGTCAAGGTCTACGGCCCGGGCTGCAAGCGCTGCGAGGCGACCGAAGCGATGGTCAAGAACGCCGCATCCAAGCTCGGCGTTGAAGTCGATGTCGAAAAGGTCACCGACGCGAAATCCATCGCCATGGCGGGCGTGATGTCCACGCCGGGCATCTCTGTCGACGGCAAGCTTGTCCACGCGGGAGGCCTGCCTGATGCGGCAAAGCTCGAAGGTTGGCTCAGCGCATGATCCGGGGTTTCGTCGCCGCCGCCCTCCTTTCTGCGCCGACCGTCGTCGGTGCCGAGGTTCTCGAAGTCCAACCCGTGACGGACGGTGTCTGGGCCATCGTGGGCGAGAAGGTGCAGCGCGGCCCCGAGAACCTCGGCAACAACGCGACCTTCGGGCCGGTCGTCACCGAGGCGGGCGCGGCGCTGATTGATCCGGGCGGATCGTGGCAGGGGGCCGAGGTGCTGAGCGACGTTATCCGGAGCGCGACCGACCTGCCCGTAAGCCATGTCATCAACACCGGCGGGCAGGATCACCGCTGGCTCGGCAATGGCTAGCTGCCGTGCATGTCACGCGCATCGAAGGTCTGGTGTGAGCCCAAATACATGAATGTTGCGACGTGACACATGCCCGATCGCGAGATCGCGTTACCGTTCTTTTTCAGGGAATGACTGCTTTGCCGAAGATTTAGTTGGGCCCGGCCAAATAGCGTAGTACGTCAGGCGGAGACGCTGTATGTAGACGATCTGGCGCAAATGAGGCGCTGATGGCCGACTACGTCGCGCGGACGGCAGCAGCCGGTTGCGCCGGCATTTGCCCCTTGCGTAGCAACGTGGGGAGGACCGTGGACAGGTGGTCGGCCAAGAGCCGGAGCATCGGCAGCCTGCGCAGGTCGTCGTGCAGTACCAGCCAGGCATCGAGAACCCAGCCCACGACGTCGGGCAGGACAGGCTCGAGCATCGGATCCCGCGCCGCAATTCCAGCCTGCATCGGTCCGATGCCGAGACCGGCCCGAACGCTCGCGATCTGGGCCGCTTCGCTGTCGGTGCGCAGGCGCAGATACTGCGGTCCGAGGATTTCGCCGAAGACGTCGAACCCAGCAAGTGCCGCCGGGTCGGCATCCGGACCAATCAGTACATGTTCTATCAGGTTCTCCGGCTTCGCAGGCCTTCCAGCCTGCTCAAGATATGCGCGTTGGGCGAACAGCCCTATCGGCACCGGGCCCAGCCGACGCGCAACAAGACTGCCCTGCGAAGGGCGCACCATTCGGATCGCAAGATCAGCCTCGCGGCGGAGCAGATCGGCGCTGTCGTTTGACAGTGCGAGTTCCACTGCAAGGCCCCGGTGCTCTGCAAGAAGTGGCGACAGTGCGACCGGCAGCACCTCAGCGCCGACCACATGGCTGGCGGCAATGCGCACGGTGCCCACGCCCGCCTCCGGGGTACTTGACGCACGGCGCGTGAGGCTCTCGGCGGTAAGCTGCATCGCCCGCGCCTCTGGGACCAGGAGGGAAGCAGTATCCGTGACACTTAGGCCCTGCGGCGTGCGCAGGAACAGGGTTTGGCCCACCGCTGCCTCGAGCGTGTCGATATGACGGCCGACCGTGGGCTGGGTCAGGCCGAGTGCCCGCGCTGCCGCAGAAAGGCTCCCGGTGTCCGCCACCGCTAGAAAACTACGCCAGAGCGCCCAGTCGATCCTGTTGTTCATGTATTTCCGTATATCATATATGCATTGATATACAATTCCTTTGCTCTCAAAGGCAGAGCAATAAGGAGGCATCCATACCTCCTTCGGAACCCTGCCATGACCCCGATCACCGAACGCCCCGTTCTCGTCCTGCTTCGCCTCGAAGGCGCAACCGCCATTGCCGCCGGCCTTGCGGGTTGTTTCACGCTGACCGAAGGTTGGCTGACGCTCGCCATCTTCGCGCTGGCACCCGACCTCGCAATGGTTGGCTACGCGTTTGGACCGAGGGCCGGCGCCCGCCTATACAACCTCGCCCACACCTATCTCGCCCCGGCCCTTCTGGCTGCGATTGGCCTCTGGGCACTTCCTGCACTGCTCCCCGTCGCCTGCGTCTGGCTGGCGCATATCGGGATCGACCGTGCGCTGGGGTATGGGCTGAAGTCCGAAACCACCTTCGGCCTCACCCATCTTGGGCGGGTCCGGCGCGCGGCTTGAGCAGGACGCGCGCAACGAGAACGAGCGCGATCGGATCGGACATTCCGGCGTTCGCAAACACGATCCGTGACGTCCCGGCCCGAACGTCTGGGCGCCGAACGTCCAGGATCATCTGATCCGGCGCAAAATGTGGCGGTTGGCCAGTCTTGGACAAAGGTAGCCATCTCGCGACGATGGGCGCCAAGCACATGAAAAGGAAAGAAATTGACACATACCCGTACCAGCCGTACTGCGACGATCATCGCAGGCCTTGGCCTTGCAGCAGCCGTACTGTCAGCTCAGACAAGGAGCATCAGAGCGGACACCGCACCGACGTCAGCCCTCGCATCTTCGGCACTCATAACGATCCCCGATCCGCACGAAGCCGCGCTTCTTCACCTGCACGGCTATACCGGTGCGGGCACGGCTCTGATCCAGATCGACGGACAGTGCTACAGCATGCCCGTTCGTATCGTCGCTGGTGACTTCGGCGGGAAAGGCATTACGATCGACCAAGGCGGCCCGATCCGATTGCGGATCATGAATCCCGAGATGATCCGGACGCTCCATGAAGGTCGGGATCTGGTCAGCGAGGGCCGCGCGGTCGTCGCCAGCGCAAGCGGCGACGCGCCTGACATCGTCGTCGAGGCTGGTCTGCCCGCCGGTACCGGTTTCGTCATCAATGCTGGCAGCAGCGTTCTGGCAGATATCTTCGGCTCGCGGCCAAACGCTGTTCCCTGCGCTGCGGCAGAAATCGGCATCTCGGGTCGCCCGCAAGTCGCGTCTGAAACGCGATGATGGATCACCGACCAGACCGGACCGGGGTCGCAAGCCGGTTGCCACAGAACGCGTCAACACCGCGCTGTTGGAGCACGCCAGTCCGAAATATCCCGATACTCGTAGATCCGGTCAATCTGGAAGCAGAACAGGAGAAAAAAATGATCCGAGCATATGACCCCAAGGACACCGACGCGCTCATCGCGATCTGGGAGAGGGCCAATGCGCAGGCGCATCCGTTCCTGCCTGAAGAATTTGTCGCCCAGGTCAAGACGGACATGCGAAGCATGTACTTGCCGAACGCCGAGACATGGGTGCTGGAAAGTCGAGGAAAGCCGATCGGCTTCATCGCCATGATTGGCAACGAGATCGGAGGATTGTTTCTCGCCCCCGCCCATCATGGAAAGGGCTCGGGCAAGGCAATGGTGGACCACGTTGCAGCCAACAAGGGCCCGTTGAAGGTGGAGGTGTTCTCGGAGAACGTCATTGGGCGTCTGTTTTACGAGCGGTATGGTTTCTTACTTCAAGACGAATATCTGCATGAAAACTCCGGCCAGATGACCGATAGGATGGCAATGCCCGGCGCCGAATGGAAAGTCGGGCAGATTGTCGAACGACGATCCTTCAATTGCCGCGCCGATGCGGGTTGCGACCCGAAAGGGATCGCCGCCCGCGGGCAGGATGCGCACTCAGGCCGCCTGCGCCTGCGCTTGCGTCATCCACAAAAGCCCGAAGAGCAGCAACGTCGCCGAAGTCGCGCAAGCGAGCGTCCGGACGGTGTTCCATAAGGTCCATCGCGGCAGGTAGGTGCCAGTCCAATAGTCGCGCGTCGCCTCGGACGACATTTCCATGCCGGCCAGCGCCTCGTTCATCGGCACGTTCAGGAAGATCGTCACGCCGAAGCAACCCACGAGGTAGACGAGGCCCGACAGCAGGATCAGGATTGCGGACGGGCCATGGAGCGCCAGAGCCGCATATCCCGTGATGACCAGCGACACCGCCGCCATGCCGAGAAACAGCGCCATGAAGACCCAGCGAAAGACCTCTCGGTTGATGATTTGCATGGCCTCCACGCCACCAGTGCCGCCGATGAGTGAAAGCGACCGCATGATGAAGTCCGAGAAGGCGAGGAAGACACCGCCGACCAGCGCATAGACGAGGATCGCGAATTGCATGAGGAAAAAGAAGAACGGGGACATTTGGTATGCCTCATCAAGAGTTAGGGGAAGTGATGGGAGAGCTCGCCCCTCCCACCAAGACGGCGAAGCATCACGCTACGGGAACGCGTTTGCCTTCGCTGCTGGACACGCTAGAAGGCAGCCGACGCCGAAAGACGACGACGCACAGCGCTGCGATCGCCATCTCGAACGCCAGCGCTCCGAGAACGCTGCCCGAAGGCATGCCATCAGCCAGCAGCCCGACGAGCCGCCCGGCCGGGAACGAGAGGAACACGGTCAGCGCCGCTACGACAGAGACCTGGCTAAAGGCGCTCCGCACGAGGCCGGCCAACATGATGGCGCCAAACGCAGCAAGGCCGGCGGCGGGGGCCCGCAATTCGCTCAGCAAACTGGCGTCGTCGCCCAGCGTGATGCCGTAGCTTGCGTAGAACGTACGCGGAGCGGCCAGAATGACGGCGCCGATGCCAAATGCTGTGATACCGGAGATGCCAAGGGTGATCTTCTCAATTCGGGTGAGGGTCATGGGATATCCTTTCAGGGTCGAAGTTGGGGCGAAATCAGGCGGCAACCGGCCATGTGCCGGCTCGGGCCGCAGCGTTGGCGAAGGTCGCGAAATCGCGCGGCGGGCGCCCAAGCGCGCGCTCTACCCCGTCAGTGAGCTGGGCGTTGCGCCCGTCCAGGGTTTCGCGCGCGATGGCGGTGAAGACATCGGCCACGAAATCCCCACCCGACTGTGCGATGTTGGCGTGAAAATCCTCGAAGCTGATCGGTATGTGCTGGATGGGCCGTCCAATGGCGGCGGACAATTCGGCTGCCATGTCGGCAAAGGTCATAAGACGCGGCCCTGTTACCTCGTAGAGTTCGCCCTTGTGTCCTTCTTCGGTTAGCGCGGCCACCGCGACATCGGCTATGTCGTCGATATCGATGATCGGCTCGGGCGTATCGCCGCCGGGCATTGGGAGGACGCCCCCAAGGATCGGGTCGCGCAGGTAGCCTTCGCTGTAGTTCTGCGCGAACCAGGCAGCGCGCACGATAGTGAAATCCACACCAGAATTGCGGACGACATCTTCGCCAAGCCGAGCATGGTGCTCACCACGGCCCGAAAGCAGGACGAGGTGATCGACACCAGCATCCTTCGCGGTTTCGCTGAGCGATTCCAACTTCTCCACCGCGCCGGGGAAAGCGAGATCGGGGAAGTACGTGACATAGGCGGACCGCACGCCGTCGAGCGCAGCAGACCAGGTCTCGGGCGCCTCCCAATCAAATGGTATCGCGGAGTTGCGCGAGCCGCGGCGCACTTGGACGCCCTTGGCGTCCAGTTTCGCGACAACGCGGCTTCCGGTCTTGCCGGTGGCGCCGACAACGAGGATGGGTTTCGTTTGCATGGGCCTTGCTCCTTGGCTCTAAGTGATGGCCAAGGGATAGCCGCGGCGGCATGGCGTGGTATTGACCGACTTCGCCACCGTTTTGACCGTCGTCGCCAAAGCGGCGTCAACGGCTCATGCGATCCCTGCGGTAGCTCGCCGGCGTCGTGCCCACCCAGCGCTTGAAAGCCCGGGTGAAGGAACTTTGCTCGGAAAACCCTGTCAGGAACGCAATCTCGGCAAGCGAATGCCGCTCGTCGCGCAAGAGCCCTTCGGCCAGGTCGCGACGGGTGTCTTCGGTCAGGGTCTGAAAGCTCATTCCGTTTTCTGACAGACGCCGATGAAACGAGCGCGCGCTAAGGCCGAGGCCGTGAGCGATGTCCGCCATCTTCGGCGCGCCCTCGCTGAGCGCCTGCGCGATCGCGTCTTTGGCGCGGGCGACGAGTGGGGCCTCGTCGGCGACCTCCGACAGTTCGACATCGAGATGCGAGATCAGGTAGCGGGAAATCCCTTCGTCGCCGAGAAGGTTCGGCCGCGCCAGCGTTTCCGGCGACAGCAGGATCGCGTCGAGCCCCGCATCGAACCGGACCGGGCAACCGAACCACCCTTCGTGGACGGTAGTCGATTTCGGGGCTGGATGCTGGATGAGGACTTCCAGAGGCGCGAAGGACGCTGGGCTGACTTGCCGGCCAATCGACACGGCACTCGCCAAGGTCGCCTCGTTCGACAGCCGCATGCCGAGGCGCCGTTCACCCGGGCGGTGCAGGATGAAGAGCGTGCCCGGCGGTTCGGGGCGCAGTTCGTAGCGGACAACGCTGGTCCAGAGCCGCGCATAGCGCTCCACGCGTGCGTAGGACGCGCCCAAGCTCGTCGCCGCCTTAAAGGCCAATCCCAGCGCCCCGTACTCGTCGAGCCGCATGGACGCACCAACGCGCACCGGCAGATCGGTCACGTCGGTCTGCGAGGCGATGCGTTCCAGCATGTCGTAATAGGTGTCGGCGGGGATCATCGCCTTCGGATCCCACTGGTCTTCGGCATCGAGACCGACCGATGCAAGCAAAGCGGGTGCATCGACTCGAGTGCCAGCCGCTGCGACCATCTTTCTTGCAAACAATGACGTAACATAGCCCACGCGCGAGAGTTTATACGAAGAGGGCCAGAGTTCCAAATGGTCTGCCACGACTTGCCGTGGCGATGGCTCACCTTTGTCGGCGAAATCGAGTCGAGATGAGCTCGAAATGCGCAGCGGATTGGTAATCCTATCCGAACCGGTCAAGAAGAAACGTGAATGAGACACAAACCCGACGCTGGCGGAAGCCGTGCCCCCGGCGTATCTAGTGGGAATGAGAACCAAATCGCAGAATATCGTACCTTGGCGTATGTCCATTGCACCGATGATGGATTGGATGGGCATTTTAAAAGAAATTCGTTTGAACAGCAACTTAGACTTTCAGAATATCTGAAGTTGCAAAAGATGTTGTAACCCTTTCCATCTGTGGGTCGACGGTGGGTGTGCTCTTGGAAAGCTGAATAAGACTGCAAAGGCTCGCTAGGCGGGTATGCCACTGGGCAGAGCAAGCTGGTAGCAAATATCGCGAGGGACGAAGCATCTAATTGCGGGCATTGCGACTGATCTAATCTTGTCGAAGAGGATAGAACCGGCGTCTCCAACGACGACTATCAGACATCCGACACCTATTCTGTCGATCTCGACCTTGCGGCACCCGAGTTAATCGGCGAATGCTACATGCTTTCTGCTCCTGCAATTCTTTCAATACGGGTGGTCAGCGGCCGTTCGCTGCAGGCGCGAGGTCTCGGGCTCCTGTGATGAAAGCAGACGTTCGCCTATCGTTTCTTTGTCAACTAATCGGTTGGAGCTTCTCACTATTGCCATTTGCGGACCACGTTACCACTGAGCGCGCGAAAGGCTTAGGCCGGTCTGACATCATTTTCGTGTAGCGGACCCAACCGTCAGGATGTTGGAACTGAGAACGCCTGAAGAAAACGGTCAACCGTTCGTTCAATCGCGGGGCTTGGGTTTTCGGGGCAAGGCATCCGATAGATGTGCTGCCGGATGCCGATATAGACGATGCCACCATGCAGGTTCCAGAGGTCTTCCATGTCGGGCGTGATCGCTTGGGACGAGGATGCACGAATCTCTTCCAGCAGAGGATGCAGAATCATCTGGTGCATGTGTTCAAGATACCGCCTGTTCAGTTCGGCCCCGGCCAGCCCGGAAAACATGAAAATACGCATCCATTCGTATTCGAAAATGAGCTTACTGTAATCGGTGTAGAAGGCCAGAAGCCGGGTGCGCAGGGATACGCTTCGGTCAGATAGGCGAACGGGCCAGTCAGGGGACAAACGGTCCAGATATACCTGAGCATAGACCGCTTCGATCAGGGCGTCTTTGGTATCGAAGTAGTTGAAAAGCAGGGACTGCGTGATTCCGATATCCCGGGCAAGATCGCGGGTTTTTCCCTCCAGCCCGACCTTGGCAAAGAACGCCACGGCCCCGTCGATAATTTGCTGGCGGCGCTCATCGGGCGGCAAGCGTTGCCGCTTGGCCTTCCTCTTTTCACCCGGTGAGATTTCCGTCATTTTTCCCGTGTTCATAAGCCGACTTTTGATCAGAAAAGATTCTTCTTGCAATAACATTCCTTTTATAGATCATATGATCAATAGCTGGCATGGAGGAATGTCTGCTATTTGGGAGGACCGTGTATGAAAGCTTCGGCGGGCGGATATGCCCGGGCAACTGACTTGGGTCATGCCCTTGAGATGCTTGCATCCGCCGATGGCGTGGGGCGCGTCCTTGCCGGGGGGCAAAGCCTCGTGGCGGCGATGAACATGCGGTTGTCGACAGGGGATATATTGGTCGACATTTCGCGTATTTCGGAACTGTCTGGCATTACGGAAGACGGCGATAGCCTGCGGATCGGTGCGCTGACGCGTCATACGGAGATCGGGGCCGACCCATTGGTCAGAGCTCATGCGCCGCTTCTATCGAATGCGGTGGCCTATATCGCCCATGCGGCGATCCGCAATCGCGGCACCATAGGCGGGGCACTTGCTCATGCAGACCCTGCGGCCGAGTTTCCGGCGTGTGTGCTGGCCCTAGGGGCGACACTGCACGTGGTCGGCCTGGAAGGAGCACGCAGCATCCCGGCCGATGCGTTTTTCCACGATGTCTTTGAGACCGATCTCATGCCGGACGAAATTCTGACCGCAATCACCCTGCCGAAGGCTGAACCAGACGAACGACAGGTCCTGGAAGAGGTCACCCGGCGGTCGGGAGATTACGCTTTGGCAGGGCTCTGCCTGGTTCGCCGCAGCGCAGGCCATCGGGTGTCCTTGTTGTCCGTCGGGCCCAGACCGGTTCTCGCCCGCAGGGCCATGGCACATCTGGATGCGGGCGACATCGACGGAGCGGTTACGGCGCTTCGATCGGAAATCGACCCGCCCTCGGACACACAGGCCAGCGCAAGCTACCGCCGCCACATCGCTGGCGTTCTGCTGCGCCGCGCCGTTGCGCAGATGACAGGAGACAGGGCATGAGCGAAATATTCCGCGACAAGGTAGACATCGACCTGACCGTAAACGGGGAACAGGTCGAAGCGCGGGTGCCGGCCGGACAGCATGTCATCGACTTTCTGCGGCAAGAGATGGGCCTGACCGGGGCGCATGCAAGTTGCGAACATGGCGTCTGCGGTGCCTGTACCATTCGTGTGGACGGTATGGCGGTGCGTGGGTGCCTGATGCTGGCGGCGCAGTTGGACGGGTCCGAAGTCTGGACTATCGAGGGGCTGTCCGACAGCGATGCCATACGCGATCTCCAGGACGCCTTCGTTGCGCGCAACGCCCTGCAATGCGGCTTTTGCACACCGGGAATGCTGGTCGCTGCTGAAGAGCTTCTGTCACAAGGTGGCGTTCCGGAGCGCGCCGCGATCCGCGAGCATCTTTCGGGGAACTACTGCCGCTGCACCGGATATGAGGCCATCGTTGATGCGGTCGAAACCGTGGCCCGGCAGCGGGCCGGAAAGGTAAAGGCATGACAATTCAGTTTGGCAACCCCGACCGCCCCAATTCCTATATTGGCAAGACCGTGCCGCGCCCCAATGCCGGACGGCTGGTGGAGGGCCGCGGCAAATACGTGGATGACATCGTGCTGCCCCGAATGGTGCATGTGGCCTTTGTCCGATCGCCCTTTGCCCATGCCAGGATCACCGGCATCGATGTGTCCGAGGCCCAGTCGGTCAAAGGTGTGCTGCGGGTATTCACAGGCAGCGATCTTGCCGAGGTCTGCACCCCTTGGGTTGCGGTTCTCGCGCATCTCAAGGGGCTGAAATCACCGCCCGAGCATCCCATGGCCGTCGATCGTGCCTGCTGGGTGGGAGAGCCTGTTGTCGCCGTCGTTGCGACCTCCCGCGCGGTTGCCGAAGACGCAGCGGCATCTGGTTGACGTGGATTACGACCCGCTGCCAGTGGTTGGCGACATGATGACCGCGCTGGACAAGGACACGCCGGTGCTTCATCCGGACATGGGCGACAATCTCGCCTTTCAGCGGTCTGCACGAAGAGGGAGATGTCGACAGCGCCTTTGACACTGCGCACAAGGTCGTATCGGCGCGGTTCCGCACGGCGCGGCACACCGGCGTGACGCTGGAGCCGCGGTCCATTCTGGTCGACTGGAACCCGGCAGAGGGCCAGATGACGGCGTATCATGCGACGCAGGCGCCGCACATGATGCAATCCGTTCTGGCCAAGCATCTGGACGTGCCGGAATCCCGCGTGCGGGTGATCTGTGGGGATGTCGGCGGGTCCTACGGCATCAAGGTGCATGTCTACCCTGATGAGATGGCGACAGCGGCGATTGCCAAGATCATGGCGCGCCCGGTCAAGTTCATCGCCGACCGGCTGGAGAGTTTCACCACCGACATTCATGCCCGCGATCACGAGATAGAGGCCAGGATCGCCGTCGATGCGGAGGGCAGGATCCTGGCATTCGACGTCGATGACTGGACGGCCATCGGTGCCTATTCGGTCTATCCGCGCACCTCGGCCATCGAGGGCAATCAGGTGGTGAACCTGTGTGGTGGGCCCTACGACTTTGCCAATTACCGCGCGAAGACCACGGTGGTATTCCAGAACAAGACGCCGACCTGCCAGTATCGCGCAGTAGGACATCCGATTGCGGTGGCGATCACCGAAGGGCTGGTGGACATGGCCGCGGCAGCGCTGGGCATGGACCCGGTCGAGATCCGGCGCCGCAACATGTACGCCGATGACGCCTATCCCGTCACCTCGCCTGCCAAGATGCGGTTCGAGGGTCTGTCGCATCATCAGAGCATGGACAAGCTGATGGAGCTGATGGATTACGACGCGCTGCGCGCCGATCAGGCCGAGGCGCGCAAGCAGTGGTGTGCATCGGGGCATCGGCATCGCCAGCTTCATCGAACTGACCAACCCGTCGCCGTTCATGTACGGCATCGGTGGGGCGCGCATCTCGGCGCAGGATGGCTGCACCGTGCGGATGGATCCCGGACGGGTCGATCGTGGCGCTGTCGGGGGTGACCGAACAGGGGCAGGGCACCGAGGCGATGCTGAGCCAGATCGTGGCCGAAGGCGTCGGGGTTCTGCCGTCGCAAGTGCGCGTGATCACCGGCGACACGCAGGTCACGCCCTATGGCGGCGGCACATGGGCGTCGCGCGGCGCAGGGATCGGCGGCGAGGCGGCGTTGCAGGTCGGCCCGTGCGCTGCGCGACTCGATCCTGGAGGTTGCGGCGGCGATGCTGCAGGCGGATCAGGGTGCGCTCGATATCCGGGACGGCGAAGTCGTCGACGCGCGACACCGGCGACGCGCGGATGCCTTTCGAGGAGCTGGGACGGATCGTCTATTTCCGCGGCGACACGCTGCCCAAGGGCCTGCCGCGCGAGCTGGTGCAGACCCGGCATTACATCACGTCAGAATATCCGTTTGCCTTTACCAACGGCGTACAGGCGTCTTACCTCGAAGTCGATACCGACACCGGCATCGTGACGCTGCTCAAGCACTGGTGCGTCGAGGATTGCGGGCGCATCATCAACCCGCAACTGGTGGATGAACAGATCCGGGGCGGCATCGTTCAGGGGCTGGGCGGCGCGCTGTTCGAGGAAATCCACTACGACGACGGATGGCCAGCTGCTCAACGGGTCGATGGCCGACTACCTTGTGCCGATGGCGGCGGAGATGCCGGACATGGTCATTGGCCATGTCGAGACGCCGACCAAGGAAAGCACTGCTTGGCGCGAAGGGCGCGGGCGAGGCCGGGCACCGCCGGCGCGCCGGCGGCCGTGATGAATGCGATCAATGACGCCTTGCGCCCTCTGGGCGCACAGGTGACCGACATGCCCTTCACGCCGGAGCGCATCCTGCGGGCGCTTGGGGCGATTGACGACTGACATCACAAGGGGATGCGAGGAAGCATCTCACGACAAGGAGGAAAGACCATGAAATTTACGACCTTCACCGCGGTTGCCGCGTTTAGCATCTCGTGCAGCGGGCTGGGCCTCGGCGCAGGAACAGATCACCGTCAACATCGGCTCGTCGCACCCGGAGGCGAATATCTGGGTCTACGCGATGAAGAACACCTTTCAGCCCGAGGTGAACCGCATCCTTGCCGAGAACGGGCGAATACCAGGTCAACTGGAACGAGGCCTATGCAGGCACGCTCTACAAATTCACCGACACCCGCGAGGCCGTGATGGACGGCATCGTCGACGTCGGCATGGTCGGCACGGTCTGGGAAGGGGCGAACATGCCGCTTCAGAACGTCACCTACTTCACGCCCTTCGCGACCTCGGATCACAAGATGATCATCGAGATCTTCGACGACCTGAGCGCAGAACCTGCCGGAGCTGCCAGACAGCTGGTCCGAGAACGGCATGGTGCACCTGTCGTCGCTGATCACCGACAGCTATGACATCTATGCCACCTTCCCGGTCAACACGATGGCCGACCTGCAAAACCGCAAGCTGAACGCGCCGGGCACCTCGGCCAACTGGCTGCAGGGAACCGGGTGCGACGCCGGTCGATGGCGCGCTGACCACCTACTACACCAACATCCAGACCGGCGTGACCGAAGGCACGCTTGTCCTTTGCGTCGGGCATCCTGCCCACCCGCGTCTACGAAGTTGCGCCGGAACTGACCCGCGTCGGCATCGGGTCGATGTATTTCGGCGGCATCGCGGCGAACGAAGACTTCTTCAACGGACTGCCCGAACCCGTGCAGACGGCGTTCCGCGAAGCGGCCAAGGCGACCTCGGTTGCGCATGGCGACTATGTGGCCGATCTGGCCGCGCGCGCGATGACCGAGATGCAGGCGGCGGGTCTGACCGTCCATGACCTGCCCGACGAGGAAAAGACCGCCTGGGTCGAACGGCCTGCCGGACATCGTCGCGCCGTGGCTGGAGCAGACCGGTGATGCGGGCAAGGTGGTGCTGAAGGCCTATTTCGACGCGCTGCGCGAACGCGGTGCGACACCGCTGCGCAACTGGGACGAAGGGCGCTGATCGCAGGCTCTATGACAAACCGGCACCCGTCCGGACTATTCCGGGCGGGTGCCTTCGTGACACGGTCGCAACCCATGAGTGAGCGCCGAATGAGCCAAGACAGCCCGAGCAGAAACAACAGACGGCCTTGTTCCGAACTTCGCCGACGCGCCCGTCGGCGCGCTTCTGGGCAGCGTTGCGGCGGTCATGTCCTCGGTCGGCACGCTGTGTATTGGCGGGCTCATGGCATTGGTCGTGGCGGATGTGCTGGGGCGGAACTTTTTTGACGCGCCGATCACCGGCGTGTCCGAAATCGCGGCGCGAACGGTGGTGGCCATCGTTTTCTTGCAAGTCGCCGCCGCCATTCAGCAAAAACGCCTGACCCGGGCAGATTTCCTTGTGCGACGGATTGAACGGGCATCGCCCGCGTGTGGTTTCTCTGCTTGAGGCGTTTTTTGCGCTGACCGGCGCTGTGGTCTTTGCGACTGATCTTCTGGGCCTCCTGGCCCAAGATGATGGACGCGTGGCAGGGGGCCGAATTCTTTGGCGTTCAGGGCGTCTTTACCATTCCGACGGCACCGTTCCGCGCCATCACCGTTCTGGGGTCTGCGGTGGCCGCTCTTGTCCGCGCTTTACCGACTGTCCGAAGAAATGCGCAGCTTCAGGAGCTACTCGGCATGACCACGCTCACCATCGGTTTCATTCTGATCGCGGTTCTGATCGGGCTGGTGCTGCTTGGGATGCAGATCGCCTATGCGCTGTTTGCCGTGGCCTTTGCCGGGATCTGGATCATCCGCGACAACATGGGTCTGGCATTCAGGATGCTGGAACTGACCGCCTATAGCGGCATTGCCGACTATCTTTTCGCGACCATCCCGCTGTTTGTGCTGATGGGACTTTTGGTGAGCGTGTCGAACGTGGGGCGCGACACCTTCGAGGTCGCAGAAGAGCTTTTGCGTCGGATGATCTGCGGCCTGGGCGTGGCCACTGTTGCGGCCAACACGATCTTTGCGGCCGTCACGGGTGTTTCGATCGCCTCTGCCGCGGTGTTTACGCGCGTCGCCGTGCCTGAAATGACGCGCCATGGCTATCGCCCGGCCTTTTCTGCCGGAACGGTTGCAGGGTCGTCGGTGCTGGGCATGCTCATTCCGCCCAGCCTGTTGCTGATCATCTACGGTGTGCTGGCCGAGGTCTCGATCGGCGGGATGTTCATCGCCGGGATTGTCCCCGGGATCATGCTGGCCGGAGGATTCGTGGCCATGTTGATCGGTGTGACGATCCTGTTTCCCGGCTTTGTTCTGACCGATCCAGAGGTTTCAATGGCCAGGCGTCTAGACAGCGAGGCCGAGAAGATGTCGGCAGGAACGATGGCAGCGAAAATCTTCCCCATTGTCATGCTCGTTATCCTGGTTCTGGGCGGGCTCTATACCGGATACTTCACGCCGACCGAGGCCGGCGGCATTGGTGCCTTCGGGGCCCTGTCTGGTCGCGATGTCACGCCGGTCTCTGAATCGACACAAGCTGTGGGAAGTGATGAAGCAAACCGGCGTCATTTCAGTGTCGATCCTGCTTTTGCTGATCGCTGCGAGTTTCTATTCGCGGATGTTGTCGATTGCTGGCCTGCCCAATGCCATCGCCGGTCTTGTGCAGGGGTCTGGCTTTGGTCCGCTTGGCTTTCTGTTCTTCTATGCCGTGATCATTCTGCTGATGGGCATGATCCTCGACAGCACCTCAATCCTGTTGATCATGGTGCCGATTGCCGCACCCGATCGCACATGGAATGGGAATTGACCTAAGCCATTTTGGCATTGTCACGGTTCTGGCTGTTGAGATCGGACTGCTGACGCCGCCCTTTGGAATATCGGTTTTCACTGTGCACAACACGCTCAATGATCCAAACGTCTCGGTCGAGCAGATCTTTGCAGCGACCATGCCGTTCATTTGTGTGATGTTGGTCGTATTGGCTTTGGTCGCGCTTTTTCCGATCATATCGACGCTCTTTTTATAGGCGGATAGCGCGGCGGGTACCACGCAGGTAGAGACTCCAAACCCGGCAACGCTCCTCAAGAGGCTCACACCACATTGTGCGGTGGCCAATAAATGGAGACCGGCTGCGCCATTTTGCAAAGTCATCCCGATGGTAGTGTTCGGGACAAGCGCCCGTTGCTTGCCGGCAGCCGACAAGACGCATTTCTACAAAAGCCGCCGTTAGCTGCTGGCGCTGACTGAACCTTGCAGACGTGTGCTGCGAAGGCGCGGTTCGGGCCCTGTCAACTGTTGTAGTATGCAGCATTCAGCGGCATTGAACGGGCTGTATGAAATGACAGATCAAGGGACACGACATGATTGAACGTATCGAAACCGGGGTGAAATCCTCGAAAATCGTGAAGCAATGAGGTCGCCTATGTCATCGGGCAGGCTGGTGAAGGTGAAACAATTCAAGCGCAGACGGAGGAATGCCTGATTCGCGTTGATGAACTGCTGGAGAAGGCCGGGTCGTCACGAGAAAAGATGTTGCGTGCCACTATATGGCTGGCAGACATGAGTGATTTGCCGGTCTCAATGAGGTTTGGAATACATGGGTGCTTGAAGGGCATGCACCTGCGCGCGCCTGCAGAGAGGCCAAACTTGGGCGACTGGAACTCAAAGCCGAGATCATCGTGGATGCAGCTTACGACTGAACTGTGACCGTGACACTGGGATGCCACGATATCACAACGCTGGCGCCGGACGGTGCCTGCCGTCAGACAAAGACCGCGTAGGATCAAGGCGCTAGAGGGCCACCAAGAGTCCCGCTTATGTCCAAATTCGGCCTTAAGTCTTTGATATATATAAAATTTGGCAGCCCGTAGGGGGGGTGACGAAAACGGCAATGACACAGTGGGTTAGCAGTCGGTGGGACAATCGAAGTTCCCATAGTTCTCTGTAGCTTTCTGGTGAAATTGCCCCACTGACGGATGTGATTGATTTACGACTAGCGTCAGTTGCCTATGACCCGCCGAGTGTGAGGGACAAGTTGTAGTCGCTCTTTGTCGCGCTCGGAGTCGCACTGAAGCTGTCAATTCGATCATAATTCGGGTGGTCCAATAGAAAGCAGAATTGAGAAGCGCCGCCTGATGGGACGGCGGATTGGGTCGTGACGCCACGACCCGTGGCTTCCGCATGTGAGAATAGGTTCAAGACCACCGCCCTTGAATGCCGGAGGGTCTTGACACAGGCCCCTACCCATTGGGGAAATCTTGACGCCGGGTGATCTCCTTGTGAGCGCTGCAAACCGTTTCCGCGGAGTTTCTTGCGTTTTCTCATCAGTCCGCGTTTAGTCGCTGCCCATCCGGCGGCGCTCAGAAACCTGACCTTTTGGCGCGCCTCAAACTCCGCCGATGCATGTGAATTTTGTATCGAGGTAATCGTCGATCCCCTGCCACGAGCCTTCCTTGCCAAGCCCGCTTTGCTTGAGCCCGCCAAAAGGAATCTCGGGTGACACGATCAAAACCTCGTTGATCCCGATAAGCCCGTATTCAAGACGGTCCTGAAGCCGGAAGACACGCCCGATGTCACGTGTATAGGCATAGGCGGCAAGCCCGTAGTCAGTGTCGTTCGCGGCGTTGATCGCCTCGCCCTCGTCGTCAAAGCGGTAGATCGGAGCGATAGGACCGAAGATCTCCTCGGTCGTGAAGCGCATATCGGCTGTGGCGCCAGCGATGACCGTCGGTTGGTAGAACAGGCCGCCCCGCTCGTGCGGTGCGCCGCCGGTCACGATCTCGCCGCCCTTGGACTTGGCGTCGGCAACCAGCGCCTCAATCTTGTTCATCGCGGCCTGGTCGATTAGCGGGCCTTGATCGGCCCCGTCCTCGGTTCCGGGCGCGACCTTCAGACCGCCAACTGCCTTAGCGAAGGCTTCAGTGAAGCGGTCGTAGATGCCGGACTGGACGTAAAGGCGGTTGGTGCAGATGCATGTTTGACCCGCATTGCGGAATTTGGCGGTGATGGCCCCCGCCACTGCCTTTTCCAGATCGGCGTCATCGAAGACGATGAAGGGCGCGTTGCCGCCCAGTTCCATCGACATCCGCTTGACCGTGCTGGCCGCCTCGGCCAGCAGTTGCTTGCCGATCGCGGTCGATCCGGTGAAAGTAATTTTGGCGACCTTCGGGTTCGACGTTATTTCGCCGCCGATGGCCTTAGCACTTCCGGTAAGCACGTTGACCGACCCCTTTGGGAAATCCGCATTTCTCGGCCAGATGTCCCCAGACCAACCCCGACAGTGGCGTCGCCGAGGCGGGCTTCACGATCGTGGTGCAACCGGCGGCAAGGGCCGGCCCCAGCTTTCGCGCCAGCATCGAGGACGGGAAGTTCCAGGGCGTGATCGCGGCGACCACACCGACCGGGTGACGCGTCGTCAGGAGTTTTCGGCCCGGAATCGGGGCGGGGATGATCGAGCCGTTGGTGCGGCGGGCCTCTTCGGCAAACCAGAGGACGTAGGCGGCAGAGGATCCGACCTCTGCGCGGGACTCGGACAGCGGCTTGCCCTGTTCGGCGGTCAGCATTGCCGCCATGGCGTCGAGATTGTCCATGATCGCCTGGTGAAGCCTGCGCATCAACGCCACGCGTTCATTCAGGGGCATGGCCGACCAAGCTGGGAAGGCGGCGTGGGCCGCGTCGATGGCGCGGCGCGTTTCGGCGGCCCCAGCATTCGGCACGCGGGCGATGACGCTGCCGTCAGCGGGATCAGTGACATCAATCAGGCCGCCGTCTTCGGCCCCGACCCACTGACCGTCGATCAGGTTGGCTTCGCGGACGAGGTGGGAAAAATCGGTCATGGGATCTGTCCTTGATAAGCGTCGGGGTGAGTAACCCAGGCAGCGAGGTCGGCGTGGGTGGGAAACCAGACCGAACCCCGGGATTTGGCGTGGGCGATCAGCTGGTCGAGAATCCAGATGCGCGAGCGGTAGCCGATGACGAACGGGTGCATAACCAGTTGGCAGAGGCCGCGCTCGTCGTAAGCGGCGTCGAATTCGCGCCGGAAGATATCGAACACGGCCTCGGGCGGGGTCCAGGGCCGCGTCGGCGGATCGCGGTTGAACAGCAGATAGACCGCATCGTCGCGCACCCAGTCGACAGGGATTTCCACGACGCCTGTGGGATGCCCGTCGCTCAGAAGCTCGTAGCAGCTGTCGTCGGCCATCATCGAGCTGTCGTAGGCGAAGCCCAGCTCGGCCACCAACTCGATGGTGGCGTCGCTGAGGTCCCAGTTGGCGGCGCGGTGGCCGACGGGCTCGGTCCCGGTCATGTCACGCAGCGCGTCGCGGGCGCGCAGCATGAGATTCCGTTCCGGCGCGCGGTCTAGAAGCGAGGTATTCTCGTGAATCCAGCCATGGACGCCGATCTCGTGGCCTGCGCCGCTGATGGATTTCAGTGCCTCGGGGTCGATCAAACCGGCGACGGCTGGCACGAAGAAGCTGGCGGCCACGTCGTGGCGTGCCAGCACATCGAGGATGCGAGGCACGCCGGTGCGGCGGCCGAACTCTCCCCAACCCAGCCGTCCTATCGCGGCGCGGCCGGTGCCCAGTTCGAAGGTCTCGTGATCGCAGTCGAAGGACAGGGCAAAGGCACAGTGCGCGCCGCCCGGCCAGCGGTCCGGTTTCAGCGCCCGCCCTGCGCGAACGCGGGCGACCCGCGCCCGCCATTCGGCCTCGGGCGTGTCCCAGGGCCGGTCCGGTGTCACGACGGCAGGACGTCGTGAAGCGCGCCGCGCAGCGCCTCGACCACAATGTCGATCTCGGCCCGTGTGATGCAGAGGGGCGGCGCGAAGCCGATGATGTCGCCTTCAGGCATCGGGCGCGCGATCACGCCCCGCGCCAGCATGGCTGCGGCGACCTTGGGCGCGACACTCATCGTCGGGAAGAAGCTGCGTTTGTCCGGGTCCTCCATTAGCTCGACCGCCGCCAGCAGCCCGTCGCCGCGCACCTCGGCCACGTTCGGGTGATCGCCCACCGCCTCTTGCAGACGTTGCCTGAGATACGGGCCCATGGCCGCGGCATTGGCCACAAGGCCTAGCTCGTCCACCAACTTCAACGTGGCGACCCCGGCGGCGGCCGAGACGGGGTGCGCAGAATAGGTCCAACCGTGATAGAGCGGGCCGTGGTCGTCGCTGCCTTTGGCGAGGACGTCGAACACGCGGGTCGAGATGATCGATCCCGACAGCGGCGCGTAGGCCGAAGTCAGCCCCTTGGCGATGGTCATGAAGTCGGGCTTGATCCCATAAAATTCCGAGCCGAACATCGTGCCCATGCGTCCGAAGCCGGTTACGACCTCGTCGGTGATCAGCAGGATGTCGTGGCGGGTCAAAACCTCCTGCACGCGGGCCCAGTATCCGGATGGGGGTGGAATGATGCCGCCGGTGCCCATGATCGGCTCACCGATGAAAGCCGCGATGGTGTCCGGGCCTTCGTCGTCGATCAACCTTTCCAACTGTCCGATGAGGTGGTCGAGATAATCCGCCTCGTTCATGTCGGCGTCGGGGCGACGCAGGTAATGTGGCGTCTCGGTGTGCAGAAAGCCCGGCAGCGGCAGGTTGAAGCGCGTGTGATAGCCGCGCAGCCCCGTCAGGGACCCCGAGACCAGCCCCGAGCCGTGATAGCCGCGCCAGCGGCTGATGATCTTGGTCTTTTCGGGCTTCCCGCGCAGGATCTGGTAGTGCCAGGCCAGCTTGACGTTGGTCTCGTTGGCATCCGACCCGGACAGGCCGAAAAAGACCCGCGCCATGTGGTCGGGCGCGCGGTCCATGATCATCTTCGCCAGCCGGATCGCAGGTTCGTTCCCGGTGCCCGCGTAGCTGTGGTAGTAGGCCAGCTTGTGCGCCTGTTCGGATATGGCATCGGCGATCTCGGTCCGGCCATAGCCTACGTTCACGCAGTAAAGCGCCGAAAAGGCGTCCAGCATGCGGTTTCCGTCGCGATCCTGAATGTAGACGCCGTCACCGCCCGTGATGATGCGCCCTGGCACATCGCCTCGGGCATGGGCGGCGGTGTGTGTGGCGGGATGCAGCAGGCTCTCTCGATCCCAGAGGGCGAGTTCGTCGTTGATGTGGGAGTCCAGAGTCATATCATCGATTCCAGTCGAGTGTTTGCGATGAATTCCGGCACACTGGCCTGATTGGGCAGCGACAGGATGAAAGCGACCATCCCGGCGACGGTCTCGGGCGTCAGCCGGTCCGCCTTGGGGGTGACGCCGGGCAGATCGGCGATCAAGTCGGTGTCGATGGCGCCGGGGCAAAGTGCTGTGGCGCGAACGCCGTCGTCCCATCCGGCGTGGCGAACGGCTTGGGTCATGGCCAGAAGCGCGTGCTTGGTCATGGCATAGCCGACCGAGGTGCCTCCGCGATACCGTTTGGCGTCGGTCGAGGCGATGTTGATCACGCGGCCCGCGCCGGTGGCCTTGAGATGCGGCAGAGCGGCGCGGATAAGGCGGAACGGAGCCTTCACGTTTACGGCCCAGAGATCGTCCAGATCGTCCTCGGAGCCTTGGTCGAAATCGACCATGCGCAGGATGCCTGCGTTGTTCACCAGCGCGTCGATCCGACCGAACCGTTCGACCGTGGCCCCGACCCAAGCATCGGCGCTGGCGGGGTCGGTCGCGTCGAAATGCGTGACCAGAAGTCGTTGGGGGTCCACATCGAAACGCTTAGCCTGTCCCGTGTCGCGCAACCCGAGCGACAGCGTCCAGCCGTCGGCCAGAAGCCTGTCCGCGATGGCGGCGCCCAGACCCCGCCCCGCGCCGGAAACCATCGCCACCCGCATCAGAAGAGGCCCTGATAGACGCCGCCGTCGTTGACGATGTTCTGTCCCGACATGAAGCCGGCCTGCGCCGAGCAGAGATAGGCGATCAGGTCGCCGCATTCCTTTGGATCCGCGAAGCGTCCGGCGGGGCAGTTCTTCTTGCGGTCCTCGACAATGGCCTCATAGGTGGTGTTGCCGCGTTTGGCGTGGCCGTGAAGGTTGGTGTGCAGCGCGTCGGTATCGAACAGGCCGGGGCAGACGGTGTTGATCGTGACGTTGTGCCCGATCAGGTCGCGTGACATCGCGGCGGTCGCGCCTGACAGCGCCAATCGGGCCGCGTGGCTATGTGCGAAGCCCACTTGCGGGAACTTGATGAAGCTGACGGACATGTTGACGATGCGTCCGAATTTGCGCGCTTTCATGCCCGGTGCCACGGCCTGGATCATCTGCATCGACGACAGGAAATGAACCTCGAGCCAATAGCGCCAATCCTCTGGCGTGATGTCCTCCCAAGGCGTCGGCACTTGGCGGACGCCGGGGTTGCTGACCAGAATGTCAACGTCGCCCGCCGCAGCTAGGATCGCCGCGCGACCCTCATCGGTGTTGAAATCGGCAGCGACGGGGGTGATTTCAACGCCCGTTTCCGCGCGAAGCGTGTCGGCGGCCGCGACCAGCGCGTCCTCGGTGCGGGCATTCATCACGACATGAACGCCTTCGGTTGCCAGCGACCGTGCGGTCGCAAGGCCAAGCCCGCGCGATGCCGCGGTGACGATCGCGCGTTTGCCCTTAAGTCCAAGATCCATGTCGATTTTCCTTCTGTTTCGGTCACGCGACCTTGGCGGGAGCTGCAAGCAGGTCCTTGAGACTGTTCGTCAGACCGGTCAGCGCTTTGCCATCAAGATCGCGCAGCGGTGGACGCATCGCGCCGCCTCCGGGCAGGCCCAGGTGGTTCATTGCCGCCTTGGTGGCGGGATAGAGCGTTCGCCCCTCGGAGGTAAACAGTTCGGTCAGGGCGATGCCCGTGCGTTGCAATGCCCAAGCCTCTTCCGTGCGGCCCGCTTTCGTCTTGTGCCAGAGATCCAGACAACCCGGTGCCCAGACATTCGGAAAGCAGTCGATCAGCCCATCTGCGCCGGCCAGTGTCGCGGGTACGCCGAAGAGCGACGAGGGGCCGCAGAAGACGCGGATACGGTCCTTCACGGCGATCAGCGTGGCGTGGAAGTTGTTCCAGTTGCCGCTGGACTCCTTGATGCCGACCACCTTGTCGAGATCGGCGAGTTGATCGGCCAGATCGGGCGTGATGGCGTTTCCGGCGTTGCCGGGGATGTTGTAGAGCACGATGGGCAGGACCGAGGCATCGTTGACCGCCTCGAAAGTGGGCGATCATCTCGGACCTTGTCAGGTGCGCGAAGAAGGGCGGCAGGACCAGCACGCCGTCGGCGCCAGCCTCTTTCGCTGCGTGGATCTGCTCGATCACCTCACCCTCGCAGATGCTGCCGGTGCCCACGATCGTTGGCCCGCGCCCGGCGCTAGCCTCGACCGTCAGCTGCGCCAAGTGCGCGCGCTCGTCCAGGCTCAGCGACCAGAATTCGCCGGTACAGCCCGCCGTGATCATTCCGGTTGCGCCGGCGTCGTAAAGACGGGCGACGTTGGCCGAGTAGCTTTCGTCGTCGATGCTGCGATCGGCGCGGAACGGGGTCGTGAGGGCGGGCATGGGCCCCGCCCAGTCGATGCTGCTGCGGTTCACGATGTCGCCTCCTTCTGGATGGTCTTGGGTTCGCTCGAACTGGTGGACGCAGCTGGCAGCGGCGCGTTCAGTCGCTTGCCTGTGGGGCCCGCAGCGAAGAAATGCGCCATCCCGGGGTCAATGCCGCACTGAACAGTCTCACCCGGACGCCAGATGCTGATCCGGCGCGGTCCGGCCGGTCATGCGCAGATCGTCGCCCAGCCGGACGACGACGATATTCTCGTGTCCCGTCTGTTCGACCAACTGGATGACGCCGGGCAGGGGGCCGGTGCCGATGGTCAGCCCTTCGGGCCGGATACCCATCGCCGCCGGTCCGGGCTTTGCCTCGGGGCCGAGATTGCGTGCCTCGATCGAGAGGCCGGTAGCGTCGAACATCCAGCGCCCGTCTTCGTGGCGCAGTTCGCCGTCGATGAGGTTCATGCCGGGCGTGCCGATGAAACCTGCGACGAAGCGGTTGGCCGGTTCGCGGTAGACGTCCTGCGGCGGGGCGAACTGCTGCAGCTTTCCGCCTTCCATGATCGCGATGCGATCCGACATGGTCATCGCTTCCAGCTGATCGTGGGTGACATAGACCATCGTGCGGCCCAGACGTTGGTGCAGTTCCACCAGTTCCGCGCGCATGTAGCCGCGCAGCTTGGCGTCGAGGTTCGACAACGGCTCGTCCAGCAGGAACACCTTGGGGTCGCGGACCAGCGCCCGGCCAAGCGCCACGCGCTGCTGCTGGCCGCCCGAAAGCTCCTTAGGCTTGCGGCCCAGTAGCGGCGTCAGTTGCAGCATTTCGGCCGTCTTCGCCACCATTTCCATGCGCTCCGCCTTGGGAACACGGCGCTTCTTCAGCGGATAGGCGATGTTCTGACCGACCGACATGTGCGGATAGAGCGCGTAGGACTGGAACACCATCGCGATGTCGCGCTGGCCCGGCGGCAGATCATTGACCACCCGGTCACCGATGCGAATCTCGCCGGAAGTCGGAAACTCCAGCCCCGCCAGCATTCTGAGCGTCGTCGTCTTGCCGCAGCCTGAGGGCCCCAGAAGCGACACGAACTCGCCCTGGCGGATGCTCAGGTTCAGCCCTTCGACGGCTGTAAACGCGCCGAACTGCTTCTTGACGTTGGAGAAGACCACGTCGGCCATTGCTACCCTTTCACGCCGCCCGCGCCGAAGCCGCGGGTCAGATAGGATTGAAGGAAGGCGAAGGCGATGATCAGTGGCACGCTCATCATCACCGAGGCGGCCATCAGCAGGGACCACTCGATGTTGAAGCTCGAGATCAGCATGTTCATCACGCCGGTCGTCAGGGGGCGGGCGCTGTCCGAGTTCACCAGGACCAGGGCGTAGAGATATTCGTTCCACGACAAGATGAACGTGAAGAGCGCGGTTGAAATGATGCCCGGCAGAAGCTGGGGCAGGATGATGTCCTTGAAGGCGCCCAGACGGCTGGCACCGTCGACCAGTGCCGCGGATTCCAGATCTTCCGGGATGCCGGCCATGAAGGACCGCAGCAGCCACAGTGCATAGGGCAGGGCGAAGGTCGTGTAGGCGATGACCAGCGAGGTGATGGTGTTCGACAGCCCCAGCTGCACCAGCATCAGATAAAGCGGCAGGATCAGCACGACGGACGGCAGCAAGTAGGTGAAGAGGACGAGAAACGCCAGGGTCTCGCGCCCCCGGTAGCGGTAGCGCACCAGGCTGTAGGCGCCGAGCGTTGCAATGACCACCACGACGAAAGTGGTCGCGGTCGACAGGATCACCGAGTTCCAGAAATAGCGCAGGAAGTTCGTGTCGAAAAGCAGCCGCGCGTAATGCTCGAATGTCCAGGCTTCGGGCAACATCGTGGGCGGGCGGCGGAACAGTTCGGACGAAGGTTTGACCGATGTGACCAGCATCCAGAACAACGGGAAGGCCACCATCAGCACGATGGCCCAGGCGAATATGTTGAAGGCGATCGCTCTGGGTTTCATGACCCCTCCGACTTCGTGCGGCGGATGTAGAGGATCATGAAGACCAGCATCAGCAGCATCATGATGACGGCATAGGCCGAGGCCATGCCCATCTGGTTCAGCGCGAAAGCCTCTTTGTAGACCAGAAGCGGCAGCGTCTGGGTCGAAGTGACCGGGCCGCCGCCGGTCAGAAGGAAGATCAGGTCGAATTCCTTGAAGTCCCAGATGGCGCGCAGCATCACGATGACAACGAGCACTTCTCGCAGTTGCGGCAGGGTCACGTCGAAAAACCGTGCAATGGGGCCTGCGCCATCGATGCGGGCGGCCTCGTAAAGCTGTTCGGGAATGGACTGGAGGCGTGCCAGCACCGCGATGACGACGAAGGGAAAGTATTTCCACGCGCCCACCAGAATGACCGAGACCAGCGCATTGGGCATCGTGCCCAGATAGTCGATCGGAAAGTCGATCAGTCCGGCGGTCATCATCAGGTGGTTGAGAATTCCGTAAAGGTCGTTGAATAGCCATTTCCAGACCAGCACCGCGACCACAGTCGAGATGAAGTAAGGAAACAGGATCAGCGACCGGGCGAGGCTGCGAAACCAGATGTTCTGGTGCAGCACCAGCGCCATGCCGACCCCGAAGACGATTTGCAGCGTCAGCGTGCCGACCGTCCAGATCAGGTTGGTCCGGAGCGAAGTCCAGAACTCGCCCGTCGCAAGAAGTTCGGCGTAGTTGTCCAGACCCACCCATTTGCCTTCCAGCGTGGGCGTGTAGATCTGGAAAAGCGACAGATAGATTGCCGAGATCAGCGGATAGACGATGACCGCGCAGAACACGAGGACCGAGGGCGCGATCAGCATCAGCCCCAGCATGGAATACCGGCGCTCGAGCAAGGTCTGTTCTTGTTTTGCCATGAGAAAATCGCAGACGAAAAGGCCGCCCGGGCAGGGCGGCCCCTTCTGTTTGCTATCAGCCCTTCATGATGTCTTCGATGCCCTTGGCGGTCTCGCCAATCACCTGATCGACATTCTCGCCATTCAGGATCACGCGCTGGACCATCTCGGCGATCAGGCCCGAGCCCACGACCTCGCCCGCCTTCTCGTTTGAAGGGTGCGCCGCACTCTCATAGCCCAGATTGTAGCCGCCGGCGGCGGCCGCGCTCATCAGATCGACCTCGTTGGGGTACTTCTGGATGATCGGGTTGGATTGGTATTCGGGGTTCTCGTTGATCGACTTCAGCACCGGCAGGACGTGGCCCGGGGCGGCGTGAAGCTGCTGGATGTAGCCGTCGGGGTCGAAGAGCGACGCGGCGAACTTCTTGGCGACGTCGATGTTCTGCGACTGCGCCGGAATGAAGACGCTGGGAAAGTCGTTGAACGTCCACGACTGGATGTCGCTCGACTTCGTCGGATAAGTGACGCAGGTCACGTAATCGGCGATGGACGGGTTCTGTTCGGCGACATTGCCCAAAACGCGGCCCGTGTAGATGCCGGTCGCGGTTGCGCCCGACACGAAGGCGGTGATCGCCTCGCCCCAGGAATAGTTCGTTGCACCCGGCGGGCAGAGTTCGCGCATCGCGCCGTAGAATTCCAGCGCATCTCGGGTTTCCTGGCTGTCGATCGCCACGTTCAGATCCGTGTCAAAGACCTGGCCGCCGGCCTGGTGGATGACGCCCGCGAAGATCAGCGTGGTCATCGAGTTGGCGCCGTAGGGCAGGGGCGCGCCGTAGATGCCGTCCTTCTGCATGGCCTGGCAGGCCGCGCGCAATTCGTCCCAGGTCTCGGGAGCCTTTTCGATTCCGGCGGCTTCGCCATCAGGTCGGTGCGCAGCCACAGCATGTTGGCGGCCGAGTTGCCGATGCCGGTACCGACATACTTGCCGTCCGCCGCCTTGAAGACGTTGTTGGCGCCTTCGTAGAAATCATCCGGCCCGATCATCTGGATCACGTCATCGAATGGGGTCACAAGACCGGCCGCATAGTAGGATTGCACTGCGAATGAAGGCAGGTGGGTGACGATGTCCGGCACCTCGCCCGACGAAAATGCCGCTGCGAGCTGGGGCGCATAACCTTCGTCCGAGGTCGTCTCGAAGACCACCTTGACGCCGGGATTGGCGGCCTCGAAATTTGCGATCTGTGTCTTGTAGGCGTCGACCTGCGCGGGCGCACCTTGGGGCGACCACCAGCGGATCGTCGTATCCTGAGCAAAGGCGCGCATCGGCACTGCGGCCAAGGCGGTCGTTGCGGCAAAACCCTTAAGGGCTCCGCGCCGAGAAATCGAAGTCATCAAGTCCGAGCGTTTCATTAATTTAGCCTCCCCTGGCATTGAATGTTCACATAGCGCACTCTTGTTCGATATAACACCCTTGGTCGTGAGTCTGGCAAGCTTGAATTTTTAAGGATAGACAATTCTTCCCGTTCAGGGGTTATGCTAGGACGAAGCGAGGGAAGAATTTGACCCGGAAAGGCGGCTATGGCGCGGCAAATAAAAACAAAATCCAGCGACGCCGAAGACGCTCAGTTGAAACCTGTGGCGCGGTCGGGCCTGATGACGGCCTCGCAGGACGGAGGCGAAGACCGGGATGCGGGCGGTCTTAACCCGCGAGATTACGTCAGTTCCTTGGCCCGCGGTCTGGAAGTATTGCGCGCGTTCAACCGCACGGGCCGCAAGATGACCTTGTCGCAAGTCGCCACCGAAACCGGCAATACTCGCGCGGGTGCGCGGCGTATCCTTCTGACGCTGGTGCATGAAGGCTATGCGGTGGCGGACGGCAAACTTTTCGACCTGACGCCACAGGTGCTGGAACTGGGTTATTCCGTGCTGTCGTCGAAGGGCGTGTGGGACATCGCACGCCCGTTCATCGAGCATCTGTCAGAAGACGTGAGAGAATCCGTATCGGCCGCAGTGCTGGACAATTTCGACGTCGTCTATGTCAGCGGCGCGCAATATCACCGCGTTATCAGCGTCGGCATCTCAGTGGGCGCGCGCTTTCCCGCGCATTGCACCGCGAACGGGCGCGTTCTTCTGGCGGCACTGCCCACAGAGGCTTGGGCCGACATGCTGCGCAACATCCCGCTGACGCAGGTGACCGAGAAAACGGTTACCGACAAGGCCAAGTTCAAAAAGGTCTTGGAGCAGGTCCGCGATCAGGGTTGGTCGCTGGTGGATCAGGAACTTGAGACCGGCCTGATGTCGATCGCCGCCCCCGTGCGGACCAGTTCCGGCCATGTCGTGGGCGCGATCAATGTCGGGGTGCCGACGTTGCGCATGTCGCCAGAACAGATGGTGAATGTGGTGCTTCCGAAGCTTCAGGCAACCGTTCAAAGCATCTCGCAAGCCATCAGGCGTTGATCATGCAGCGAAGCGGGCGGGACTGAAGCGCGTCGCCTCTGCGGCCAGATCTGATCCAAGGACGCAAGCCGCCGCCATCCGAGCCACCAGTGGCCCGAGCGTATAGCCCGCGTCGCCGGGGATTGCCATGATCACGCGTTCATGGCCTGGAAGCGCGCCGATCACCGACGCACCGTCGACCGTTGTATTCATGCCCGCCCAGGTCCGGATGACCCTCATTCCACCTATCGACGGCACAAGCCGCGCCGCCAAGGCCACGTTCCCCAGCATCGAGGCGGGGACCACTGCCGGAACGGTGTCGCGCCCCCGGTCCCGTGCGGCCCAGCCGCCACCGATGACGATCTGCCCCGTGGCAAACTGCTTGAGCGTGATCGAGCGTTCGGCATGTTGGACCAAGTGGTTGATCTGCGTCTCGCAGGCTTCGGTGATGTTCATATGCAGGGGTTCGGCTCGCGACGGAATGTCAACGCCCAGACCTTGAGTTAGAGCGCCCGCTCCCCAAGCGGCAGCGACCACCACACGGTCGGCAGTGTAGCGCATGCGCTCCCCGATCGCCTCGATCCCGTCAGGGCGGCTGTCCAGACCGACGATCAGATCCGTGCGCAGCCTGATGCCCAGACCTTCGGCCACGGCGCTTAGCCGTGCGTTCGCGGCCAGCGGGTTCAGCTTCCCTTCGTCGTGGCACAGCTCGGCGCCGACGATCTGCGGTCCCAGCCACGGCGCGATCCGGTCAAGCGCGGCTCTGTCCAGCAGTTCGACCGAAACGCCCTGGCGGGCCTCGCGCGTCATCTTCTGTTCAAGAAAGGCCATCTGCGCGTCGTCCTCGGCCAGCATCAGCCCGCCCTTGCGGACCAGTTCGAACGGTCCATGCTGTCGATCCAGCCGAACCCATTCCGCGGCCGCGGCGACGTAGAGCGGCAGCGACGCTTCCATGTTGGGCACCTGTTCGGGGTAGAGCCGCATGAAGCGGCTTTGCATCTGGACGTGCAGGCTGCCGGCGTTCGCCGTAGAGCCTGCGTTCTGAGCCGCATCCACGATCGTGACGCGTGCGCCGGCTTGCGCCAGTTCGATGGCCGCGACCTGACCCACGATCCCGCCGCCGATGACAAGGACGTCACTCACCGTCATCCAGCGCCTCTTGCGCGGCCAGGATCGACGCGATGCTGACGGGTTTGATCGGCACGCGCGGCGCGAAGTGGCTTCTGTCGTCAAGCGGTCGGCCTGTCGCCTCTGCCACCAGCCGGGCGGCGACCGGGCCACAATAGCGTCCCTGGCAGCGGCCCATTCCGACGCGCGTCGCCCGTTTCAGCGTGCCGACGTGGCCGGGCGCCGAGGCCAGTCCGTCGGTGATCTCGCCAAGCGTGATCTCTTCGCAGCGGCAGATGATGGTTTCGGGCGGTAGCGTCCGTCAGCGGCCGTGGGGCGGCATCGTGCATCTGCCAGAGCGCGCTTTGAAAGCGTCGCTGTCGCGCCAGCGCCCGCCGTTGGGCAAACAGGTCGTTCGCATCGCCGAAGCCCAGCTTCGCCGCCGCCGTCGCCCCGGCGATCTCGCCCTCCAGCCGGGCGGCAGGCGCGCCGCCCAGACCGGCGCAGTCGCCGACCGCGTAAAGGCCCGGAACGCTGGTTTCCATGTCGTCGCTGCGGGTGCAGCGCAGATGGCCGAAGGTCGCGTCGTAGGTCATGTCGGCGCCAAGAAGGCGCAGGATCTCGTTCTGCGGCTCGAAGCCGTCATTCATGCAAACCGCGTCGACGATGTACGACGTCTCTTGCCCCGCGGCATCTGTCATCACGACCCGAAGCGCACCATCGCTCTGCTCGATCCGGTGCAGCCGGGTCCGGTAGGCCAGCGGGATGCGGCGTTTGCGCAGTTCCCGCATCATGCCCAGACCCTTTGCACCAAGCGCGGGGTCCAGCATCGCGGCCCTTATCGCCGTCAACGGACGCCACCAGGGCGCCGCCGCTGCTTCGGCGACCAGCGCGACCGCCGCGCCGCCCTCCGCCAGTTCCAGCGCGACCTGTGCGTTCAGCGGGCCCGAGCCGCAGACGGCGACCCGTTTGCCCGGCAGCGTGCGGTAGCTGCGCCAAAGCGTCTGCGCGGCCCCGGTCGTCATCACACCCGGCAGCGTCCAGCCCGGCACCATGGCGGGCCGCTCGTAGGCGCCTGTCGCCACGATGGCGGTCCGCGGACGGACGATCAGCGCGCGGCCCTCGATGTCGGCCAGAAAGAGCGGGCCGTCGAACGCCCCCCAGACCTCGGCCGAGCCGATGATCTCGGCACCGCTTTCCTGCGCCTGCCGCAGCAGGTCGGCCCCCTCGGCCTGCTGCGCGTCCAGGGGTGGCAGGTTGGCCGATTGCTTGTAGTACTGCCCGCCGGGCACCTTGCGTTCGTCCAGCACGACCACCGACGCGCCGGCCCGCCGCGCCGCGATTGCGGCGGACAGCCCGCCTGCGCCGCCGCCGATGATGGCCACGTCGGGTTCGAGGATGCGCGCTGTCTCGGGCGGCGGGACAGGGGTGGCGTCTTTCAGCGACGGAAAAGCCACCTGTGTCTCGACCCGCGCCCCGTCGCGGGCGGGTGTCATGCAGGCGCGCTGGTTCGGTGCGCCGTCGATCGTCACGAGGCAGTCCTGACACACACCCATGCCGCAGAAGATGCCACGCGCCTCGCCCTTGGCGGTCTGGCGGAAGGCGCGGTACCCCGCTTCGGTCAGGGCCGCCGCAACCGATGCGCCCTTTTGGATTGGAACGCCGAGTGCCATTGAATGTCAGCGAAAGGTCAGTCATCCGTCTGCGTCCATCAATCCGTCCCGAAATGCCACCAGCCGTGCGACCGCCCGAGACCGCCACCGGGCGCGGTCCTCGATGCTGACGCCGCCGCGCGACGCCTCGCGCGACGCAGCGACGCGGGCGACGAGCGGGCCGGTCCAGTCGACTGTTTCGCCACGCTCTTCGCCCATGCGCTTGTAGGCCGGTCCCATGCGATCCGCATGTGCCGTGATCCCGCCGGGCGTGTTCAGTTCGACGGTCTCGAACGGCCCCGACAGCGCCCACCGGGGGCCGAGGCCAAGCCGCATGACCGCGTCGATGTCGTCGGGATCCGCCACGCCCTCGGAGACGAGCCGATACGCCTCGCGCAGGACCGCGCCCTGAAGACGGTTCAGGATGAAGCCTTCGATCTCGTGACCCAGCGCGGCTGTCCGAAATCCGACGGCACCGAACAGGTCGGCGGCGCGGGCCATGGTGCGGTCTGTAGTGCCGGGGGCGGGGCACAGCTCGACGATGCGCAAGACGGCTGGCGGGTTCACCGGATGGGCCACGAGGCACCGGGCCTGCTGCCGTTCATCGGTCACGATGCGCGACATCTGAATGGCGGAGGAGGCCGTGGCCAGCACAGCGTCGTCGCCCGTCGTGGCCAGAAGATCGGCGAAGATGGCCTGCTTGGTCTCAAGGTGCTCGGGTCCACATTCGATGATCAAACCCGCCGTGGAAAGGGCGGCATCGGGCGTCTCGACCACGGCGACCGTGCCATCCTGCCCCTGCGCAAGTCCGGCAAGCTCGATCGCCTCTTGCTGGGCGCGCAGGCCTTCGGGTGCGGCGTCCCGGCGGCAGCGGGTCGGGATCGGCCAAGGTCACGCGCCACCCTGCGTCCGAGAAGACGGCGGCGAAGGACAGGCCGATGAAACCTGCGCCGAGGATGACGATGTCGGTGTGTGTGGCGCTGGCAGTTTGGAACCTTTCGCTTGCATCGGTTCGCAGGGCGAACAAAAGTGCGGATGTTTCGTCAAGCTTTAGCCACGCAGGAAGGATCACGCAACATGACTGTTTCGCAAGACCTCGCCGGACGTAGGGCCGTGGTGACCGGTGGAGCCTCTGGTCTGGGCCGTGCCATTGCCGCGCGTCTGGCCGCATCCGGCGCGTCGGTCACGGTCGTCGATCTGGAGCGGGCGCTGTCGCAAGTGCCGGACGGTCAGGAACGTTTCGCCTGCGATGTCGCAGCGCCCGATGCCATGGACAGGCTGGCGGCACTGGCAGGCGAGATCGGTACCGTCGACATCGTAGTGGCGAACGCCGGCGTCGTTCCGCCGTGGAGGGGAATGCGCGCGCTGGATGCCGACGAATGGGGCCGTGTCATGGGTGTGAATGTCTGGGGCGTCGCTGCCACGATCGGCGGCTTTGCAGATGCACTGGCACGGTCGGACCATGGCTCGATGATCGTGATGGCCTCGATCAACGGCTTCCGCGCCCATGCAAGTCAGGTCCTCTACACGGCGTCGAAACATGCCGTCATCGGCGTGATGCGCGCGGCGGCGCTGGACCTTGGCCGTGACGGGACGCGCGTCAACGCGCTGGCCCCCGGTCCCATCGCGACCCCGGCGCTGCTGGGACGGGTGGCCGCGCGACATGCCGAGGGCGGGCCGAGCGTGGAAAGCGTGCTTGCCGCCATGTCGGCGGAAACCGCGCTTGGACGCATGGCGACCGAAGACGATGTCGCGGGCGTCGCGCATTTTCTGGCGTCGGACGCCTCGGCCGGCATGACCGGATCGGTGTTCCCGGTCGAGGCGGGCTCAGCTAGGCCGCGCGGCCCAGCCGGCCCCGGCCAGAATGTCGTGGCTCGCCTTGATGTCGCCATCCGGGTCGGAACCGGGCTGAAGCGCGTCGGTGATGATCTCGAGAACGGTCACGCCGGTATAGCCGATATCCTGAAGTGCCTGCGCGGCGGGGGCGGGTTCGACGATGCCGGTGCCCAGGCGTTCGTGCTTGAATTCGTCAAGGCCGGAATCGGAGATATGCACGTTCTTCAAGAGATCACCCAACATCCGGATCGCGGCTGCGGGATCTTCCTTGATGAAGGCGCTGTTGCAGATGTCAAAGTTGATGCCGACCTCGGGACCGATCAGCGCGGCGGTCTCGCGCATGTCTTTGGCTGTCGGCAGATAGGTGAAGGGGACGTTTTCCAGAAGGATCTCGACGCCGGTGCCCTTGGCGTGCGCCACCAGTTTCTGCACGCCCTCGACGAACCAGTTCAGCATCCACTCATGCGGCGGGTTGATCAGGCTGTTGACCGGGCCGGGTATGGCCACGACGTATGGACACGAAATCTCGGCCGCGAAGTCGATCGCTTCCCGGTAGCGGTCCAGCGTGTATTCACGCATCAGCACATCGACGCCGTTCGGGTTGTTGTCCAGCAACGGATAGCACAGCGATGAGACCTTTAGACCCTCGCCGACCAGCCAGCTCTTGTAAGCTTTGACCTGGTCCGCGCTCAGTTCGCGAGGCCAGCAATGTGGCGGGAAGATCATCAGTTCGAAGATATCGAAGCCTAGAGTCCGAAGATGCTTCATGGCGCCGAGGCCGTCATGCGAATAAAGAAACGGAAATGTGCTTGCCGCGACGTCGAGCTTCGTCATCTTGGGGAGATCCTTTTCGCTTGTCAGTTTGGGACAGACCTGTTCAATCTGCGCACAAAAGTTAGTATACCGCACAGACGGTGCGGCACAAATGAAAATGAAGGGCTCTGAATGCCATCCACTCTTTTTTCCCCGATTACGCTGCGGACGGTGCGGGTGCCCAACCGGATCACCGTCGCGCCGATGTGTCAGTATTCCGCGAAAAGATGGCGTGCCGCAGGACTGGCACCTCGTCCATCTGGGCCAGTTCGCAATGTCGGGCGCAGGCCTGATCTTTACCGAGGCGACCGGGGTGGAACCTGACGGACGTATCACGCCGGATTGCACCGGGCTTTACGACGACGAGACCGAAGCGGCCTTCGCCCGCATCGTCGCCTTCATGAAATCGGTTGGGCAGCCGGTCGTGGGCATCCAACTCAGCCATTCGGGCAGGAAGGGCAACACGGTGCCACCTTGGGAAGGCGGCGGCATGATTGAAGGCGCGGAGGGTTGGGAGCCACAATCCGCGTCGGCGGTGCCCTATCTTGCCGGTTGGCCTGCGCCCGACCCCATGACCGACGTGGACCTGGAGCGTGTAAAGGCCGCATTCGTTCAGGCCACAAAGCGGGCGGATCGTGCGGGGTTCGATGTAGTGCAACTGCACGTCGCCCACGGCTATCTGTTGCACCAGTTCCTGTCGCCCATCACCAACACTCGCGATGACGCCTATGGCGGCACTCTGGAAGGGCGGATGCGCTACCCGCTGGAAGTTTTCGAGGCGGTCCGGGCGGCGTTTCCCGCTGAAAAGCCCGTCATGGTCCGTCTGTCGGCTTCCGACTGGATCGAGGGCGGCTGGGACTTGGACCAATCCGTCGATTTCTGCCGTGCGCTTAAGGACTTGGGCTGCGACATGGTCGACGTGTCCAGCGGCGGGCTGGACCAACGGCAGAAGATCAAGACGGGTCCGGGGTATCAGGTGGCGATGTCCGAACGGATCCGGCTTGAGGCCAGTATTCCGACGATGGCGGTCGGCCAGATCACCGATCCGATGCAGGCCGAGACAATTCTGGCGACTGGCCAGGCCGACATGGTCGCCTTGGCGCGCGGCATGTTGTGGGATCCGCGCTGGACATGGCGGGCTGCGGTGGCGCTGAATGAAGAAATCGCTTTGCCCGCGCAATATGCGCGCTGCAATCCCAAGCTACAGCGCGACACCCTTTGTCACGAGGAAATAGGTCATGGCCAATCTGAATGGAAAGACAGTCGTCGTCACCGGCGCCTCCAAGGGAATCGGGGCGGCCATCGTCGAGGTCATGATCGACGCGGGCGCAGCGGTCGTTGCACATTACGGCGGCGACCGCGCCGGGGCGGAGGCTGCCACTGCGCGGGCAAGGCCGGATCAGGCAACACTTATTCAGGCCGATTTCTCGGACATGAAAGCCGTTGACGATTTCTGGACCAACGCGAAGAAGGCCGCAGGTGGTCGGATCGATGTTCTTGTGAACAATGCCGGCATCATGCGCCAGAAGGGCGGCATCCTGGACCCGATCGAGGAATGGGACGCGGTCTGGGCCGAGGCGATGGCCGTGAACGTTCATGCGCCCGCCCGCCTGCTGCGTCACGCGGTCTCGGGATGGCTGGCGGCGGGCGAACCCGGCGCGATCATCGGCATCGGAAGCTGGGCCACGACGCGGGGCACGTCGAACCCCGGTGCGATCGCCTATGCCGCCTCGAAGGCCGCCATCGCGGCAGCCACGAAGACGGTGGCGCGGAACTACGCTGACCGGGGCATCCTGGCCTACATCATCTCGCCCGGCGTCGTCCGCACGCAGATGTCGGTCGAAAGCGCCGCACTGGCCGGCGGAGAAGCTGCCGTTACGGCGACGCTGCCGATGGGAGAATGGGTCCCGCCCTCGGACATCGGCGAGCTGGCCGCGTTCCTGGCCGAAGGCCGCGCCCGTCACCTGACCGGGGCGACCATCGATGTGAACGGCGCGGCCTATATCAGATGAGCCTACTCGGCAGCCGCGGGCCGCGCCTCGACCCTGTCGACGATCCGGTCGAGTTCTTGCATCAAAGGCACCATCTTTGCCACTCTGTCGCGCCCTTCCGCGCCCAGGCTTTCGAACGTCGTGATCGGCGCGCGCACGTCGCCCACCGGATGTCCCGCCGCTGCCGCCAGCGCCTTGGAATAGCACTGGTGCCCATAAAGCGGATGCCCCGCCGTGATGATCGCATCGAACTGCGAGATTACGCTCTGCACCGCCTGCACATCGTCCCAGCGGCCTTGTTCGGCCCATTCGACGAACTTGACCGAGGCGCGGGGGATGTAGTTGCCGTAAGGGTTCACGTAGCCCCGCGCGCCCATCTTGTAGCTTTCCAGCACGCGCTGGCCGGCCCAAGGGTTGATCAACCCGTCGCTTGCGATAAGGATATCGTGTATGCGTTCAATGCGCTGCGAGGCTTCCTTGATGTAACGGATCTGTTCAAAGCTTTTGGCCAGCCGCCCGACCAGCGCGGCGGGCATGTCCACGTTCGAGGTGAAGGGGTTATTGTAGAGCATGATCTGCAGGTCGCTGACCTCGCAGATCGCACGGTAGTAGTTAAAGATCTCGTCCTCAGTGGGCGTGTAATAATAGGGCGGGATGATCATCAACCCGTCCGCGCCCAGATCCTCGGCCTCTTTGGAATAGCGGACGGCGTTGGGCGTGTAGGCGTTCATCGTACCGACCCAGACGATCATCCGACCGTTGACGTAATCGACCGTCTTCTTGACGAAAGCGGTGCGCTCGGCGTCGGTAATTGTCAGGAACTCGCCGGTGGTTCCAAGGATGATGACACCCGGCACGCCACTGTCGACCTGCCAGTCCAGGTAACCCTCCCAGGCCTCAAAGTCGATTTCGACCCCACCGGGCGTGAACGGCGTGACGGTAACGGTATGGCTGCCCGAATAGTTTGGTCTCATGGCGTGATCCTTATCTGGGGCGCGGGCGGATGACCCGGGCGGATGTTCTGGTGATCGGTGGTGGCATCGCCGGTCTGATGACCGCGTGGTATCTGGCGCGCGACGGCGCAAAGGTGGTGCTGCTCGAGGCGGGCGACTTTGGCGCGCAAGCCTCGGGCGCCAATGCGGGGTCTTTGCATCTGCAAATCCAGTACCCGGAATTCGTGAAGTACGGCGAAGATTGGGCCCGGGCCTATGCGCCCACTTTGCGATTCCTGCAAGCGTCCATCGGGATGTGGCAATGGCTCGGCGATCGAGGTGGGCGAGGATCTGGGCGTCAAGTTGGGTGGCGGTATCGTCGTGGCTCGCACTGAAGACCAGATGCGCTTCATCGAGGCCAAGGCGAAAATCGAGGCCAGCGTTGGCATCGAGACGGCTGTTCTGGACCGTGACGCCCTGCGCAGGCTCGCGCCTTATCTGTCCGACGAAGCCATTGGTGGTGGCTTCTGTGCGGGCGAGGGCAAGGCCAACCCGCTGCGCGCGACGCCGGCCGTGGCGGTGGCGGCCGAACGCGCGGGCGCAGTCCTTCACCGTGACACGGTTGTCACGGGCATCGCGGGATGTGAGGGGGCGTTCGAGGTGACCACAACGCGCGGCACCTTCCACGCCGACCGCATCGTCAATACCGCAGGTGCCAAGGCCGCCGAGGTTGCCGCGATGGTTGGCATGTCGATCGACCTCGGAGGCTTCCCCCTGCAGGTCACGGTGACCGAACCCGTTGCCCCGATCATCCCGCATCTGGTTTATTCCGCAGCCGGCAAGCTGTCGCTGAAGCAAGCGGTCAATGGCGGCTGCATCATCGGCGGAGGCTGGGCGGCACGGCTTAGGCCGAACGGCGGCCTTGCCACCGATCCTGCCAACTTCACCGGCAACATGGCAATCGCGGCCGGCGTGGTGCCCGTTCTGGGGCAAGCTAGAGCGCTGCGCAGCTGGACCGCATGGGTAAACGGCACCCCCGACTGGCGGCCGATCATCGGTGAAGCGCCGCAAGTACCGGGCTTCTTTCTGGCGCTGTTCCCTTGGGTCGGCTTCAGCGCCGGTCCGATGACCGCCCGCGTCATCGCCGATATGGTCATAGGGCGCAACCCCGGCATCGACATGGCCGGGATCTCGGTTCTCGCCGACTGACATTCGCGCACCCATAGCTCAGGCGACGCCCTTGTCCTTGGGTGCGGCGCGCGCACCGAATTTGCGCTGATAAGCTCTCCACGTCATTGCCCACTTGGCTGGATCTTCGAACGCCTCTCCCTTGACCTGCGCGATTGGCTGATTGTGTGGTGCGGTCTTCACCAGTTCCGGGTTGCTGCGCGCCTCTTCTGCGATCTGGGCGATGACACTGATCCAGGTGTCGAGGTCTTCCTTGGACCAAAGCTCGCCCGCCTCGGGGGTGAAGGGCTCGGCTACGATCCAAGGCTCGTGGCTCATCCAATAGGGGTCGATGCCGTAATCGGCCATCCGGTTGGCGAAATCGACCGTGGTTACGCCGGTCTCTTCGGTCAACGGTCCCAGCGACCAGCGGGTCATTTCCATCCGCCAAGAATCTATTGAAGGGTTAGATATCTCCAGCCCCGGAATCTGAGCCAGTTTCTTGTCCATGTAGTTGTTCGCCACCACCGAGATATCCGAGGCCAATTGGATGCCCTCGGCCCCCATCGCCCGCGCCCAGGCGTAAGCCTTCACGACCTGGGGCACGTTCCCCCAGAACTCGCGCACCTTGCCCGCCGACTTCGGGCGGTCTTCATCAAGGATGTAACGATCACCCTTCTTCATCACCACTGGGCAGGGCAAATAAGGGGCCAGTTCGTTCGTGCAGCCATAGGCGCCCACGGCCGGCCCGCCGCCGGCCTTGGGCGCGCCGAAGGTCTTATGCAGCATGAACATGCAGGCGTCGAAGCCCAGTTCGCGCGCCGACAATTTGCCCATCACCCCGTTGAAATTGGCGTGGTCATAAAAGCAAAGCGCTCCAGCCTCCTTGGCGACCTTTATCCATTCCTTGATCTCGGGATTGTAGATGCCCATGTCGTCCGGGTTGTTGATCATGATAAGCGCGGTCTTCTCGCCGACGGCGGCCTTTAGCGCGTCGAGCGAGGGGTAACCATTCTCCTCAAGCGGCAGGTTGACGACCTTGAACCCAGCCGCCGCGGCTGTCGCCGGGTTGCAGGGATGCGCCTGAGCCGAGGTCACCATCTCGGTCCGTTGGCCCAGCATCCCCCGGTCGTCCCAATAGGCGCGCGCCACGGCGGCCATGGTGTAGGCCGCGTCGGCGCCGCCTCCGGCCTGGAAAATGAACTGATCCATGCCCGAGAGGCTGCGCAGGATGCTGTCGAAGTCGTGGATGATCTCCAGCACGCCCTGCAACGTGTCGGGATGCTGATATGGATGCACCTCGGCCAGTTGCGGACGGAGCGTCGCGTATTCCGCCGTCTTCGAGTTGTACTTCATGGTGCAGGTGCCGAAGAGGCTGATCCCCATCATGCCAAGCGTCATCTGGGACAGGTGCAGGAAGTGGCGTTGCGCCTCGAATTCGGTGATTTCGGGCAGTTCGGCGCGATCCTTTCGCGCCATCGCCGGCGGGATCAGATCTGTGCCGACGGCGTCGGTGACCTCGGCCTCGGGCGCGGGGAACAATTGCCCGCGGGCACCGGGGCGGCCCATCTTCATGACGACCGGCTCGTTCCATTTGGCGGCGTGGAATTCGGGAATGCGGGTCATGCCAGAACCTCCTTGAGGGTTTCCGCCAGCCTGCGGATGTCGGCAGCGGTGTGGACTTCGGTGACGCAGTAAAGGGCGGACTGTCCCAACGTGTCGGTTTCGCCCGAGATATCCTTGCCGCCGAAGATGCCGCGCGTACGTAGGGTATCATTCACTTCGGCGACGGTGCGGCCGGTGCCGTCAAAGTTCACGACGAATTCCTTGAACGTCGTGTCTGGCCAGACGATCTTGACGCCCGGTACCTCGCCCAGACACTTCGCGGCATAGCGGGCGCGGCTTACGATAAGGGTGCCCAGTTCGCGGAAACCTTCGGGGCCCAGCAGGCTCATGTAGACCGCGCCCGCGATTGCCCAAAGATATGTCGAATTCCCGGTCCAGTCCTTGCCGTGCTCGCGCGATCCGTACGAGTTCTGGTGCGGGCAGGCGAGGCCGAAGCCCACTTCGCCGTCCTTCAGCGTCTCGACGATCGACACAAGAAAGCCGTTGTATTCCAGCACGTATTTCTCTTCGTCGCGCGACGCGATAAAGCCGCCGACGCCGCCGCCGCATTGCATGTGAACGCCCAGGGGCTGCACTGGTCCGGTCACGATGTCGGCGCCGTAATCGCCGGGCGCCGTCATCACGCCCAAGCTGAGGGGTCGACGCCCACGATGGTCTCGGCCCCTGCGGCGCGGGTCAGGCGCGCGATCTCGGCGGCCTCGGTCTCGATGGTGCCGAGGTAGGCCGGGTTTTCAAAGTAGACGGCGGCGACGTCTTTTCCTAGCTTCCCGCGCAGGTCGCTCAGGTCCATCCGCCCGCTGGTTGGATCGACTGCGACCGGGACCACCTCGATATGGCTCTCCATCGCCGAGGGTTGGCAATAGGTGCGGACGACCGACAGACGTTCGGGGTCCGACATCTGCGAGACCAGCACCTTGCGGCGTCCGGTAAGGCGCTGCGCCATGCGGATGGCGTGGCCGATGGCGCAGCCCCAGGAATAGACCGGCAACTGTACTACGTCCAAATTGAGAAGCGCGCCCAGTTGCGAAGTGAACTCGAACCATGCCTGGTTGCGTCCGTGGTCGGATTGATAGCTGCCCCAGACGTTGGTGGCGAATTCCGTCCGGCCGACGATTTCGTCCACGATGGCCGGGACGTGGTGTTGCCAGACGCCCCCACCGAGGAAGCTGAGATTCTCTTCGCAGTTCTGGTTCTTGTTCAGCTTGCTCAGCAGGTCACGCTTCAGCTCGAGCTCGGAGGATAGTGCGGGCGGCAAGTCCAGGGGAGTGGTCCGGTAATGGTCGACAGGGATCTGTTGGAACACGTCCTTGACCGAGGCGGCGCCGATCTCGTCCAGCATCGCCTGGATTGCACCGGGCGCAGAGTTGGCCATCCACGGATGCGCGCGTTGTTCTTGAGACATTCCGGGGCTCCCTTTGAGATTGCACAAATGTTCGCATATCGCACAAGGCTAATCAAGACGAGGCGATGCGCATCATCGTCTCGCGGTTTGCGCCTGTTCGGACCCTGATGAACCCGGCCAGTTCCGCGTCCAACGCGGGATCGCCGGTATCGACCAATAGGCGCGGCTGCGACAGTGCGGCAAGCTTCTCCTCGGTCGCCAGCACGATCAAGCCGTCGCGGCCCGCGCGGCGGACAAGTGACGCGTCGATCTGCTGGTTGCCACGACCCAGAAGAAAGCCCTGCTGGCCCGTCACGCCGAGGACCAGCCGCACGGGCCGGCCGCGGGACAGTTCGGCCAGTCGCCGCGCATCGGTATCCCGAGCAACGACCTTGCCGTTCAGAAGCGCATCGACGCCGAGCGTCGTGGGCGCGTGCCCCGCTGCCGTCATCACCGACCCTGCACTGGTGCCGGGACCGATTACATAGAGAGTATCCGGCGACATCTCTCCGACAAGGGCTGCCGCTGCTGCGGCCAAGGCTACGGCGGTGTTCATGCGCGGTCCACCTTTGGCCGCCTGCATCAGACTGCGCGAGACGGGGGTGCGAGCCAGCCCATATAGCTGCGGGGCGATTACGCCTTTACGCAGCGCGGCCTCGTCGATGTCCATTACCTCAGCCCCGTCGTCCCAGGCGACGCGGTTGGGATCGCTCAGCAGATCGGCCATCATCGACCCCGCCGCGCCGGGCGTGACGGCGAAAACGCCCGAGTGCATCTTGACCCCGCAGGGTATGCCGAGGATCGCGGTGCCCTCCGGTGCGGCGGCCATCACGTCGCGTGCGGTGCCGTCGCCCCCGGCGAAGACGACGACGTCGAGCGGCTGCATGGCCCGAACCGCCTGCTGCGTGTCGCGGGCCGTGCCGGTGATCTTCTTAGGCGGGAGAACGCGAAGCTCCAAGGGCAGACCTTCGGCCCAGTCCGCGCCGAGGCATCCGTGTGCGATCGTCAGCTCGGCCCCCGGCACGCGCGCCGCCAGCCGCTCTAGCGCCATCCGCGCGCGCGGTCCCGCCTGTGGGGTGGCGCCACGCCGCAATGCCTCGGCCACTGTGTCCGGCCCGTCAGTTCCCTTCAGGCCTACAGCTCCGCCCAGGCCGGAATTCGGGTTCACGATCAAACCGATACGCATCGAGTGGACTTTCGCGGGTTGCAGGTCGTTCCAATATGCGCACAGATGTTCGGAAATGGGAGAGCAATATCATGGCAGAACCAGACCGTACCACGCTTGGAGGAGTCCCGATCCGGCGGTTGATCACTGGCCTCTGGCAGATGGCCGATCAGGAGCGGGACGGGAAGGCGTTCGACCTGGACACGGCAGCCGAGGACTTGCTGAGCTATGCGCGGGCCGGGTTCGACACCTTCGACATGGCCGATCACTACGGCAGCGCCGAGATTGTCGCCGGCATGGTTCACAAGGTCATGCGCGAGGCTGGTGAGATCCCTCCGACCATCCTGACGAAGTGGTGCCCCGAACCGGGACCGATGAGCGCGGATGTGGTCAGAAAGGGCGTCGAGACCGCGTTGAAGCGGCTGGGAGTCGATACCATCGACGTGATGCAATTCCATTGGTGGCGCTATACCTCGCCCGAATATCTGGACGCGATGGAGCATCTGATGCGCCTCAGGGAAGAGGGGCTGATCCGAGAGATCGGGCTGACCAACTTCGACGCGGCGCATCTGAAGATGCTGATCGCAAACGGGATCGAGATCGCCTCGAACCAAGTCTGTTTCTCGCTTCTCGATCGCCGCGCGGCGCGCGATCTGTCCGAGGTAGCCAGGCAGCACGATGTGGCGCTTCTGGCCTTCGGCACGCTGGCTGGCGGGTTCCTGTCGTCGCGCTGGGCGGACAAGGACGAACCCGGCGATATCGCCGACTGGAGCAGAATGAAATACAAGCGCTTCATCGACGCCGCTGGCGGCTGGTCGGGTTATCAGAATCTGCTGGCGGCACTAGGCGACGTCGCCCAGAAGCACGGCGTATCGGTGTCAAATGTGGCCTCGGCCTGGGTACTCGACCATGATGCGGTTCGTGCGACGATTATCGGAACAAGGCTGGGCGAGAGACAGCATCGCGACGACAACCTCAAGGCGCTTGGCCTGACTTTTGACGACGAGGACCGCGCCGCCATAGGGGCCGCCACCGACGCGCTGACAGAGATTCCCGGTGACTGCGGGGACGAGTACCGTAAGCCCCCGTTTCTGACCGCCTCGGGCGATCTCAGCCACCACCTCGATGCCCTTCCGCCGGTCTTCGGGGTGTCCGAAGTTCCGGGGCGGGCCGGACGGATGCGGGCCGATAGCGGCTCGATCTGGGAAGCAAAGGCCGGTTTCGCCCGTGCCGTCCGCGACGGACGGCACATCGCGGTCAGCGGCACCACGGCCACGACGCCCGGCGGTGACGCCGTTTGCCGCGGAAATGCCGAGGGGCAAGCGGTCTATATCCTCGACAAGGTACTCGCCGCAATCGAAAGCCTGGGCGGTGCCGCCTCGGACGTGATCCGCACCCGCATCTACCTGCGCCACGCCTCCGACTGGGAAGCGGTGTCGGCCGTCCACGCCCGGGTCTTCGCCGACGTGCGGCCCGCCAACACGCTGTTTGGGGGTGTCGATCTGATCGGCCCTTACGATGTGGAAATCGAGGCCGATGCACTTCTTCGCACGCAATAGCAGAAGCTCTCGACGAACATGATTGACACAGAACCGTTTCTCGCTGACGTTTAACGCGCACAAAAGTTCGTTTTGCGCACAAATGGGGCGACAGATCCGAATGATTGCCTGAACCCGGTCCAAACAGGACCGAACGACATGGGAGACACACGTATGCTTAAGAGACATTTCCTCGCAGGGATAGCGGGCCTTGCCCTTGCCGCCGCGGCGGTGACTGGCGTCCAGGCGAAAAGCCTCGACGACATCATTTCGGGAGGCGTCATCCGGATCGGGATCAATCCCAACTTCCCCAACATGAGCACGCGGAATGACGCGGGCGAGTGGGAAGGGTTCGACATCGATGTAGGCAAGGCGCTGGCTGAAGCGATCGGCGTCGAAGTGGAGTGGGTGCCGACGGAAACGCCGCAGCGCGTACCTTTCCTGGTGTCCGACCGGATCGATATTTCGCTGGGCGCGCTGACCCGCAACACCGAGCGCGCGAAGCTGATCGACTATACCGTGCCGCTACATACCGAGGTTCTGGCCGTTCTAACGACCGACAAGGTCGAAGGCGACAGCTGGGAAGACTTCAACAACGACAACGTGACGCTGGCCAACATGCGCGGCAACTGGACCGTCGACTGGATCGGTGAAAACATGCCGAACGCCAAGCTGGAACTGGTCGACACGCTCGCCGACACTGTTCGCCTCGTGGGGCAGGGCCGGGCGGACGCCATCGTCGAGAACATCGACTTCTTCATGGCCTTCACCGAGAACTATCCCGACGTGAACTGGCGCGTAGTCGAGAATCCGATCTTCGTGGCCTACTGCGCCATCGGCGTGGCCCAAGGCAACGACAACCTGACCGAGGTGCTGAACATCGCGCTCTACAACCTGCACTCGTCGGGCATGATCAACGAGACCTGGGAGAAGTTCTACGGCGCGCCGATGCTGCGCGAAGTCGAGCCGACACCCTACTTCTGATCCTAAATCCATGAGCGTCCCGGGGGTCTTGACCAGCCGCCGGGGCGCTTGGACACTACGTATCACATGAATTACAGATTTCAGTTCGGCGTCGTCTGGGAAAACTTCCCGGCATTGCTGGAAGGCGCTTGGCTGACGTTCCAGCTTGGTGTCTTCGCCTTTGCGGGCGGTGCGCTCATCGGGCTTTTGGGTGCTGCGCTGAAGACCTATGGACCTTGGCCGGTTCGGTTCCTGGTCGAACGCCTATGTTGTCTTCATCACAAACACACCAGCGCTGATCCAAATCTATTTCCTGTACTTCGGCCTGCCCGAACTGGGCGTGCGCTGGTCGAACGAGGCCTGCCTGCTGATCGGCCTGACCCTGAACGCCGGCGCCTATCTGACGCTGATCCTGCGGGCTGGCTTCCTGTCGGTCCGGCTGACAGAGATCGAGGCCGGCCAGACCCTTGGCATGTCGCTGGTGCAGCAGGTCCGCTATATCATCGTGCCGCATATCGCGAAGTCCATCTATCCTGCTCTGGCCAACTTCTTCATCGTCGTGCTGGTCATGGGCACGTCGGTCGGCGCGCTGATCGGCGTGGACGAACTGACGGGCCAGGCGATCAACCTGTCGACCGTGAACTATCGCTGGCTGGAATATTTCACCGTGGTCGCGGGCATGTATGTCGTCCTGACCTTCATCGCGTCGATCGGGCTGGCGCTTCTCGGTCGCTGGGCCTTCCGCGTGAAGGCGAGGATCTTCTGATGGAGCGTATCCTCGAACAGATACCGCGGTTCTTCTCTGGCCCCAATCTGGCGCTGTTGTTCGAATCCGCAATGCTGACGCTGGGCATGACGCTGGCGGGCTGCCTGATCGGTTTCGGGCTTGCCTTCGTCCTGGTTTTCCTGCGCCAGACACCGGGTCTCTGGGCGCTGCCGCTTCGGTGGATCTGCATCCTCTACGTCGAGGTTTTTCGCCGCATCCCCTTCATCGTCGTGATCTATCTTGTTCTGTTCTTCATTCAGGCCGTGACGCCCAATGCCTCGCTCTTCACGATCGCGGTCATCGCCATCTGCCTTTATGCGGTGGCCTATACCGCCGACATCATCCGGGGCGGGCTGGAAAGCGTGCCGCACACGCAGGTCGAGGCCGCTCAGGCGATGAACCTGTCGCGGCTGCAGACCAATCTTCGCATCGTGCTGCCGCAGGCATGGCCGGTCATCGTGCCACCCGCCGTCGCTTTTGCCGTCAGCTTCATCAAGGACACGGCGCTGGTCAGCCAGGTCGGCGTATTCGAATTAACTTTTCGCGGTAAAGAACTGAACAATCAGGGCTATTCCGGCATCCTGGTCTTCGGCACGATCGCGTTTTGCTACTTCCTTCTGTCATTCCCGCTGAGCCTGCTCGGCCAACATCTGGAGAAACGCCTTGGCACACCTCGCGGTGAGCGACGTACGCGCAAAATATGGCGCCCTTGAAGTTCTGAAGGGCATCAACTTCTCGATCGAGAAGGGCGAGATCGCGGCTCTGGTCGGCCCGTCGGGCTCGGGCAAATCCACTGTCCTGCGCGCACTGATGGGGCTGACGCCGATCACCGGCGGCCATGTCGAGCTCGCAGGCGAGAGAATGAACTATTCCAGCGCCAAGGAGGTTCGCGCCGCCCGCGACCGCATGGCCATCGTGTTCCAGCAGTACAACCTGTTTCAGAACATGACCGTGATGCAGAACCTCACGCTGGCGCCGCTGAAGATCAAGAAATGGAAAAAGGCCGAGGTCGAGGCAGAGGCCCGCCGCCTTCTGGGCGTTGTTGGTCTGTCGGACAAGGCTGACAGCTATTCAGACCAGTTGTCGGGCGGCCAGCAGCAGCGCGTGGCGCTGGCGCGCGCCCTGGCGCTGAAGCCGCAGATCCTGCTTCTGGACGAGGTGACCTCGGCGCTGGACCCCGAACTGGTCAACGAGGTGCTGGACGCCATCCGCAAGCTGGCCGACGAAGGGATGACCATGATCATCGTCAGCCACGAAATGGCCTTCGTGCGCGAGGTGGCAGACAAGGTCGTGTTCATGGACACAGGCCAGATCATCGAGAGCTGGCACACCGCGCCGAACTGTTCGACACTCCGAAAACCGACCGGGCCCGCGACTTCTTCTCGAAGATCCTGCGCCACTGAACTCGCCCACATAAGGACGACCCAGATGCTAAAATTCTACTACAATGCGGCGCCCAACCCACTGAAGGTGGGTCTTTTTCTGGAAGAGATCGGGATTCCTGAGTACTCCGCCGTGCCCATCGATACGCGGCGTGGCCAGCAGCATTCGCCCGAATACCGCGCGATCAATCCCAACGGCAAGGTGCCGGCGATCGACGACGACGGCACCATCGTTTTCGACAGCAACGCCATCCTTCTCTACCTTGCCGAAAAGACCGGGCAGTTCCTGCCGCCCGAGGATCATGCGGGGCGCGCTGCTGTCGTGGCTGATGTTCGTGGCCAGCGGGGTCGGGCCGTTTTCCGGGCAGGCCGTGCATTTCCGCAACTTCGCGCCCGAGAAGATCCCCTACGCCATCAAGCGCTACGACTTCGAGGCGCGGCGGCACTGGCAGATCGTCGAGGACCGGCTGGGTCAGGGGCGCTACATGCTGGGCGACACCTATACCATCGTCGACATGGCCGTGTGGGGATGGGCGGGGCGCATTCCGTTCATGCTGGCGGACGAGGCGCGATGGCGGACGTATCCCAACATCGCGCGGCTGGTGGCCGGATCGACGCACGGCCCGCTGCCGCCCGGGTCGAGGCGCTGAAGACAGCACACTTGAAGGTCGGAGATCGACGACGAGGCGATCCGGCACATCTATCCGCAGATCTACGCGCCGGACCCCGCCTGAGCCATGGCCGGGTCGAACGTCCCACTGCCTCGTCACCGGCGCGGCCTCGGGCATCGGGCGGGCGTCGCTCGCCATTGGCGGCCGAGGGATAGGCGGTGCTGATTGCCGACCGAACGGGGCGGGGGCCGAGGTGGCCGCCACCGCCCGGCGGGTTGGCAGGCGACGGGATGGCGCGAGCGGTCCAGGTCGACGTGACCGACGAGGCGCGACCGCGGCGATGGCCGGGCGGCGATCGACTGGACCGGGCGGCTCGACGCGGTCGCTGCCAATGCCGGGCATCATGGTGGAGGGCGACGCGCTGTCGCTGTCGCTCGACGACTGGAACCGGGTCATGGCGGTCAACGCCACGGGCGCGTTTCCTGACCGCCCGCGCGGTGATGCCAGCACTGATCGAGAGCCGCGGGGCGCTGGTCGTTCACCGCCTCCACCGTGGGTCTGGCGGGGATGAGCGGCGTGGCGGCCTATTCGGCGTCGAAGGGCGCGGTGGTGGCGCTGACCCGGCAGTTGGCGGCAGATTATGCCGCGCGCGGCGTGCGGGTGAATGCCGTGGCGCCGGGCGCGGTCCGCACCCCGCTGTCCGAGTCGCAGTTTCGTGCCCGCGCCGCGGACGACGCGGATTTCCGAGCGGTTGCTCGCACGCGGTCATCGCGCGCTATCCGCTGGCCGCTGGGGCACGACCGACGACGTCGCCGAGGCGATCCTGTTCTCGCCTCGCCGCGCTCCGGCTGGATCACCGGACAGATCATCCCTGTCGATGGCGGCCTTCTCGAGATACGCTGATGATGAAACACCCCCACGTCCAGCCCAGCCGAAAGAAAGGACCCATGATGAAGATCACCGCCATTCGCGCCTACCAGGTCGACCTGCCGCTGAAAGAGGGCCGCTACAGCTGGTCGAACGGCAACTTCGTCGAGGTCTTCAATTCGACCGTCATCGAGGTGGAAACCGACGCGGGGCTGAAGGGTTACGGCGAATGCTGTCCGCTGGGGTCGGCCTACCTTCCGGCCTATGCGTTGGGCGTCCGGTCGGGTCTGGCCGAACTGGCACCGCAGGTGATCGGGCTGGACCCGCGCGACCTGAACGTCCTGAACCGCCACATGGACGCGGTTCTTCGGGGGCATCCTTACGTCAAGGCGGGTATCGACGTTGCCTGCTGGGATATCCTCGGGCAGGCGACGGGGCTGCCCGTCTACCAGCTTCTGGGCGGCAAGGCGCAGGAGGACATTCATCTTTACCGCGCGATCTCGCAGATCGAACCCGAGGCGATGGACCGGCCAACGTCGCGGCTACCGCGACGAGGGATCGCCAAGTTCCAGTTGAAGGTGGGCGCGGATGCCGACAGCGATATCGAACGCATCCGCCTTTCGGCGGCAGAGATGCGGCCGGGCGACATCCTGGTGGCCGACGCCAACACCGGCTGGACCATGCACGAGGCGGCCCGCGTAGTGAATGCTGTGCGCGACGTGGACGTTTATATCGAACAACCGTGTCCGACCTATGAGGAATGTCTGGTCACGCGCCGCCGCACCTCTCTGCCCTTCGTTCTCGATGAGGTCATCACCGGCGTCGACAGCCTGACGCGGGGCCTGGCCGACGGTGCGATGGACGTGATCGACCTGAAGATTTCGAAGGTCGGCGGCCTGACCAAGGCGCGGCTGATGCGGGACATTTGCGTGCATGCCGGGATACCGATGACCATAGAGGATACCTGGGGCGGCGATATCGTGACCGCGACAATTGCACGCCTCGCCCAGTCGACGCCCGCCGACTTCTCCTTTTCGGCCACTGACTTCAATTCCTACGGCACGATAGATATCGCAGAGGGAGCGCCCCGGCGGATCGACGGCAAGATGCGTGCCTCGGATGCGCCGGGCCTCGGCATCGCGCCGCTGATGGACGTGCTGGGAGACCCGGTGTTGAGTGTCTGACGGTCAACGTCCGTAGCGCGGCCAGGTATCCGACAGCCGATAGCCGCCGGGCCAGGGATCGTCGGGGTCCAGCATGTGCTGATGCGTCCCGGTCACCCAGGCGCGGCCACTGATCTGCGGCCGGATCGCGGGCGTGTCGCGCACGCGGGTCATGCCCAAGATGCGCCCGCCGAACTCTGACCCGATGATCGAGACGCCGGTGAAATGGTCACCAAGACCCATCTCGCCCCTGGCGTGAAGCAGTGCCATCCGCGCGGAAATCGCCGCGCCCGTGGGCCAGCGATCCAGTCGCTCGGTCCAACCGACCACGGACGCCGCAGATCGGCGCCATCCGCGCGATGGCCCGGCAAAGAGGCAGAAGGAGTGATGGCGCCACTCGCTCCGGGATGAACAAATCGAACTGGTCATTGGCCAGGCGTTGGTGATCCGGTACGCCACCAGTTCCGCCGCCAGGTCGCGGCCGAACTTGCCTCCAGCGCCAGATCCAAGCGGTGGCATCCACCACGACGAAGCTGTCGCCGCCGAAGGCGGTGTCGATCGTCAGCGTGGGCAGACCCTCGACCTCAGCGGCACGGCGAGCCGGCTGGCGAAGGATGGCAGGTTTCGACCTCGATCCGAACCGCCTTGCCATTGCTGCAATGCGCACGCACACGCACAAGGCCGCCCGGCGCTTCCAGAACCATGTCGGTCACCGGCTCCTGCATCTCGACGATGCCGGTATCCAGCAGCACGGTCGCGACGCAGATCGAGTTGGACCCCGACATCGGCGGGGTGTCTTCCGGCTCCATGATGATCCATGCCGCACTGCCGCCTCGCGGATCCTTGGGCGGCACCAGCAGGTTCACGTGCCGGAACACGCCGCCGCGCGGCTC
>CAVQOV010000009.1:0-168355 GCA_963714615.1 uncultured Alphaproteobacteria bacterium | reverse complement strand
GACGACGGTGCCGAACGGGCCGCTCGTCGGGCCGCTCGACAAGTGGCCGGATGTCGTGCCGCGGCCTTTGGTCGTGGAATGCGGTCCCCGGCCGAAGCCCATTTAAAAGGAAACCAGCAATGGCACTCAACATCACCGAGGTTGCTGACCGCCAGACGTTGGCGATGGACCCGGACGCCGATTTCCAACCGTGGCGGGGCATCGCCGCCGATGGCAACGCACTCCGATTCTCGCGCATGCGTTCGGCCCAGAAACGGTCATGGTGCATGATCGACGGCGCCAGCCAGTTGGTGCGGTTGACGCAAGGGTTAAGCTGGAACGGCCATTTCCCGAGCCCAGGCGAAACTGTCATCGCCACCAGCCAGGTGCCGGGCAAAGCGTTCACGCTGACCTTCGATCATCCGGTCTCGGGCGTGGGGCTGGATGTCGAACCCGCCCCGGTCGCTGTTGTGCCGGGGCAGGTGTTCAAGGTCAGAATGGAAGTGTCCGACACGACCACAGGTGACACCTCCACCGTCGAAAAATCCGGAAACATCGGTGCATCCTGCTTTGTCAGCGCACGTTGCGATGCTGACCGGATCAACCGGATGGTCGTTCGCGCGGTGATGATCGACAACGCAGGTCAGGAAACTCCGGTGGATTTTGGCGTCAATCGGATGGAGTTGCTCGCACCGGTCGGCAATATCGTCTGACACTCGATCCTCCACCGGGACCGGTGGCTTGGAACATCCGCCAATCGGCCTGCTGCCTCTTCAATATTCGGGTTCACACGCGGCCGGCCGTTCCAGGCGACGTCAAAACGATCAGACTTCGATGCCTATTGAGTGCATCTTGCTCATCCCTTTGCCGTGTCCAGCAGCAAACAGGTCTCGCTGTTCAACACGCCCGTCAACTCGCGCACCTCGCGCAGCGTCCTGTCAAATTCCGGCAGGTTGACCGTCTCGATCATGGCGACCAGATCCCAGGCACCGTTGGTGCTGTGCAGGCTGACGATCTGCGGAATGCTCTGAATGCTTCGCACGATCGCCCGTGCATATGCCCCCTGCACCTCGATCATCATCACGGCGCGGATCACGTCCGCTGCGGCGGCTGCATCCAGTTCCACGGTAAACCGCCGGATCACCCCTGAAGAAATCAACCGGTCTAGCCGCGTCTGGACCGTGGCCCTTGAAACCCCCAATTTGCCCGACAACGTGGTAACGGATGCCCGCCCGTCCTGCGTGAGCGCCGCGATAAGCTGGCGGTCGGTGGAGTTCAAATTTGTCATGTCACTATACCCTATGGGCGGATTTTACCAAAATGTAATCCCAAGCTTACATATTGCTAAAATCTTTTATCTTTATGAACAATTTTCAAACTATTTTCAACCGCTCGGTTTCGCGAAACATGAGCAACCACAAAACCCGAGGACATCCATTGCAATCGAAATCCTGCACATTGATCGGCGCGCCCGTCCAGACCGGCGCGAACCAGGCCGGATGCATCATGGGCCCAGACGCCTATCGCACCGCCGGGCTGGCCCAGACGCTCAGCGCGCTTGGCCACGACGTGCGCGATCTTGGCAATGCGACGGCCGAGCAGGTTCAGCTCAAGCAACATTCCAACAGCGCCATCCACGACCTGAACGAAACCGTCGGCTGGGCCAAGGCGCTGGAAAAGGCCGCCTATGAAGCCGCCCGGCAATCGGACATGCCGATCTTCCTCGGCGGTGATCACAGCCTGTCCCTGGGCTCGGTTGCAGGTGCGCGCGATGGCGGCACACGAAGCCGATCGGCCGCTCTTTGTTCTCTGGCTGGACGCGCATCGCCGATTTCAATACATTTGTCACGACGGAAAGCGGCAACCTTCACGGCACGCCACTCGCGTTCGTCTGTGGACAGCCTGGCTTCGAACCTCTGCTTGGGTGAACCGCTCGCGACCTGCGTTGACCCGAGCAATGTGTGCATCTTTGGTTTGCGATCAGTCGACAAGCGAGAACGAGAGCTGGTGGTCGGCGAAGGCGTGGAGGTCTGTGACATGCGCGCCATCGACGAGCATGGCATTACCGCACTCGCTTGGACCTTTCCTCGAACGTGTCGAGGCGGCTAACGGTTTGTTGCATGTCAGCCTTGATGTGGATTTCATCGAACCAGAGATCGCACCAGCGGTAGGCACCACCGTACCCGGGGGAGCCACGTTTCGTGAGGCACACCTGGTCATGGAGATGCTGCACGACAGTGGTTTGCTCAGCTCGCTTGATCTGGTCGAACTCAACCCTTTTCTTGATGATCGTGGCCGCACGGCGCGATTGATGGTCGATCTGACCGCGAGTCTATTCGGACGTCGTGTCTGGATCGTCGAACCTGGAGTTTCGAGCCGAAACGTGCGCCGCGTAAATCCGATATGCTCACAACCGAAGGGACCTCTCATGTCCAATCCACACCTTCAGCACTAGCCTTCGTCCCGTTTGTCAGTGTCGACAACATGATGAAGATTGTCCACGCGATTGGCATGAAGAACGTTCTGGCGGAACTGGTTGGCTACATCGAGGATGACTTTCGTCGCTGGGAGCTGTTCGACAAGACACCACGCATCGCCTCCCATTCGAAAGAAGGCGTGATCGAGTTGATGCCTACCAGTGATGGTGAAGTCTACGGTTTCAAATACGTGAACGGGCATCCCGAAGAACATGAGTGAGGGGTTTCAAACCGTCACCGCCTTCGGCGTACTGGCAAGAGTCGACAACGGATACCCGGTGCTGTTTTCGGAAATGACTATCCTCACAGCCCTCCGAACCGCTGCAACATCGGCGATGGCTGCCAAGTACCTCGCGCCGAAAGGATGCACGCACCATGGCGATGATCGGCAACGGTGCGCAATGTGAATTTCAGGCGCTTGCCTTTCAGGCCGTATTAGGCATCGACACCGTCCAGCTCTATGACATCGACTCGCACGCCACTGACAAGGCCGCACGCAATCTTGCAGACTCGGGCTTGAAGGTTGTCAAGTGCAGTTCTCCGTTCGAAGCGATCTGAAGGCGCGCAGATAATAACGACGTGCACCGCGGACAAGCAGTACGCCACCATCCTGACCGACAACATGGTCGGTAGCGGTGTCCATATCAACGCCATCGGTGGAGATTGCCCCGGCAAGACCGAACTGCATCGCGACATACTTCTACGCTCTGACATCTTCGTCGAATATCCGCCACAGACCCGGATCGAGGGTGAAATTCAACAGCTCCCAGACGATCACCAGGTTACCGAATTGTGGGAGGTCATCGGCGGGCAAAAGTCGCAGCGCCAATCCGACGATCAGATAACGCTGTTCGACAGCGTCGGGTTTGCGATCGAAGACTTCTCGGCCCTGCGCTACATCCGCGATCAGCTGGATCGAACCGGGCATTACGTCAATCTGGACATGCTGGCCGACCCGGACGATCCCCGCGATCTGTTCGGTATGGTGGCGCGTGCGGCGCGATAGGCCACAATCGGTGGCAGATCATTCGATGCTTGGTATATTTCTCGTGATGGCGCGTCCGGGGCATCGGGCGGAACGTCGCACCAGCCCGCACCGGCTCGGTCAACCCGGCGGTGCCTTCTTCATGATTTCCGCCGCAAGCGTCAGATAGGCCCGCGCCTGCACCGGCCATTTGGACGGAGTACGGGGATGTGGATCCAGCAGGTGATCGATGGACAGCCGCGCACGGGTCAAGCAGCGAAAGGCGCCATACGCCGTCATCAGACCTGCGGTCGGCGCGGCAAAGCCGGCAGCGCGCAGCGCATCCAGCATCAACGGGCCGACCCACGACACCCCAAGCACCGCACATTCCAGCCCAAGGTAGTTCGCTTCATCGAAGATATCGATCATCAACATCTCGGTGGCAAACTCGATCCGGTCAAAGATCACCGGCGGGGTTGTCAGGCAGACATGCTCTGGCCGCAGATCGCCATGTCCTTCGACGATCAGCCGGGCCGCGTCCCGATCCTCGATCTCGCGCGCATGCTGCGCAATCAGACCTTCCGCCCGCGCCAGTAATTCGTTGATATCCGCAAACCCAAGATGATCTTGCATGTCCGGCAGATGGCGGCTGTTGATCTCGCTTTCCTTGCGAAGATGCGCCAGATAGACGCCGGGGCGGGGCGGCTCTGCGCGCCGCGCGCGGTAGAAGGCCACCAAGACGTCGGCGACCGCGGCAATATCTTTCGTGTCGGGGATGCGGCCTTCCTTCAGCATCGTGTCCAGCATCCTGTCCGCGGGCAGGCGGCGCATTCTGACCAACCAGTCAACGATCTCGCCTTCGCCGTTCAGCGCAAGGCGGCCGTCCGGCCCCACGACCAGCGAATCCAGCCCGATATAGACGTCACCGGCCAGTTGGCGGTTCAGGCGCAACTCCTCGCGGCATGCATGTTCACGCGCGGCCAGACTTCGATGATCAAGGAACTCCAGATGGACCGGTTTTTTGATCTTGTACGCCCGGTCGGCGGCAAGAAAGACAAAGGCGCTATGGGTCTCGATCCATTCGGCTCCTGCAAACCGGTTTTCAAGAAACCTCAGCTTTTCATCGAACGTTACCGCCCGTCCGGGCAAACTTGCACCGGGCTGCGAAGGCCGGGAAACGCCCGGCATTACCTAAGTCCAGAGTTCACGAAGCGATTTTCGCATGGATCCAGCGACCTGGTCGAACTCGCCTTGCGACAGATGGCGGCGCAACAGGTCGAACACCGCCGCGACCGCCCGTTCCGGATCCTCAAGCGGCGCCTTGACGAAACGCGCCGACACCCGAGCGATAAAATCCGCCTTGTTGCGCGGATGGGCGGGTGTTCGCGCAGGAACCCAGCCGTCGAAATAGATGCCCCTTACAAGAATGGGCAACTGCGCCGACAAATCCGCCGCCTCATCCACCGACAGGTAATCGCGCACCGCATGAAGCGTTTCGCGCAGCAGCAGATAGCAACGCCCCTTGTCGGGCCAGTCCAGATCCTCGGCAAGCTCGTTGATCCATTCCGCGACAACCTGCGGGGCATGATCAAGAGTGGAAATGCCGCTGATCTTCATGGTCCGATCTCCTTGGTGAGGGTTTTTGCCAATTGGCTCAACCTAGCATACGAGCACCGCCCGACATTGATCACGATCAATGAATCGCCAGACGATCGGACTAGGATGCAATCCATGTTGTTCTTCGCCCTCAACACCTCCGCCGATCTGGGACACGCCGTCGCGAATGCCGGAGGGTTCCCCCTGGCCTCGCATGAAGAGCGCGAGTTTGAGGGTGGTGAGCACAAGACGCGCCCGCTGCAAAGCGTACGTGGCAAGGATGTTTACGTCCTTCAGTCCCTGCACGGTCAGGCAGATCAGTCCGCGAATGACAAGCTGTGCAGGTTGCTGTTCTTCTTGGCCGCCTGCCGCGAAAACGGCGCCGCGCGGGTCACCGCGATTGTCCCCTATCTGGCCTATTCGCGAAAAGACCGGCAGACCAAACCGCGCGATCCGGTAACCACACGCTACGTCGCGATGCTGTTCGAGGCGGTGGGAACCGACTGCGTCGTCACGCTAGAGGTCCATAACCTTCAGGCCTTCCAGAATGCATTCCGGTGCACGACGCTGCATCTGGAGACCGGGCAAATGTTCGCGGCAGAAATCCTGGCCCGGGTGGGCAACGCGCCGCTTACCGTCTTTTCTCCTGACGGCGGCGGCGTGAAACGCGCACAACGCCTGCGCGACGAACTGGATTTGGCCACAAATTCCGGGATCAACTTTGGCTTCATGGAAAAACGGCGCAGTTCCGGTGTCGTTTCGGGCGACCTCTTCGCCGGGGATGTGGCGGGCCGGTCGGTCTGGATCGTTGATGACATGATCGTCGGCGGCGGCACGATGCTGCGCGCCGCAGAGGCATGCCGCGCGAATGGCGCCAGCGAAGTGCACCTTGCCGCCACCCACGCGCTATTGACCGATCACGCCATCCAGTCGTTGGCACATCCGGCAATCACCAGCGTGACGCTGACCGATTCGGCGGCCAGCACCGCGCCCGCGAAAACCGCATTGGGCAGCAGGCTGCACGTGCTGTCCGTAGCGCCCCTGATCGCGGACGCCATTCTGCGCCTGAGTTCCACGCACGACGTGAACCGAACCAAAGACCCCCGCTAACGAAATCAAACCGCCGGGTCAGCCGCCCCTATCCCAGCGTCACCCAGGCCGCGTTGCGGGCCGACGATCTCACGCAGGCATCGACGAACTGCACGCCTTTCAGCCCATCCTGCACGCTGGGATACATCACATCCTTTGACGCCGGGCGCCCTTCGCGATGCGCGATGAATCGCCTCGGCGGCTTCGGTATAGATCGTGGCAAAGCCTTCCAGATAGCCTTCGGGATGGCCCGGCGGCACCCGGGTGACGCGCCCCGCAGCAGCCCCCGCACCGGCCCCGCCGCGGGTGATCAGGCGCTTGGGCTGGCCGAACGGCGTATACCACAGATAGTTCGGATCCTCCTGCCCCCATTCCAGCCCGCCCTTGGTGCCGTAGACCCGCAACTGCAGCCCGTTCTCATTGCCCGGCGCCACCTGACTGGCCCACAGCATGCCCCGTGCGCCGCCCTTGTAGCGCAGCATCACATGGCAGTTGTCATCGAGCTTGCGGCCCGAGACGAAGGCCTGCATGTCAGCCGCCAAAGCCTCCAGCTCCAGCCCGCTCACGAAGCTGGCCAGATTGAACGCATGGGTGCCGATATCGCCGATCGCGCCGCCCGCGCCCGGACCGCGCCGGATCGGTGCGCCACTCGGCCTGCTTGTTGTCCTCGGCTTGCGTCAGCCAGTCCTGCGGATATTCGACCTGCACCACGCGGATGTCGCCCAACTCGCCCGTCGCGACCATCTCCCGCGCCTGCCGGACCATCGGATAGCCGGTGTAGTTGTGGGTCAGGATGAACAGGGCGTTGGAACTCTCGGCCGCCTTCGCCAGCTTCTTCGCATCCGCCAAGGTCGAGGTCAGCGGCTTGTCGCAGATCACATGGATGCCGCGCTTCAGAAACTCCCGCGCCGCCGCGTAATGCACGTGGTTCGGCGTCACGATCGCCACCGCCTCGATCCCGTTCTTCAGCCGCGCCTCGCGCTTCGCCATCTCGATGAAATCGCCATAGGCGCGGTCCGGCGCGATCCCCAGATCGGCGGCCGCTCGCCTTTGACTTTTCGGCGGTCGAGCAGAACGCCCCCGCGACCAGCTCATACCGATCGTCGATCCGCGAAGCGATGCGATGCACCGCCCCGATGAACGCATCGCGCCCGCCGCCGACCATGCCAAGGCGAATGCGCTCTGGCCGCCCGTCCTTCGATCCCGTGATCGCCATGGCCTAGCCTCCGATCCCAAGCATCTTGCGGTTCGCGGCCTCATCCGTGCCGCCGTCGGCGAAATCGTCAAACGCGCGTTCGGTCACCCGGATGATATGGGCATCCACGAACTCCGCCCCCTCGCGCGCCCCGTCCTCGGGATGCTTCAGGCAGCATTCCCATTCGACCACGGCCCAGCCATCGAAATCATTCGCTGCCATCTTGGAGAAGATTGCCCCGAAATCGACCTGCCCGTCGCCAAGGACTGCGGAAGCGACCGGCCCGGTTCACCCAGGGCTGATAGCCGGAATAGACGCCCTGCCGCCCGGTCGGATTGAACTCTGCATCCTTGACGTGGAACATCCGGATCCGGTCGTTGTAGATGTCGATATTGTCAAGATAATCAAGGCATTGCAGCACGTAGTGGCTGGGATCATACAGCATGCAGCAGCGCGCATGGTTGCCCAGCGCTCCAGAAACATCTCATAGGTCACGCCGTCATGCAGATCCTCGCCGGGATGGATCTCATAGCAGACATCGACGCCGCAATCCTCGGCGTGATCAAGGATCGGCCTCCAGCGCTTCGCCAGTTCGTCGAACGCCGTCTCGACCAGCCCGGCAGGCCGCTGCGGCCACGGATAGATATAGGGCCAGGCCAGTGCGCCCGAAAACGTCGCATGCGCCCCGATGCCGAGATTCTTCGAGGCCGTCAGCGCCTTCTTCACCTGATCCACGGCCCATGCCTGCCGCGCCTTGGGATTGCCGCGCACCTCGGGTGCTGCGAAGCCGTCGAACGCATCGTCATAGGCCGGATGCACGGCGACCAGCTGACCCTGCAAATGCGTCGAAAGTTCCGTCACCTCGATGCCGTTCGCCTTGCGCCTGCCCCTTGAACTCGTCGCAGTAGTCCTTTGGACGATGGCCGCCTTTTCCAGATCGAACAGCCGCCCGTCCCAGCTTGGGATCTGCACGCCCTTATAGCCGCAATCGGCGGCCCATTTGGTGATCCCGTCCCACGAGTTGAACGGCGCCTCGTCGCCTGCGAATTGCGCCAGAAACAGCGCCGGTCCCTTGATCGTCTTCATGGCCTAACCTCCCTGAATTTCGTGAATTACGCCAGACCCGCCGCCGACATGCAATCGCGGATATGCCGATAGCCGTCGCGATAAACCGCCTCGGGGCTTTCGGCGAAATCGCGCCAGACCTTCGTCGCCGCCGCCAGATCCGGCAGACCCGCGACCGAAGCTCTCGATCGTCAGCCAGCCGTCATAGCCGGTCTCTTTGATCGCGGCGTAAGTCTCGGCCCACGGGATATTCCCGCGCCCCGGCACGCCGCGATCATTCTCCGAGATGTGGATATGCACCACATGATCCTTGTTCCGGGTCAGCGCGCCAATCGGGTCCGCCTCCTCGATATTGGCATGGAAGGTGTCATACATCGCGCGGATATTCGGATGGTCGATCTCGTCCAGATGGGCGCAAAGCGCGTCCATCGTGTTGACCAGATAGCACTCGAACCGGTTCAGCGCCTCCAGCCCCACGACCACGCCATGCTTCGCCGCATGATCGCCGATCTGCCGCTGCGACTTCCACCGACCGCGCGAACTCGTCCTCCGTCGGCCCCTGCCCCGAGAACAAGCCCAAGCGTCGAATGCAACGGCCCGCTCAGCCGGTCAGCGCCCAGCGCCGCACAGCAGTCCAGCGCCCAGGCCATATGCGCCACGCCCGCCGCGCGCTCCGCCTGCATCCGCCGAGATCAGGTTCATCGCCGGATCGCCCATCGCCGCCACCGCCGTGCGCTCCAGCCCCAGTCGGTCCAGCATCGCGCCGATGGCCGCGAAATCATCGGGCGTCCCCTCGAAAACCGGGATCTCGACGCCGTCAAACCCGGTGGCCTTGATATCGGCCAACAGCGCCTCGTGCTCGGGGCCGATATTCGTCGTCCACAGGAACATGCACATCCCGATCTTCATCGCGCCCCTCCCGGCGCGGCATCCGCTGCATCTGGTCATACCAAATTAGCACCGATAGGTCAAAACGAAATGTCCAGCACGGCCAAGACGAGCAGAAATTTCGCCATGATATATCAGCATTTGCGGCTGAGATTCGCTGCGAATTAGCCGGGAATCGACGGGCCCACTGTCAGGCCCCTTGACCGCAACCCGCAATTCCAACGCAATCTGGTCAAACCAGTTTCACCGAACCGCGCATCTGGCGCGATCCGGAACCGAATGCCCCGAGGGAGGACGAAATGCATCTTTCAACCCATAACTGGATGCGGGCCGAACCGCTGGAAACCACCGTCCGGCGGATCAAGCAATACGGCTATGAAAGCATCGAAATTTCGGGCGAACCGACGCAGTACGACATCAAGGAAACCCGCGCCGCTGCTGAAGGACACCGGCATGCGCTGCTGGGGCGCCGTGACGCTGACCCTTGGCGAACGCAACCTCGCCGCCAAGGACGAAGGCCAGCGCGCCCGCTCGGTCGACTACGTCAAAAGCGTCCTCACCATGGTGTCCGAACTGGAGGGCGAGATCATCACCCTCGTGCCCGCCACCGTCGGCAAGGTCGTCCCCGACGCCACGCCCGAGGAAGAATGGGGCTGGGTGGTCGAGGCCACCAAGGAATGCTTCGCCCATGCCCAGAAAAGGGCGTCAAGATCGCCATCGAGCCGCTGAACCGGTTCGAAACCTACCTCTTCAACCGCTGCGCGCAGGCGCTGGCGCTGGCCGATGCGGTCAGCCCCGAATGCGGCGTCTGCCTCGATGCCTACCACCTCAACATCGAAGAGGATGACATCTACGACGCGATCCGGCTGGCCGGCGACCGCCTGTTCGACTTCCACGTCGCCGACAACAACCGCTTCGCCGCCGGCCTCGGCCATCTCGACTGGCCGAAGATCGTCGGCACCCTGAAGGAGATCGGCTATGACGGCGCGCTGACCAACGAATTCGTCGCCCCGGTCGACCGCACCCCGGCCGCGCCCTATCCGGACATGGTCGAGACGCAACCCGGTCGACATCTCGCCCGAGCAGCTGAAATTCATTCAGGACCACGGCTCCAGCCTGCTGACGGAAAAGTTCTACGCCGACCAGATGCGGATCACCGCCGAAACCCTTCTGCCGCTGATCAAGTGATCCGAACATCGGCCTAGCCTCCGGCGCGCTTCTCCCGGCGCGCCGGAGGAGTAAGGAGTGCCAATGCGCATCAAATCGGTTCAGGCCTGGTGGGTGCAGATCCCCATCGAAGCCGACCGCCAGCACGTCAGCGACTTCGGCCGCCTGCGCACCTTTGACGCCGCCATCCTGCGGCTCGAGACCGACGACGGGCTGGTCGGCTGGGGCGAGGGCAAGAACGCCGCCGGAAGTGCGGGCCACTACGGCACGCTGGTGCATCTTCTGAACCACGAAATCGGCCCCTGGATCATCGGCCGCGACCCCGCCGACATCACCTTCATCTGGGAAGACCTCTATAACGGCGTCCGCGCCGAAAGGGCCCGCGCCGCAGGCCACGCCATGCCCGAGCTTGCCCGGCGCGGCCTGACCGTCGCCGCGATCAGCGCCATCGACATCGCGCTGTGGGACATTCTCGGCAAAGCCGACGGCAAGCCGGTCTGGCAACTGCTTGGGCGGGCGCAAGGCCGACCGCCTGCCGGCCTATGCCTCGGGCGGCTGGGCCGACGCGGCCAGCATCGGCGAGCAGCTGCAATCCTACATCGACCAGGGCGGCTTCAGCGCCGTCAAGATGCGCGTCGGCGCGATGGACGGCGCGCCGCATGTCTCGGCCGACCGCGTGCAAGGCGGCGCGCGCGGCGCTTGGCCCCGATGTCGAGCTCATGGTCGACGCCCACGGCACCTATACCGTCGCCGAGGCCAAGCGCTTCGCCCATCTGGCGCGCGATTGCGACCTGGCCTGGTTCGAGGAACCGGTCATCGCCGATGACAAGCCCGGCATGGCCGAGGTGCGCGCCGCCACCCACATCCCGATCGCGACCGGCGAATCCGAGGCGACGCGCTTTGCCTTCCGCGACCTCGCCACCTGCGCGCCGCCGACATCTTCCAGCCCGACCCGGCCTTCTGCGGCGGCATCACCGAGGCGATGCGGATCGGCACGCTGGCCAGCGCCTTCAACCTGCGCCTGGCGCCGCATCTCTGGGCCGGCGCGCCTTGTTTCTTCGCCGGCCTGCACGTCTGCGCCGCCTCGCCGGCCAGCTTCACCGTCGAATATTCGCTGGGCGCCAATCCGATGATCCATGATCTTGTCGCGGAGAAGGTCAGCGTCTCGGACGGCATGATCGCCATTCCGGACGCCCCGGGGCTTGGCCTGACCATTAACGAAAAGGCCCTGCAGGCCCACGCAGTAAAGCCATGACCATGACCACCGAAAACAGCTTCCTTCCGACGCTCGCCGCCTATCTGTTCGCGGTCGCGCAAGACCACCGGCGGCAAGGCGCCGTCCGAACGCGAGCTGGCCGAGCATTTCGCGGTCAGCCGTGGTCAGATCCGCGAGGCGCTGGCCATCCTCGAAGCCATGCAGATCGTCGAGCGGCGCGCCAAATCCGGCATCTACCTCAACGAGGTCACGCCGGCATCGAGGCCATGGCCTTTTTCGCCCACGCCGGCATCCCGCTGGAACCGCGCCAGATCTACGAGGCCGTCGAGGTGCGCAAGATCCACGAGATCAAGGCCGCCGAACTGGCCGCCGAACGCGCGACGGAAGAAAACTTCGACCGGCTGCGCGAAATTCTCGACGCCGTCGGAAGAGCGGATCGCCGAAGGGCTGGGCCTCGCGCAAGATGACCACGACTTCCATCTGGAGATCGTGCGCGCCACGCAGAACACCGTCTTCTACAAGATCTGCAGCATCTTCTACGCGCTGGGCGAAAAGCGCCTGCCGATCTATTTCCAGAAGGACGAGCGCAACCGCAAATCCCATGCCGAGCACATGCAGATCTTCGACGCGCTGCTGCGCCGCGACGCCAATCTGGCGCAGGCGCTGATGAACGCCACCTGCGGGGTGCGATGAGCTACTGGACCGAGCTTCTGGAACCCAAGCCCGAGCAACGCCGGCCCGACATGACCACCCGCCCATGATCTTCTCGACCCATCCGCTGCACCCCGAGGTGACGCGCGACCTGCAAGCGCTCGGCACGCTCCGCATCGCCAGCGCGCCCACTCCGGATGCGATCCTGCCGAAAGCGCGGGCGCCGAGATCATCGTCGTCCGCGCCCCGATTCCGCCCGAGATCATCGCCCGCGAAAGCGCCTGCGGGCGCTGATCCGCCACGGCGCGGGTCTCGACATGATCCCGGTGGCAGAGGCCACCAAGGCCGGCGTGCTGGTGGCCAACGTGCCCGGCGCAATGCGCTAACCGTCGCCGAGCATGTGATCTGGTCGGCGATGGCGCTCCTGCGCCACTATCCGCAGGTCGCCACCGATTTCCGCGCCCGAGGCTGGGAGCCGCCCGCCGCCATTCCGATGCCGGGCGACGAGACTGTCGGGCGGAACCCTCGGCATCCTCGGCATGGGCAATATCGGCCGCGCGCATTGGCCGGCATGGCCAGTCGGCGGCTTCGGCATGACAGTCATCACCCATACCCGCAGCCGACCGCGTCTGCCCGAAGGGCGTGGAACATGCCGCGCTGGACGACCTGCTGTCGCGCGCCGACATCGTCGCGCTCTGCTGCCCGCTGACCGATGAGACGCGCGGCATGATCGACGCCGCCGCACTGGCCGCGGATGAAACCCGGTGCGATCCTTGTCAACGTCTCACGCGGTCCGGTGGTGGATGAAGACGCACTTCTTGCTGCATTGCAGATCGGCAAACTTGCCGGGGCCGTGCTGGATGTCTTCGCCAGTCGCCGCTGCCCACAGATCACCCGTTTCTGTCCCTGCCCAATGTCATCCTGACCCCGCACATGGCCGGCGTCACCGACGAAAGCATGTTGCGGATGGGTCAAGGCGTCGTGCCACGAGGTGCGTCGCATTCTGTCGGGCGAGCGCCCGACAATTTCGTGAACCCCGAGGCTCTGCCGGCGTTCCAAGCACGGTTTCCGGAATGGGGCGGCGGACTCCCGTTAAGACAAAATTAACCAGAAAAAAGCGTTAGATTTCAAGCGTCCACATGTGGACGCCTCACGTCCAGCGCCAGATTTGCCCCGCTTTCCGCGTCGAACAGCAGTACCTTGTCGGCCTTCCAGCCGAACCGCACTTCATCATCCAGTTTCACTTTCATCTGCGCCGGAACCGTCGCCTGCAAGCCGCTCGCCGCCCACGTCCAGCGTCAGGATCTTGATCACGCCGTGATCCTCGATATCGAAAACCCGGCCCGCGACCGGCGCGCCGCCTTCCAGCACCAGGTTTTCCGGCCGGACGCCGAAGATCAGCTCGCGCCCCTCGGCGGCTGCCTTTCGCCAGACCGGCAGGCGGAAGCCATCGGCCTTCATCCGCGCCTCGCCGCCCTTCAGCACACCGTCAATCAGGTTCATCGGCGGCGTGCCGACCGACCGCGCGACGAAGGTGTTGATCGGCGCGTTATAGACCTCGGCGGGCGTCCCGACCTGCACCAGCCGTCCCTTGTTCAACACGCCGATCTTGTCGCCCATCGACATCGCCTCGACCTGATCATGGGTCACGAACAGGAACGTCGCGCCCAGATCGTTGTGCAGGGATTTCAACTCGACCCGCAGCGATTCCCGCAGCTTTGCATCCAGCGCCGACAGCGGTTCGTCCATCAGGAACACCGAAGGCTCGCGCACGATCGCCCGGCCGATCGAGACCCGCTGCATCTCTCCGCCCGAAAGCCGTTCAACCTTGCGATCCAGCAGATGGGTGATCTGCAGGGTCTTCGCGGCCTTTTCGACCCGCGCGGCGATCTCCGCCTCACTCAGCTTGCGGATCTTCGATTTCAGCGGAAACTCAAGGTTCCCGCGCACCGTCAGCCGCGGGTAAAGCGAATACTGCTGCAACACCAGCGCCACATCGCGCTCTGCCGCATTCCAGCTGGCCACGTCCTGCCCGTCGATCAGCACCTCGCCCTGCGTCCGGCATTTCCAGCCCTGCAATCACCCGCAGAGTCGTGGTCTTGCCCGCGCCCGTTTGACCCAGAAGCACGAAGAACTCACCATCCTCGATCTTCAGATCAAGCCCGCGCAGGGCCCGGTTTGCGCCGAACTTCTTGGAAATGCCCCGTAGCTCGATGCTTGCCATCAGACCTGCCCCCCAATGCGCTGGCCGCTGGCCCGGTCAAAGAAATGCGCCTGCGCCGGGTCGAGGCTGACCCAGACCTTCTGCCCCTCGCCCGCGACAAACCCGCTTTCGGTCCGCGCCCGCAGCACGGCGTTGCCGACCCGCACGTCGACGATGTCATGGCTTCCCAACGGCTCGATATTGGTGGTCTCGACCGCGATGTGATCCTTGGCCTTCGCGTGGCTCAGCATCACCGCCTCGGGCCGGATGCCCAGCGTCACGTCGCCACCTTTGAGATGCCCGATCACACCAGCCGGAAAATGGAATCCCTCTGCCGCGCCGCCGACCCGGATCGCGGTATCGCCGCCTGATCCGTTCACCGCAACATCCGCCACGTTCATCACCGGGCTGCCGACGAACTGCGCCACGAACAGGTTGGCTGGCCTCAGATAAACCTCATCCGGCGCGCCGATCTGCTGCAACACGCCGTCATGCATGATCACGATCCGGTCGGCCAGGGACATCGCCTCGATCTGGTCATGCGTCACGTAGACGCTGGTCGACCCGCGCGAGATGTGCAGCCGCTTGATCTCGGCGCGCATCTGTTCGCGTAGCTTGGCGTCCAGCGCGCCGATTGGTTCGTCCATCAGCAAGGCCTTGGGCCGGCGCACCAGCGCCCGGCCAATCGCCACCCGCTGCATGTCGCCGCCCGACAGCGCCGACGGCTTGCGCCCCAGAAGCGGCGTGATGCGCAGCACCTCTGCCACCTCCTTCACCGCCTTGTCGCGGTCGGCATTGCTCATCCCCACGGCGCGCAGCGGAAAGGCGATATTCTCGTAAACCGTCATATGCGGATAAAGTGAGAAGGACTGGAACACGAAGGCGATATCGCGGTCCGAGGCAGGCTTGCCCTGCACCGGCACACCATCAATCAGGATCTCGCCCGATGTCACGGTCTCCAGCCCCGCGATGGCGCGCAATGTCGTGGTCTTGCCGCAGCCCGACTGCCCCAGCATCACCACGAACTCGCCATCCGCGATGGTCAGGTTCATGTCCTTGATCACCTGCACGGGGCCAAAGAACTTCTGCACATTGCGCAGTTCGATCTCGGCCATCAGACAAGATCCTCTTCATCGTCGTCTTCCGGTTCCGGATCGGGCGCGATCTTCGAGGTCACCAGAAACGAGATCAGCCCGATCAGCGTCAGCATCAGACCGTTCTGGTGCAGAAACAGGCTCCATGGTTGGCACAGCGCGATGATGCCGAAGATCATCAGGGTCTGCGCGCCGGGGGCGAGGTATTTCTGGTTGAAGGAACGAAAACTCATTTGCGGATCGCTCCAAAGGACATGCCGCGCAGCAGATGGTTGCGCAGAAGGAAGGTGAAGATCGCAACCGGCAACAGGAACAGAAATGTTCCGGCGGCGATGACCGTCCAGTCCGGCAGGCCCGATCCGATCTGGCTGGGGATGAACGGCGGTGCGGTCTGCGCCTTGCGATTGGTCATGATCAGCGCGAAGGCATATTCGTTCCACGCCGTGATGAAGCAGAACACCGCCGTCGCCGCGATCCCGGTCAGCGCCTCGGGCAGCACGATCTTGAAGAACGCCTGCATCCGGGTATAGCCGTCGACCAGCGCGGCTTCTTCGTATTCGCGCGGAATCTCGTCGATGAAACCCTTCATGATCCAGACCGAGAACGACAGGTTGAACGCAGTATAAAGGATGATCAGCCCCAGATGCGTGTCGTTCAGCCCCACGACCCGGTACATCAGGAACATCGGGATCGCCACGACGACAGGCGGCAGCATACGGGTGGACAGGATGAAGAACAGCCAGTCATCTTCACCGGCCACCCGGAACCTCGAAAATCCGTAGGCCGTCAGCGTCCCCATCGACACCGCCAGAAACGTCGACACGATCGGATACGATCAGCGAGTTCTTGAACCGGTCGAAATAGCCCGAGGACTGGATTTCGCCCCTCCCCGACCGCACGACCTTCTCGCCGCCATCGAACACCATCTGTTCCCACCAGGGTGCGGCAGCATATTCCTCCTCCGACGGCGGTGATCGCAACTGCGAGCGTTTGACCGCCAGCTTCACGAACGGCGCGACCGTCGGCTCGAACAGCACCGTCGGCGGGATCGTCGTGGCGAGGTTCCGCGGCTTGAACGCGGTTGATGTGATCCAGTAGATCGGCACCAGCATGATGAACAGCGCCACCAGCACCGCGGCAATAGCCGCCCGGTTGAACCAGACCTCGCGCTGGGTCCTTACCGCAGCCATCCTAGCGCGCCTTCACTTTATTGAGGTATTTCACGTAGATATTGGTGATCGCCACCACCATGATCAGCACGATATAGGCAAAGGCCGAGGATTGCCCGGTCTGCCATTCCAGAAACGCCATCTTGTAAAGTCGGATCGCGATCAGCTCGGTCGTCGGCTGGCTGGACAGGATGTAGGCGAGGTCAAATGTCTTGAACGCCTCCATCGTGCGGAAGATGATCGCGATCATCAGAATGGGCGCGACCAAGGGCAGGGTGATCCGGAAGAATGTGTAGAACCCGCTCGCCCGGTCGATCTCTGCCGCCTCGTAAAGATGCTTCGGCACTGCTGACAGGCCGGCCAGCGATAACAGCATCACGAACGGCGACCACATCCAGATATCGGTCAGTGCGACAGCATAAAGCGCCACGTCTGGGTTCGCCAGCCACTCGAACGTGCCAAGTCCCAGCGCGTAGTTGATGATCCCGAACGAGGGGTCGTACAGCAGCTTCCAGAACAGACCCACCACCGCCATCGACAGCATCATCGGCAAAAGCAGCAGCGTCGTGATCAGCCCCTTTAGCGGAATTTCCCGGTTCAGAAGCATCGCCAGCCCGAAGCCGACGATCACCTGCCCGGTCACCGAAATGATCACGTATTTCGCGGTGATCGTGAAATTCCGCCAGATGAACTCATCGGTCAGCAGAAAATGATAGTTCTGCAAACCCACAAATTTCGCCGGAGCATTGGTCGAGGCGCGGAAATCGGTGAACGAATAGCCCAGCGAATACAAGAGCGGGAAGATGTTGAAGATGATCAGGAACGCGATCGTCGGGATGATGAACAGGTTGCGGATCGACCGGTCGCTCAGACCCCGTGCGGCGGCGCGGCTGTCGGGATCGAGTTGGGTAAAGACTTCTGTCGCCACTAAAGCGGTCCTTGCATTTTGCGCGCGTCTTTCAGGGGTAAGACGGAGGGCGACGCATCGCCCCCCGCAGTGCAGGTTGCCGGGCCCGGCCCTATTGCACCCTGCCGTATTTCTTGAACGTCGCCGTCCCAGTCGGCGGCCAGCGCGTCAAGCGTCTCCTGCGCCGTGCCCTCATCGCCCGACGATGAACGGATACAGCCGCTGGTTCGCAGCCGTCAGCAGTTCGGCGAATTCCGGCACCGCCCAGAAATCCTTGACCTTGAACATGGTCTGATAGAACGCCTCGTTATAGGGCGTCGCATTGCGGAATTCCTCGGATTCCAGAACCGCCGCGCTGGCGGTATAGCCGCCCAGCTCGGCCCAACGCTTCTGGGTCTCGTCCTTGATGAACCATTCCAGGAACTTCATCGATTCTTCCTGATTGTCGGAATAGCTGACAACCGAGATCCCCTGCCCGCCAAGGGCGGCGTGCTGCGCCCCGGTCGGCCCGGCGGGGTTCGCGAAGAACCCGGTATTGGCCGCGTTCGGGTTGGTGGACTCGTTCAGCAAGTGCCGGGAAGAACGCGAAATAGTTCATCGACATCGCCGCCAGGTTCTCGGTGATCGCCTGGTTGTTTTCGACAAAGAACGTCTTGGCCCAGCCCGGAGGCGTGAAGCTGTAAAGCTTCTTGTAGTTCTCCAGCGCCGCGACAGCTTCGGGTGAGTTCACATAGCCGTCGACTTCGTAGGTTTCAAAATTGCCCAGCTCCGCCCCGTAGGAAAAGATCGCGTTCTCGACGCCCATGACCAGCGCGTCATAGGAATTGTCGGTATAGATCGCGACGCCGTAGCGGCCCTCGTCGGGGCGGTGGAAGAACTCGGCGATGTCCGTCAGCTGAGCCCAGGTTTCGGGCGGCGCAAGATCGTAGCCATACTTGGCCTTGAACGCCTCCATCTCGGCGGGATCCTCGAACCAGTCCTTGCGATAAGACCAGCCCACCGCGTCGCCCTCGGCGGGAACTGCCCAGAACTTGCCGGAATTGCCGGGATACTCCGCATAGTATTTCACAGTCGCCGGGGCCATCACCTCGCCGAGATTGTTCGCATTGAAGAAATCGGTCAGATCGACGTAATGCCCACCCTCCGACGCCGCACCCAGCCACTGGCTGTCGCCGACGATCATGTCATAGGCCGATCCGCGCGCATTGAACTCGGTGAACGCCTTGGTCTGGAAATCCGACCACGGTGTCGTCTCGACCGCGATCGACACGCCGGTCTCGGCTTCGTATTCATTGACCAGTTCCTGCAGAAAGTTTGCCGGATCCCATTCCGCCCAGAAAATCACCAGATCCTGCGCCGAAGCCGATGTCGCGCCCAGTGCCGCCAGCGCCACGCCGGCCATCATGCCGGTTAATTTGCTCTTCATTTCTGATATCCTCCCAGTTGTGATGCTGTGCAGACACCGCATTGGCGCTGTATCCCAGCCCTCACCGCAGTCTGTCAGGCGTGACGGCATGCCAAAGCATTCGACGCTTCTCATCCTATTTTTGGTAATACCAGATAAAGGCACCTGTCAAGCTGTTGTTTCCTCGCATGTCAACCGGATCGGACAAATCGGATTTTCACCGCAAAAACAACTTATAAATTGAAATTCTTTGGGTTTCACTGCACGTAGCAACGTGGCCGCGCCAAGGCCGATAACCCGCGCGCATCGCCGCCGTATTATCGGCATCGATCTGGCCGGACCAGATTTATCCCGTCCCGCCGCCGCTTGTTCCATCAGCCGCCCGGATCATCGCCCGCGCCGCCCACGCAGTCACCGCCTGCACCGCGTCATCGTTCAGCCCCCAGATATCCTTGAGCACGATGATGCTCTCGATCCCGAACGTCAGTGACAGGGCCTGCGCCAGACGCGTCACCTGATCCTCGGGCAATTCGCCCTTCAGCCCCTCGATCGCCCGGCCCAGCAGGTCCACCCGATGTCCGCGCCCGTCGGCGCGGCCTATCGCTCGGCTCCAACGATTGCCGCAAAGCCGAACGGAACGTCGCCTCGTGTTCCAATATCCGCGGAAAAGACGCCGCGAAAAGCGATGCCACCCGCTCCTCCGGGCCCGACCTCGTCCGATTCCCACGTCAGGATCGCCACCCAAAGCCTCGCCGACCACCGCCTGCACCATCGCCGCTTGCGTCGGAAAATACCGGTACGCGGTCGACCGTGACACGCCCGCCACCTCCGCCACCTCGCTGACCGAGGGCGAGCCCGCCGTCGCGCATCATCCGGCTGGCGGTTTCCACCATCAGCCGTCGCGTCCGCGCCGCTTGGCCCCTTCGGGTTTCGCGCACCATTATCGGATTGTTGACGCAGGACTGGCATCCCAATACGGTACTCGTGTCCCAAAAATCCGCAAGCCTTTTGAGTTGGCGCACACTCGGGACCGCGCAACCTCGGGGGTGGTGACGTGCCAAGCATCTACCTTGTCGGCACGGCGACACCAAGGGCGAGGAACTCGCCTACCTGCGCGACATCCTTGCCGCGGCAACGTCCGGATATCCGCAGCGTCGATGTCGGCACCCGCGCGCCCACCGTGCCCACCGTGCCCGATGGACATCTCCGCCGAAACCGTCGCCGCCTGCCACCCCGACGGCGCGAGCGCCGCTCTCGGCACCGAGGATCGTGGCACGGCCGTCGCCGCGATGGGCCAGGCCTTCGCCGCCTTCTGCAAGACCAACGCCGACGATATCGCCGGGATCATCGGCATTGGCGGTGGCGGCGGCACGTCGATCATCACCGCCGGAATGCGCGAACTGCCCTACGGCATCCCCAAGGTCATGGTCTCGACCCTCGCGTCGGGCGATGTCGCGCCCTATGTCGATATCTCCGACATCGCGATGTTCCCTTCGGTCACCGACATCGCCGGCCTCAACCGCCTCAGCCGCGCTGTCCTGCACAACGCCGCGCAGGCGCTGCTGGGGATGGTGGAAAACCCTCGCGCGGCCGCCGATGACGACAAACCCGCCATCGGCCTCTCCATGTTCGGCGTCACCACGCCGTGCGTCACCGCCATCACCGAAACCCTCGCGGACCGCTACGACTGCCTCGTCTTCCACGCCACCGGCACCGGCGGCCGCGCCATGGAAAAGCTGCTGGCCGAGCGGCGTGCTTTCTGGCCTCATCGACATCACCACCACCGAGATCGCCGACCACCTCGTCGGCGGCGTGCTGTCCGGCCGGTCCCAGCCCGCCTCGACGCCGTCGCCAGCACCAGGCGCGCCCTATGTCGGTTCGCGTCGGCGCGCTCGACATGGTCAACTTCTGGGCCCCCGACACCGTGCCGGCCAGGTTCAGCGACCGTCAGTTCTACCATCACAACCCCAACGTCACCCTGATGCGCACGACGCCGACGGAATGCGCCGAGATCGGCCGCTGGATCGGCGCGAAGCTGAACGCCTGCGACGGCCCGGTTCGCTTTCTGATCCCGGAAAAGCGGCGTCTCGGCGCTCGACATCGACGGTGGCCCGTTCTGCGATCCCGAAGGCCGACGCCGCCCTCTTCGATGCCCTCACCGAAACCGTCACCGGCAAACCGACCAACGCCAGATCATCCGCCTGCCGCTTCACATCAATGACCCCGCCTTTGCTGCCGCTGCCGCCAAGGCCTTCACCGACATCGCAAAGGTCTGACCCATGCCCGCCATCCCCCGCGCCGATATCCTCAAGACATTCCACGCCATGATCGCCGAAAACCGCCCGATCATCGGCGGTGGTGCCGGCACCGGCCTGTCGGCGAAATCCGAGGAGGCCGGCGGCATCGACCTGATCATCATCTACAATTCCGGGCGCTACCGGATGGCCGGGCGCGGTTCCGCCGCCGGCCTGCTCGCCTACGGCAATGCCAACGAAATCGTCAAGGAAATGGCGGTCGAGGTGCTGCCGGTCGTCAAGCACACGCCGGTGCTGGCCGGGGTCAACGGCACCGACCCGTTCATCCTGATGCCGCAATTCCTGGCCGAGCTGAAAGACATGGGCTTCTCCGGCGTGCAGAACTTCCCCACCATCGGCCTGTTCGACGGCGCGATGCGGCAAAGCTTCGAGGAGACCGGCATGGGCTTCGGCCTCGAGGTCGACATGATCGCCGCCGCCCGCGACATCGACCTGCTGACCACGCCCTACGTCTTCAACCCCGACGAGGCCATCGCCATGACCAAGGCCGGCGCCGACATCATCGTCGCCCATATGGGCGTCACCACCGGCGGCACCATCGGCGCGACCTCGGCCAAATCGCTCGACGACTGCGTTGGCGAGATCGACGCCATCGCCGCCGCCGCCCGCAAGGTCCGCGACGACGTGATCCTGATCTGTGCCACGGCGGGCCGATCTCGATGCCCGACGACGCCGCCTATATCCTCGAACCATTGCGACCGCTGCCACGGCTTCTACGGCGCGAGCAGCGCCGAACGCCTGCCCGCCGAAACCGCGATCCGCGACCAGATCAAAGCCTTCAAATCCCTGCCCCTCAAACGCTAGGAACACACGATGCCCGAGACCGACAAATACTTCACCTACCCCAGCGACGTCGACAATTTCGGCTTCGACTGGGGCCGCCTTGCCCTGACCATCGGCCCAGAGGTCAACGGCGCGCAAAACTTCTCGGCCGGCGTCGTCTTCGTGCCGCCCGGCCAGGGCCACACCCGCCACAACCATCCCGGCGCCGAGGAAATCATCTTCATCCTCAAAGGCACCGGCGAGCAGATGGTCGAGGATGAAAGCGGCAAGCCGCACACCGAGCAGGTCAAGCCCGGCTGCAGCATCTTCATCCCCGAAAGCCGCTTCCACTCGACCAAGAACACCGGCTCCGAGCCGATGGAAATCTTCGTCGTCTACTCCCCGACGGGCCCCGAGGAGGCGCTGAAAGACCTCCCCGATTTCCGCATCATCCCGAAATCCGAACTATAAGAGGCCACCATGCCCGCCATCCCCGCCGCAACCCCGGAAGATCTGCCCTACAGCTTTTCGAAACTAGACGATCTGATGGAGGCGGCGGGCATCGACATCCTCATCGCCACCTCGAAGCACAACACGCAATACCTTCTGGGCGGCTACCGCTTCATCTTCTTCTCGGCGATGGATGCGATCGGCCATTCCCGTTACCTGCCGGTCGTTCTCTACCGGCGTGGCAAGCCTGATGACACCGCCTATATCGGCAACAAGATGGAAGGCGGCGAGCATCATAACCACCCGTTCTGGGTGCCCAACTTCCGTCCTGTGTCTTGGACCAGCCGCGACAGCATCGCCGCCGCCATCGAGCACCTGAAAAAACTCGGCCTGACCAGCCCCCGCATCGGCATCGAGCCCGGCTTCCTGCCCGCCGACAGCTACCAGACCCTCACCGACGCGCTGCCGGACGCGCAGATCACCGACGCCACGCACGCCCTCGAACGCCTCCGCGCGGTGAAAACCCCTTCCGAACTGGCGCTCCTGAAACGCGCCTCCGAAGGCATCACCGCCGCGATGCAGGCCACGATCAACGCCTCGCAGCGAGGGCGACACCAAATTCGAAATCATCGAACGCCTGCGCCGCGAGGAAACCAATCGCGGGCTGCATTTCGAATACTGCCTGCTGACCCTCGGCCCCAGCCACAACCGCGCAGCATCGGATCAGAAATGGCAAAAGGGAGAGGTGCTTTCCATCGACTCCGGCGGCAACCTCGACGGCTATATCGGCGACATCTGCCGCATGGGCATGCTTGGCGAACCCGACACCGAACTGCAGGATCTGCTGGCCGAGGTCGAAGCCACTCAGCAGGCCGCCTTCTCCAAGGTCCGCGCCGGCACAACCGGCGCCGAGATGATCGCCCACGGCCAGAAAGACCCTCGCCGACCAGCCCAACCACGACTGCACCGATTTCTTCGCCCACGGCATGGGCCTGATCAGCCACGAGGCCCCGTTTCTGATGACCAACCACCCCGTCGCCTATGACGGCGACGACCTCGACAGCCCGCTGGAAGCCGGCATGGTGCTGTCGATCGAGACCACCATGCTCCACCCCAAACGCGGCTTCATCAAGCTCGAAGACACCCTCGCCGTCACCGACACCGGCTATGAGATGTTCGGCACCCAGAACCGAGGCTGGACCATCGGCGGCACCGCCTGAACTCGTTTCTTTCGAACAGCCCATCCAAAACAACAAGGCCCCGCCAGTTCAATGACTGGCGGGGCCCGGATGTTTGGCGATCAGATCAGGACCTATTGACCGACGGTCTTGATCCGGCCCTCAACCTTGCTGTTCACCGTGCCCATCTCGGCCACGTAATCCATCACGTCATTGGCCATCAGGTTGCCGTTTCCGGCGTTGATCAGCACCTTGCCGCCACCCAGCGCGCCATAGCCATCGCCGCCGCCGAGCATGTAGTCATTCGTCGCGACCTTGTAGACCGTATCGGGATTCAGGTCGGCACCGTTGATCTTGACCGAGACAATCCGCGAACCGGCTGGCGCTGTCGGATCATAGACAAATTCGATGCCCGACACCTGCGGGAACCGGCCAGCCCCCTTCTCGACCTGGCTCACACCATTTTCCAGCGCGGCCAGAACCTGCGATCCCGGAAGCTCGGTCACCACGGTCACGTTGCCGAACGGCAGTTCGGTCAGGATGTCGCGACGGGTCAGCACAGTGCCAGGATCATAGGTGCGGTCAGCCCGAATGCCGCCGCCGTTGGTGATAGTCACATCCGCGCCGCTCGCGGCCTTCATCGCATCGGCGATCAGGTTGCCCATGGCCAATTCCTCGGCCCGGACCACATTGCGCCGGGAATCGAGCATGCCAGCCGTGGTGCCGATCTCGACATTCAGGCTCTCGTCCAGCTTCTTCTCGAACTCGTCGACCATTGCCTGTGCTCTCCGGATCCGGCACCACATTCGCAGTGTCGATGAAGCGGAAAGACGGCACCCAGTCGATGGTGCGCTTGCCGTCGCTGTCCGCGCCGATTTCGACCGTCACATCGACCGGCGACAGGAACTGGGCATCAGCCGAGGTTTCCACGAAGGCCGTAATGCCGTCATAAGAGGTGGCATAGAAATGATCGTCACCCGAGAAGATCAGATCGAACGCATGGCTGGCCAGCAGAGCGCGGTCGTTCGCCACGTCGGCCTGAACAACGCCAACAACAAGGTCGGCGCCATCTTCGCGCGCCTGCTTGGCTGCGGCGATACCGGTTTCCGACCGTCGGCAGGAACTTCAGATCGCCGGTGCTCGAGGTCACCGGGCTGGTATCCTGCGCCACCGGGATCAGCGCCACCATCACGCCGCCCACATCCTTCATCATCACGCCGCCCAGACCCTCGATCGGCGATCCATCGGCATTGGTGATGTTGATCGCAGCCCAAGGATAATTCGAGGCCGCCATCTTCTCGAAGAAGTTCTCGGGCCCGAAATCAAACTCGTGGTTGCCCGGAACGGCAATGTCGAACGGCTCCAGATTGGTCAGATCAATGGTGTTCTGACCTTTGTCAAAGCCCGACAGCAGCGATGGCGACAGCATATCGCCATCAAAGACGTAAAGCGTGTTCGGATTGGCGGCGCGTTCCGCCTTGGCAACAGCGTTCAATTTGGCAAATCCACCACGCCCGTCTTCTTCGGCAAAGGCGTAGGCGTCGCCGACGCCCAGAAACGTCAGTTTCACCGATTCTGCCAGAACCGGCAGCGTTGTCAGGGCTCCAAGGGCGGTGGCCCCCAAAAGAATAGCCGAAATCCGGCGCGTACGGGTGTTCATCTCAAATTCTCCCTCAGGCTGCTTCTGCACCATGATTGCGGCAATACCGGCCCCAAGTCAAAGTCCTTCGGCGCAAACCTGACCTCAGAACGTGACACCACGGTGAAGCTACCCATTGACCGAACGCGACGCACGAGGCATCACCGTTTCATGCTGATCTACAAGATTCTACGGGCCTCCGAATGGGCCGAACTGCGCCATTACGGCGTCAGCGCGGGCGCGCCGGCCGACATCGCTGACCGCTATGTACATTTCTCAACCGGCGCGCAGGTGAAAGAGACCTGCGCGAAGCATTTCGCTGGCGAAGACGGCCTCGTCCTGCTGGCGCTTGACGCCGAGAAACTCGGACCCCTGCTCAAATGGGAGCCCTCTCGCGGCGGCGCGCTGTTCCCGCATCTTTACCGGTCCCTGCGGATGTCCGACATGCTCTGGCACCGCCCGCTGCCGCTTGGCCCCGACGGTCATATCTTCCCGGACGACATTGCATGAACCTGCCAGAGCGCCTCGGCCTCGCCCTGCTCCAGCGCCTCGACCCCGAAACCGCTCATGGACTCGCACTCAAGGCACTCCGCTCCGGCCTCGCTCCGCTGCCCGGCCCTGTCACTTCGCCGCGTCTCGCCACCACGCTCGCGGGCCTTGAATTGCCGAACCCGGTCGGGCTCGCCGCCGGCTTCGACAAGAACGCCACCGCCGTGGCCCAACTGTCGCGCGCGGGTTTCGGATTTATCGAGGTCGGCGCCGCCACGCCGCGACCGCAACAAGGCAATGAAAAACCGCGCCTCTTCCGCCTGCCCGAGGATCAAGCCGTCATCAACCGTTTCGGCTTCAACAATGACGGGATGGACGCCATCGCCGCCCGCCTCGCCATGCGCCCCGCCGGCATCCCGGTCGGCCTGAACCTTGGCGCCAACAAGGACAGCCCCGACCGCGCCGCGGATTTCGCGACGGTGTTGGCCCATTGCGGCCCGCATGTCGATTTTGCCACCGTCAACGTCTCCTCGCCGAACACCGAGAAGTTGCGTGACCTGCAAGGCAAGGCCGCGCTCTCGGAACTCTCTGTCCGGTGTGATCGAGACCCGCGCAAAGCTGTCTCGGAAGATCCCGATCTTTCTGAAAATCTCGCCCGATCTCAGCACGGCAGAGCTTGCAGACCTCGCCGAGGTCGCCCTTGCCTCCGGCATCGACGCGGTGATAGCCACCAACACCACGCTTTCGCGTGAATGTTTGAAAAGTGCTACTAATACTGAAAATGGCGGACTTATCTGGGAAGCCGTTGTTCGAAAAGTCTACTCGTGCGCTTGCCCAGCTGTCCCGCCTCACCGACGGAAAACTGCCCCTGATCGGGGTCGGCGGCATCGCGTCGGCCAGCGATGCCTACGCCAAGATCCGCGCCGGGGCCTCTGCGGTGCAGCTTTACACCGCAATGGTCTATGCCGGGCCTCTCGCTCGCCCCCCGCATCGCGTGGGATCTTGACGCTCTGCTGGCCCGCGACGGCTTTGCCACTATCGCACAGGCCGTCGGAACCGACCGAGACGCATGGCTGTGAAACTCACCCTCTGGCACAATCCCCGTTGCTCGAAATCCCGCGCGGCGCTGGCGCTACTGCAAGAGCGCGGCATCACACCGGGCATCCGCCTCTACCTGAGCGAGCCGCCAACTGTGGAAGAGCTTGAAATCCTGCGGCGGCAACTCAACGCCCCGGTCATCACCTTCACCCGGACCGGCGAGTCCATTTTCAAAGAGCTCGGCCTGACCCGAACCAGCACCGACGCTTCTCTGATCGCCGTGATCGTCCGCCACCCGATCCTCCTCGAACGCCCGATCTTCGTCGCGCGCGACAAGGCTGTGGTCGGCCGCCCACCAGAGGCCGTTCTGTCCCTGCTCTGACTTTCATTGTCTCGCAAATATCCCCGCCGGAGGCATCAATGTTGTACAACAAAGCATACAACAATGGTGTATGTTTTAAGAAAAAGCATACAACTTCACCGATCAGCCTCTGCTTCCAGCGCCGGATAGCGCATCCCCAGCGTCACCGCGCGGGTCACGTTCAGCACCATCAGCGACAGCCATAACCCATGGTTGCCCAGCGGCCCCACAAAGGCCAAAAGTGCCAATATGTAGACCCCGGCAGAGAGTATCATCGCATCGCGCATCGCCCGCGTCCGGGTCGCCCCGATAAAGATCCCGTCCAGCATCCAGGACGCGATTCCGATCATCGGCGCCGCCGCCACCCACGGCAGATATACCCTTGCTTCAGCGCGCACCTGGGGCGCGGTGGCCATCACGTCTATCAGGTAAGGCCCTGCAACAAAAAAGAAAATCGATAAAGGAACGGAAACCCCTACGCCCCATACCGACGTCAGAATTGCCGCCCGCCGCAACGCGGCCCGCCGCCGCGCGCCCAACGCCGCGCCCACCAATGCCTCGGCCGCAAACGCAAACCCATCCAGCGCAAAGGCTGTAATCTCCAGAAATTGCAGGATCACCTGATTGGCCGCCAACGTGACATCGCCAAACCGCGCCCCAAGAAACAGAAACGTGGTGAAACTACCTTGCAATATCAATGACCTGACCATGATATCGCCATTGACCGACATCATCCGTCTGACCCGTTCACGGTCAAAAATCCGCGCCCAGTCGCGCCAGGCACTGCCGGAAAACGCCGCCTTGCACAGCCACAGTCCCAGCGCCAACCCAGACCATTCCGCGATCAACGTGGCAACTGCCACCCCCTCAACACCCCAACCCAGAGACAGTACAAACCACAGATCCAAAAGGATATTCAGCCCGTTCATCCACAGTTGCAGCACCAGAACGCCGCGCGTTCGTTCAAGCGCAATCAGCCAGCCGGTGATCGCATAAAGCGCGATCGTCGCAGGCGCCCCCCAAATCCGGATCGCCAGATAATCGCGCGCCAACGCCTCAACCTCGACCGAGGCCGGGGCAATTCGGAATGCGGCCCAGAAAACAAGGGCTTGCGCAATGATGAACACCAGACCGGCGGTCACCCCTATCATCAGCGCCCGCATCAACAGCGCTCCGGTTTCGCCGATGTCGTCGGCGCCCCTGGCCTGCGCCACCAACCCCGTCGTGCCCATCCGCAGGAACCCGAACATCCAGTAGATCATCGCCAGGATGATCGCGCCGATCCCGACAGCGCCAATGGGCGCCGCAAGACCCAGCTGTCCGACAACGCCGGTATCCACCGCGCCCAGAATCGGCACGGTTGCATTTGACAGCACGATCGGAACCGCGATCTTGAGCACGCGGCGGTGGGTCAGTGGCCCAAGGGCCGTGTCAGTCATCGCGCTGCGGCATCAGGAAATGCCCGGTGGCTTGCGCGAACATCCGGCTGCGATTGTCCTGCCAGCCCTCGACGTGAACGCTTGCATAGCGCCGTCCTGAACGGTTTACCCGGGCTCGCGCATAAGCATCGCGCGGCAATCCGGATCGCAGGTAATCCACTGTAAAATCGATCGTTTTCGGCAACCTTGGCAGATGCGTCCGGTCGAGCGAGGCGACATCGATCCGCCCAGCTTCGAGATCCTCCCACACCATCGACCAACTGAGTTCGATGATCGCCGTCACCTCCAGAAACGCGGCCGTCGCACCGCCGTGCAGGGCAGGCAGAACCGGATTGCCGATCAGTTGTTCGCTGAACGGCAGAACCGCTGTCAGCTCGTCTCCGTGCCGCTCGAACGTGATGCCCAGGAACCGCGCGTAGGGCACGCCGTCGACGATGGCCTTCAGAGCACTGTCGCGGCGCTGCTTGACGACCTGAACAGGTTCGGGACGCGGGCGTTTCATGTCTGCCTCTCCAACATGAACGCACCGGTGGCTGCGGCCACGGGGCGGTCCGTGTCCTCATCCATCGCAGTCGCTCGCACGAAAGCCACCGAGCGTGTGACATTGTAGCATTCCGCTCGCGCGGTAATCATCTGGCCGGGCGTCGCGGGTCGCATATAGTCAATTCGTAGGTCGAGTGTGGCCGTGCCGCTGGCATTGGTGGAATGGCTCATCACCGCGGCCCCGCCGCAAGTATCCATCAGGGCAGAGACCGCCCCGCCATGGATCACTCCGGTTTCCGGATCGCCGATCAGCCGCTTGTCATAAGGCATGCGGATCACCGCAACGCCGTCGCCGATCTCGACCAATTCCATCCCGAGGGCTACCGAATGCGGCAGTGCCTGGATGAATTGTTTTGCAATCAATGTCTTGCGATCCGGCATTTGTGCCTCGCTTTGTCGTGAACCGGCTTTCCTTATTGGCCCTTGCCAAAAGCCCCGCAAGTGCTATCTTCTGCAATTGAGAATAATTCGCAAGAGCAACACAATGACCGACGCCCCTCAAATGACAGCCAATGCCGCCGTATCGGCCCCGGCCGCCGCCGATCGCATTGGTCCGTTCCGCACCAAGCGCATGGTCGTTGCGATGATACTGATAACGCTGGCGCTACTACCATCGGAGTTGGGAGATCTGACCCGCAGTCTGATGACTGACGCATTCACCCAAGTCTCGGTTTTTGTAGCGGCAACACTGTTGCTCTTTTATGGCGCCGAGCGGCTGTTCCGGTTTGACATCGGCCAGTCTCTCAAAGGCGCCCGCGGTTTCCAGGTGCCCTTGGCTGCCTTGTTGGGTGCCACCCCTGGCTGCGGGGGCGCCGTGGTCGTTGTGGCGGCATATTCGTCTGGCAATGTCGGCTTTGGGGCCGTCGTTGCCACGCTGACCGCCACCATGGGCGACGCCGCCTTTCTGTTGATCGCCACGCGACCAGATGCGGCGCTGGTGGTTCTGCCAATGTCGTTCTTTGTCGGCATTGCGTCGGGATGGATCGTAGATCGATTTAATCGGGTCGATATGACACCCCGCTCCACCGGTAGCTGCGAGTTTGCGCCACTGATCGGCAAGATCCGTGCCCGCGATATCGGCTATCTGGTGCTGGCAGCGCCCGGTTTGATCGTCGGCGGCGCGCAGCTTGCTCAGATCAACGTAACTGCGCTGGCCGGGATTCCGGTGCAGTGGATAGCGCTTGCAGGAACGGCAGTGGGCCTTTTCATCTGGTCCACCTCGGCTCTGCACGCCATGACCAATGGCAAGGACGCTCCTGTTACGCGTATGGCCGAAGAAACTTCGTTCATCTCGGTCTGGGTTATCGGCGCATATCTGGCCTACGACTATGCCGCGCAATATGCCGGCCTCGACATTCCGGCAATGTTCAATTCGGTAGCGCCGCTACTGCCGCTGATCGCCATTCTGGTCGGGTTCATCCCCGGCTGCGGGCCTCAGGTGCTGGTTTCGACGCTTTACATCAATGGGGTGATCCCGTTCTCGGCCCTTATCGGCAATGCCATCTCAAACGATGGTGATGCGCTCTTTCCGGCAATCGCCCTTGAACCCCGCGCTGCTTTCTACGCCACGGCGTATTCGGCCGTTCCCGCGCTGATCGTCGGCTATGGGTTCTACCTGCTTGCGCCCGGATTCATGAACTGAACTCTCACCTGACGATTGCGCGGACCCTCTGAACCCATTACGGTCCAGTCGGGGAGGTCGCATGCATGGCTGACAAACGTCTCTCATTCAAGGAAATGTGCAGCACGTTTGACGTGACCCCACGAACCTTGCGGTATTACGAATACATCGAACTTCTCGAACCCGAAAAAGAAGGCCGCAGTCGCTTCTATACACCACGAGAGATTGCCCGGATGAAACTGATCCTGCGGGGCCGCCGTTTCGGCTTCTCGCTCGAGGAAATCCGGCAGTGGTTGGAAATGCGCGAATCCGAGGGAACACGAGCCCAGATGCAAGTCTGGATCGAATATGCCGACCGTCAGCTGAACGAACTTCGCAAACAGAGCGATGAGCTGTCGAAGACCATCGGTGATCTTCAGAAGTTACGCGACGACACCGAGGAATCGATGGATTGATTGGGGGGAATTCCTCGCCATCATCGTCAATTCAAAGCGCTTTGAACTGAAATAAATTGCGTATTACCCTAGGTCATCTTTCCGATTGTTTTGCGCAATCGCAAATGACGTAGCGTTACGATTACGTGCGCGTCAACTTCCCTTGTAGGAATCGTTCAAACGCCGCACCTGAGACCCACGAAATCAGTCTCAGGAGGACTTTGAATGACTGAACAGGTAATGACGATCCGCGAGATGTGTGACGCCTTTGAGGTAACGCCTCGGACGCTTCGGTTCTACGAAGCAAAGGAACTGCTGTTCCCGATCCGCGAGGGCCAGAAGCGTCTTTTCACCAAGCGTGACCGGGCAAGGCTCAAGTTAATCCTGCGTGGAAAGCGCTTTGGATTTTCGCTCGAAGACATCCGCCAGTTGCTTGACATGTATGACATGGGCGACCAGCAGCAGACCCAATTGACCCGCACGTTCGAACTGGCGGTGAAACGCCTGCGCGAGATGGAAGCACAGCGTGACGAACTGAACGACGCCATCGGTGAGTTGAAAGAACAGCTTAACTGGGGGGAACGGGCCTTGGCGGAATTCAACGCCTCGAAAGCCGCAGAATAGCCAATAACGAGGGAGATCCAGTATGCCGACCTACACAGCTCCGACTAGGGATATGCAATTCCTGCTGCACGACGTGCTGAACGTCACCGCATCGGGCATCCCCGGCTATGAGGAGCTGGAGGCCGATTTCACTTCGGCCGTGCTGGAAGAGGCCGGCAAGCTGGCATCGGAGGTTCTTGCGCCGCTGAACGTCTCGGGCGACCGCGAAGGCTGCACGCTGGAAAACGGCGCGGTGCGGACGCCCAAGGGCTTCAAGGACGCCTACCAGCAGATGAAAGCGGGGGGCTGGATGGGTCTGGACTGTGATCCGAATTTCGGCGGACAGGGGATGCCCTACCTCTTGGCTACCGCGGTGGGCGAGATGTTCGTTTCGGCCAATATGGCGTTCAACATGTACCAGGGTCTCACCCACGGAGCATATTCCGCGATCCACACCCACGGCACTGAACAGCAAAAGGCAACCTACTTGCCCAAGATGGTCGAAGGTTCATGGACCGGCACGATGAACCTGACAGAACCGCATTGCGGCACCGATCTGGGCCTGATGCGCACCAAGGCAGAGCCTCAGAATGACGGTACATATAAAATCACCGGTCAGAAGATCTTCATCTCGGCCGGCGAGCATGACTTGGCCGAAAACATCATCCATCTGGTGCTGGCAAAGGCGCCCGGCGGTGGCGAGGGCACAAAGGGCATATCGCTTTTCATCGTGCCCAAGTTTCTGGTCAACGCGGATGGCAGCCTTGGCGGTCGCAATGGCGTCAGCGTGGGCAGTATCGAAGAAAAGATGGGGATCCACGGCAACGCCACCTGCGTGATGAACTATGACGCAGCGACCGGTTACCTGATCGGAGATCTGCACAAGGGCATGCGCGCCATGTTCACCATGATGAATGAGGCCCGTATTGGCGTAGGATTGCAGGGCTACGCCCAAGCTGCTGTGGCCTACGAAAACGCCGTCAGCCTACGCCAAAGACCGCTTGCAGGGCCGCGCTGTGACAGGCGATGAAAATCCCGGTGGTCCGGCCGACCCGATCATCGTTCACCCCGATATTCGTCGCAGCCTGATGGATCAGAAATCCTTCGTCGAAGGGGCCCGCGCCTTCACTTTCTGGGGTGCCAACCTGATTGACCGCGCGCACCGCAACAGCGACGCTGACGCCGAGGGCCTGATTTCCCTGATGACGCCGGTCATCAAGGGCTTCCAGACCGACAAGGGCTTCGAGATGGCCGTTCAGGCGCAGCAGGTCTACGGCGGCCACGGCTATATCGAGGAACATGGCATGAGCCAGTTCGCCCGCGACGCCCGGATCACCCAGATCTACGAAGGCGCCAACGGCATCCAGGCGCTCGACCTTGTGGCCCGCAAACTGTCGCAGGACGGCGGCAAACATGTGATGGCCTTCTTCGAGATCATCAAGGGATTCATCAAGGACAACGAGGGCAATGAGGCGCTGAAGACCGATTTCCTCGACCCGCTGAAGGCCGCCTCCAAGGATTTGCAGGCGGCGGGCATGTACTTCATGCAACAAGGCATGAAGAACCCCAACAACGCGTTGGCCGGGTCCAATGATTTCATGCACATGATGGGCCATGTCTGCCTTGGCCTGATGTGGGCGCGGATGGCCAAGGCGGCACAGACTGCGCTTGATGCCGGAACCGACGATGAGGCCTTTTACCGAACCAAGATAGCCACGGGCCGCTATTATATGGCCCGACATCTGCCCGCCACGGCAATGCACCTTGCGCGCATTAGTTCTGGGGCAGACACTGTCATGGCACTGGCCGCCGACGAGTTTTAGGGAGAGGTTCACTCACGGACCGTCCCCGGCTCGTGGGGACGAGCCGGGGACGACTTTTTGAGAGGACTGCGATGCCCAAACGATTTCGCCTGACCCGCCGTTTTCCGGTCGCGATGACCGAAGACGGCTACCGCAAGCTCAAGAAATTCTCCGCCGAAGCAGGGCTGGACGAGGGCGAAGCGCTGTCGTTCCTTTTCGAGAACTTCAACTCGGTGATCGACGAAGACAACCTGTCGCACCGCCTGCGACTGTTCAATTCCGAACTCGACACGCGCAAGCGATGAGAAGCGAAAGGAGGAGATCATGACGTCAAGCTGGATGACCGACGAACACAAGATGCTGGCGGAAATGACTGCCAAATTCATCAACGACGAATGGCGCCCCCATTTCGAGCGTTGGCGCAAACAGGGCGAGATGGACAAATCCACCTGGCTACAGGCCGGCGAACTGGGCCTTCTGTGCCCCTCGATCCCCGAGGAATATGGCGGCGCCGGTGGCGATTTCGGACACGAGGCGGTGATCCTGATGGAGGGCTCCCGCGCGAACCTAGCCAGCTGGGGCCACGGGATACATTCCGGGATCGTCGCGCATTACATCCTGGCCTATGGCACCGAGGACCAAAAGAAACGTTGGCTGCCCAAGATGGTCTCGGGCGAAATGGTCGGCGCACTTGCCATGACCGAACCCTCCGCCGGTTCCGACGTCCAAGGCATCAAGACCCGCGCAATTCGCGACGGCAACAGCTATCGCCTGACCGGGCAGAAGACCTTTATCACCAACGGCCAGCACGCCGATCTGATTATCGTCGCCGCCAAGACCGACCCCAAGGAAGGTGCAAAGGGCATTTCGCTTGTCGTTGTGGAAACTGACGGCGCCGAGGGCTTTGCCCGCGGGCGCAATCTCGACAAGATTGGCACGCATGCCTCGGACACATCAGAGCTCTTTTTCGACAATGTGACGGTCCCGCCCGAGAACATCCTTGGCGGCCACGAAGGTCAGGGCTTCGTCCAGATGATGCAGCAATTGCCGCAGGAGCGCCTGATCATCGGCTGCGGTGCGGTAGGTGCAATGGAGGGTGCGGTCGAGCGCACAATTCAATATTGCCAAGAGCGGCAGGCATTCGGCGGCCCGATCATGCAGTTCCAGAACACCCGCTTCAAACTCGCTGAATGCAAGACCAAGACCACCGTCGCCCGCGCCTTTCTCGACGATTGCATGACCAACCATCTGGCCGGCAAGCTATCCGTGGAAAAAGCCGCGATGGCGAAATACTGGCTGACCGACACTCAAGGAGAAGTGTTGGATGACTGCCTGCAACTTCACGGCGGCTATGGCTATATGCAGGAATACGATATCGCCGAGATGTGGACCGACGCGCGCGTCCAACGGATCTACGGCGGTACCAATGAAATCATGAAGGAACTGATCGCCAGATCGTTCTCAGGGGGCAAGACATGACCATCAAACTCTACTGCTTCGGCGAAAGCGGCAACGCCTACAAGGCAGCGCTGACGCTGGAACTCTCGGGCCTCGAATGGGAGCCGGTGTATGTCGATTTTTTCAACGGAGAAACCCGTACTCCCGAGTTCCGCGCATTGAACGAGATGGGCGAAGTGCCCGTCATGATTGATGGAGACACCAAGCTGACCCAGTCGGGCGTGATGCAGGACTATGTCAGTTCCAAATCCGGCAAGCTGGGCGGGCAAAGTGCGGATGAACGGCGCGAAATTCTGCGCTGGATGTTCTGGGACAATCACAAGATGTCCAGTCAGGCCGGGCCCTTGCGCTTCATGATGAATTTTATCCCCGAAGAAAAACGGCCGCCTGAGGTCATCACTTGGCTTCAAGGCCGCCTCAAAGCTGCGCTGACGGTGCTGAACACGGCACTCGAGGGCAAAGACTGGCTTGTCAACGACCGCATCACGCTCGCCGATATCGCCTGTTGCGGCTATCTCTTCTACCCGGAACCCTTCGGCTTCGAGCGCAAGGACTACCCGAATATCGACACCTGGCTGACCCGCATCAGCGAAACACCCGGCTGGAAGCCCCCCTACGATCTGATGCCCGGTTCCCCCGCCGACCGCGCCTGAAGGAGACAAGAATGTCCGACGCCTATATCTATGATGCCGTGCGATCCCCCCGCGGCAAGGGCCGTGCCGACGGTGCGTTGCACGAAGTAACCTCGCTGCGCCTGTCCGCGCAGATCCTGAATGCTGTAAAAGATCGCAACAACCTATCAGGTCACGCGGTCGAGGATGTGATCTGGGGCAATGTCACGCAGGTGGGCGAACAGGGTGGCTGTCTGGCCCGCTCTGCGGTGCTCGCCTCGGATCTTGACCAATCCATTCCCGGCCTTGCGATCAACCGCTTTTGTGCCTCGGGCATGGAAGCCGTCAATTTGGCCGCCAATCAGGTCAAAGGCGGCGCGGGCGAGGCCTATATCGCCGGTGGAGTCGAGATGATGGGGCGTGTGGCGATGGGGTCGGATGGTGCGGCTATTGCCGTTGATCCTTCGATCGCGATGAAGACCTATTTTGTCCCGCAAGGTATCTCGGCTGACATCATCGCCACGGAATACGGCTTTACCCGCGATGACGCCGACGCGCTCGCCGTCGAGTCCCAAAAGCGCGCCAAGGCCGCTTGGGACGACAAGCGGTTTGCGAAATCCATCGTGGCTGTGCGCGATCAGAACGGCCTGCCGATCCTGGAAACCGATGAGCACATGCGCCCTGGCACCGACATGCAGTCACTTGGGGCGCTGAAGGCCAGCTTCAAGGATATGGGCGAGCTCATGCCCGGCTTCGACAAGATCGCGATGATGAAGTATCCGCATCTGGAGCGGATCAACCACATCCACCATGCCGGCAATTCCAGTGGCATCGTCGACGGAACAGCGGCCGTCCTGATCGGCAACAAGGAATTCGGCGAAAAGCACGACCTGAAGCCCCGCGCCCGGATCCGCGCCACAGCCAAAATTGGCACCGACCCGACGATCATGCTGACTGGCCCGGTTCCGGTTACCGAAAAGATCCTCAAGGACAGCGGCATGTCGATCAGTGACATCGACCTATTCGAGGTCAATGAAGCTTTCGCCAGCGTCGTGCTGCGCTTCATGCAGGCTTTCGATGTCGATGCGAACAAGGTCAATGTGAATGGCGGCGCAATCGCCATGGGCCACCCGCTTGGCGCCACCGGAGCGATCATCATCGGTACATTGCTGGACGAACTCGAGCGCACCGGCAAAGGCACCGGACTTGCTACGCTGTGTATCGCCTCCGGCATGGGCGCAGCCACGATCATCGAGAGGGTGTGATGCCCAGGCTCGACCTCTCCAAAGCGCCGGTCAAAACCGGCTCGATCTACCCGGAACCCTATGCCAGCCAGATGGCGGGGCGCACCTCTTTGCGGCTCGGCGATCTGGGCGGGCTGACGCAGTTCGGCGTCAATCTGGTGATCCTGCAACCCGGCGCCAAATCCTCTCTACGCCACTGGCATTTGCATGAGGACGAATTCGTGATGGTGACCGAGGGCGAGTTGACACTGATCCAGGATGGTGGCGAATTCCTGATGCAACGGGGCGATTGCGCCGCGTTCAAGGCGGGCGATCCGGATGGCCACCATTTTGTAAACCGCTCCGATACAGAGGCACGATTTCTGGTCGTCGGCACCAACGCCCCGCACGAAGTAGCCACCTATTCCGACCTCGACCTGCTGCTGACCGTCAAGAACGGCTCTGCAACATTCACCCTCAAGGAAGGCAGCCCCCTGCCCAGCACCCGCCCGATCGGAGACGAGAATGACTGATTTCACCTATGCGGTCGATGTTGACGGCGTCGCAACGATAACTTGGGACACCGTTGGCAAGTCCATGAACGTGATGAATGCGCAGGGTTTTATCGACTTTGACAAGCACGTCGACACCGCGCTGGCCGACGATGCCGTGAAAGGCGTCATCATAACCTCAGGCAAAGAGGGCAGTTTTGCCGGCGGAATGGACCTCAACATCATCGCGAAGATGAAGGAAAGCGCGGGCGACAATCCGGCCAAGGGACTTTTCGAGGGGTTGATGCGGACCCACGCGATTCTGCGCAAGATCGAGCGTGCGGGCATGGATCCCAAGACGAACAAGGGCGGCAAGCCGATCGTCGCAGCGCTTCCAGGCACAGCGCTTGGCATTGGATACGAGATCCCTCTGGCCTGCCACCACATCATCGCCGCCGACAACCCCAAGGCCAAGATCGGTCTTCCCGAAATCCAGGTCGGCATTTTCCCCGGTATGGGCGGGACGACCCGGTTGACTCGCATGATGGGGGCGATGGCAGCATCGCCGTATCTTTTGCAGGGCAAACTGTCAGATCCGAAATCCGCCAAAGCGGCCGGCCTGATCCATGATGTGGTGCGTGCCGATCAACTGCTTGAGAAGGCAAAGGAATGGGTTCTGGGCGCCACGGATGCCGACATCGTGAAACCTTGGGATGCCAAGGGCTACAAAATGCCCGGCGGAACGCCTTATCATCCCGCAGGCTTCATGACCTTCGTCGGCGCCAGCGCCATGGTGAACGGCCAGACGATGGGCGTCTACCCCGCTGCCAAGGCGCTGCTGTCGGCGGTCTACGAAGGGGCGCTGGTGCCGTTTGACACAGCCATCAGGATCGAGGCGCGGTGGTTCACCAATGTGCTGATGAATCCGTCCTCTGGCGCGATGATCCGGTCGCTCTTCATCAACAAGGAGGCGTTGGAAAAAGGCGCTGTCCGTCCTGTTGGCATACCTGATCAGAAGGTACGGAAAGTCGGCATCATAGGTGCTGGCATGATGGGCGCCGGCATTGCCTATGTCTCGGCTAACGCCGGTATCGAGGTGGTCTTGATCGATCAAAAGCAGGACGCCGCCGACAAAGGCAAATCCTACGCCGAGGGCATCCTCGACAAAGGCATATCACGCAAAAAGGTCACGCCCGAGACCAAGGCCGACGTGCTGAGCCGTATCACGGCGACGACTGACTATGCGGCGCTCAAGGGCTGCGACCTGATTGTCGAAGCGGTGTTCGAAGACCCCGGCATCAAAGCCGACGTGACTGCCAAGGTTGAGGCAGCGGTAAGTGAGGATTGCATCTTCGCCACCAACACCTCGACCCTGCCGATCAGCGATCTGGCCAAGGCCAGCACACGACCCGAGCAGTTCATCGGCATCCACTTTTTCTCGCCGGTCGACAAGATGCTGCTGGTCGAGATCATCAAGGGCAAGCAAACCGGCGACCGCGCTGTCGCCAAGGCGCTCGACTATGTCCGCCAAATCCGCAAGACACCGATCGTGGTTAACGATGCCCGCTTTTTCTACGCCAACCGCTGTATCATTCCCTATATCAATGAGGGTTTGCGGATGGTGAAGGAAGGTGTCGAACCCGCCCTGATCGAAAACGCCGCAAGACTTGTTGGCATGCCGCTTGGACCGTTGCAATTGAACGACGAAACCTCGATCGACCTGGGCGTCAAGATCGCAAAGGCCACCAAGGCGGCGATGGGCGCCGCTTATGACAACGATGCCGCCGACGAGGTTCTGTTCTGGCTGTTCGACGAGGGCCGTTTGGGCCGAAAATCCGCCGCTGGCTTTTACTCCTATGACGACAAGGGCAAGCGCATCGGCATCTGGGAGGGTTTGCGCCTGAAATTTCCGCAATCCAAGGATCAGCCCGATCTTACGCAGGTGCAGCATCGCCTGCTGATGGCGCAAGTGCTGGAAGCGGTTCGCGCGCTTGAAGACGGTGTTCTGATGGATATCCGCGAAGGCGATGTCGGCGCGATCCTTGGCTGGGGCTTTGCGCCTTGGTCGGGTGGGCCGTTCAGTTGGCTGGACATGATTGGCGCCACGAAGGCGGTCGAGGTTTGTGATGCGCTGGAAGCCAAGCACGGCAGCCGTTTCGCGGCGCCGAAACTACTGCGCGAGTTGGCTAAGACGGATGACAGTTTCTATAGCCGCTTCGGCGGAGAAACCACCAAGGCCGCCTAGAAACGGTACCCAAATCGGGCGATATCCGAACCGCAAAGCCGCGCCACAAGCGCGGCTTTTTCGTCACTGTAATAGGCGCGGTAGTCCTCGGCGCGGTCTGAAGCGTTCGCACGTTCGATATCACCAAGTCCAAATCCAAGATGCTCCTCGAACGGCACCAAATCCTCGGATAAGTGCTCAATCCGGGCAAAAAGGCTGCAGTGCTCGCGCCCGTTCTGATCTGTCAGGTAGCTGGAATAGGGCGACAGTTCGATCGATGCCTGCACATGCGGGTGTTCCAGAAATCTTTCGAACTCCAGCCGCTTGGCCAGACCAACGGCGACATGATCGAAACCTTGCGCCCTGAGCCAGTGATAATAGCTGACCACCCGGTCCCAGGGATTCCGCACAAGCGTCAGAACGAAGAATTCTGCCATTTCCTGGTCGCTCACCAGACCGTGGATATCTGAGAGCGTAGAATGTTTCCACAGTCGCCCTGACCCTCGCAGCGCTTTGACGCGCGCCCGGCGGCGCACCGCTTTAGGGGTATCGCCGATCAAGATGTCATCGGCCATCGCGCGTTGCTCCAGCGCCAGCGACAGGGCCGTCCCACCGGTCTTGGGGATGTGAACGAATATGTAGCGACGGCCACGCGAAATAATCATGCCCAGAGCCTAGCAGATCGCGCGGATCAGCGCGACGGGTCAAGCACCGTTTCATCAGCCTGGCGGCAGTTTTTTCTTTTGTCTTGTGCGCCTTCGGGACAATACTCGTGACACCGACATGTGGAGTTCGGGCGAAGGAGATAATCATGGGTTGGTTGACGGACGAAACGGGGCTGGAAAAGCGCCGAGCGAACTTCGTACCACTCACGCCGCTTTCACACCTGAACCGGGCTGCACGTGTCTTTCCTGATCATTTGGCACTGGTCTACGGCAACAGTCGCCATACTTACCAAGAATACCACGCGCGGGTCTCTCGTCTTGCCTCTGCACTGGTTGGACTGGGCATAAAACCAGGCGATGTTGTCGCGACGCTTCTGCCCAATATCCCTGCCCAGGCCGAGGCGCATTTCGGCGTGCCCGCAACCGGTGCCATCCTGAACACAATCAACACTCGACTTGAGCCGGACACCGTTGGCTACATTTTCGAGCACGGCGAGGCGACGCTGGTACTTGTCGACACGCAGTTCGTGCCGCTGGCCGAAGAGGCCATCACGCAGATGAACGGCCCCCGCCCAAAGATCATTGAGGTTGCCGATCCTCAGGCTGGGCTGAAGGCCACCGGGCGTTATCCTGAATACGAGGCCCTGCTACGAGGCGGTGACGCAGAATTCCGCTGGATCATGCCCGATGATGAATGGGAAAGCCTCGCCCTGAACTACACGTCCGGCACCACAGGGCGACCCAAGGGGGTCGTTTATCACCATCGCGGCGCATATCTGATGACGATGGGCACGGTCATTTCCTGGCGAATGACGCTGCATCCGAAATTTCTGACCATCGTCCCGCTCTTTCACTGCAATGGCTGGAACCACACTTGGATGATGCCGGTGCTCGGCGGCACCGTAATTTGCTGCCGCGATATCACCGCGCGCAACATCTACAACGCGATCGCCGACGAAGGCGTCACGCATTTTGGCGGCGCACCGATCGTGCTGAACGCGATCATCAATGCCAAACCCGATGATCGCCGCGAATTCGACCATGTGGTCGAGGTCTTCACCGCTGGCGCCCCGCCGCCCGCCGCGACACTGAAGGCCATCGAACCGCTTGGCTTCCAGGTCACCCAGGTCTACGGCCTGACCGAAACCTACGGCCATGTCACCGAATGCCTCTGGCATCCTGAACTGTGGGACGATCTGCCTGAAGACGAGCGCGCCGCGATCAAGGCCCGAACCGGTGTTCTGATGCCGATGATGGAAGATATCACCGTGCTTGACCCTGCCACCATGCAACAGATCCCGATGGATGGCATTGCGCAGGGCGAGATCATGATCCGCGGCAATTCGGTGATGAAAGGCTACTACAAGAACCCCGACGCAACCGAGGAATGCTTTGCCGGAGGGTACTTCCATTCCGGCGACATCGCCGTTCAGCATCCCGACGGCTACATGCAGATCTCCGACCGCGCCAAGGACATCATCATTTCGGGCGGCGAGAATGTCAGCTCGGTCGAGGTTGAAGGCGCGCTGATGCATCATCCTGCCGTGTCACTTTGTGCGGTCGTCGCCAAGCCCGACGACAAATGGGGCGAAGTGCCGTGTGCCTTTGTCGAGACTGAAAGAGGGCCAGCAGCGCGACCGAGGCCGAACTGATCGCCTTCGTCCGCGCAACGGCTGGCGGGTTCAAGACCCCCAAGATGTGTCGTTTTTCAAGAGCTTCCGAAGACATCGACCGGCAAGATCCAGAAATTCGAACTTGCGCAGCCGTCGCCAAAACGCTCTGACATTGTGGGAAAGCCCGCAAGCGGCTATCCTTGCGGCAACGATAACAATCGAGCAGGGCCACTGGCGGCCACATGACGGCACTCAAGGATTTCCAACGTCTGGAATGCGCGGGCATCTGGCGGGCAACCGCAGACGCGCAGCGCCGTGACGTCATTGTGTCGCTGGGCGATGCCACACTGGTCATTTGCGATCAGAAGGGAACTGCCCTTTCGCATTGGTCGCTGCCTGCGATCGAACGTCTCAACCCCGGAAGCCGCCCTGCCCTGTTCCGTCCCGGCCGGACGCGGTTGAACTCTCTCGAACTTGACGATGACACGATGATACGTGGCATTACCCGTGTCCACACCGCCATCGAGCGCCGCCGCCCGCATCCCGGACGGCTGCGGCTTTGTCGCTTGCTGGGCGGTAGTGCGACGATTCGTGCTTGGCGCTGGCGACTGTTCTGGCTGCCGGGCGCGATGATCGACTATACCGCGTCGGTGATACCAGCAAGCCAAGCGCGTCTGCGATTGGTCAGTCGCTGCTGACCAATATCCGCGGGTATCGGGAAAGCCCTGCAACACGCCGGCCGGTCAAACTGCGCTGGAACGGATGAGAAAGCGCCTGCTGGGCGATGTGCCGGGGCGGCTTGTCGTCGTGTCGGGCGGCGTCGTCGCAATCCCGGCACCTTCCGGGCGGCATCATCCTGTTGAACCGCGCCCTGATCGAAGATTACGAAGACCCCGAAGTTGTCGCCGGCTATATCCTTGTCGAGAATCTGCGCGCCGGCAGACTGATCCGATCGTTGAACTTTTGCAGTAATACCGGTCTTATCTCGGCGTTCCGCCTTGCTGACCACCGGAAATATCGCCGCGAGTAACCTGGACTCCTATACCGAGGCTTTCCTTACCGAAGCAGATGACCCGGTCGCCGCAGATCATGTGCTTGCAGCGTTCAAGGCCGCGTCGATCCGCACCTCGCCCTACGCCTATGCCGTCGATATTTCCGGTGAAACCACGATCGCCCTGATCGAGGCCGACCGGCTTTCGCCGGCCGCGGCCAAGCCGGTCCTGTCCGATGGCGATTGGGTGGCGCTGCAGGGGATCTGCGGAGAGTAATTCAATGCCAGCGGCGGGTGGCTTAATTGGCCCGCTGAACCATCAATTCGTCGCTTCAAGCACAATCAGCTCCGCCGGAACTGTGTTTGTCCATAACTGCGCCATCTGCGCATCGCCTAATGCGGTTCTAGGTCCACGATGGGGATTTCAGCCGACCATCCGTCCAGGCGGCCTTGTAACCCTTGGGTAGCTTCAATTGACCGGATGGGGGCTGACACCAACTGACGAACGGCCGGGGCGGTTTCTTGAACCTGTGTCCGCGCTTATCGTTGCGGTCTGTCGGTGCTTGCGCCTGCACGACAGTGGCTGGCTCGAACGGCTTGCGACTGACCGACGTGGGTCTCGAACCCGCAAAGAAGCTTCCCGGTTGCGGTTCACCCGCGGCATCCACGGACATCGCCGTTTAGGCCAGCGCGGACGAAACAGGCAGCCGTTGCTATCGACATACTGCGTGCCGGTGAACCCACTCGGCGGCAATTCTGCTGGGCCATCAGAATCGGCCAGAGACTGGGCAGAGGCGGATCCAAGGCCCAAAGCCAAAACAACAAAAATCGCACGCATTGAAACGATAGCACTTCATTTGTGCCCCCACACATATTTACGTGAACGTGCCGCAAAAGCACGCAAATGTAAAGGCAACCCGGCCGCTACTTGGTCCCGAACATCCTGTCGCCAGCATCGCCCAGGCCGGGCACGATATATCCCAACTCATTCAGCTTTTCATCGACCGCCGCAGTCACGATCGGCACATCCGGATGAGCCTCTTTCATCCGCGCGATCCCTTCCGGTGCCGCCAGAAGGCACATGAAGCGGATGTTGGTCGCGCCTGATTTCTTTAGCAAATCAATCGCTGCGACAGAGCTGTTCCCGGTCGCCAGCATTGGGTCGAGCGCAATGACCAGCCGGGTCGAAAGCTCGGACGGAACCTTGTAGTAATACTGCACCGGTTGCAGCGTCTTCTCATCCCGGTAGAGACCGACAAAGCCGACCCGCGCAGCGGGGATCAACTCCAGCACGCCGTCCAGCAACCCGTTTCCGGCCCGCAGAATCGATATCAGCGCCAGTTTCTTGCCGTCGATCGTCGGCGCATCCATCGGGCAAAGCGGCGTCTCGATCCGCCGCGTCGTCATCTCCATCTCGCGGGTGATCTCGTAGGCCAGCAAGCTGGCTGATCTCACGCAGCAAACGCCGAAACGAATTGGTCGAGGTTTCCTTGTCGCGCATGATCGTCAGCTTGTGCTGCACCAGCGGGTGTTGAACGACGGTCAGGTGTTGCTGCATGCCTCAGGGCTCCAGTTTTTTCAGTATGTTCTTCTGCGTCTGCGGATCACAAAACGCAGCGTTGATTGCTGTCCGGTTGATATCCAGAAACGCGCCCTCGTCCCAGTCGAAAGCATCGGCCAGCCGATCGAACTCACGCGCCATCGTCGTGTGGAAGAACGGCGGATCGTCGGTCGAAATCGTTACCTTGACGCCGCGCGCTCCACAGTTCGGCAATCGGATGCGCGCGCCAGTTGGGGTAGATTCCCAGTGCGATGTTCGAGCCCGGACAAACCTCCAGCACGATGCCCCTCTCGGCCAGTTCATCGACCAGCGCCAGATCCTCGATCGCACGTACGCCATGGCCGATCCGCTCGACACCAAGATCGCGCACCGCATCGGCGCACCGAGTTCGGGTCCGCCCCATTCGCCTGCATGCGCGGTCAGCCGCAATCCCGCCTCTCGGGCCATGTCAAAGCAATAGGCGAAATCCTTCGGTTTGCCGATCTTCTCATCCCCGGCCAGACCGAAACCGACCAGAAAATCACTCAGCCGTCTCTGCCGCACACAAAGCTGTTTCGCGTCCCTTGTCTGGGCCAAAATGGCGGATCGCCGTCACGATGCCCTTCAGCACGATCCCATCGGCTTTCTCGGCTGCAACGGCAGCCTCCTTGATCGCGTGCAGATACTCGCGCCACGCCCCAACATCGCGCCCACCGCAAAAATCCGGCGATAGGAAGGTTTCAGAGTAAACCACGCCGGAGGCAGCACTTTCCTGTAAGACAGCGAGCGTAAGGCGGTAGTAATCCTCGGGCGTTTGCAATGTCGCCGTCGCGGCTTCGTAAACCTTCAGGAAGTGCCAGAAATCGGTAAAGGCATAGCTGCCATCCTCGGCAAATATGCCCGAGATATCCATTGACTTTTCCTTGGCAAGTCCGCGTATGAATGCTGGCGGGGCTGCGCCTTCAAGATGCAGATGCAGCTCGACCTTCGGCAAGTCGGAAACGCTCATAGAAAACTCTTTCCCGGTCCCTGCGCCGGCAACATCCAGATACGACGCCACAGACGCCCCGACATCGGAAAAGCCAATCAGCCCGATCGGTTTGTCGCCAAGCCCGTAACCAACAACCGGCACCCTTTCCCGCGTGTGATCGGTGCCGACCCAGGTCGGATCATTGCCGTGGTCAGCGGTGAAGATGAACAGATCGTCCTGCCGCGCCTTGTCGAACATCCGCGGCAATTGACTGTCGAACCATTCCAGGGCGCGCGCATAGCCCGAGACATCGCGCGGATGGCCATAAAGCGAGTCGAACTCGACGAAATTGGCGAAAGTCAGGCTGCCATCTTCGGCCTCGCCCACAAGATCTGCAAGATGTTCCATCAGTTCCGCGTCACTGCCCTTGCGCACCTCGTCGATGCCGCGCCGCGAGAAGATGTCACCGATCTTGCCAATTCCGTAGACGCGGCGGCCAGCCCCCTGCACCCAGTCGTTCAACGTCGGACTGGGCGGTTCGATCGCATAGTCGCGACGGTTCTTGGTGCGCTTGAAATTGCCGCAATCGCCGATAAATGGCCGTGCAATGACCCGGCCGACCTTCATCGCATGCAAGCGTCGGGGCCAGATCCTTGCAGAGCTTCAACAGCCGCTCCAAGCCAAACACCTCTTCATGCGCTGCGATTTGGAAGACGCTATCGGCAGAAGTATAACAGATCGGCCAACCAGTGCGCATGTGTTCTTCGCAATGCGCGTCGATGATCGGCACGCCCGATGCGTGGCAATTGCCCAAGGTACCATCCGTTCCCGCGAGCATACAGACCTTGTCGAGCAAGCTCTTTCGGGAAGACTGGATCAGCGTCGGGGAAGTAATGCCAGTCCCACGGCACCGGCACGCCAGCCAGTTCCCAATGGCCAGATGGCGTGTCCTTGCCGCGCGATATCTCGGTCGCGGCCCCCCAAAGCCCGTTGGCGCGGCGTCAAGTCTGGGGGTTTCAGCACCAGAGGCCAGCCGAATCGCTGCCCCCAACCCCAGATTGTCGAGATTGGGCACTCTCAGACGGCCCGGACCGACCCTCCTCTGCCCTGCCCTTGCGCACAGGCCTGCGCGATATGGGCCAGTGTATTTGATCCGGTATCGGGGTGGTCGCCATTGAAGAACGATGCCGCATCCGGCGCACCGCCGCAGCCGACTGAATCCATCACCACCAGAAAAGCGCGCGGCATCAGTCAACCCTCCGATAAACCACTGGCGGCACATCCGGTTCTGTTTCGCCAATTGTATAGGCCTCGCGCACGGCCTCCGCGGCCGCTTCCGCGGCGTTCGGTGTTGCGGCATGGATCAAGCAAAGCGGCGTGTCCGCCTCGACTCGGTCACCCAGCAAGGCCACATCCGACAGCCCGACCGAAGGATCAATCCGGTCGCCGCCCTTTCAGTCGCCCACCGCCCAGATGCACCACCGCCAGACCCAGCGCCTCGCCATCGATCCCGGTGACATAGCCCGCTTTACCGGCCTTGACCTCGCCCACCACCGGGGCCGCGGGCAAACGGTCGCGCCAGCGCTCGACGAAATCGGCAGGGCCTCCCAGTTCCGCGACCATGCGCCCAAACCGTTCGGCGGCCGAACCGTCACGTAGCGTTTCCAGCACCTGAGCAGCCCCGTCGCGTGCATCCTCCGCCATTCCGGCCAAGCACCAACACCTCGCCGCCCAGATCGGCGGTCAGATCGCACAGCACATTGTCAATCTCGGCCCCCGACAGCGCCTGCATTACTTCCATGACCTCCAGCGCATTTCCGACAGCCGTTGCGCAAGGCTGATTCATGTCGGTAATCAGGGCCGAGGTCTTGCATCCTGCCCCGTTTGCGGTGCTGACCAGCGCCTCGGCCAGCGCAACCGCATCGTCCATCGTCTTCATGAATGCACCAGTGCCGACCTTGACATCCAACACCAGAGCCTCCAGCCCCGCAGCCAGTTTCTTCGACAGGATCGAGGCCGTGATCAGGTCGATGCTTTCGACCGTCCCGGTCACGTCGCGGATCGCATAAAGCCGCTTGTCCGCAGGGGCGATTTTGCCAGTGGCCGAGACGATTGCCGCGCCTACATTGTGCACGATCTGGTGGAACCGGTCCTCGGATACCTCGGTCTTCAGTCCCGGAATGGATTCCGAGTTTGTCGAGCGTCCCTCCGGTGTGGCCCAGCCCGCGCCCCGAAACCATTGGTACATAAGCCCCCAACGCGGCCAGCGCCGGCGCGAGCAGCAGCGAGACCGCATCGCCGATGCCGCCGGTCGAATGCTTGTCGACAACCGGCCCCGGCAAGTTCCACTTCATCACATCGCCGCTGTCTCGCATGGCAAGCGTCAGGGCCACACGTTCCTCGGTCGAAAATCCGTTCAGCAGCACCGCCATCGCGAAGGCCCCGGCCTGCGCGTCGGTCACCCCGTCGCCCGACAGGCCTTTGGCAAACCATCTGAATTTCTGCCTCCGACAAGCGGGTCTTGTCGCGCAGTCTTGGCGATGATGCTCCGGGCGTCCATCACTCGTGTTCCATATGGGCCTGCGCCGAAATGCGCCCGGCAGCAGACTCGGCCATCGTCATCGTTGTCGTCTCTCCCGACAGCGTCGTCATCGTGATCGTGGCGTCTGCCTCGCAGAACTCCGCCAGTTTCTGACGGCATCCGCCGCAGGGCGAAACCGGCAATGGGACTGTCAGCAACAACCAGGGCTTCCGTGATCCGTGTCTCTCCAGCGGCCACCATCGCTGCAATCGCTCCGGCCTCGGCGCAGGTCCCTTCGGGATAGGCAACATTCTCGACATTGCAACCGACGTAGACATTGCCGGAGTCCGTCCGGATTGCCGCGCCGACCTTGAAATTGGAATAGGGCGCATAGGCGTGTTCCCGCACCTGTTTCGCAGCATCAAGAAGCGACATCGAACCCCTCCGGATCATGTTGCCATCAGAGTGCGGCGACTGGCCGGATGATGCAAGCGCTCAGGCGATGATGGTTCGGAAGTCGCCGGGCAGCACCACTTCAAGCAGTTCAACATCTGGGGTCGGATCAGCATAGCGCGTCCGCATTCCCGGCGGAACGACAAAGGCATCGCCAGCGGTCAGATGACATGGCCCCTTTTCGCCGCCGTCAAGCGTCATCTCGCCTTGCATGACAAACGCGAACTGGATGTCGGCATCGTGGCGTGTCCATGGAATGTCCCCCTGCACACGCCGTATCACCTGCACCGAGGCAATGCCTTTAGTGTTGGCGTTGATCGAGGTGTCGCGGCAGATATAGCCCGGAATACGGAAATCCTGCCAGGTCGCCTCGCTTGCGACGTTGTGGACGAACCTTTGCCCCTGCCATTCGCGATCGGGCCGGAGATCGGATGAGGGAAGGGTCATCGCGTGGTCTATTTCAGTCACATGTTCAGCTGGCACGCCAATCTCTATCACCTCAATCCCGTCCGAGGCCGCTAACACGCGGTGGCGAATTTCAGGCGGTTGGATGAAACAATCACCGGCATGCAGCCGGATCGGGCCACCCTGATCCTCGTAGACCACATCGACCCAACCCTTGTAGCAAAAGATCAACTGAAACCCGACCTTGTGGAAGTGCACCATGTCGGGCACCGGCCCGCCATCGGGGATCCGAATATGACTGGCAATGATCGACCCGCCCAACCGGCTGGGGATCAGATCGCGGTAATGCATGCCGGCGCGCCCGATAATCCAGGGCGCCTGATCAGCCAAGCGCCGCACGACGAAGGCATGAGCAGTCGGCGGCATGACCAAAGGTGGATCGAGTTCCCCAATCTCGACACGGGTGCCGCCCGGCGAAGTGAGGACGCGGTGACCTTTCGCGAAACCCGTGGGATTGTCGGTCCGGATCAGGATTGTTCCGGGATCGCCCTTGGAATGCGCATCCAGCCTGACGCGCAGACCGTGCCCGGAAAACACTGCCACTTGAGGATTGTCCGCGGGAAAGATCATGTCCATCGGCATCCCAAGAGTGTCAGCAAAAAAACGGATGTCACCTCGAAGATCGTCGGTGCGCAGCAGGATTTCGGCCCGGGTTTCGGTCATGTCGCACCTCCGAATTCTGGCCGGAACACTGAAGGGGCTTGCATTGATTTTCAAGTCGGGCTTGATGGATGTTGCTTCACGGTGGCAGAAGCGGCCGAACGAAAAGTAGTTTAACATTAAACTACTTCAGTATGGCGGGAGGAATCGCGATGACGGATCAACGGCAGGACAATGCAAGACAGGCCGCGCTGGACTATCACGAATTTCCCAAACCCGGAAAACTGGAAATCCGGGCGACCAAGCCGCTGGCCAACGGCCGCGATCTGGCACGCGCCTATAGCCCTGGCGTCGCCGAGGCCTGCCTGGAAATCAAGGCCGATCCCGCGACCGCCAGTCGGTACACGGCACGCGGTAATCTTGTTGCCGTTGTGACGAACGGTACCGCCGTGCTGGGGCTTGGCAATATCGGTGGCCATTGCCGCCAAGCCCGTGATGGAGGGCAAGGCGGTCCTGTTCAAGAAATTCGCCAATATCGACTGCTTCGATATCGAACTGAACGAAAACGACCCCGAAAAGCTGGCCGAGATCGTCTGCGCGCTTGAACCGACCTTCGGCGCGATCAACCTCGAAGACATCAAGGCGCCGGACTGTTTCATCGTCGAGGATACTTTGCCGCAAACGCATGAACATTCCGGTCTTCCATGACGATCAGCACGGCACTGCTATCGTCGTCGGTGCCGCCGCGACCAACGCGTTGCGCGTTGCCGGCAAGAAGTTCGAGGATATCAAGATCGTCTCCACCGGCGGCGGAGCTGCGGGCATCGCCTGCCTCAACATGCTGCTCAAACTTGGCGTTAAAGCGTGAAAACGTCTGGCTCTGCGACCTGCACGGATTGGTGCACGAAGGCCGGACCGAGGATATGACGCCGCAAAAGGCCGCATATGCCCAACCCGGCGCACGCAAGGTCACTGGCGATGGTAATCGAAGGCGCGGACATGTTCCTGGGCCTGTCCGGCGCCGGCGTTCTGAAGCCCGAAATGGTCGCGAAGATGACCAAGCGACCGATCATCTTTGCGCTCGCCAATCCGACGCCGGAAATCATGCCGGACGATGCCCGCGCGGTGGCCCCGGATGCGATCATCGCGACCGGACGATCGGATTATCCGAACCAGGTCAACAACGTCCTTGTGCTTTCCGTTCATCTTCCGCGGCGCGCTGGATGTCGGCGCGACAGAGATCAACGACGAGATGAAGATCGCCTGCATCGAAGGCATCGCAGCCCTTGCGCGCGCGACGACCAGCGCCGAAGCCGCCGCAGCCTATCAAGGACGAACAGCTGACCTTCGGTGCCGACTACCTGATCCCCAAACCGTTTGATCCGCGGCTGATGGGGGTTGTGGCATCTGCGCGTGGCAGGCGCGGCAATGGACACCGGAGTGGCGACCCGCCCGTTCGAAGACTAGGAAGGCCTACAAAGCCAAGCTTGACGGGTCCGTCTTCCGCTCCGCCTTGATCATGCGCCCGGTCTTCGCGGCCGCCGCGCACTGCCAGCCGCCGCATCGTTTTTGCCGAGGGCGAAGAAGAGCGCGTGCTGCGGGCCGCCAACGCGATGGTGGAAGAAATGGTGGACAAGCCAATCCTGATCGGTCGCCCCGAAGTGATCGACGCGCGCTGCGAACGTGCCGGGCTGGCAATCCGGCCTTCGAAGGATTTCGAACTGGTGAATCCTGAAAACGATCCGCGCTACCGTGACTACTGGACGACCTATCACGACCTGATGCGAGCGCAAGGGTGTCACGCCCGACCTTGCCAAGGCCATCATGCGCACCAACACCACCGCCATCGGCGCGGTCATGGTGCACCGCGACGAAGCCGACAGCCTGATCTGCGGCACGTTCGGCCAGTATCTGTGGCACCTGAACTATGTACAGCAGGTGCTGGGACACGCCAGACCTGCACCCGGTCGGTGCGCTCAGCCTGATGATCCTTGAAGATGGGCCGCTTTTCATCGCTGACACCCATGTCACATCCCGAACCGCGCCGCAGCAGATCGCCGAAACCGTGATCGCCACCGCACGCCATATGCGTCGCTTCGGCGTCGACGCCAAACATCGCGCTTTGCTCGCATTCGCAGTTCGGCAATCTTGATTGCGATCCTCGGGCACAGGATGCGCGATGCGCTGGAAATCCTTGATTCGGAACCACGCGACTTCGCTACGAAGGCGAGATGCATGTCGATGCAGCCCTTGACACCGCGCTTCGAGAACGGATATTCCCGAACAGCCGTCTGATTGGTGCCGCAAACGCGCTGATCTTCGCGAATTCCGACGCCGCCAGCGGTGTCCGCAACATTCTGAAAATGAAGGCCGGCGGGCTGGAAGTGGGGCCGATCCTGATGGGTATGGGCAATCGGGCCCACATCGTAACGCCGTCGATCACGGCGCGGGGATTGTTGAACATCGTCGGCGCTGGCGGGCACGCCGGTTGCGCATTACGGCTGAAGGAAGCGCCGTCAAAGGTTTCTCTGACGGCGTTCAGTTCGGGAAAATTACTTCTTGGTGGATTTGCCGCCCGAAGCCGGTTTGCCGGCCTGTTTCGGTGCGGGTTTTTTGTCGCCCATAGCAACGTGCCCTCTGTTGCGGGCAAGCGAAATGCTTGTCCTATGAAAAATCTACGCCACGCCGCAAAATCCACAAGGTAACGCAACTTTCGAACCTATCACATTGCTGTGAACTAATTATATTGCGCACGACGGGTGTTCTCGCTCTCCTGTTTGCGCCAACCGTGACAATCCTGCGCAGCTCAATGATCTTGCCGGAAAGCCAGCGCAGGCGTAATAAAGCCGCCGGTCAGAGGAGGACGCATACAATGGCATACGCAGAGGTCTACGCGGCCTGGAAATCCGATCCGGAAGCGTTCTGGATGAAGGCCGCCGAAGCGATCGACTGGGACCGCAAGCCATCCAAGGCGCTGTTCGACGACAATGCCCCGCTTTACGAATGGTTCTCTGACGGGCTGGTCAACACCTGCTACAATGCCGTCGACCGTCATGTGAAAAACGGCCGTGGCGATCAACCGGCGATCATCTACGACAGCCCGGTCACCGACACCAAGGCCAAGATCACCTTTGCCGAATTGCAGGCCAAGGTTGCCGACCTGGCCGGCGCACTGGCGGCCAAAGGGCGTGACCAAGGGCGACCGCGTCCTTATCTACATGCCGATGGTGCCCGAAGCGCTGGTCGCGATGCTTGCCGTGACTCGCATCGGGGCCATTCATTCCGTCGTCTTTGGTGGGCTTTGCGGCGAACGAGCTGGCGGTCCGGATCGACGACGCCGCACCCAAGGCCATCATCGCCGGCTCTTGCGGAATCGAGCCGGGCCGCATCGTTGCCTACAAGCCGCTTCTCGACAAGGCCATCGAACTGTCGCAGCACAAGCCCGAATTCTGCATCATTTTCCAACGTGAACAGCAGCCGCCAGACCTGATCCCGGGTCGCGATTTCGACTGGCAAGAGGTGCAACACGGCGTCGAGCCTGCCGACTGCCTGCCGGTCGAAGGCAATCACCCGGTATATATTCTGCACACCTCCGGCACGACCGGACACCCTAAAGGCGTGGTACGTCACACCGGCGGGCAATCTGGTGGCGCTGCACTGGACGATGAAGAACATCTACAACGTCGATCCGGGCGACGTGTACTGGGCGGCCTCCGATGTCGGCTGGGTCGTGGGCCACAGCTACATCTGCTACGGTCCGCTGATCCACGGCAACACAACCGTCGTGTTCGAGGGAAAACCCATCGGAACCCCCGATGCCGGAACCTTCTGGCGCATGATTGAAGAGTACGGGATCAAGGCGCTGTTCACGGCCCCGACCGCATTTCGCGCGATCAAGCGTGAAGACCCGAAAGGGCGAGCAAGTCAAAAAGTACGATGTTTCCGGCCTTAAGCGCCCTGTTTCTTGCCGGCGAACGTGCCGATCCTGATACAATCCACTGGGCCATGGACGTCCTGAAGGTTCCGGTGATCGACCATTGGTGGCAAACCGAAACCGGCTGGGCGATTGCAGCCAATCCGATGGGGATAGAGCAGCTACCGGTCAAGATTGGCTCGCCCTCGGTCGCTATGCCTGGGCTATGACATTCAGGCCCTGGACGAAGCTGGCCATCAGCAGTCAGCCGGAACACTTGGTGCGATCGCGATCAGGTTACCCCTGCCGCCCGGTACGCTGCCGACGCTCTGGAATGCTGAAGAACGCTACAAGAAAAGCTATCTCGAACATTTCCCCGGCTACTACGAGACCGGCGATGCCGGATATGTCGACGAAGACGGCTATGTCTACATCATGGCCCGCACCGATGACGTCATCAACGTTGCCGGTCACCGGCTGTCCACCGGCGGCATGGAAGAGGTCTCTGGCCAGCCATCCGGACGTCGCAGAATGCGCCGTCATCGGCGTGTCCGACGAACTGAAAGGCCAGCTGCCCGTTGGCCTCCTCTGCCTCAATTCCGGAGTTGATCGTGATCATGCAGAGATATGTGCCGAAGTGGTCAAACTTGTCCGCGACAGGATCGGCCCGGTGGCGGCATTCAAGATGGCAGTCGTCGTCGACCGCCTTGCCAAAAACACGTTCGGGTAAGATTCTGCGCGCTACAATGGTCAAGATTGCCGATGGCCAATCCTTCAAACCGCCCGCAACCATAGACGATCCGGCCATACTGGATGAGATTGGTTCAGCCTTGAAAACACTGGGCTATCCAAGAGTGTAAAAATTAACCCAAATTCACGTAAAAGCTTGAGTAAGCCAAAAGCATCACGCTAGTTTGCCCCGTACGAGGGACGCAACCGGCGCCCTTCGGACGAAAATCTTGAGATTGCTGAGCGGGGGCTTTCGCGGTTTGCGAGTGTTTGAGGTAAGAGTTTGGCTTGCGACCCCTGTGAAACGATCCCTGGCGGGTTCCCGGTACTGCCGTGTCTGTGCCAGCACCATGGCCTGGGCGTCGTTACGTCAGATATCATCGGTGTTCCCGGCCCTATTGATACGGCAATGCGGAGCCGTTCATCATGAACGTTGTTCCGATCCTTCTGGTTGAAAGCACTCCGTCGATCCAGACCTTCCTGGCCTCAATTCTGCGCGGCAGCGGCCACGAGGTTGTCGTAGCGCGCACTGCGATGGAAGCACAGGCGCGGTTCCGGCAGATCGGTCCGGATTTGGTGGTGCTGGATACGCTCCTCTTCGATGGTGACGGTCGTGACCTGATCCGCGATTTCCTGACCGCATCGCCCTCGATCAGGATCATCGCAATCTCGGCCGACGGTTCGGTCGATCATGCGGTCAGCTGTATGCGGGTAGGCGCCTGCGATTACCTTGTGAAACCGATCCGCGAAAAAGAGCTTATGGCAGCGGTTCGCGATGCATTGGCGCAAGTCGGCAAAGCCAACGACCCCATCCCCCCCCTAGGCGACGAAATGATCGGATCGTCGCAGATCTTCCAAGATGTGATGGCCGCGATCCGTTCGGTCAGCCGCTCGAATGCCACAGTGTTTCTGACTGGCGAAAGCGGAACCGGCAAGTCGAGGGCCGCGCAGGAAATTCACGCCCTCTCGGATCGCGCCAGTGAAAAATTCGTCACTGTGGACTGCGCCGCAATCACGGCGCACGACGCTGATCCGGCGATTTTCGGGCTTGTCCAAGCTCTGATCGCGGCTTGGACAATGGCGGCACCCTTTTCTTGGACCATTTTTGCGATCTCGACAGCGCCATGCAAGCCCGCCTGCTGAACCTGATCGAGAACTCTGCCGAACAGGCTGCGGCCATGGCAAAAGGGATCGGGCCACGCCTGATATGCGCCACAAGCCGCGACCCGCATGCTGAGGTTCGAAATGGCCGGCTGCGTGCCGATCTGTTCTACCGTCTTTACGTAGTGCCGATTTACATGCCGCCACTGCGCAACCGGGGCCGCGATGTTCTGGAGATCGCAGAACAGAGGCTCAAGGCATTCGCGCAAGCCGAAAAGCGTTCCATCATCGAACTGTCGCCCGCCGTCGAGGATCTGTTTCTATCCTACCCCTGGCCCGGCAATGTTCGCGAGTTGCTGAATGTCTTGCAGAACGCCGTGATCCTGCACGATGCCGATCGCATCACGCCGGACATGCTGCCCGCAACTCTCAAGCAATCCTTCAACGTCGAACCGAACTCCGGGATGCGGGGGCCACAAATTGATGGCTATCGAGGCAAGACCCTGGCCGAAATCGAGCGTTTGGTCATCGAACGAACGTTGACCGAAACCGGCGGCTCAGTTCCGAAAGCCGCCCATGTGCTGGATGTGTCGCCCTCAACGCTCTACCGCAAACTGGACGCCTGGGCCAAGGCCGGCTCCGGCGAAGCCCGGCTCAGGTAAACTGTTCGCGTGTAAGTCTTTCTTCCAGCCCATGCCCCGGATCAAACAAGATACGGTGCACCACTTTTGGATGGCTGCTGATCTCGACCCAAACGACATCGCGAACCGAACGGCTGTCAGCATCTGCCATGACCGGGCGCTTTTCTGTGTTCGACGATATCGAAACGCACCTTTGATGTCTTCGACAAGAGCGCGCCGCGCCACCTTCGCGGCCGGAACGCGGCCATCGCCGTCAACGCCAGAACGTCAGACCCGATTGGCAGGATCGGACCATGCGCCGAGTAGTTGTAGGCGGTTGACCCGGCGGGTGTGCAGACCAGCGCACCGTCGCAGACCAACTCCTCCATCCGAACCTTGCCGTCGATGCTGATACGCAGCTTGGCGGCTTGCGGTCCGGCGCGCAGCAACGATACCTCGTTGATCGCCAGCGCCTCGTGGCGCGATCCGTCGGCGCATTCCGCGACCATCCTGAGCGGGTTGATTTCTTCCTCTTCGGCAACCGACAGGCGTTCGATCAGATCGTCTTCGTGAAACTCGTTCATCAAAAAGCCGATCGTGCCGCAATTCATGCCATAAACCGGCGCATCGATGTCCATGGTGCCGTGCAGAGTTTGCAGCATGAACCCGTCGCCACCAAGTGCTACAATGACCTCGGCCTGATCAAGCGGCACGTTTCCGTAGCGCCGCGACAGCCTGTCCAAAGCATCCTGCGCGATCACGACATCGCTGGCGACAAACGCGATTTTTGTCTTTGCGGCCATAGTCTTGGTTCCCGTTTCCAAAAGTCATTGCGCGCCAGGATCGAAAACACAAGCCCTGCAAGCCAGTCACCTTCGCCGCGAATCCCCGTGGGTGCGTCGTTTTCCGGGCTTTTTCGCGCATCCAATCCCCGCTACACACCGGTCAACCCGACACCCCCAAGGGAGAGACCCGCATGAACGCCCCGCACCGCGATACCGGCTTTTTCACCGAAGCCCTTGCATCCCGCGACCCTCAGATTTTCGGCGCGATCACCAAGGAACTGGGGCGCCAGCAGAACGAGATCGAACTGATCGCGTCGGAAAACATCGTGTCGGCCGCCGTCATGGAGGCGCAAGGCTCGGTGATGACCAACAAATATGCCGAGGGCTATCCGGGCCGCCGCTATTATGGCGGCTGCGAATATGTTGATATCGCGGAAGATTTGGCCATCGAACGTGCCTGCGCCTTGTTTGATTGCGGCTACGCCAACGTCCAGCCGCATTCAGGCTCTCAGGCCAATCAGGGCGTGTTTCAGGCGCTCTTGCAGCCCGGCGACACCATTCTTGGGATGAACCTGGCGTCTGGCGGGCATCTGACCCATGGCGCGGCACCGAACCAGTCCGGCAAGTGGTTCAACGCAGTCCAGTACGGCGTGCGCAAACAGGACAACCGGATCGACTATGACGAGGTTCTGGCGCTGGCCAAGGAACATTCGCCCAAACTCGTGATCGCGGGCGGGTCCGCCATACCGCGCCAGATCGACTTTGCCCGGATGCGAGAGATCGCCGACAGCGTCGGTGCCTGGCTGCTGGTGGACATGGCGCATTTCGCGGGGCTGGTCGCGGGGGGGCACCACCCGTCGCCGTTCCCGCATGCCCATGTCGCCACGACAACGACCCACAAGACCCTGCGCGGCCCGCGCGGCGGCATGATCCTGACGAATGACGAAGCCATTGCAAAGAAAGTGAATTCCGCGATCTTTCCGGGCATTCAGGGTGGCCCGCTGATGCATGTCATTGCGGCCAAGGCGGTGGCCTTCGGCGAGGCTTTGCGGCCCGACTTCAAGATCTATACCGGACAGGTCATCAAGAACGCGCAAGCGCTGGCCGATCAGTTGATGAAGGGTGGGCTGGACATCGTGACCGGCGGCACCGACACCCATGTTTTGTTGGTCGATCTGCGGCCCAAGAGGGTGAAAGGCAATGCCACCGAGCAGGCGCTGGGGCGAGCCAACATCACCTGCAACAAGAACGGCATTCCGTTCGATCCGGAAAAACCGACCGTAACCTCGGGGGTGCGGTTGGGGACGCCTGCGGGGACGACGCGCGGGTTCGGCGAAGACGAGTTCCGCCAGATTGCCGATTGGATCGTCGAAGTGGTGGACGGCCTGGCGGCGCATGGCGAGGATGGCAATGCGGAGGTGGAGGCCAGCGTCAAGGCCAAGGTCTTGAAACTCTGCGCAAAATTCCCGATCTATCCGGGGCGGTGACGCACGGCTCTAGACATAGCCGCGCCAGATCAGAACGGCGATCACCAGCCCGCCGGTTGCGAGCAGGTTGAACGCATTGGACGACAGAAATCCGATGACGCGGTCCATGCGGCGGGTTCTCGGGTCGATCGTCATGAAGATATTTTTCAACGCTTTTACAGGCGCTTACGACTTTTTGTTCATCGATCCGCCGGGCGAATTTCGGGCTGGCTTGCAGATGCATCGCCTCGACCAGAAGGTCGGCACTGCGGTGGATATGGGTTGGCAAAAGCGCCCGGCGCGGCGAAGTTTGGCCTCAAGCCCCTTGCCCCGAACGCCCAGCCGTTCCTCTATCATCGCCGCCAGATGGTCGGCCCGTTCCTGGTAAGTCATTGAGATCACACCAATAACCATTCACCCCAGTGCAGTTTACAGGGCGATGATCGGGCTGGCCAGCCCCCGCGATATTGGCTAACTTGAGGCCATGCTCAATACTGTCATCTCGGGGCAACCCACTGAAAATACACCGCTTTTGATTGCGCATGGGCTGTTCGGCTCTGCCCGGAACTGGGGTGTGATCGCCAAACGGCTGGCCGAGAACCGGCAAGTCGTGGCGGTGGACATGCGAAACCACGGCGAAAGCGACTGGCACGGGCTCGCATGACTATTCCGAAATTGCCGCTGATCTACATGAAATCATTGAAGATTTCGGCGGTCGGATGGATGTTCTGGGGCATTCGATGGGCGGCAAGGCGGCGATGATTTTGGCCGTCCGCCACACCGACGCGGTCAGGCGGCTGGTGGTCGCTGACATTGCGCCAACACCTTATAATCACACACAAATTCATCTGGTCGAGGCGATGCGGGGCGTCGATCTGGACTATGTGAGCACCCGAACGGAAGCGAATGAGGCGCTCAAACCCGCGGTCGAGGAAGAGGGAGTGCGGGCGTTCTTGCTGCAATCACTTGATATTAAAGAGAAAAAATGGCGTCTCAATCTGGATGTGCTGGCAGATGAAATGCACAAGATCATCGGTTTTCCCCAGATCGAGGGGCATTTCGACGGACCGGCCCTGTTTTTGACCGGCGCCGAGAGCACTTATGTCACGGCAGAGCATCGCCCTGAAATCAAACGATTATTTCCCGCCGCGCGGTTTGCCAAGATCCGTGGCGCCGGGCATTGGCTGCATGCGGAAAAACCGCGGGAATTCGAAGCGGCGGTCAGGGCGTTTCTGGACGCCTGATCGCATGTTGTACAACATGTTTGTAGCTTTTCTTTAAAACATTGAAGAATGTTGTACGCGATGTTGTACAACATTTTGCCGCAAAACCGCGGCAACATCACCGCTGCGCCACGACCGGGGCAAGGGTTTCGGACGTCGCGATCAGCGCCACCGAAAGCGGCGCGAAAATCAGTGCGAAAATCAGGGCAAGCAATTTCATCGACGGCCTCTTTCCAGCGTATCGAAAGTGATACGCGCGAAGCCTCGGTTTCCGTCGCGGTCAGTTTTGCTCGCGGATCTTCTTGGTCACGATCCATGTGGCGGGCAGCGCCACCACCAGACCGGCCGCGGCGGCGATCAGGATCGGGTAAAGCGTGTCGTAGCCCATCGTCAACGCGGCGATGACGCCGATGCCGGCGCAGGTTGTGGCGATCATCGAAAACAGGATCGAAGCGAGGCGGAACATGATGCTCTCCGTTTTGGTTTCGGCGCCACGCTAGGGCGGGCCGGACCGGCCGACTTTGACCGAGGTCAAATTATGCGGTCGGAACCAAACCGGGGGCGCCGCGTTGGGTTGGCAGGACAGTTGTAGAATGGAGAATTACATGACCCGTATCACCCTCGCCCTCGTTGCCCTTCTGGGCCTTGTCGCCTGCGAGACCGTCAAAGGCGCCGGTCAGGATATCGAGAATGCCGGTGAAGCGATCCAATCGGAAAGCGCTGAAGCCCAGTACGGCAGCTAATATCGGTTGCCGAACTGCGTGCGTAACGAGTGTGGGCGGGCCTTGAGGGTCCGCCTTTTTTTCATTGCCGTGGGGGATGGCTGGAGGCGGGCGGTCTGGCCGTCGGTGTTCGAGGGCGACGGCGGATGGCCGCTTGGCCCTTGGGGCTGCCGACGGTCGGCGCTGAGACTCATTGTTTCGATAGTGATTCCATGGTACTCTAATTGGTACTTATTGTTCACAATACTCATATTAACAGGGGCGAAACATGAAAGACGTAGAGCTCGGAAAACTGTCTTATGAAGTGTCCGCAGACGGACTGAGATCCATTGTCGAAAGCGGTCGACTGCTGGAATTCGCCAATACCGTTGCGGCCAGTGCCGCGGCAGAGATCCATGCGCAGATCGTGGATCAGGTGGCGCGCGCAGCACTTGACGGCAAGGCTGTCGGAAGCGTCAGCGTCGGATCGGTCAACGTGTTCGAGGGCGGCGATTTCGGAACCGTTCCGAAAGGACCCAAGGGACCGAGGCCAAAGATCGGCATTCTGTTCGGCGGAACCGAACTGTCGCATGTCGCGGATATTGCCGCGATGGGGCTGCGCGGCTGACACCACCCCCAATGCGGAGGCCGGAAGATGGCTGCGGCAACATTGATGCTGCACCTCACGGGACGGTGTAACCTTGAGTGCAAGCATTGCTACATGGACGGCTCGCCCCGGCGGCGGGATAAACTTCCTTTCGACTGGATCGCGCAAGCGGTGCAGGTTGCACCTGAAATGGGCGTCGGCACGCTGTTCGTGACGGGCGGCGAGCCGATGCTGTATCCCGGCCTGCGCGACCTGTTGCGGATCGCATCAGAGGTTCCGGATCTGACCACGACATTGTGCACCAATGCCACGCGGGTGCAGCCACGCGATGCAGACCTGTTCGCGGAACTGGGGCTGAACGTGCATGTCAGTATCGACGGCACGCCAGCCTATCACGACGGGTTCCGCGCCTCGGACGGGGCGTTCGAGCGGGCCGAGCGCGGTGTGAGCCATCTGGTGGCGGCGGGGGTCGATGTGACCGTTACCACCACGGTATCGCGCGAAAACTTCGATCAGTTCGGCGATGTGGTGAGTTGGGTCGAGGGCTGTGGCGCGACGCGGCTTTTGGTGCAGCCACTGCTGGATCTTGGACGCGGGTCCACAATCGCGGATCAGCAGCTGAGTTCGGCGCAGCTTTTGCAGCTGATCATGATGACCTCGGACGTTGCCAACAAATCCGGCAAGCGGGTGACGGCCAGCATCATCGGTGGCAGCAAGCGGTTCTTTCTGGCGCATCCCTGTGCGGCCTATGTCTGCAATGGCGGTGGCTGTCACCGCGGGGTTTCGGCCGAGATCAAGAAGATCGTGGTGCGCGAGAACGGAACGATCCTGCCGGAATCGACCAATCTCGATCCGCGCTATGCGATCGGACATGTCGCCGACGGGCCGCTGCGCGATCAGATCCGCCGGTACTTTGCGGATGGTTACGCCGAGTTCGACCGGCTGTGCCGCACCACCTATGACGAGTTCGTGCCCGACTGGCCCGATCCGCTGATCCCGTGGGACCAGCTGCTGGCGATACGCAGCCGGTCTGAATTGCCGGCGCGGGGCGTGCTGCCCGAGCGCGGCTGCGGCTCTGGTCTGGCGCTACAGGCGGCGCTGGCAGAGGCTCGGGCCTAGCTGTCGGATGATCTCAGCCCGCGGCTGTCGCGGTAGGTTCCGGCCTGCGGCGGCCAGCCACCACGGCGCGGCGGCCAGGCGGGATCGTCGCGTTTGATCTTGTGCGCGGTCCACAGGCCCAGCGGCACGCCAAGGATCAGGCCGAGCGCGCCAGAGGCCGCGAAGGCGGTCCAGCCGACCCAACCGAGGCTGAGCGCTGCGATCACGGCGGCGCCGGCGATGCAGGCGGCCCACAGGACAACCATGAAAGTGCGAAGCGGTGCAGGCATGGCAGGTTTCCTTTCCGGTTCATGACGAAAAGGGAAACGCCTGTGGTGGGGCTGGGGTTCCGGCTGGCGCGGGTCAGTTGGCGATCTTGGCAGCCGCCCCGGTGATGCCGCTGATGGCGGAGCCGGGGGCCGCACTGTAGCTGCCGATCGAGCCTGTGGTCTTGCGCATGCCCGATCCGCCGATCTGGATCTGGCCGCTCTGGATCAGGTATCCGGCGCCCAGAAGCGCTGCGGCGATGAGGAGCTTTCCCATTGGTCACTCTCCGGTGCGGTTTACGCTGGGCAAGGGTAATCGGGAAATGGGGCGGGATTGTGGCTGGGGGTCTGGCGCGGATCGTGGCGTGTGCGTGCTTGATGCGGATCAAAGGCCTGCGCGGTGCTTGCTGGTATGATCGCAGCATCCAGAACCAGCCGGAAGGATATCCGATGAAAGCGACCCTTGCAGGACTTGCTGCGGGATTGGCGATGGCTTCGGCCGTCGTCGCGCAGGACGGTGACGCCGCGAAGGGGCAGGCGCTGGCGGGTGAGCATTGCGCGCGCTGCCATGACATCGGCCCCGGCGGCGGCTTCAAGACCTTTCCGCCCAGCTTTGCCTCGATCGCCGTGTTCCGCGCGCCCGATCAGATCACCGCCCGGATCTGGTTCCCGGCGCTGCACGCCAGCATGCCCGCGATGGAGAACCTGCTGATGGCCGAAGATGTGGCGGATCTGACGGCTTATATCGTGTCGCTCGACAAGGCCCGGTAGCGGCGGGTTGCAGGGGTGCGACCGGGGCGCGGTTGCGCGAAACCCGACCTCTCGGCGCGTTTGAATGGCGCCGGGCGGTGCGCGCGTGCACAACAGGTCTGGCGCTTGGCGGAATGCACGCTACTCTGGCGCGAGGAGGAACATGCATGCAAAACAAACTCTGGCTGATACTGGCACTTGCGACGGCGGGTGCCGCTTTGTCGGGCTGCGTCCCGGTCGCCATCGGCGCTGCCGGTGTGGTGATCGCCGACGAGGCGATTGAAAATGACAAGGGCGGCGACGGGCTGTTCTAGGCCAGAGCGGCGGGCGTGAGCCCGCCCGACGTCTGTTTCAACGACAAGATTTGAACGACGGGCCGCGCCCGGGCCGAGGGGGTGAGGGCCGCCCGGACGGGTTGCCAGTGGCAAGCCGTCAGGCCCGAACGTCCGTAGCGACAGCGAAGGGCCGGAAGGCGTGAAGCGCCCGCGTCACGCCGCGAGGCGTGCCTCCGGCACGACGGGGGCGGTTCGGGCGCTGCTTGGGCCGAAAGCCCACCTGTGCGCTTACTATTCTTTGCGTCTTTTCTCAGCGACCGGCTGATGTCTGTAGCGACGGCCGAGGCATAGCCCGACAAAAAAATAATACAAGGACTTGTCTATTGCGTTTCCGGTTGTTGTGCTCAAATAGCGTGCCGCATTTTCGGTTGGCGAGCGGCCCGCTGGCGATGGCAACTGCGAGCGCCGCCCCCAGCAACCCAAGACCCATCAGAAAACAATGCAATGACGCGTGCGATGTGTGTGAAAGCCAAAGTCCACTCCTGTATTTTCATTATCTTATTTGTCGGTTCATACAGCAGGCGACGCCGGGGCAACAATAAGCTAGTGGGCACGCTTGCGTAGCGGCAAACGCAGCGCCCGGACCGAGGGGTGGGCGTGAAGCGCCCGCCCCGTGGGGGCGGTTCGGGCGCTGCCCGGCTTTGCCGGGAAGGTTGGGGGGATAGTGGGTTGGAACGCACCCGACGCTTGCTCAACAACTGGTTGTTTTTACTTGAATGACTATACCCAAAATTGCACCATCAACTGAACAAATTTGATCAGAGGATGCGGAATGGATTCCACCGTTAAGGCCCAATTCTATCAAGTCGAAAACGCCGACCAGAATAACGCCACTCTTTATGATTGCCTTCATCAATTATGGCAGCATCCTCGAAAAGATGAGTATGAAACGATTTACGGCGGAGCCAGAGTGCGAATCGAAAGCTTTGAGTTCGATCCAGCTATCGCCGGAAACGGCTTTGTGGACGGCGAATTCGTGCGTCAGCAAACAGAGAACTTACCGCCCATCGCTCAACAAGGTCGACCTCTGCAAGGCAATGCCAATCCACTCGGTCACCGCTGCGCCTTTAGATATCATGCGCAACTGAATGTACTTTTGCTCGAAAGCCGCCGGGAGGCGGTTACACCCATTCGGATGGATGCGCTGGTTAAGGCGAGGCTCAATCCACACAAGGGTTTTCTTTTGTCGCCCGTGCTTTCACAAACTGCTCTGCAAAATTTGCGCAACGGGACGCCAAGACGTGTTACATTCCGCGTAGCCCGACCGGCTGACATGAATTCTGTTGAGGACGAGATCTGCCGATAGAAGACAATCTAGCAGAAACTCGCAAATGCATTCGGCGGACCCAATATTGAAGTTACATGCAGTTGGCCGCGGGGAAATAGAGACGGAGTTCTGAGCATGAATGCTATAGGGAGGGCTATTCAGTGGGCTTCAGGAAACCGCGATCATGTTGAAAAATTCCAAGTTAAGATCAGCGAAGAACCTGATGCGATCGACATTTTCTCCGAGCAGTTAAAGGGAACCGCGACGCTGGACTTGGACAGCGAAAACGTTGCCGTAAACTATGCAGCGCGCAGACAATTTCTTGCCCAAACTTTCAATGATCACTTGCCGATAATTCAGCGCATTTACGGACCATAATGCAGATGACAGTCAAAATATCGAAATGGAGTAACTCATTTCTTTCTATTGGCCCCTTAGCAAAGGCACTCCTGCTGGCGGTTTGTGCGACGCTGTTCATTCAACTCGTTTCACAGGACACCGCCTACAATTCCTCCGCCATTTATTCTGGTATTTTCAATATCTTAGCTATATTTTCTGGATTTCTATCCACGTTTTACGTTTTCATCGCAACCCGAAGCAACAAGTTCCTTGAGGCTATTCGCGAAACGATAACATTTAAGAGCATGCTTGGTTTGATGCAATTCACTATAGTTTGGACTCTTGGGATCGTCTTCATTACATATTTGCTGACAATTCTTGACCCGAAATCCATTGAATTTGGAAGCACTACGCAAGTGGTGGTCTTGCTGTGGTGTTGGAATGTATTCCTGATAATTGTGAATTTCGTTCGCTGCGTCCAGATGTTCTTCTCTATCATCGAGAAAACCTAACAGTAACCGGGCCCAACTTTCCAATTACTTCAGGCGGGCTTAACCGGCACCCATACATCTTCAACGCATTGATCCCGCTCTCAACCCCACCGTGTGGGCACGCAATTGGCTTCGCCAATCGCTTTCGCCCACCCGCCCTAAAAATGGACAGCCTTAGCTGTCCATTTTCAGCGCATTGATAAAGGCTTCCTGCGGAATCGCCACCTTGCCGAACTCCCGCATCTTCTTCTTGCCCTTCTTCTGCTTCTCCAGCAGCTTCTTCTTCCGGGTCACGTCGCCGCCATAGCATTTCGCGGTCACGTCCTTGCGCATCGCGGCGATGGTTTCGCGGGCGATGACCCGGCCGCCGATCGCGGCCTGGATCGGGATCTTGAACATGTGGCGGGGGATCAGGTCTTTCAGTTTCTCGCACATCATCCGGCCGCGCGCCTCGGCCCGGTCGCGGTGGACCATCATGGACAGCGCGTCGACGGGTTCCTCGTTCACCAGGATCGACATTTTCACGAGGGTATCCTCGCGGTAGCCGATCAGTTGGTAGTCGAAGCTGGCATAGCCCTTGGTCACGGATTTGAGGCGGTCGTAGAAGTCGAAGACGACCTCGTTCAGCGGCAGGTCATAGACGACCAGCGCGCGGGAGCCGGCATAGGTCAGGTCAAGCTGGATGCCGCGGCGGTCCTGGCAGAGTTTGAGGACATCGCCGAGGTAGTCGTCGGGGACGAGGATGGTGGCCTTGATCCGCGGTTCCTCGATATGGTCGACATAGGTGAGGTCGGGCATGTCGGCGGGGTTGTGCAGCTCGAGCTCCGAGCCGTCGCGCATGTGGACCTTGTAGATCACGGACGGCGCGGTGGTGATCAGGTCGATATCGTATTCCCGCTCCAGCCGGTCGCGGATGACCTCGAGGTGCAGGAGGCCAAGGAAGCCGCAGCGGAAGCCGAAGCCGAGGGCGGCGGAGGTTTCCATCTCGTAGCTGAACGAGGCGTCGTTCAGGGCGAGTTTCTCGATCGCGTCGCGCAGATCCTCGAATTCGGCGGCGTCGACCGGGAAGAGGCCGCAGAAGACCACGGGTTGCGCGGGTTTGAAGCCCGGCAGGCGGTGGCGGTCGGGTTTCTTTTCGTGGGTGATGGTGTCGCCGACGCGGGTGTCGCGGACCTGCTTGATCGAGCCGGTGAAGATGCCGATCTCGCCGGGGCCGAGTTCTGCGATGTCGACCATCTGCGGTTTGAGGACCGAGAGCTTGTCGACGCCGTAGACGGCGCCGGTCTTCATCATCTTGATGCGGTCGCCCTTCTTGATCACGCCGTCCATGACGCGGATCAGGACGACGACGCCGAGGTAGGCGTCGTACCAGCTGTCGACCAGCATGGCCTTGAGCGGCGCGTCGCGGTCGCCCTTGGGGGCGGGCAGGCGGGTGACGATGGCCTCGAGCACGTCCGGGATGCCGATGCCGGTCTTGGCGCTGATCTCGATGGCCTGGGAGGCGTCGATGCCGATGACATCCTCGATCTGCGCCTTGACCTGATCGACTTCCGCCGCGGGCAGGTCGATCTTGTTGAGGACCGGGACGATTTCGTGGTCGGCGTCGATGGCCTGGTAGACGTTGGCCAGCGTCTGCGCCTCGACGCCTTGGGTGGCATCGACCACCAGCAGCGAGCCTTCGACGGCGCGCATGGAGCGGCTGACCTCGTAGCCGAAATCGACATGGCCGGGGGTGTCGATGAGGTTCAGGATATAGGTCTGGCCGTCCTTCGCGGGGTATTCGATGCGGACCGAGTTGGCCTTGATGGTGATGCCGCGTTCGCGCTCGATATCCATCGAGTCGAGCATCTGGGCCTTCATGTCGCGTTCGGCGACGGTGCCGGTCAGCTGGATCAGCCGGTCGGCGAGCGTGGATTTCCCGTGGTCGATATGGGCGACGATGGAGAAATTGCGGATGTTTTTCAGGTCGGTCATGGTGGGCCGGATATGATCGGGATTCATTTGGGGGTCAAGCGGGGACGACGTAGCGGCTGCGCCCCTGCCCGCAATAGCTTGGCCAGCTCGTGCGGTTGTCGGCCACGGCCGGGTTGCCGGGGACGGACTTGGCGGTCTTGATCTCTGTCAATTCGTGAATGTGTTTTTCCGTTAAGGTGGCCGACAAGGGACTCCGGTCTGAGAGAACGGCGGAATTGCGGCTGTGCTGCGACACACCGAAGCGAGCGGGATCGGTCCTTGGTACTGAAACGAAAGGGATAAAGATGACAAGAAATATAACCCTTCTGGGTGGAGTTGGTTTGGCAATTGCGCTGTCCGCTTGCGCGCCGAAACCCACCGTGATTTACGCCGAACCGGTTTTCGACAAGTATGGCAACCCGGATTGCCGACCGGCAAATGTTCCAATCGGCGGCGCCTACACCGCGGATCTTCCGCTATGCCCGGTGATCTCGACCGGCGCGACCATCACGCCCGGAACGTCGGATGCGTCGGGGACTTCGCCCAACACCGTGCCCGAGATCCCGGAAGTGCCGGAGGTTCCCGACGTGCCGGATGTCCCCGACGTGCCGGATGTGCCGGTCGATGATCCAACGGGCCAGAACCAGAATCAGAACCAGAATCAGAACACCAATCAGAACACCAATCAGAACACCAATCAGAACACGGTCGGTAACTGATTATCCGCTCTCCGTTCGCGACATGACAGGTGCGACAGGTGCGGCCCGATTGAGGTCGATCCTGTCGCGGCGGTTGCTGGTGGACAGCGGGTGTCGCGGACCTGCTTGATCGAGCCGGTGAAGATGCCGATCTCGCCGGGGCCGAGTTCCTTGATGTCGACCATCTGGGGCTTGATGACGGCGAGCTTGTCGACGCCATGGACCGCACCCGTTTTCATCATTTAGCTGGATCAGCCGGGTAGACGCGCGTGGAATTCGCGTGGTCGATATGGGCGAGATGGAGAAATTGCGGATGTTTTTCAGGTCGGTCGTGGTCAGGCGATATGATCGGGATTTTGAGGCGGCTCAAGCGGTCTGGAAGCGGCCGCGGGGGATAAATTCTCTGAGGTTTTCGTTCAGGTGACGATGGCCGCCGCCGCGCCGTGTCCACATGTGGACGCAAGGGGATAGTCTTTCAGATCAATGGGTTGAGAAATTCCGTTCGGACTTTGTTAGGGAATCTGATGTGGCGGGCGGTGCGGGTTGACACAAGGGCTGGGCAGGTCGAGAGCGAGCGGGTTTGCGTTCGGCGCGGGACGGATGGTCTGCGACGGATGCGGTTGAGCCCGAGGGGGTACGAGGCGTGGTTTCGGATCACGGGGTGGGTGGTGTGGCCAAGGTGGGTTGATTGCCGCCAGATGCTGTGTAGGCTGACGTCAGGCGGATATGAGCAGGCATGCCGCATCGAAAACCGAGAGCAGTTTCAGGCCTGGCTGAATACTCAGTCGCGGGAAGTTCGCACTATTATCGCAGCGCGCGCGGCTTTGCGTGTGTTCCCTCTTCTCACTAATGTCGACCAACTCAATCCCGAAATCTTCAATCTTGCATTCTTGACAGCCCGTGCCATCCTGACAGCGGGGTCTGGCGCACGACGCCGACCCCCGCTGTCAAGACCGCTGCCGCGCGCGCTTCCGATGACGCCGTTAACGCCTTCTATGCCGCCGGTGATGGCGACCGCAGGTATGCCGCCTACGCCGCCGTCTTTGCCGCGGCCAATGCAACCGACCGTCCCGCTATGCCAACGGAGCCGCTAAAGCCGCTGCCGATGGCGCCCTTGCTGCCGCCGGTGCTACCGCCGACGCCGCGGCAAGTACCGCAGCCAATTCCGTCTATGCCGCCGCATATGCCGATGCTGAGATTGAACCTGACAGGTTGCTTGATGAGCCGATCTGGCACGAGCCGCGAGTGCCGGACTGGCTGGCCGAAGCGCTGCGCGGTCGATCCAACCTCCTTGAGTCCGGCCCCGAATGGTCGTTCTGGCGCGACTGGTATCAGGGGTTTCTCATCGGAAAACCGCTGGATTGGGAGTTGCAGAATGAGGTCGCGCTGATCCCGGATGAGGACTGGGAGAAAGGGCCGGAGCATATTGCTAGGATAATCGAAAAGATCAGGCTTCGGCATCGAACGGCGGTTTCTCCAGGTCTCTTGCGCGACGTGGATTCAAATGTCCTTCGCATGGAAGAGGAAGACCACCTCGCGCCCGACATTTTGGAGTTCTCCTGTGAGCGTATTGAAAGTGCTCTGGGCAATGCACTTGAATCGTCGGGGGAAACGGCCTGCGCGAGGACTCTTACGAGACAATCACCATTCGCAGAGCGCTTGATCATCACAACAGCAATGCAAGCCTTTCAGCGACGGGATTTTTTGACGCCTGCCTGAGTTTTCAAATGACAATCGGTGAGCGCTATCCGAAAGATGCCGCTTTGATCAATCTTCAAAACGCTCTTTACGCAGTGGTCGAGGAAATCAATGAGCTACACCCCGAGGCACGGACACGCTGCGCAAGACTGGCAAAACTTGCACAACCCGCGCCGATTACGCCTTCCGATCGCTCGGAAATCGCTCGGATCCCGAGGTGATTGGTGGCGACCTGGCACGTGGACGCCCGACAAATTCTGGAAAGCGATGTCGAGGTCATACTTGAGCATGAATACCCGCCGAAATCGGTGCGCGCACGGCTCACCAATTGGACCGTGACTGTTTCGCAGTGGATCGACAAGGCGATGAAGGGCGACAAACGTGCGCAATGGCTTGCAGATGTCGTCGGTCGTTTCGTGCGTTGGTGGAGCGGTGACGACAGCCAATAGGCAGGATCGTTGGCTTACAACCGACCCTCAAGGCATCCCACCACACCCCAACCCATGCTATACTCCCCCAACACCCACACCCACCGCTCCGAAAGGACCACATGCCAGACATCGCCTATCATATCCGCGTTACCGGCCGGGTGCAGGGGGTGGCTTACCGCGCGTGGGCGCGGGCCGAGGCGGAGACGGTTGGGGTTGCGGGGCTGGGTGCGGAACCGGGATGACGGCTCGGTCGAGGCGCTGGTTGCGGGGCCCGAGGCGGCGGTAAAGCAGATGGTGCTGGCGATGCGCGAGGGGCCGGGGGCGGCGCGGGTAACGGATGTCTGGACGGACGATGTTGATCCGGGCGGGATCAAGGCGGGGTTTCGCATTAGGCGGTGAAGGGGGCTTGCGGCTTTGGCCGACGTTGCGGTGCCGGGGACACTCCGGATTGCTGAATGCGAGTGCGGTTATTTGCAGCAAGTGCCTGCAATGGCGGACAAAAGCGATTTCCGAAATCCCGGCTCATCGCTCCAATGCGCCCTTTCCCGCGAGGATTTTATTGCGGAATTTGGCAATGCGTGAAATGCGCGTTTCGGGGTTCTTCGCCGCGTTGAGATTGATCGCATAGCTTTTCTGCCGCCCCGGAGTCAGGCTGTGAAACGCCTCGGCAAGTTCGGGATCGGTATCCAGAGCCTCGACCAATTCATCGGGCAGTTCGACCTCACTTTCCAGTTTTGGCGGTTTGATACCCGCCTCGGCATACCCCATCGCTTCTTTCAGATAGGACAGGATGACCGGTTGCATCCGAGCCACCTGTGCATTGCCGTCAAAGCGGATCATGTCGGGGTGACGCGTATTCGGCCCGCGCTTTTCAAGGACACCTTCAGGGTCTTTCAGCAAGGCGGCGTTAAGAAAACTGATGCGGAAATCGCCACGAAAGGCGCCGATGAGCGCGATATTGCGACCTGCATGCATGTAACAGGGATGTCCCCATTTCACGGTCTCGACCAGCCCTAAATCGAGGCAGATCCGGCGCAGTTCGTGCAAGCCACCGCTCCATTGCCTTGTCGAGCAATCTGGAGTGGCAAAGCGCTTGCAGCGTCCGCATCCTTTCGAAAAATAGTCCTCGATATCGGTAATCATGACAACGCTGTGTTTCGTGAACCGGGCCTCTTTGTAACGCGATCCACCGCACGCATCAAAGGTATTCAAGCTGAGCAGACAGGTCTGCAACGGGCTAAGATCCGCCCTTGCCGACCGAATGAATCCTCGGGCGTCCGCCCTGCAAAGAGGGTCAGGTATTCCCTAATAGGCCCGCCCCGTCGGTTTCGTTAACCTTCCCCTACGACACCTTATTCAGTCCCAGGGAGATTGCACCATGCCTATCACCGGATTTCTGAACGTTCCCGACATCAAGGGAGAGAGCAAGGCCGTTGGCCACAAGGATGAGATCGACATTCACGGGTTAAGCTGGGGTGTCAGCGCGGGTTCGGGTGCGGCGGCGGGCGCCGGGCGCAGGCGTGTCAGGGCGAACGTGCACGATCTGACGGTGCTGAAATCCTATGACGTGGCGTCTCCGTTTCTGACGCTGGCAACGCTGCGCGGGCAGGTCTTTCGACGAGATCGTGCTGACGGTGCGCAAGGACAGTGGCGAGGCGCCTCTGGATTATCTGATGATCACGATGACGAATTGCGTGCTGACCGATTACCAGATGGAGAACGGCGGTCTGGACGACCCGCTGGAACTGATCAGCGAAGCTGTGGATATCGAGTTCGAGGACGTCAGGATTCGCTATGTTCCGCAGGCCGACGATGGTTCGGCGGGTGCCGAGCATGAGGTTGAGTTCGACATCGTATCCGGCGTCTGAGGGCTGTCCGGCTTGGCCCGGCGGTCAGGGGTGGATTTCGCGCGGGCATGTCGAGGCGAGGTGGATCCCGAACCAGTTGAAGCCCGCCTCGATCCCCTGCCCGGCCAGCCATTCCTGCTGTAGCCGGCAGGCCTGCCATTCCATCCGCTGCGGACCTTCCCACGTGCGGTTCAGCGCCATGCCGCACCATAGCACAATCCTCAGGGGCGCTCTTGCCACGGGTCAAGTCGCCTTAGCGCATCGCCTCATAGCAATCGGGCAGCAAGCAGATAGGCGCGCAGGTCCTTGTCGGTCATAGGCGCCGCCCTCGGTGTCGGAAGGGCGCGAGCGGGCGCACCTCCTCGGTTCCGCAAAGCAGGCGCTTGCGGTTGGTGATGAACAGGATCCGGCCCTTGGTTTCGAGGGCTCCAGCGGATAGGTCTGTTCGTAGTAGTTCATCGCCCGGCCGCGTCGGCGGCACGGCGCGGATCGGGATCGGGAGCGCTGGCCGGTCAGGAAGAGGTCGGCCAGCACGTCGCGGTCGGTGGTCACGATAGCGGCGGGGCGGGTTTCGTCCGCCAGTATCAAGGATCTGGCGGCGAAGGTCTTGCCGGCCCATGTAGCGCGGCAAGGATCGGGCGGCCGGCGATGGTGAGGCCGGTGCCGAAGATGGTCAGCGCCGGGACCGCCAGCGACAGCGCGAGCGTTGATCGCCAGCGACAGTCCAGAGCCAGCGGCGGGACCGGGCTGATCATGCCACGCGACTGCGGCCAGCGTGCCCGGCAGGTAGGCCGCGAACGCCCAGTTGCCATAGGCGCGCGACAAGCAGCGCCTGAATGCTGACCAGCGCGATGATCGGCAGCGAGAAGAGCAGAAGCTGCGCGGAGTCCTTCGGATCCGGGCTGCGCGCTGGCCATCAGGAGGGCTGCGAAACAGCATCGGGCCGGCGACGGCGAACTGCGTCGCGAAGAACTCGAGCAGGGCAACGGGGTGCAGCAGTGCTCCGTTCGCCGGCATCCCGAACCCACGAGCATTGTCCAGCGTATGTTCGAGCGTCGTCAGATCATTGCGCGAGGTTCCACCGGATGTTCGGAGAGATCACCAGCGCGAAGGCGGCCAGCAGAGCCGCCGCGTTGCGCAAGGCTCGGGCGGCGGCCCGGAACGATAATGGCCGCAAGCGCCGCGCCGATGAAGAAGTACACGCCGGCATATTTGGCCAGGAACGCGGCCCCGATCATCGCGCCTGAGATCAGCCCATCCGTCGCTCGGCCCCGGTCCAGCAGCCGCCAGTAGAACAAGAGGCCCGCCGCCAGAAACGGCGCCATGATCGTGTCGGTCGAGATCATGATGCTGCCGACGGCGACGATCGGCAGCGTCGCGTAGCCGATGGCCGTCCAGAACGCCGTTCTGACGTCGAACGAGCCGCGCCGCCCAGGCGCCGAGGATCAGTCGCCGTGGCACCGTGAAAGATCGGTGCCGGAAAACGGATCCAGAAGGCGCTGTCCGAGCCGGCAAGGTCGGTGGTGGCACGGATCACCCAGGCGATCAGCGGTGGCTTGGAGTAATAGCCGAAATCGAGGTTCTGGCCCCAGAGCCAGTATTGCGCCTCGTCCACGAAGACATCGGCCTTGGGTCAGCGACAGCACGCCAAGGCGCAACACCGTGACGAGAAGGACGATCAGCGCGGCAGGAGCGGCCCAGCCATGTCGGAGATGATCACTCAGATAGACCTGCACGCTTCTTTTCCGCATGGATCAGCCAGAGGTTGCGAGAATAGATGAATACGCCCAGCGACTGGCCGAGGATGAACACCGGATCGGCGCGGTAGATCGCATAGGCCAGCAGGATCGCGCCGCCGCTGATCGAGAAATACCAGAACGCGATCGGGATCGACCGAGCGCCCGGCGCGCTCGGACGCGATCCATTGCACGATGAACCGCGCGGTGAACAGCAACTGGCCGCCAAGGCCGAAGACGACCCACCAGAACTCGAACCAGCTGTCGACGTCAAGGAAATTCATGATCGTGGTCATTGGTTCGGTCCGGCCTTTGGCGCTGCTTCGGTGGCTGTCGCGGTCTTGCGACGGCGTAGAAGCCACATCACCCCGATCAGGTCCACGGCCCCTACCAGACCCGCGCTGCCAGTTGGAATAGTTCGAGCTGCCCGGCGATGCGCGGCCGGTGGCTGACATCGACCAGCGCCAGCTGCCAGCCGTCGCGCTTGAACAGCGCGGGCAGGTAGCGGTGCATGTGGTTGAAGAACGGCAGCGCCAGAAAGCGCCTCGCGCCGAAACGCCTTCAGCCCGCAACCGGTATCGCGGGTGCCGTCGTTCAGCGCCCAGCCGCGCAGCGCATTGGCGAATTTCGAGGCATAGCGTTTCGACCAGGTATCCTGCCGCTTGACGCGCTGCCCGGCGACAAGGCCAAGATCTGCGGGCGCTGCCGGGTCGATCAGCGGCGCGTAAAGCTTCGGCAATTCGGCGGGCGGGTTCTGACCGTCGCCGTCCAGCGTGGCGATGATCGCGCCGTTGGCGGCGCGGACACCGGAATGGACGGCGGCGCTTTGCCCGCCAGAGCGGTCATGTTGCACCAGCCGGACATTCGCCATGCGTCGCCATCAATCGCCGCACGACCTCGGCGGAATTGTCGGTCGATGCATCGTCGACGGCGATCACCTCGATATCGTCATCCGCACAGGCGGCCAGGATATCGCCGATCAACGTGCCGATATTCTGCCCCTCATTTTTCATGGGGATAACGATGGAAACCTGAACCATGACGTATCTTCTGACCTTGAATACGCGTCGGGTCTAGCGGTTTCAGCGTGCACTGAACAGGCCGTTCTGCCCGCGAGGCGCGCCCAGATGTGACGGTGCGTCACCGCCAAAGTTGTGAATTGAAATACGGTCTTCGGCTTGGGGCATTTTTACGCAGGGTTAACGGATCCGGATGACATTGCATAATGCAGGCGGCGGATCGGATCGAGGCGGACGATGAGAAAAATCTTGCTGGCCACACTGGTGGTCATGGGAACGACGACGCAGCTTTGGGCCGTAGGGATCGTGGAACGGGCCTGTCTGGGCTCCAGCAGGCAAGGTGCCAGCCGCGCCGTTTGCGGCTGCATCCAGCAGGCGGCGAACCTGACGCTGTCGGGGTCGGATCAGACAGATGGCTTCGGATTTCTTCAAGAACCCCGACAAGGCGCAGTAGATCCGGCAATCGGACCAGCGCACGCACGAGGCGTTCTGGCAGCGCTACAAGCAGTTCGGCGCGACGGCTCAGGCCTATTGCAGCCGCTAAAGCGTGAGCTTGCGGCCTTCGCGCGCTGAACGGTAGATCGCCTCTTCGATCCGGAGCACGGTCAGGTAATCCTGGGCGGTGTTTTCCAGTGGCGTGCCGTCCAGCAGGCCCGCGACGACATGGGATCTGCAGTGCGTGTACGCAATCGCCGCCAAAGCCCTCGCGCGGGCCTGGCTGCAGGCAGCGTTTGCGCGTAGGTCCGCGATCCGAAAGCGCGGAAATGCACCGCACCGTCGCCGGTCAGGGTCAGGCTGCCCTTGGGGCCCTCGACCAGTGCCTCGCCCATCGTGTGGCGCAGGTTTCTGGCGGCATGGTCAAGATGCCGGTTGCCGTCGAAAAGCGACCGCGCGCCGCGGGCATGGTCGAACAGGATGATCGCCCGCATCCTCGCCGGCGATGGCCGGGTTCAGGTGGCGCAGATCGGCATAGACCGCGGTGATCGGGCCCAGCAGGAAGCGGAAGGTGTCGATCCAGTGGACGCCGGTTTCATGCACCAGAAGCGCGGCATGGTCTGGAAATAGGGCTGCCGGTCCAGATAGGCGCGCGGCCCCTGCCCGTCGCCGGGACGCAGCCGGAACGCTGGCTTGCATGGACTCGCCCAGACGGCCCGCGGCGATCTGCGGCCTTGATCGCGCGATACCACGGCTGGAAACCGGAAATTCTCGTGCACGATCAACGGGATACCGGCAGCGGCGGCAAGGCCGGCGGCCTGTGTCCGCCTCGGCCAGAGACGTGCAGAAGGGCTTTTGGCAGATGATCGCCTTTGACCCCGGCGGCCAGCGCCGTCCGGATAGCATCCAGATGGGCCGGCGGGCGGCACGATGATGTCGAGGATATCGGGGCGTGTCGCCTCCAGCATGCGCGGCGAGATCTGGATAGGCGGGCTGGCCGCGTGGCCGTCGGCGCGGGCAATATCCTGATCGGCGACGCCGACCAGTTCGCGCGCGCGGAATTCGGGCCCATGCCTCGTGGTGAAACCGCGCGAAATAGCCGGCCCCAAGGCAGGCGACGCGCAAGCTCACGGGGCCAGCTCCCGCTCGATCGGCCTCGGCGACTTCGCCGGTCCCGGCGCTGCCGCCGAGATCGCGCGGTCAGGACCTTGCCCGCCGAAATGACACCGCATCGACAGCGGCGTCCAGCCGCGCCGCATCGCGGACCATCGCCGGCAACCCGTGCCGCCGCCCCAGCCAGTCCAGCATCATCGCGCCCGACCGGATCATCGCCACCGGATTGGCCAGCCCCTGCCCCATGATATCGGGCGCCGTGCCGTGGCAGGGCTGGAACACCGCGTGATCGTCGCCGATATCGGCCGAGGGCGCCATGCCCAGCCCGCCCATCAGCCCGGCGCCAAGGTCCGACAGGATATCGCCGAACATGTTCTCGGTCACCATCACGTCGAAATCCCACGGCCGCTGCACCATCCAAAGCGCCATCGCGTCGACATAGGCATGATCGGCCTGTCAGGTCGGGGTGGCGCGCGGCCTCGGCATCGAAGATGCCGCGGAAAAACGCGAAGGCGCGGAACACGTTGGCCTTGTCGACGCAGGTGACCCGGCCCCTGCCCTTGCCCGCCGCGCGGCGCTGCTTGCGCCAGATCGAAGGTGAAGCGAAACAGCTTCTCGCTGGTGGCGCGGGTGATCCGCAGCGTCTCGAACGCCTCGTTCTCGCGCGACCTCGCCCCTGCCCTGGGTGTGAAACAGGCCCTTCGGTGCTTTCGCGGATCAGCACGAAGTCGATCGGGTGGTCCGCAGCCGCCGTCAGCGGCGACGGCTGGCCCGGCACCGTGCGCACCGGGCGGACGCCGGCATAAAGGTCCGAGCTCCATGCGCAGGTCGATCTGCGGCGTGATCTCGGTGCCATCGGGGTAGCGGATGCCGGGCAGGCCCATCGCGGAGAGCAGGATCGCATCGGCGGCGCGTGCGGCGGCGATCGAGGCTGCGGGCAAGGCCTCACCGGTATCGCGGTAGCATCCGGCACCGCCGGGCAGCGCCGGTGAAGGCCAGCGCATAGTCCGGTGCGGCGCCAGCGAGGCCGCGCAGGATCGCCTGCGTCGGGGCCATGACCTCTGGCCCGATACCGTCGCCCTCGAACACCGCTATCGTGAATGTTCTTGGCATGATCGCCTCCCGTTCCTGCGCGGCCAGTCTCTCGCAGGCTGGAAAGTCTTGCAAGCGGTGCGCTCGGCATGGTCGGATGGCCGCGCATAGCAGCGAGAGGCCGGGACATGAGCGATCTCTGGGAGGTGTTCGCGATCAAATATGCCGATCACAAGGACCGGCCGCGAGCCCAGAACTTCATCTTCACCGATGACCATCTGGCGCGCCTCGCCGCTGGATTTCTTCGTCTGGCTGCTGCGCCGGGGCGACGAGGTGATCCTCGTCGATACCGGGTTCGATGCCGCCGAGGCCGGGCGCGGAACCGCCCGTTCGGCCGCGATCCCAGGCGCGGTGCTGGCGCCCTTCGATCTGCGGCCCGGCGATATCACCACGATCATCGTGACCCATCTGCACTGGGACCATGCTGGCGGACTGCACCTGTTCCCGAACGCGACGCTTCACATGCAGGCTGCGGAAATGGCCTATGCCACCGGGCCTTGCATGTGCCATCACGTGCTGCGCGCCCCGTTCACCGGCGGATCATGTCTGCGAGGCGGTGAAGCGGCTCTACGCCGGCCGCGTCGATCTTTCACGACGGCGACGGCGAGGTCGCCGAGGGCGTCACCGTGCACCGCATCGGCGGCCATTCGCGGGGCCTGCAGGCGGTGCGGGTGCGGCACCAAGGCGGGCTGGCTCTGCCTCGCCTCGGACGCCACGCATCTCTACGAAAACATCTGGACCGGCATCCCGTTCCCGATCGTCGTCGATCTGCAGGACATGCTGGACGGGTTCGGCCGGCTCGGAACGCCTTGCCTCACGCCGCGATCTGGTGGTGCCGGGGCATGATCCGCTGGTCTCATCGCTGTTCCCGACCGATATCGCGGATCACATCTTGCGGCTGGACCGCGGCATGACAGGGAAGTTTCCGTTCTGACGCCTGCGCGCCGCCCCGGCGCAAGCGTCGGATGCCTCCGGCGGGGATATTTGAGAACAGAAGATGATCGCGCCGGGCTTTCTTCTGTTCAAAAATATCCCCGCGCGGAGCGCACCGCGACGCGGGCGAAGCCCGCGGCGCAAATCCTGTTATCGCAGCACCCCGACGATTTTCATCCGCCGTGCATACCAGATCAGCAGCACGCTGATGATCGCTATAGCGGCCGTGAAGATTGCGGCTTCCGTGCCGACAATCGCGGTCATCGAAACCTCTGCCAGCCCGAAGCTGTAGACCGAGGTCAGGATCAGGCCGAGGAACGACAGCACAAAGGCCCAAAGCGCCAGCGCGCTGCGCAACAACAACAGCACCGATCCCGCCACCGCCAGCCAGACGCCAACCGCCCAGGCCGCGACCGACCAGGCGGGGTAGCTGTAGAAATACTCCAGTTGTTCGGGCGTGAACTGACCCATGTAGGCCTCGTTCCGGGTCTGGGTCATGTAATAGTCAAAGGCCCCGCCCGCGTTCCACAAAAGCGAGGCGATGCCGACGACCCAGAGATGCCAGGGGGCTTTCATGCGAAACTCCTTTGCCGGGGCGTGCCGCGGCGGGGGGCCGGGGCGGTGGGTGTCCTCTTTGTGCGAAACAATAGCATGGGGCCGCCCGGTTCGGGAACCGGGAACAGCGCTGAGCGGTAGCGACCAGTAGCACGCGGTGCAGCACGAAACCCCTCGACAGCCCGGCATCAGTTCCACGAGCCGGGCCGCATGCTGCATCGCACGCGACCCGGTCCAACTGGTTTTCAGCCGTTGCCGCCCGTAGGCATCGGCGCGTCGGCGCGCTGCAGATCGACCGGCACGTCGATGGTTATATCGCCGGCCTTCTCGAACGTCAGGGTCACCGTCACCATGTCGCCGTCGGCCAGTGCGCGTTTCAGCCCCATGAACATCACGTGGTCGCCGCCGCGCGCCAGCGCATGGGTTTCACCTGCCGGGATCGCGAAGCCCTCGGGCACGTGCAGCATCTGCATCACGCCATCGGCGCCCTCCTTGTGGGTATGCAGTTCGACCCGCATCGCCACGTCCGAGGCGGCGTTGATCAGGCGGTCATCCTCGGCCCCGTTATTGACGATCTGCATGAAGGCGGCGCCGGATTTCGCCATCGCGCCAGAGGTGCGGGCATGTAGGCCTCCTGCACCACGATATCGCCGGCCAGCGCCGGCAGGGCAAAGCCAAGCGCCACGGCGCCGGCCAGAACGTACTTCGTAAAAGACATCAGCTGTCTCCTTGTCATTGAGGATCGGGGAAGGTCTGCCGGATCAGACCGGCGGCGGCCCCCTGGCGCGCGGCTCTGAGCGGGCAAGGCCGGTCCGCGACACCGCATCGATGACAAAACTCAGCCGGTATTCCGCCGGATCGGGCTGCGGCAATGCTGCACCCAATTCAATCCAGGCCAACGCGCCCAGCGCACAATCGGGGCAGACATGGACCGGACCGACCGGATTGCCGTCGGCGTCGAGCTGGATCGAAACCACGCCCGCGCCGGAACAGATGATGACGCTGCCCGCCGCGTCGCGCATCTGGCCGCGCGCCAGCGCCATCGTCACGCTGGTCAGCGCGACGGCCAGCGCAAGCACAAGGCCTGCAAATCTGCGGAACGAACCCCTCATGACGCCACTCTAAGGGTTGCGGCAGGCAAGCGGAAAGCGACATAATGACCGTGCGCAGATCAGACGGTCAGGATCCTGCCGCCCTGCCGGTCTGATGCGGCCGCCAGATCCAGCACCTTTTGCAGCGCCGCGCCGCGCGCGAAAACCGGGTGCGCCACCCCGCCTTCGCGGATCGCGGCGATGAAGGTCTGATAGGTCGTCGCTACCCTGGGGCAATCCACATCGCGCCAGACCGCGGCTTGCAGGTCTGGTTCAAGACAGGCACGCAAGCGGCTGATATTGCCCTTGAATTCCACGTCCAGACCGCCCCGCGTGCCAAAGATCTGCACCCGCAGATCGTTCAGATGGCCCGAGGCGAAGCGGCTTGCATGGATCACCCCGACGGCGCCGCATTCAAGCCCCGCATGCATCGCGACGCTGTCATTGGCATCCAGCACATAATCGCCGATCCGCCCGCCCGGCGCCTTGTCGAAGGTCTTGAGCCGGCACGACAGATCGCTCACCTGCGACCCCGCGATGAAGGTCGCGAAATCGAGAATGTGGATGCCGACATCGCCCAGCACCCCCATCGAACCATGCGCGGTGGACAGCCGCCATAACCACTGGCTCTCGCTGCTCCACTCGCCCCAGGCCGGCTGGGTCAGCCAGCTTTGCAGGTAGGAGGCGTCGAAATGCCGGACCGCGCCGATCGCACCCTCGGCCACCATGGCGGCGGCGCGGGCCAGTGCGGCGAACATTGCGGTAGGTCAGGTTGACCATGTTCACGACGCCTGCCGGTCTGCGCGGCCGCGCGCCATTTCGGCGGCATCGGCGTGGTTGTGGCCAGCGGCTTTTCGCACAGCACATGCTTGCCGGCGGCCAGAAGTTTCATCGTGGTCGCATGATGCACCGCATCCGGCGTCACGTTGGCGGCGGCATCGAACCCGCCCCAGGCAATGGCCTCGTCAAGCGTGGCAAAGCCCTGCGCGATGCCCTGCGCCTTGCAAAATTCGTTCAGGCGGTGCGGGTCGGTATCGACCCCGGCCACCAGTTCGACCCCGTCGATCGCCGCAAACGCCTCGGCATGCGATTTCGCCATGCCGCCGGTGCCAAGGATCAGCAGACGGACCGGCATCAGCGAAACCCCTCCTCGCCCGGCTTGTGCAGTTTCGGGCCACGTTCGGTGATCTGGTTCGGGCGCTTCTGTCTACCGGCCGGTTCGGCGCATCGGTGACATTTTTCAGCGCGTGCCGCCGGATTATGCGCCCAGTGCACCGCGTTTTGCAGCACTTTTTGCACATTGGCGTCGTGATAGGTCGGATAGGTTTCATGCCCCGGACGGAAGTAGAACACATTGCCCGCGCCGCGCCGCCAGGTCAGGCCAGAGCGGAACACCTCGCCGCCCTGAAACCAGCTGATGAACACGGTTTCCAGCGGTTCGGGCACGCCGAACGGCTCGCCATACATCTCTTCGTTTTCCAGCTCGAAATGGTCGGGCAGTCCGGCGGCGATCGGATGGTTGCGCGATGTCACCCACAACCGCTCGCGTTCGCCCGCTTCGCGCCACGTCAGATTGCAGGGCGTGCCCATCAGTCGCTTGAAGATCTTGGAAAAATGCGCCGAGTGCAGCAAGATCAGCCCCATCCCGGCCCAGACCTGCTCGGCCACCCGCTCGACCACCGCATCCTCCACCTCGCCGTGGGCGGCATGGCCCCACCAGATCAGCACATCGGTCTGGGCCAGCCGCGCCTCCGGCAGCCCGTGCCCGGGTTCCTGCAAGGTTGCGGTTTCGGCCACGATGCGCTTGTCGGCATTCAGTGCATTGGCGATGCAGCCATGCATGCCATCGGGATAAATCCCCGCGACCGTTGCATTGGTTTGCTCATGGACATTCTCGCCCCAGACGATCGTGCGTATCGGCATGGAAAACCTCCGGCGGATCAGAACGCTTGCGGGCAAAGTCTACCCGATCCGTTAGCGCTCACAACCCTGTCGTCTTCTGTTCTCAAATATCCCCGCGCGGAGCGCAACGCGACGCGTGAAACGCGGCGCAAACATGCTCTTGGCCCGGCACGGGCCCCAGTTCAGAAAAATCTGGGTCAGACCCGGCGCAGCCGGATCACCACATCGACCTTGGCGATCTCGGCGCCCTCGGGTGCCGTCGGGCAGATGTGCGATGCGCAGCTGGTCAGCGGGCGCATCGGTCAGTTCGGCAGTGTCTTCCCAAAAGAAATGCGGATGATCGTCCAGTCCGCGTGTCGAAATAGCTTTTCGACCCGTCGACCGTGATCTCGTGCACCAGCCCGGCCTCGCAAAACGCCCGCAGCGTGTTGTAGACCGTGGCCAGCGACACGCGCCTCACCGGCGCTGTCCGGCGGCCGCATAAAGGCTTTCGGCCGTCACATGCCGATTCTGCCCGTCGCCCACCAGAAGGGCCGCCAAGGCACACCCGCTGCCGGGTCGGGCGCAGGCCGCCGCCAGTCAGCCAGTCGGTGCCGCGTTCAGTGTTCTGGGCTTGTGATCTGCATCGCTCTCACATCGTCCATTGGACCTATATAAGGCCGCAGGCCCCCTCATATCAAACACTAATCGCCGAATTTGCACCTGCATCGCGGCGCTATTGCCACCTGTCCGACACGGATGATAGAGAAAAGATGAGCAGAAAGACAAAGACAAGGGGGGCATCGCGGAATGGCCGATTTTCCAAGGAGCTTTCGACAAGGAAGGCTTGCTGAAATGCGCGCGCGGCGAGCTTTTTGGCCCCGGCAACGCGCAACTGCCTGCTCCGCCGATGCTGATGATGGACCGGATCACCGATATCAGCGGCGATGGCGGCGAACACGGCAAGGGCCATGTCGTGGCGGAATTCGATATCACGCCCGACCTGTGGTTCTTTCGACTGTCACTTTCCCGGCAACCCGATCATGCCCGGCTGTCTGGGCCTCGACGGGCTGTGGCAACTGACCGGCTTCAACCTTGGCTGGCGCGGCTGGCAGGGGCGCGGCTATGCGTTGGGGGTCGGCGAGGTCAAGCTGACCGGCATGGTCCGGCCGGATCGCAAGATGCTGACCTATTACGTCGATTTCACCAAGGCCGTGCAGACCCGCCGCCTGACGATGGGGGTCGCCGATGGCCGGGTCGAGGCGGACGGCGAAGTCATCTATCTGGTCAAGGACATGAAGGTCGCTCTTTCCGAGAGCTGACCGCACAATAACAAGGAGGCGCCCATGCGTCGTGTCGTCATCACCGGGCTGGGGATCATCTCGCCCATCGGCAATTCAGCCGAGGAAGTCACCGCGTCGCCTGCGGGCCGGCAAATCCGGCATCCGGGCAGAACCGCATTACGAGGAACACGGCTTTCGCAGCCAGATCGCGGGCATTCCGCAGGTCGATCTGGAGGCCAGCATCGACAAGCGGCAATTGCGCTTCATGGGGCCGACGGCGGCCTATGCCTATCTGGCGATGGAACAGGCCGTGGCCGACAGCGGGCTTGAGGAAAGCGACGTCTCGAACGACCGCACCGGGATCATCGCGGGGTCCGGCGGGCCGTCGACCTCGAACCTGTTGATCGCGCATCAGACGGTGATGGAAAAGGGCGCGCCCAAGCGGATGGGGCCGTTCATGGTGACCCGCGGCATGTCCTCGACCGTGTCGGCCTGCCTGGCGACGCCGTTCAAGATCAAGGGCGTGAACTACTCGATCACCTCGGCCTGTTCGACATAGCGCGCATTGCATCGGCAATGGCGTGGAACAGATCCAGATGGGCAAGCAGGATATCGTCTTTGCCGGCGGCGGCGAGGAAGTCGACTGGACTCTGTCGTGCCTGTTCGACGCGATGGGCGCGATGTCGTCGAAATACAACGACACGCCCGAAACCGCGTCCCGCCCCTTCGACGCCACCCGCGACGGCTTCGTGATCGGCGGCGGCGGCGGCATGGTGGTGCTGGAGGAACTGGAGCACGCCAAGGCGCGCGGCGCGAAGATCTATGCCGAGGTTACCGGCTACGGCGCCACGTCGGACGGCTATGACATGGTCGCGCCTTCGGGCGAAGGCGGCGAACGCTCGATGCGGCTGGCGCTGTCGACCATCGGCGATCGCAAGGTCGATTACATCAACGCGCATGGCACCTCGACCCCCGCAGGCGACGTGACCGAGGTTGAGGCCGTGCGCCGGGTGATGGGCGACGATCATCCGGTGATCGGCTCGACCAAGTCGATGACCGGGCATTCGCTGGGTGCGACCGGGTGTGCACGAAGCGATCTATTCGCTTCTGATGATGGAGGGCCGGTTCATCGCGCCATCGATCAACGTCACCGAGCTTGACCCCGCGATCCGCGAAGGCGAGATCGTCACCAAGCTGTCAAGACAATGTCGATGTCGACACCGTGCTGTCGAACAGCTTCGGCTTCGGTGGCACCAACGCCACGCTGGTGATGAGCAAATATAACGGGTGATCCCACATGGCTGATCTGATGAACGGCAAACGCGGGCTGGTGATGGGCGTCGCGAACGAACGCTCGATCGCCTGGGGCATCGCCAGGGCGATGCACGCAGAGGGCGCGGAACTGGCGTTCAGCTATCAGGGCGAGGCCTTCGGCAAGCGGGTCGAACCGCTGGCCGCCAGCGTCGGGTCGGACCTGCTGGTCGATGTCGATGTGACCGACGATGCCTCGCTGGATGCGGCCTTCGCGAAGATCGGCGAACGCTGGGACAGCCTCGATTTCGTCGTCCATGCCATCGCGTTTTCCGACAAGAACGAGCTGACCGGCCGGTTCATCAACACCAGCCGCGCGAATTTCCAGAACTCGCTGGCGATCTCGTGCTATTCGCTGATCGACGTGGCGCGGCGCGCGGCGCCGATGATGACCGAAGGCGGCACGATCCTGACGCTGACCTTTCAGGGATCCAACCAGGTGATGCCGTTCTACAACGTCATGGGCGTGGCCAAGGCGGCGCTGGAATCGACGGTGCGCTATCTGGCCAACGATCTCGGCCCCGACGGCATCCGCGTCAACGCGATCTCTCCCGGCCCGATGAAGACGCTGGCGGGGGCTGCGATTGGCGGCGCGCGCAAGACCTTCCGCGAGACCGAGGCGAACGCGCCGCTGCGCAGCAATGCGACGCTGGAGGCGGTGGGCGGCACCGCCGTCTACCTTGCGTCGGAGTACGGCGCCTGCACGACCGGAGAGATCGTGCATGTCGATGGCGGCTATCATGTGATCGGCATGGCACAGCCAGAGAACCTGTAGGCTCTGGCGTTCAGCAACAATACCGAACAATCGTATCCCGATTGGAAACAGTGTGTTACCGGGCACGCGCTATCGCAAACGGACCGCTCTGCGGTTAACCTGGACGCGGTGGAGGAACCGTCAGGTTCACGCGCCGGGTACAGGTCGTTTTGGATTTGATCTTCTATCGTTTCGGTATCAATCCTGTGTGCCGCCATGGCCTATGCGCTGCGTGCGCGGCCCGGTTCGGGCCCGCCATCACGCTGTCCGGATTCGACGGCGTTGGCGTGCTGATCGGATTTGTCGCCTTCGTTCTGGCGGCCGTGGCCTTCGGGCCGGTCTTTGGCATATCGCTGCTGATCACGCTGTCTCCTCCACGAACTGGGCCATGTCATCGGGCATCAGATGCTTGGGCCACCGGCAGACCCGGTTCCGGCTGGTCCCGCAACTCAGCGACGCGCCGATTTCCGACCATCCGCATCGCAGACCGAGGCGGCAGGTGCTGTTCGTGGCCCTGATGGGGCCGGGGTTTCTGCCTGGCGCCGATGGTTCTGGCGCATCTGGCCGCGATCTGCGCTGGCGCCGACGATGCCCGAGGTCGCCACCAGTTTCCACGATCTTTGCCGTCACCTGCGGCACCGTCAATTTCATCAGCCTGCTGCCGTTCTGGCCGCTCGATGGTGGGCGCTGCGCCCGGATCGCGGCGGCGGCATCTGGCCCGCCTTCGCCCCCGCGATCACCGTGTTCATGGCCGCGGCTCTCGCCGCGGCCGCCTGGCGCACCGGGTCGCTGGTGCTTGCTGGTGCTGGCCGGGATCGGCGTGCTCAGCCTGTTGCGCGGCAGCGCCACAGAACGCCATCCACTGCATCCCGATACCGGCGTCGTGGCCTGGCCGCCTATGCCTTCACGCTGGCCGCGCATTTCAGCGGCGGCTGGCTGCTGATGTCGCTTTATCTCTGATCTGCCCTTCCATCGCCCGTACCGCCGTGCCAGTCTTTGCCGCCAAGGAGGATCCGGCATGGCCATCAAAGCATGTGTGTTCGACGCCTATGGCACGCTGTTCGACGTGGCCGCGGCCGCGCGCGAAGCCGCCGCGGAACCGGGGCGCGAGGCATTTGCCGAAGGTCTGGCAGAAGGTCGCGGCCGACTGGCGGCTGAAGCAGTTGCAATACACCTGGCTGCGCGCCGTCGCCGATGCCCATACCGATTTCTGGGAGGTCACCCAGAACGGGCTGGACTGGGCGCTGGAGGCCGTCAGGGCTGCGATGACCCGGAACTGCGAGAGCGGCTGCTGGCGCTTTACTGGGAGCTTGTCGGCCTATCCCGAAGTGCCCGCGATGCTGGCGGCGCTGAAAGCGCGCGGGCTATCAGACCGCGATCCTGTCGAACGGATCGCCTGACATGCTGGCCGGGGCGGTCGACTCGGCTGGGATCGGCGAGTTTCTCGACGATGTGCTGTCGGTCGAGGATGTCGGCGTCTTCAAGCCGCATGCGTCGGTCTACCAGCTGGTGCCCGACCGGTTCGACTGCGGCCGCGACGAGGTTCTGTTCGTCTCGTCGAACGGCTGGGACGCGGCGGCGGCGGCGGGCTTTGGCTTCCGCTGCGTCTGGGTCAACCGCGCGGGCGAACCGATGGACCGCCTGCCCTGGACGCCCGACCAGGTGCTGACGCGACCTGACCACCATTCCCGAGCTTGCGCGGGCATTCTGATGCCGAAATTCACCATCAGCCGACGGCTTGCAGCTTCACTATTCCGACGAGGGCGAGGGCATGCCGGTCCTGTGCCTGTCCGGCCTGACCCGCGATCGCGCCGCGATTTCGACTATCTGGCGCCGCACCTGCCCGGATGTCGCGGCTGATCCGGATGGATTATCGCGGGCGCGGGCAATCGGACTGGGCCGATCCCGCGACCTATACCGTGCCCGTCGAGGCCCGCGATGCGCTGGCGCTGCTGGATCATCTGGAGATCGAGCGCGCCGCGGTGATCGGCACCTCGCGCGGCGGGCTCATCGCGATGATGCTGGCGGCCACCGCCAAGGAGCGGCTGCGCGGCATCTGCCTGAACGACATCGGCCCCGAGATCGCGCGAAAGCGGGCTGGAGGTCATCATGAATTATATCGGCCGCAACCCGCCCTTCCGCACGCGCGAAGCAGATGGTCGCGGCGATGCCCGAGATCATGCCGGGGTTCGACAACGTGCCCATGTCGCGCTGGCGCGAAGAGGTCGAGCGGCACACGATCGAGACGCCCGAGGGGCTGAAGATCCCCTACGATCCGAAGCTTGCGCGATGCGCTGACCGCGGGCGGAGAAGAGCCGGCAACCGATCTCTGGCCGCTGTTCGATGCGATGAAGGACCTGCCGCTGGCGGTGATCCGGGGCGCGAATTCCAACCTTCTGAACCACGAAACGGTCACCGTGATGGGCCGCCGCCGCCCCGACATGATCGTGGTCGAAGTGCCGGACCGGGGCCATATCCCGTTTCTCGACGAACCCGAGGCGCTGGAGGCGATCCATGCCTGGCTGGAGATCTGCCAGTGAACATCGACATGATCCGCGCCGCCGCCGCGCGGCTGGACGGGCCATGCGCGGCGCACGCCGCTGCTGTCCTCGCCGTTCCTCGATCGAGATCGCCGGGCGGCGGGTGTTCGTGAAGGCCGAATGCCTGCAACACACCGGGTCGTTCAAGTTTCGCGGCGGCTGGTCGGCGGTGTCGGCGCTGGACCCGGAGGTGCGGGCAGCGCGGCGTCATCGCGTTTTCCAGCGGCAATCACGCGCAGGGCGTGGCGCTGGCGGCAAGCTGCACGGCGTGCCCGTCGGTCATCATCATGCCCGAGGACGCGCCGCGGCTGAAGATCGAGAACACCCGCGCCTTGGGGGCCGAGGTCGTGCTGTATGACCGCGCCGCCGAGCGACCGCGATGCGATCGGCGCGCGACTGTCGGCCGAGCGCGGGCTGACCCTGATCAAGCCCTACGACGAACCGCAGGTGATTGCCGGGCAGGGCACCACCGGGCTGGAGATCGCCGCAACAGGCGGCGCGGAAGTCGGCGTCACCGACGCCGATGTGCTGGTCTGTTGCGGCGGCGGCGGGCTGACCTCTGGCATCGCACTGGCGCTGGAGGCGGAGGCGCCCGGCCTGCGCGTGCGGCCCGGTCGAGCCGGAGGGCTTCGACGATGTGGCGCGCTCGCTGGCCTCTGGCCGGATCGAAACGCAACGCGGCCATCGACGGGCTCTATCTGCGATGCGATCATGACGCCCTCGCCCGGGCAAGATCACCTTTCCGATCATGCAGCGGCTCTGCGGCCCCGGCATCGCGGTGACCGAGGAAGATTGCCTGCGCGCCATGGCGGCCGCGTTCAGCCGGCTCAAGATCGTGCTGGAACCGGGCGGCGCCGTGGCGCTGGCCGCGGCGCTTTATCACGGTGACCGGATCGAGGGCGAGGCGGTGATCTGCGTCGCTTCGGGCGGCAATGTCGATGCCGACATGTTCCGCACGGCGCTGGAAAAATACGGGGAGTAATACATGACCGACGTTCAGAATCGGCAGTTTCAACGTCAAGAACCTGATCGGCCCGGACAGCGAATACTACCGGTTCGAAAGCTACACCCCCGAAGAACACGCCTGGAAAGAGAGACTGGCTGGCCGACCAGCTGCTGACGATGAATGCCGATGTCGTCTGCTTTCAGGAGATCTTCGAAGAAGACGCGCTGCGCCATGTGGTCACCGAAACCGATCTGCGCGGCATCGCGCTGAACGGCGGCCGTGCCCGACAAGTCCAAAAGCTATCCCCGCAAGGTGATCTTCCGCAAACTCGTCGTATACGCCCTATCCCGACGCCGCCCTTGCCTTCGCGCCCAATGCCAATGACGGCGAACCGGGCCAGCGCCGCCCCGGTCTGGCGATCCTGTCGCGGCTTGGTTTTGTCGGGCAAGCCGAAGGTCATTCAGGTCCTGCGAACGCCGGTGGAGATCCCGTTTCAGGACCTGACCGGCGAGGATGCGGGCTTTTACCGCCTGCGCCGCCTGTCGCGCCCGATCCTGAAGGTGCGGGTGCCGGTCGGCGGCCATGTCGTCACGATCTTCAACTGCCACCTGAAATCCAAGCTGGGCGAATTCTCCCCGCGCGCCCGGCGAGCCCTATGCGCCCGAGGCGAACCTGCTCGACTATGACGCCGTTGGCCGCGCCTTGGGCAATCTGCGCGCCGGCGCTGCGGCGCATGGCCGAGGCCTGGGTGCTGCGCCGCGCTATCCTGCGACGAACTGCGATGCCGGCAGCCCGGTGATGGTGCTGGGCGATTTCAACGACGGCGAACATGCGGTCTCGACCGAGATCATCGCCGGCGAGGCAGCCGTTCCGCAACTACGCCGTGGATGCGCCGCCATGACGCGTCGAGGCGCATCAGCGCTACACCGAGCAGGAGGCCGCACGAGATCACTCGAAAACATCGAGCGCGTGCGTCTGCATTCGGCCGAAAAGATGTTCGTGCGAAAATCCTTGCGCGACATGGTCTACACGACGGCCTTCGGCGGCGTCTTCGAATGCATCGACCAGATCCTGATGTCGCGGCATTTTCACCCCGATTACGAGCCGACGTATCGGCGAGATGGAGTATTTCAGCGTCTTCAACGACCACCTGACCGACGGCTCGCATCCCGAAGCGCCCTACAACAAGCTGGCCTCGGATCACGGCCAGATCGTTGCCCATATGGGATGACGGATGCGCGGCCTGCGGCGGGAACTCGGACAGGATTAGCCCTAGGGGGGTAAGGAATACCGGCCTTTCGAAATAGTCCGGCAATGGCGCAGACTGTCGCGATATCGAAAAGTACCGGGCGGCGTATCTGGCCCGGGGAAGGATTTACATGAGCTTCGTTTTACTCTGCGCGGCCCGGGATGCTGATCCTGATCGCCGCCCTTGGCTATGCCGTCGCGACCTATCTGATGAAAATGGCGGCCAATTCGGGCAATTATGCGTTCTGGGCATGATCGCCTTTGCCCTGCTACTCTCGGTGGTGGCCGAGATCCTGTGTCTTGCAGCGGATGCATCTGGGTGTCGCCTATATCGGCATCATCGCCACCGAGACGCTGCTGGTTCTGGGTCTGGCCTGGATTGTCGGCGAAGGCCTGTCGGGCACGCGACTATCTGGGCGGTTTGCTGGTGATCGCCGGATCGCTGTTGGTCAGCGCCTGACCGGCCGATTTAATTGACATCGCAAACTACCTTGGGCAGGATCGGGCCTCAGGGAGGACATGCGTTGCGCACCCAGGTCTGCATCATCGGGGGCGGCCCGTCGGGGCTGCTGCTGTCGCAGTTGCTGCATCTGCAGGGCATCGCGACCGTCGTGCTGGAACGCCGCTCGCGGGCGCATGTGCTGTGCCGCATCCGCGCCGGGCGTGCTGGAATGGGGCAGCGTCGAGCTGCTGCGCAAGGCCGGCGTCGGCGCCCGGATGGACGCCGAGGGCTTCGCGCATGACGGCATCCAGCCTTGCCACGCAGAACCGCGGCTTCCGCATCGATTTCAAGGCGCTGACCGGCAAGCAGGTCATGGTCTACGGCCAGACCGAAGTGACCCGCGACCTTTACGAGGCGCGCGACAGCGATGGGCGGCAACCGTATCGCATGAGGTCGAGGACGTCGCGCTGCACGATCTGGACGGCGACGCGCCCGTACGTCACCTACCTCAAAGGCGGCACCGAACATGCCGGATCGACTGCGATTTCGTCGCCGGCTGCGACGGCTTTCACGGGCGTCAGCCGCAAGGCGATCCCGGCCTCGATCCTGCGCGAATTCGAACGGGTCTATCCGTTCGGCTGGCTTGGCGTGCTGTCGCAAACGCCGCCTGTCAGCGACGAGCTGATCTATGCCAACCACGCCGCGCGGCTTCGCGCTTTGCTCGATGCGCAACGCCAATCTGTCGCGCTACTACATCCAGGCGCCCGGTCGACGATCCGCTGGAGAAATGGACCGATGACGCCTTCTGGGACGAACTGCGCCGCCGCATCCCGGCCGAGGCCGCCGAACGGCTGGTCACCGGCCCGTCGATCGAGAAATCCATCGCACCGCTGCGATCTTTCGTGGCCGAGCCGATGCGCTGGGGCCGGCTGTTCCTGGTCGGCGATGCCGCGCATATCGTGCCGCCCACCGGGGCCAAGGGCCTGAACCTGGCGTTCAGCGATGTGCATTACCTGTAGCCGGGCGCTGGTGCAGCACTATGAGGGCGACGATGAGGGCATCGACAGCCTATTCCGAACGCGCGCTGGCGCGGGTCTGGAAGGCCGAGCGGTTCAGCTGGTCGATGACGACGATGTTGCACCGCTTCCCCGATCAGGGCACCTTCGACCAGCGGATGCAGGAAAGCGAACTGGCCTATCTGGAAAGCTCGCAAGCCGCACAGACCGCCCTGGCCGAGAATTACGTCGGCCTGCCCTACTGAGGGGGATACCAAATGCAGATGCTCGATCTCGGCGATGTCCACGCTGCACTACGCCGATGAGGGCGATCCTGAACGGCGCGCCGGTGGTCTTTGCCAATTCGCTGGGCACCGATTTCCGGCTCTGGGACAAGGTCCTGCCGCTTCTGCCGCCCGGCCTGCGGATCATCCGCTATGACAAGCGCGGGCACGGCCTGTCGTCCTGCCCCCGCCGCGCCCTATTCGATGGGCGCGCTGATCAGCGATGCCGAAGCGGCTGCTCGATCATCTGAAGGTGCAGCGACTGCGTCTTCGTCGGCCTCTCCGTCGGCGGGCATGATCGCCCAGGGGCTGGCGGTCAAACGGCTCGACCTCGTCCGCGCCATGGTGCTGTCGAACACCGGCGCCAAGATCGGCACCCGAGAGCTGTGGGACGACCGCATCGCCGGCGTGAAAGCCGGCGGCATCGAATCGCTGGCCGATGCCGTGATGGAGCGCTGGTTCTCGAAGGCCTTCCGCGCAAACCGCCGAACTGACCGCGCTGGCGCAACATGCTGACCCGCCAGCCGGCGGACGGCTACATCGGCTGCTCCGCCGCCATCGCCGGCACCGATTTCTACACCACCACCGCCGCCCTGACCCTGCCGACGCTCTGGCATCGCCGGGTCCGAGGACGGCGCGACGCCGCCCGACCTGGTGCGCGAAACCGCCGAGCTGGTCAAGGGCGTCGCGCTTCCACCTGATCCGCGGCGCGGGCCATCTGCCTTGCGTCGAGAAACCCGACGAATATGCCGAGGTCCTGACCGATTTCCTGAAGGAGATCGGCCATGTCTGAAACCGCGCCCCCCATTCATTGTCTGACAAATATCCCCGCCGGAGGCTCCGCCGCCGCCACCCGCGCAGGGCCTGCCGAAAGGACACCACAATGACCACCCGCTACGATCAGGGCGCCAAGACCCGCCGCAAGGTGCTGGGCGACGCCCATGTCGACCGCTCCACGCGCCGACCCCGATGCATGGGAGGCGCCGTTCATCGACCTGATCACCGAAGCCGCCTGGGGCCATGTCTGGGCGCGCGAGCGCGATCCGCCTCGCGCGAACGCTCGATGATGACGCTGGCGCTGCTGGCGGGTCTGGGCAATATCGACGAGTTCCAGCTGCACCTGCGCGCCACCGCCAACACCGGCGCCAGCCGCGGCGATGTGCTGGAGGTGCTGCTGCATGTCGCGATCTATGCCGGTGTGCCGCGCGCCAACCACGCCATCAAGATCGCGAAGGAAATCTTCGCCGAGATGGAGGCAGCGCATGACTGATACCGGCCGACTGATCCCGCGCGACCGCGCCGTCGCACCCGGTCGCCTTACGACCCCGACTACAAGACCTCCGTCACCCGCTCGCCGAACCTGCCGCTGCTGTCGATGGAGTCGACCATCACCGAGGAAACCGGCCCGCGTCTTTGGTCATGCGCTGATCGGGCGCGCTCGACAACAACCTGATCCTGAACTTCACCCGGGGCAAAGCCCCTGCCATCGGCGAGCGCATCCTGGTCCATGGCCGGGTGCTGGACGAAAACGCGCCGCCCGGTGCCGCAGACGCTGGTCGAGATCTGGCAGGCCAATGCCGGCGGGCGCTACCGGCATGTCAAGGACAGCTACTTCGCCCCGCTCGACCCCAATTTCGGCGGCTGCGGTCGCACCCTGACCGACGACGAACGGCCATTACGAATTCCTGACCATCCGCCCCGGCGCCTACCCCTGGCCCAACCGCGGCAACGACTGGCGGCCGATGCATATCCATTTCTCGGTCTTCGGTCACGGCGTTCGGCCAGCGCCTGATCACCCAGATGTATTTCGAGGGCGATCCGCTGATCGCCCGCTGCCCGATCGCGGCCACGATCAAGGACCGCAGCCAGCTTGACCGGCTGGTGGCGCCGCTCGACATGGCGCGCGCGCGGCCGATGGATTATCCTCGCCTACAAGTTCGACATCGTGCTGCGCGGCCGCCGCCAGACGATGTTCGAGAACCGCCCGGAGGGCATGTGAAATGGTCCAGAACACTCGACAGCTTGCCGAAACCCCGTCCCAGACCGCCGGGCCTTATGTCCATATCGGCTGCATCCCGACCTTCGCGGGCCTGACCGGCATCTACCCCGAAGATCTCGGCCGCGCGCCATCGAGGACGGTGCCAAGGGCGAGAAGATCACGATCACCGGCTCGGTCTTTGACGGCACCGGCTGGGCGATGCGCGACGCGATGCTGGAAAGCTGGCAGGCCGACGCGGCCGGGCGTCTATCCCGGCCAGAACGGCGCCGACCCCAAGGTCAACGGCTTCTGCCGCTTCGCCGCCGACAACGACAGCGGCGAATTCACCCTGCGAAACCGTGAAACCCGGCGCCGTTCCGGGGCCGGGCGGCACGATGCAGGCACCGCATATCGCGCTCTGGATCGTGGCGCGGGGCATCAATATCGGCCTGCAGACCCGGATCTACTTCGAGGATGAGGACAACAGCGCCGACCCCCTGCTTGCCCGGATCGAGCAGCGCCCGCGCGTCAGACACGCTGATCGCGAAGAAGACCGGCGCCGGCCAGTACCGCTTCGACATCCGCCTGCAAGGGATCGGCGAAACCGTGATTCTGGATATGTAATGGCCGATTTCCTGCTGATCCACGGCTCGTGCCACGGCGCCTGGTGCTGGCGCGACATGCTGCCCCGGCTGAATGTGCGCGGCCATACCGCCCGCGCCATCGACCTGCCCGGCGCCGGACAAGACGCCACACCGCTGGCCGAGGTCACGCTTGACCTCTACGCCGACGCCATCATCGCCGCGATGACCGGCCCGACCGTGCTTGTCGGCCATTCCGCCGGCGGTTTCCCGATCTCTGCCGCCGCCATGCGCCGCCCCGATCTGATCCGGCATCTGGTCTATCTGTGCGCCCACCTGCCGCAGACCGGCAAAAGCATGATCGACCGCCGCAAGGATGCCGCGCACCAGCCGCTGCTGGACGCGGTGCGCAAATCCGACGATGGGCTAAGCTACACCGTGATCCCCGACAAGGCGCGCGCGAAGTTCTACCCCGACTGCACCGATGAGGTCGTCGCCTATGCCAAGGCGCATCTGACGGCGCAACCGATCAAGCCGCAGGCGACCCCGCTGACGGTGACCGAAACGCTCCGCAAACTGCCCAAGACCTACATCCGCTGCCTGCACGACGGTGCGATTCCAACCGAGTTCCAGCAGGCGCTGACCCGCGAATGGCCGGAATTCCGGGTCCAGGAAATGGATTGCGGCCACTCGCCCTTCTTCGCCCAGCCCGCTAGACTGGCGGAAATCCTGCATCCAGATCGCCGAGGCAACATGACCAATCCCTGCATCATCTGCGTCGCCATCACCGGCTCGGTCCCGCGCAAGGAAAACAACCCCGCCGTGCCGATCACCGTCGCCGAACAGATCGAATCGCACGCATGCGGCCTTCGAGGCCGGCGCCAGCATCGCCCATTGCCATGTCCGGCTGGACGACGGCACGCCGACCTCGCGACCCCGAGCGCTTCGCCGCGCCTGAAAGAGGGCATCGAGAAGCACTGCCCCGGCATGATCGTGCAGCTTTCCACCGGCGGTCGGTCCGGTGCGGGGCACGAACGCGGCGGCATGCTGCCCTTGCGCCCCGACATGGCCTCGCTCTCGGTCGGGTCGAACAACTTCCCGACCCGGGTCTACGAAAACCCGCCTGATCTGGTCGACTGGCTGGCCGCCGAAATGCTGAAGTACGACGTGAAGCCAGAGATCGAGGCCTTTGATCTGTCTCACATCTTCCAGGCCGTGAAGATGAGCGAGGACGGGCGGCTGAAAGCGCCGCTCTACATCCAGTTCGTGATGAACGTGAAAAACGCGATGCCCGCCGACAAGGAGGTCTTCGATTTCTACGTCAAGACCGTGAACCGGATCGCACCCGACGCGCAGTGGTGCGGCGCCGGGCGTCGGCCCGGCGCAGATCATGCGTCAACGAATGGTCGATTGCCGCCGGCGGCCATACCCGCACCGGGCTCGAAGACAACATGCGCCTCGACCGCGACACGCTCGCGCCCTCGAACGCGGCGCTGGTCGAAACGCGCCGCCGATCTGTGCGCCAAATACAACCGCCCCGTCGCGACATGGATGCAGGCCCGCGACATCCTCGGGCTCAGGCCCGCCGGCTGATGCCCGCCAGCCCGCTCGACAGCGCGATCTACCGCGACCTTTTCCACGACGCCGAGATCGCGCGCGCTCTTCACCGACAGCGCCGAGATCCGGGCGATGATGCTGGTCGAAGGCGCACTGGCCAAGGCGCAGGCCGCACATGGTCTGATCCCCGAGACCGCCGCCGCCGCGATCCACCGCGCCAGCCTCGAGGTGCAGATCGACCCCGCCGCGCTGGCCGCCGAAACCGGTCGCAACGCCGTCGTCGTCCCCGCCCTCGTCGCCGCCTTCCGCGCCGAGATGAACGCCCCCGAACATGCGCAATACCTGCATTGGGGCGCGACCTCGCAGGACATCATGGACACCGGGCTGATCCTGCGGCTGCGCGCAGGTGCTGACGATCTTCGAGGACCGGCTGACGGCGCTGGCCAAGGCGCTTGGCGACGCTGGCCGAGGCCCATGCCGATCTGCCGATGGCGGGCCGCACCTACGGTCAGGTCGCCACGCCCACCACCTTCGGCGCGGTCGTCGCCAGTTGGGGCGCGCCGCTTCTGCGCCATCTCGACCGTCTGGCCGAGCTGAAACCGCGCCTGCTCTGCGTCTCGCTCTCCGGCGCGGCCGGCACCCTCTCGATGATGGGGGATGACGGCCCGAAGGTCCGCGCCGCCCTCGCCGAGGCGCTGACACTCCGCGATCCCGGTGCCAGCTGGCATTCGACCCGCGACAGCATCGCAGAACTCTCCGGCTGGCTGACGCTCGTCACCGGCAGCGCTCGGCAAGATCGGTGAAGACCTGCTGCTGATGACCCAAAGCGGCATCGCCGAGGTCACGCTTGTCCGGCGCGGGCGCCTCCTCGACCATGCCGCAAAAGACCAACCCGGTCCTGCCCTCGCTGCTGGTGGCCCTCGCCCGTCAGACCACCGCGCTGAACGGTGCAATTCAAGGCGCCGCTGCCGCACCGCCAGCAGCGCGACGGTGCGGCGTGGATGGTCGAATGGATGTCGCTGCCGCAGATCGCGATGATCACTTCTCGCGCGCTGGCGGCCGGGGCAGGAGCTGGCCGACTGGCATCACCCCGAACCCCGAGCGCAATGCGCGCCAATATCGACGACGGCCTCGGCCTGATCTATGCCGAGGCGCTGTCGCTTCGCGCTGGCCCGCACCCTGCCCCGCCCCGAGGCGCAAGCCGCCGTCAAGGCGCTCTGCGCAGAGGTGCGCGAAACCGACACCCCGCTGGCCACCCTCGCCCAGCCCGCATGGCCCGACGCGGCGCCCGCCCGCCTCTTCACCCCCGAAGCCCAACTCGGGCACGCCCCGGCACGAGGCCCGCGCCTTCGCCAAAGCCGCCCGCGCCCTCTGATCCCTCATTGTCTCTCAAATATCCCCCGCGCGAAGCGCATCGCGACGTGCCGCAGGCACGGCGCAATCCCTCCCCCTTCCCAACGCGCCACCCCACAGCTAACCTGCCGCGAACCCGGCCCCGGACCATCCCATGCAGAACCGCCTTGCCCTGATCTTCATCCTTGCGACGGTCACGATCGACTCGATCGGCATCGGCATCATCTTCCCGGTGCTGCCCGACCTGATCGAACAGGTCACCGCGACCGCCCGGTCGGTGAATCCGCGCTCTGGGGCGGCGTGCTGGCGACCTCCTTCGCGCTGATGCAGTTCCTGTTCGGCCCGGTCATCGGCAATCTCTCGGACCGCTACGGTCGTCGCCCGGTGATGCTGATCGCCCTTGCGATCATGGCGCTCGACTATCTGGTCATGGCGGTCGCGCACACGATCTGGCTCCTGGTGATCGGCCGGATCGTCGCGGGCATCACGGCGGCGACCTATGCCACCGCCAGCGCCTACATGGCCGACATCTCCGCCCCCGCGGAACGCGCCAAGAACTTCGGCCTGATCCATGCCGGCTTCGGCATCGGCTTCGTGCTCGGCCCGCTTCTGGGCGGCCTGCTGGCCACGATCGACCTGCGCGCGCCGTTCTGGGTCGCCGCCGCCATCGCCGGCGGCCAATCTTGTCTTCGGGCTGATCGTTCTGCCGGAATCGCTGCCCGCCGCCAAGCGCCGCGCCTTCGCCTGGCGCCGCGCCAACCCGCTGGCCGCGCTTCCGCGCCATCGGCAAACTGCCCGGGCTGCGCCCGCTATCTCTGGGTGATCTTCGTCTACTCCGTCGCGTTTCAGTCCTACCCCTCGATCTGGGCCTTCTTCGGCAAGGCCCGCTTCGGCTGGGACCCGGAGTGGATCGGCCTGTCGCTGGCGATCTACGGGATCAGCTCGACGCTGGTGCATGATCTTCGCCGTCGGCCCCGCGATCCGCTGGTGGGGCGAGCGCAACGCCGCGATCTACGGCATGGGCTTCGAGGTCGGCACCTTCGTCTTCTTCGGCCTCGTCCGCTCCGGCACGTGGGCGCTGATCTGCCTGCCGATGGCCGCCGTCGGCGGCGTCGCCGGGCCGGCCATGCAGGGAGTGATGTCGAACGCCACGCCCGACGACCAGCAGGGCGAATTGCAGGGCGTTCTGTCCTCGGTCGCCGCTGTCGCAATGTCGGTCTCGCCGATGGTGATGACGGCGGTATTCTTCTTCTTCACCCGCGACGCTGCCCCGATCTATGCCCCCGGGCGCGCCGTTCCTGCTGTCGGCCGCTGCTGATGGTCGTTTGCGTGCTCATTCTTGTCGTCCGCCCGCGCGCGCAGGCGCCCGCCTGAGCCCTAGCCTGCCCGAAAAACGAGGAGCCCGTCATGCCAAAGATCAAAGCCGCCATCTGCCACGAATTCGGAAAACCCCTGATCATCGAAGAGGTCGACTGCTGCGCGATCCCGGACCCGGCGAGGTCATGGTCGATCTGGCCGCCTGCGCGATCTGCCATTCCGACATCTCCTATCTCGACGGCGGCTGGGGCGGCACCCTGCCGGCGGTCTACGGGCACGAAGCGGCGGGCCGGGTCTCGGCCGTCGGCGCCGGGCGTGGCGCGCTACGCGGTCGGCGACACGGTGCTGGTCACGCTGATCCGCTCCTGCGGCCATTGCGCGCCCTGCGCCAGCGGCAAGCCGGTGCTGTGCGGCGCGCCCTATGACCGCACCAAGGGCCGCTTTCGACCGCGATGGCGGGGTGCTGGAACACGGGCTGGCGGTCGGCGGCTTTCGCCGAAAAGGTCGTCGTCGATCAAAGCCAGCTGGCCGCATATCCCCGATGACATGCCGATGGATGCCGCAAGCCTCTCTGTCGTGCGGCGTGATCACCGGGGTCGGCGCGGTGGTCAATGCCGCAGGCTATCCGGCCCGGCCACGTCGTCGTGGTGATCGGCGCGGGCGGCGTCGGTCTGAACGCCATTCAGGGCGCGCGCATCGCCGGGGCGCGCGGATCATCGCGATCGACATGACCGACGAAAAGCTGGCGACCGCCCGCGAGTTCGGTGCCACCGACGGCATTCTCGCCACCGAGCGCCAAACCGTGGCGCGAGGTCGCGGCCCAGTCGCCGGTCGCGGTGCCGACGCGGTCCTTGTCACCGTCGGCGCGGTCAAGGTCTATGACGACGCGCCGCGCTACCTGGCGCCCGGCGGGCAGCTGGTCATGGTCGGGATGCCGCATTCGGGCGCAAAGCTCCAGCTACGAGCCGGTGAAGATCGCGGCCTTGGGCCAGGGCATGATCGGCTCGAAGATGGGCGACGTGGTGCTGGCCCGCGACATTCCGTGGCTGGTCGACCTCTACGCGCAGGGACGGCTGAAGCTCGACGAACTGATCTCGGGCCGCTGGAAGCTGGACGAGATCAACGAGGCGATCGCCAACACCAGATCGGGCGCTGCGCGGCGCAACGTGATCGTGTTCTGAATGCGACGCCTGCGGCGTCAGAAATGCATGGCGCGGCGCTTCGCGCCACGCGTGCTCCGGCGGGATACTTCAACTGAAAAGAAACAGGATGGCGTTCTTCTGTATGAAATATCCCCGCCGGAGGCACGCTGCTCGGGACGAGGAAGCAAACGATATCTTGGCCCGGAACGGGCCGCAATTTCTGGACGGCACCGGGGATCGGTGCTTTGCTCGAAAATGTCGGGCTGGCGACGGCAGGGAGACGCGCAGATGAAACTTCAGGACCTCGAGATTTTCGTCGTCGCCCCGCCAGCGCCCGGCTGGGGCGGGCGCTACTGGATCTTCCCGAAGCTGACCACCGACACGCGGCATCACCGGCTACGGCGAATGCTATGCCTCGACCGTCGGACCCGAGGCGATGAAGGCGGTCATCGCGGACGTGTTCCAGCGCCACATGGCCGGCGAGAACCCCGAGAATATCGAGATGATGTTCCGCCGCGCCTATTCCTCCGGCTTCACCCAGCGCCCCGACCCCACCGTGATGGGCGCGTTTTCGGGGCTCGAGATCGCCTGCTGGGACATCCTCGGCAAGGACCGCGACCGCCCGGTCTGGGCGCTGTCTGGGCGGCATGATGAACCAGCGCGTGCGCTCCTACACCTATCTCTACCCGCAGCCGGGCCAGAAGATGGCCGACCTTCTGGACCTCGCCCGACGCACAGGCCGAGGCCGCCGCCGCGATGGTCGGATCGGCTTTACCGCCGTCAAGTTCGACCCCGCCGGCCCCTACACCATGCGCGGCGGCCATCAGCCCGCAATGTCCGACATCACCCGGTCGGTCGCCTTCTGCAAGGCGATCCGCGAGGCGGTCGGCGACCGCGCCGATCTGCTCTTCGGCACCCACGGCCAGTTCACCACCGGCGGCGCGATCCGGCTGGGTCAGGCGCTGGAACCCTACAGTCCGCTGTGGTTCGAAGAACCGATCCCGCCCGACAACCTGCTGGAATTCGCCGAAGTCGCCCGCGCCGTGCGCATCCCCATCGCCACCGGCGAGCGGCTGACCACCAAGGCCGAATTCGCCGCGGTCCTGCGCACCGGCGGCGCCAAGATCCTGCAACCGGCACTGGGCCGCGCGGGCGGCATCTGGGAGGCCAAGAAGATCGCCGCCATCGCCGAGGTCTTCAACGCCGAAATGGCACCGCATCTTTACGCCGGCCCGGTCGAATGGGCGGCCAACATCCACCTTGCGGTGTCGATCCCGAACCTCCTGATGGCCGAAACCATCGAGACCGGCGGCGCGTTCCACCTGAAGCTGATCCGCAACTCGATCCGCTGGGAAGCGGGCTTCATCCACGCCCCCGACCGCGCCGGGCCTTGGCATCGAGTTCGACGAGGATCTGGCCCGCGCGCATCCCTATACCGGCGACCGGCTGCATCTGGAGATGCAGGAAGCGCCCTGCGACTACGTGCAACGGCAACGATTTTCAGGGCGGCGCGCCGGCGGTCGAGGTCCTGACCCCGGCGGCCCGGCCCGCCGCACCAACCACCGCAGGTTGCAAAACCCTAAACCTCGGGCGCCGAATTGTGGTATGTCTTTGCGCATAGATTTGATCACAGTTCGAATTGTCCCCGGGAATTTGCCATGCAACCGGATTTCGCGCCGCTCTTTTCATTCACGCCGATACTTGTGTTTCTGGCTTTCGCCGGGGCGCTGGCGGTCTATCTGTGGTACTTCCGCGCCGGCACCAAGGCGTTCTGCGCCCGCGTTCATCACTGGCTGGGTGAACCGCGCGCCGATCTGGTGCAGGCGCATAACCAATGTCCGCTGGCCGCTGGCGGTTTCCGCGCTGATTTTCATGCTGTTCGTCTGGTCCGCGCAAACCCATGAGGTGCTGGCCAAGATGGCCGAACGCCTGCGCGAAGAGGTCGCGATGGGCGATTTCGGCGACATGATCGGGGCCTTCCTGACCGGGCAGAACTTTCTGGCCTTCATACTGCTGATCCTGCTTTACATCACGCTGTTCATGAACGCCGACTGGCTGCTGCATGTCCGCGACCCCGAAGGCCGGCTGGGCCGCTACCGGCCCTGGCTGGTGCGGCTGACGGCGATCCTGCCGCTGGCGGGCGTGCTGATCGGGTCGATCCGCGCCGCTTACGGCGACATTGGCGAGGGGCTGCTGCTGCCGCTGATCGGGCTGCCGGGCGTGATGATGGTCGTGGCCTTCATCGTGCTCTTCTTCGTCTTCGGGCGCGCCCCGGCCTGGCTTGTCACCGATGACCCGGCGCTTCCTGCCGCCGCACAAAGGCGCGCGGCGTCTTGCTGGCCCTGCCGATGGGGGCGTCTTGCCCTCAGGCTGATCGCGATCCCGCCGCTGTTGGAAAGCGAAACCCACCGCGGCACATTCCGCACCTTTGCGCTGCTGATACTGCTGGTGGTGCTTTGCGTGCTGCTGTCGGCCCCGGTGGCGGTGCCGCAACTTGTCGGCCCCGCCGGCGTGCTGTTTCTCTCTGCCATCGGGCTGAGTTCGCTGCTGACGCTGCTTACCCGGGCCGGCGACAAATTGCGGCTGCCGCTGATCGGCATCGTGGCCTTGATGGGCGTCGCCTTTTCGGCGCTCGACTGGACCGACAATCATCTGGTGCCGCAACAGCCGCTGGCGGCGGCGGCGATGGTGTCCGATCCGGCGGTGGCGTTCGAACGCTGGTCGGCGCCGCTGCGCGGGCCCGATGGCCGAATCAACGGGCCGGTCTACGTGGTGGCAGCACAGGGCGGCGGGCTTTATGCTGCGACCCATACCGCGCTTTTCCTGGCGCGGATGCATGACATGTCGCAGGGCACCAAATACCGGCGTGCCGACCTCGGCCCGGATTTTCGCCATATCCGGCGTTTCGGGCGGCTCGGTCGGGGCCGCGGTGTTCGAGATCGTGCGCTCCAGCGGTGTCTGCGACACCCGCACAAAACCCCAAGGCGCCGAAGATCGACTGCTCACACGGTGATCGTGCAGGAAATCATGCGCCACGACTTCCTGTCACCCTTGATCGGGGGGCTCTTGTTCACCGATCTGGCGGCGCGGCTGATCCCGCCCGTCGGGCCGAAATTAACCTTGCCCAGCCGGTCCGAGGCGCTGCAGGGCGCCTTTGAGGAAGCGATCTACGAAACCCTTGTCAACTACGGGCTGAGCGAGGACGCGGCCCGCGACGCCTACGGCCTGCCGCTCGGCGAGGCCAGCTACAAGGACGACCGCATCAACTCTTCGCTGATGCTGTTCAACACCACGGACGTGAACACCGGCGAGCGGGTGGTGATCAGCCGCCTGCGCGCGATCGACCTGACCGAGCCGAACCATCTGCGTGCCGTGCGCACCTATTCCGATGTAACCCGCTGCCCCGAAACCGCGGCCGAATGTCCGGCCCCGACAATGCTGGCCGCGGCCCTGATCAGTGCCCGGTTTCCCTTCGTGACCCCGGCCGCCAGCGTCTACACCCGCAGCGCGGCGTCAAGCTGCGTCTGGTCGATGGCGGTTACTACGAAAACTCCGGCACCGAAACCCTGTCCGACCTGATCGATGCGCTGGGCCGCTACCGCTCGGAAGTGCGGTTCGAACTGGTGGCGCTGGATTTCGAGCCCAGTGCCGATGACGAGATCGTCCGCGCCTACTGGGCCGGCGAAACCCTGTCACCGCTGCGCGCCATGCTGGCCACGCGGCAATCGCGCGGCGAACTGCCCAAGCGCCGCTCGGAAAACCGCCACGCCGAGAACTGGCGTCACAGCGCCGTGCGACTGGACCGACGCGAAGATGCCTTCACGCTGGGCTGGATCCTGTCGCAGCGCGGTCTGGATGAGATCGCCTGCCATGTCTGGGACAACCGCACCTGCGCCTCGCTTGGCATCGTCCAGCAACCGCGACGATGGACCACAACCGCTGCGTGATGGCGCAACTTTCGTTGCAGGGTGCAACCTCGAACTGCAACTGAGGCGCGCGGTACCCAGGTCATTGCAATAAAACGAATATTTGAATTCGGCACCGACCCTGTTATCAGTTGCCAAGCGCAGCGAACGGGCCAGCATGACAACCATCGCCGATATCGAGGAACTGATTGTCCGGATCGGCACTGGCGACCGCAAAGCCTTTGCGGCACTCTATGATGCGACCTCGGCGAAACTATTTGGCGTCTGCCTTCGTATCTTGAACAATCGGGCCGAAGCAGAGGACGCGTTGCAGGAGGTATTCGTCAGGATCTGGCAAAAGGCCGACAGCTATGCCGTCAATGGCTACAGCCCGATGACATGGCTGATCACGCTGACGCGCAACCTGGCGATCGACAGGCTGCGCGCCCGCAAGGCCCCGACGGACGATATCGACGACGTCCCAGATCTTCGCGACGGCAGGCCCGACGCCCGAAGAGGCGGCGATTGCCGCGTCAGAAGCGGCGCGGTTCACGGGCTGTCTGGACGAGCTGGAGGCAGACCGCGTCCAAGCGGTCCGAGGCGCCTATCTGGACGGCGACAGCTATCAAGAGCTGGCAGACCGTCACGGTGTGCCGCTGAACACGATGCGAACCTGGCTGCGCCGCAGCCTGCTGAAACTGAAAGAATGCCTGAGCCGATGAGCGACGCCAACGGATCATAAGACGACGATATCGCCCTGGCGGGCGAATATGCGCTGCATCTGCTGGATGCAGACGGCGCGTCGTGCGTTCGAGCGTCGTCTGGCCGATGAACCCGCCTTGCGCAATCTGCTGCGCGACTGGGATCGAAGGGCTGGTTTCAATCGCCGATGAAATCCCGCCGGTCGAACCGCCCCGGCAGTCTGAAGAAGCGCATCGAAAAGCATGCTGTTCCAAACCGGGCCGAAGGTGCCGAACAACGCCGCCGCTGGCCTGTTGGCGGCTTCTTCGGCGTGCTCAGCGCCGCGGCGCTCGCGCTGCTGCTGGTCGTGGCGCTGCCCGAAATCCGGCTGACGGCGCCCGGTCCCGCCTATACCGCTGACCTCGCGGCCAAGGACGAGTCGCTGATCGTCGAGGCCCGCTTTGACCCCGCTTCGGGCGCGCTGCAACTCGACCGGCGTGGCGGGCGACGCCCTGCCCGGCCGCGCGCTGGAACTCTGGCTGATCGCCGAGGGCGCCGACGCGCCGGTCTCGCTTGGCGTGCTGCCGGACGACCAGCGCCGCGACCATCGCGTTGCCGGACGCGCTGATCGCGGCCCTCGCCGACGGCACGCTGGCGATCAGCGACGAACCGCCCGGCGGCTCGTCCGACCGGTCAGCCGACCGGTGCGGTGCTTGCCGTCGGAGCGGTCAGCGCCCTTTGATCCCGCAACACCGATCTGCGCCCGCTGCAGCTGTTTGAAAATTGCGCGCCTGCGGCGCAAGAGATTCTTGGGTTTGCCTTCGGCGAGGATATTTTTCGAACGGAGAATCCGGTTTCGTTTCGGCTTGAGTATCGCCGCGGGTGGCATCTTTTTTGACTATGATAACGGCGACGCCGAAGGCGTCTCAATTTGACTGCATCAGCACCGGCTGGCCGCGGTGAAAAAAATCCGTCGCACGCTGAAACTATTTCCTGCGCGCCGACGTGGCTTCTGACATCGCCGGACACAAGGTCCGGGACCAGATGTAAAAGGATCACGTCATGACTTTCACGAAATCCCTGATCACCGCCACCGCCATCGCGCTTTCGGCCGGTGCCGTCTTTGCCGCCAGCCATTCGATGCAAAACCCGATGGTCGGCGGGGCCGAGATGTTCGCCGACAAGACCATCGTCGAGAACGCCGTGAATTCAGCCGACCATACCACGCTGGTGGCCGCCGTTCAGGCCGCCGGTCTGGTGGAAACCCTGTCCGGCGAGGGCCCGTTCACCGTTTTCGCCCCGACCAACGCCGCCTTTGATGCGCTGCCCGCCGGCACCGTCGAGACCCTGCTCAAGCCCGAGAACAAGGAGATGCTGACCAAGATCCTGACCTGCCACGTGGTCGCCGCCAACGCGATGTCGGATGCGATCATGGGCATGATCGACGACGACGCCGGCAAGCATCCGGTGCCGACCGTCGGCGGCTGCACGCTGCAGGCGACCTATGACGGCGACCAGATCATGCTGGAGGACGAAAACGGCAACACCGCCACCGTGACGATTGCCGATGTCAAGCAATCGAACGGTGTCATCCATGTCATCGACGCGGTGCTGCTGCCCAGGATGTAACCGGTAGCCGCAGTACGAGTGCGCCTTGCAGGATGTGCGGTCTTGCAAGGGAATGCCTCCGGAGGAAACTTTGGGGGCATTCTTGCGCACAAGCGGCGTTCGATCCGGCGCGTATCAGATCACGTGGGAAACTGGCGACCCCGGAAGGATTCGAACCCTCGGCCTGCCGATTAGAAGTCGGCTGCTCTATCCAGCTGAGCTACGGGGTCGCTTGGCCGGTGTTTTGCAGAGACCGCCCGGAAAACGCAAGCCTTCTGCTGCTGCGGGGCGATCCTCTGTGTGCAAGACTCTGCTGGTTCAAACGCGATTGTCGGATATCCGACCCGGCGCAACACCCGCGCATCGCCGTCGCGCTCCTGCCCTAGTGCGTCCAGACGGTCCGCCTGTTGGTCGCGAAATTGTCGCCGTAGCCGCCGGGGCGGATGTTCGGCTTGCGTTTGTGGGGCTCGGTCACCACGGCGTCGATGCCATGGTCGCGCGCATAATCCAGCGCCGCTTCCTTGGTATCGAACCGCAGCCGCACCTGCGCCTGGGTATCGCTGGAAGAGGTCCAGCCCATCAGCGGATCGACCTCGCGCGCCGAGGCGGGCGCGTAATCCAACACCCAGTGCCGGGTCTTGGCCGTGCCCGACGACATCGCGGTGCGGGCGGGCTGATAGATACGGGCGGGCATGGGCGCAAACTCCTTGGGATCGCTGCCCCGGGTTATCGGCAAGAAACGCGGCCAAGGCAAGTGTCGATGAACGGGAGTGGGGCAAGAGCGGCTGCCGACCAATGATACGAGGGAGTGAGTGAGGGTGGGTAGCGTATCTGGGGTCGGCAGCCTAGTCTGCTGCTTGCAGATCAACCGTAGGGAGGAACGATTAACCTTGCAAGTGAAATTATACCCTAGGTTGTAAATAAAGTGTTAACGATTCCACTCAAGGCGGCAAAACTTGCGCCGGGTCCGTTGCAGGATCACAACTGTATACCAGCACCGTGCACGGGTTTTTCCGCGAGCCTCCTGCCAGCGCTGTGTCAGCAGCCCCGCCGGCATTCGCCCCTGCGCCCCTTGAACAAGAACAAAAAGTGATCAAATCTGGTGCGTCAGGAGTTGCCCATGCCGCACAACAACACCAACGCCCCAGTCCTTCGCCCCGAGGTGCTGACCCGCCCGAAACTCGAAGGCGGCCGCCGCTTCGTGATGAAGACCGAATTCACCGCCGCCGGCGACCAGCCCACGGCGATCGCCGAACTGACCCAAGGCGTCAATCAGGGCGAGCGCGATCAGGTGCTTCTGGGCGCCACCGGCACCGGCAAGACCTTCACCATGGCCAAGGTGATCGAGGAAACCCAGCGCCCCGCGATCATCCTCGCCCCCAACAAGACCCTCGCCGCGCAGCTCTACGGCGAGTTCAAGAACTTCTTCCCCGACAACGCCGTCGAGTATTTCGTCAGCTACTACGATTACTACCAGCCCGAGGCCTATGTCGCCCGCTCCGACACCTACATCGAGAAGGAATCCCAGATCAACGAACAGATCGACCGGATGCGCCACTCGGCCACCCGCGCGCTGCTGGAACGCGACGACGTGATCATCGTCGCCTCGGTCTCCTGCATCTACGGCATCGGCTCGGTCGAAACCTATTCGGCGATGACGCAAGACCTGAAAACCGGCGAATGCTACGACCAGCGCAAGGTCATGGCCGACCTGATCGCCCAAGCCTACCGCCGCAACGACGCCGCCTTCCAGCGCGGCTCTTTCCGGGTGCGCGGCGACAGCCTCGAAATCTGGCCCGCCCACCAGGAAGACCGCGCCTGGCGCTTCAGCTTCTTCGGCGAGGAACTTGAATCCATCACCGAATTCGATCCCCTGACCGGCGCCAAGACCGACACGTTCGACCAGATCCGCATCTACGCCAACAGCCACTACGTGACCCCCGGCCCGACGATGAAACAGGCGATCCAGGGCATCAAGACCGAACTCAAGCAACGCCTCGACCAACTCGTCAACGAAGGCAAACTGCTCGAAGCCCAGCGCCTCGAACAGCGCACCAATTTCGACCTCGAAATGCTCGAAGCCACCGGCGTCTGCAACGGGATCGAGAACTACTCCCGCTACCTCACCGGCCGCGCCCCCGGCGAACCGCCCGCCCACGCTGTTCGAATTCATCCCCGACAATGCCATCGTCTTCGCCGACGAATCCCACGTCTCGGTCCCCCAGATCGGCGGCATGTACAAGGGCGACTTCCGGCGCAAGATGACGCTGGCCGAACACGGCTTCCGCCTGCCGTCCTGCATGGACAACCGCCCCCTGAAGTTCGAGGAATGGGACGCCATGCGCCCGCAATCCGTGTTCGTCTCCGCCACCCCCGCCGCGTGGGAGCTGGAGCAAACCGGCGGCGTCTTCACCGAACAGGTCATCCGCCCCACCGGCCTGATCGACCCGCAGATCGAAATCCGCCCCGTCGAAATGCAGGTCGACGACCTGCTCGACGAGGTCCGCAAGGTCGCCGCCGGCCGGCTACCGCACCCTCGTCACCACGCTGACCAAACGCATGGCCGAGGACCTGACCGAATACATGCACGAACAGGGCATCCGCGTGCGCTACATGCATTCCGACATCGACACGATCGAGCGCATCGAGATCCTGCGCGACCTGCGCCTCGGCGCCTTCGACGTGCTGATCGGCATCAACCTGCTGCGCGAAGGCCTCGACATCCCCGAATGCGGCCTCGTCGCGATCCTCGACGCCGACAAGGAAGGCTTCCTGCGTTCCGAAACCTCGCTGATCCAGACCATCGGCCGCGCCGCCCGCAACGTCGACGGCCGCGTCATCATGTATGCCGACCGCATCACCGGCTCGATGGAACGCGCGCTGGCCGAAACCAACCGCCGCCGCGAGAAACAGGTCGCCTACAACGATGGAACACGGCATCACCCCCACGACGATCAAGAAGAACGTCGAGGACATCATGCAGGGCCTCTACAAGGGCGACGTCGACATGGCCCGCGTCACCGCAAAAGTTGACAAACCACTGGTCGGCGCCAATCTGGCGGCCCATCTGGAGCATCTGAGGTTGCAAATGCGCAAGGCCGCCGAGAACCTCGAATTCGAGGAAGCCGCCCGGATGCGCGACGAAGTCAAACGGCTGGAAGCGGTGGAACTGGCGATCGCCGACGATCCGCTGGCGCGGCAGGCGGCGGTGGAGGCGGCGAGTGACGTTGCGGTGAAGGGGGCCGGGCGGAGCACCGGCGGACGTGGCGGGATGCGTGGCGGGAAGTCGCGGTATGGGGGGAGGCGGTGAGCTAGGCATCAGGAATGGACGCATACCTTCATGAGCGTTGAGACTGAGGTCGATAAATTTGTGCCGACCTTTCGCCCATGGTAAAAGGGTCGACAAATTGCGTCTGGATCGACCCGTATTCGGATGTCTCAATGCTGACTAGAATCCTTCTTCCTAAACGACAACGTCGATCTTTGTGCCAGACATGAAATCTTCTGCGAGCAGAACCATGCAGATCAAATGGTTTATGCGCACCGTCTTCGCTGCTGCGACGGCTCATTTCGGCTATTCAGGATCAGTGACACTCTTGGCATTGATTCGTTCCGGCGCGATTTGCCAGTACCCGCCCAAGCATTTCAGGCAGCGTCTCTTGATTTGCATACGATGCAAAATGCAATTGCGGAATTCCCTCAGCAACGGTCAAACAAACAAATCATTGCCGCAAGAAACTAATGGGGCGTGAAAGTGCGTTGGGGATGCTTAATCGTCGCCAACGATCGCGATTTCGGTTTCCAGCCATTGGATGCATCGTGGTTGTCTTTCATCGTTGGCACTTAAACTTTCTGACTGCCATATTGACGGCATAGTGTATACCACGTCGAACGTTGTCTATGATGATGGCACGGATATCGCCCGCAGTACTGGCTTCCGTCTATGCGCCAGAAAACGAGTATTTTGCGGATTTGGAATCCGCTCGGTCGGGCTTGGTTTGACCATCTTGAATAGCCGGTAGCAGTAGCTTGGCAGTAGTGGTAGCAACCAGATGCCGGCCTGACCATTGCACGGCCAATTGATCGTTTTAGCAAGCCGTAGGGTGCGCATTCATGCGCACCACCCCGTCCCGCAAATCACGATCTTCCCGCGGCACCACACGCCATGACCGTCCCGTGCCCGCTCCGCCACATCGGTGCGCATGAATGCGCACCCTACGGAAACCTTCCTGCGCGGATGTCCCGATGCACCGACGAATACGGCCAATCCTGCGGCCTCTCGACGAATCCGTGCTTCACGGGGTTGAACCAACAATACCTGATATGCGCGGCGTAATCATCGTCGTCACGGATCATATGCTCCCAAAAACGCCGCTGCCAAACGCCACCTTCCCGTCGCGCAACATGGCTCGGGCGCTTCCGCCCTCCGCCGACGGCCAACGAAAATCGTGCCTTGATGACGCTCCACCGCACCGAATAATCCGCATCCCCCTCGGGCATCGTCCACACCGCGTGGATGTGGTCCGGCAACACCACCATCGCGTCGCAACGCACCGGATGATCGGCCACCGTCGCCCGGTACGCCGCCCGCAAGACCTCGATATTGTCGATCAACGTCGACCGCCCCCGCTCCGCGAGGTTGACGGTGAAGAAATACGAGGCCCCGGCAACCCGGACACGGTGATAGTTCGACATTCCCGGACACATACGCTTTTCCGATTGAGAAAGAGTTTAGGTCGTCGGGATCGAGATGTTCATGGCCGAGATCAACCGCCGCGGCTACCAGGTCGCCGAGAACTCCGGCCAATACGTCATCTTCTGCAACCGCGCCCCCGTCCGCTGGCTGACCTGACCGCCCCGCCAGCGCCGCTTTCCTGAAAGGAAAGCGCGCCCCGAAATCCTTTCAGGATTTCGCGCCCAGCAAGCAACCTACCCCGCCCCCGCAGGCTTGATCTCCATCGTCAGTCCGTCGCATGCACCTTCGCGCGGATCAAAAACGCCTCATCCGTCAGTTGCGGAAGCGCCTCCGTCCAGTCGCGAAACCTGTCGTTGCTGACCACCCGGCCGCGCAACCGCACCGCCTCGGTCAGCAACAAGGGATCGGTGGGGCTACCCTTCGAGGCCACACGAATGGCACAGGCGGAAACCGGCAGATGCAGTGCCAGCGCCCGCTCTGTCATATAGCGGCTGCCCACCTTGTAGCCGGCATTGGCGTCGAACCAGACAAACATGCGGAAGAACGACATTTTCTTGCTGCGATCTGGATCGCCCACCCGCCGGAAGTCAACTGCAAGCCGCAGGCGGGCGCACAATCACGTATCCACCCGAAACCCGTTGCGCGTTCGGATTAACAATTTCCTAACAAAAAAACGTTTAGTACACTAAAACAACGCCTTACCCATCCGTCCACATGTGGACACCCCGCCTGAATGAGGCCCCAAAATGCTCACCGGCTCCTGCCATTGCGGCAAAATCCACTGGAATTTCAACGGCGACCCAGGCTCTGCCACCGCCTGCAACTGCACGATCTGCCGCCGCTACGGCGTGCTCTGGATCTACGACTACGAGGGCGAGCGCATCACCCTCACCGGCCCCACCAGCAAATACCTGTGGGGCGACAAAGAGCTGGAGTTCCACTTCTGCCCCGACTGCGGCTGCGTCGCCTGCTGGCGCGGCGTGGAACCCGGCAAGGACGGCCGCCGCCGCATCGCCGTGAACGTGCGGCTGTCGGAACCCGAGACCGTCGCCCATCTGCCGATCCGCCATTTCGAGGGGCTGGTCTCGTTCGAGGACCTGCCCGATGACGGCCGCTGCGTGTCGGATATGTGGTTCTAGACCGCCCGCCCGCTTCAGTCGAAATCGAAGATCTCGCTCAGGATCGACTTGCGCCGTTTGCCTCGATGCTCGCGGTCATCGTGGAACCCGCGGTCGTCGTCATACCGGTCCTTCCGATACGGCTCGCGGTATTCCCGCGGCTTATCCTTTTCGCGATAAGGTTCGCGGTATTCCTGCACCGGCGGCGTCTCTCGCTGCGGTTCTTGGGGCACCACCGGCGGCACCGCCTTGTCGATGATCTTGTCCAGCTCGCCCCGGTCCAGCCACACGCCCCGGCATTTCGGGCAATAGTCGATCTCGACCCCCTGGCGTTCGGTCATCACCAACTCGGTCGCGTCAATCGGGCATTTCATCGGGCGGGCTCCTCTGGCGTTGCGATTGCCAAGGATATGGGTCGCCACCACACCCTCATCAATGCCCCCTGCGACGGTTTGCGCAAAGCCCCGCCTACCCGCCGGTAACGGTCAGCCCCAGAACCCGCCAGCTTTGCATGCCGCCGCGATAGTAATAGATCCGCTCGGCCGGATAGCCCGCCGCGATCATCTGGCGGATCGCCGTCGGCGACTGCCCGCACCACAGCCCGTTGCAGAACAGCGCCACCGCCTGCGCCCCCGCGCAATCCCAGCCGTCGAAATCCGGCTCGCAGCCCAGATCGCCCAGACGGTCCAGCACCTGGGTATAGGGCATGTTGACGGCGCCGGGGATCGAGCCGCCTCGCGAACCAGTCCTGGGTGCGGCTGTCGATCACCACCACCTGCGGATCGACCAGCATCGCCAGCAGCTCCAGCTCTCCGATCGTGGTCACGCCCTCGGCGGGGCTCATCGGCTGAATGCAGAACGGCGGACAGGGCCGAGATGTGCGGGCCCATTCACCGGTGATCTCATGCGCATTGTCCTGAATGCGCCGGATTTCAACCGGGCCATCGGGGGTTTCAACAGTAACCATGGGCATATCTGGCGCGATATTGACCGGCTCGGCCAGAGCCGCAACCGGCAGCGCGAAAAGCACGGTGGCAAGAAACAGGAGACGCATCGCAAAACCTCGCTATCGTGACGTATTGCGCCCAGAATGCCTCAAGAAGGCACTCTGTCCCACCCTATTTCTTTTCGGCGACCACCCACAGGCTGGCTATTGTGGCGCCGCCGTTCAGATCCACCGCTCTGCCACGATCATTGGCGACGATTCCGCGGATCGGCGTGCCCTTGAACTTGCCGTCAACGTAGCCGGACATGGTGATCGTGTCGCCATTGCCCTGCAAAGCGCCATCATAATCGATGAAGATATTGTTCGGCACGAACTCTCCAACAGTGCCGCTCACGATGTCCAGCTTGCCGGTATAGCTGTCGAGCACGCCGTCCTGATCCTTGCCGACAAACTTGTCGAATTGCCCCGACATCGTGCCATCGGCAAAGTTGATCACGATCCGGCTGTCGCCAGCCAGCTCGCTGATCGCGGGCGCGGTATCGACGTAGATATAGGCGTTGCCCTCGAAGGTCGCGATGCCAGCGGTCGGCATGCCGTCAAAGGCGGTGTTCGAGCGGGCCAGCAACCGCGCCTCGATGGCGTCAAAAGATTTGCTGTTGTTGTCGAAAATCTCTGCGGTCGTCGGGGGCGGTGGGGCGGGGACCAGACCGCTTGAGCCTCCTGCACCGCCCGAACCGCCCGAGCATCCCGCCACAAAAAATGCCAGCGCGACAGCACTGGCGATACCCCTGAGTCTCATCTCCGAAAACCCTTCGCGTTGGTTACCAGAGCAGAGCGCGAGCTTCGCGCGCAAGTCAATGGAATTTAACTGTATATAGGATGTCGCCGGGTGCAATTTCGGACAATCTGCAACTGGTTCCGGATTTGTTGCCGCGCGGTGAACAAAACTGCCGGACTCGTCGCGGCTAAGCCACCCGCCAACTCAGCACCAGCGCCCGGTCACCGGCATGCTCATGCTCGGCCTTGTCGTAGATCGGCACCTCGACAGCGCTCACTGCCCCGATCCGCGCGCCCGCTTGCAGCCGCCCCAACTCTGCCTCGAATCCCAGCGCCCGGTAATGCGCCGCATTGACCCCGATCACGAACAGCGCGCCCGTCCGCGCCAACCCCAAGAGTGCGGTCAGAACCTGGGGCCCCAGATGTCCGTGGGTGAACGTGCCGGCGGAAATCACCGCCCCGTAGCCCGCCGCAAGCGTCGAGACATCGCCGGTCAAATCGACCTCGTAAAGCGCGCGGTAAACCCCACGTCCGCGCGCGATATCCAGCATCTCGGGCGATATATCCATGCCGTCCACCACCCCGCCGCCCAGTTCTGCGCCGACCAGCCCGGTGCCGCAGCCGATATCGGCCACCGGCGTATCGCCGGGCGTCGCCAGATCACGGTAGATGCGGGCCACGGTGGCCGGATAGCTATAACCCAGCCCCAAGGCAAAATCGCTGTCATAGCGGGCCGCAAAATCGCGGTAATAGGCCAGATTGTCGGCTGGCGTCGCCAGCCCGTAGGCGCCTTCCAGCAGCATTTTGCCGTCCTTGTCGCTCACACCCTGCCCCCGCTGCCAACCCATCCGGAGGCTACAGCACCTGCGTTTTCAGACAAGCCGCCTCTTTGCCCATTGGCCTTCGTTGCGCGGGGCGCTATCGTGACGTTTCCGAACTGAGGGCCCAACATGATCCGCGCCGCAACCGCCCTTTTCGCCGTCCTGCTGCCCGCAGCAGCCGCAGCTGCCGCCTGCCCCGACCCGGTCGCGGCTGATGTCTCGCCGCGCACCGTCGCCCAGCTGATGCGGTGGATCGACAGCAATACCGAATATGACACGGTCGATATCCCCGAGCCGCAGATCGTATTCTGCGCCACCGACGTCACCATCGCGCTAAGCGATGATGCCATGCTTGCCGATCCGGCCCTGCGCGCCGCCTATGATCCGGCCACGGCCACGATCTACATGACCGCGCCATGGTCGCCCGTCGACCCAGAGATGGCCTCGACCCTGCTGCACCACTTGGTCCATCACGTCCAGATGCATGCCCGCGATTGGCCCTGCCCGCAGGCCACGGAATTCCAGGCCTACTGGCTTCAGGATCAATGGCTGGATGAGCAAGGCTACGGCACCGGTTTCGACTGGACCCAGATCCTCGTCAATTCTCACTGTCCGGTCACGTCCCGGCCCTGATCAGCGCACCACGTGCACCGCGCATTGCGCGTGGCGCACCACCCGCGCTGCAGTCGAGCCCAGGAAATAATCCTGCAAACCGGGCTTGTGCGAGGCGATCACGATCAGATCGACCTTGCGCTTTTCGGCATAGTCGATGATGGCCTGCCCCGCAGAGCCGTGGATCAGCGCCAGCTCGATATCCTTGGCGCTTTCCGTCTCGCGCTCCAGCGCTTCTTCGGCCTGCGCCAGACTTGCCTCCAACTGGCCCTGAGGCAGGTATTGAGCGACATAGCTCGGCACCGGCTCTACGGCATGAACGGCGATGATCTTGCCGCCCTTGGCCAGTAGCGCCTGCGCAATCTCAAGCGCGTCCTTGGTATGCGGACTATGGTCCGTGGCGACCGGCACGAGTATGGTCTTGTACATATCGGATCCTCCCTTTTCCACTTCAGTCTGCCCTGCCGCTGGCCCGGCGACATTGAGATGGGTCAATACCGGCGCGGCATCGGCCTAGCCGATACTTTCAACCACATCGTACATCACCGGCTCGAAACTCTTGCACAGCTCGTTGATCTTGCGGTTGCGCTTGCGCATCTCGTCGGTGCGCAGCATCGCCTGAAAATCAGCGCGCTGCTGCCATTGCGAATAGCTCGCGATCCGGGTCTGCGCGTCGTTCACATGGATCGCCACCGCAATAAACCCCGGCTGCTTGCAGATGAAGGCCTGATAGGCCCCGGTCAACTCGTCCAGCAGATCCTGGCATGTGCCCGGCGTTACCTCGAAGGTCGTGATGACGGTCTGCAACGTGGCGGATTTGGAAATCGTCGGCATGGCGGTCCTCCTTTGGCACATCCTAGCATGGCCGCGGCGCCCCGCGTAGCCTCGGAATCGGTAGATATCGGGTGACACCGCAACGCAAACGCCAGCCCTCGCCCGCCGTTTCATCGCATTAACCAAGCCCATGGATTTCCTTTGAACGCCTTTGAATACCATTGTATGCAATTCACGAGCCGGACACCGAGTGCCGCCCCCGCCCCGCGCGAAAGCGGGAACATACCCCCTTCTGGGGGAAATCGTTGATACCTGCCATGTGTGTGGTCCGAAAGGCCCATACCGGGCATCGGACTTCCATTCATGGCGCTGCAAAATGGATGGAGTTTGAAATGCGTGTTTTGCTTGCTGAAACGGATTGGGCCATGTCCGCAGTGGCCTTCGCTCTGAAAGAAGACGGGTTTTTTGTCACCCGCGTCGAAACCGCGCAGGAATTGCTGGAATTCGCCAAATTCGGCGAACAGGATGCAATCGTGTTCAGCGCCGATCTGCCGCACATGTCGGCAGGTAACGTGATCCACTCGGTGCGCCAAGCGTCGCAACGCGCCGCGATCTGCCTGATCTCGGATGGCACGATGTCGCCGGCCCGGGCGTATCACCTTGGTGCCGATACCGTGTTCGAGACGCCGTTCGATCATGCCATCATCGCACCCCGTATCCGCGCCGCCGCCCGCCGCATGGCGGGATTGGCGCGCCCCGTGATCAAGGTCGCCGACCTCTCGATCGACCTGTCCCGGCAACAGGTACGAATTGGCAACCGCCCGGTGCGGCTCAGCCGCTACGAATACGAAATCCTTGAAATGCTGGCGCTGCGCCCGCGCCAGTTCGTCTCGCGTGAACTGATCATGAACCGACTTTACGCTTGGAACGAAGAGCCGACCGAAAAGATCATCGGCGTCTACATGTGCAACATCCGGCATAAAATCGCGGCAGCAGGCGGCAACACCGACCTGATCCTGACCGCTTGGGGCCGCGGCTACATGCTGGCGCCGCCGCTGGAAGATGCAATCCTGGCGGCCTGAACAAGGCGCTCGCATCCGTTTGTCCCGCCGGGCCCGCCCGGCACCTCCGACGGCCTGAGCCCGAACCCTTCAACGGTTCACCGGGGCTCAGGCCAGTCCGGCGCCGCCATGCCTCAGGATGACCGGGACGATCAGCTCTTCCTCATCGCTAAGATGGCGCCTCAAAAGCCGCTCGAAATGGCGCAACTCGCCGCCAAATGCCGCGGTGCCGTCGCGCACGCCGTCGCCTTCTGGCACCAGCCGCAACACACCATTGGCCGACACGCTGAACCGCTCGATCAGATCATGCAGCGCGTGATGGTCGCGGTCGAGCATGTCGAAGCCCGGCGCGATGCGCGCATCCAGCTCCGCAAGGGCCGGAAAGTAATGCGCGTCCTCAATCTGGTGATGACCATGCAACTGGCTGACCAGCATGCCGCCGAACCGTAACAGCCGGGCGGCATATTGCTGCGGATCAAGGTTCCGGTCCAGCATCGCCTCGGTATCCGATCGCAGCATCTCCATCAGTTTGCGAAACGTCATGTGCCGCTCCAGCCAGAATTGCACCAGGCCGGTAAATTGCGGATGCGCCTCCCACGCCTCGCGTGGATATTCGCGCAGCAGGATCCGCAGCGGTTCTGGCAAGCCGGCGCGGTTGTCCAGCAAAAGATCCGTCTCGGTCATCTCGATCCTTGCCCCGCTCAAGGGATGCGGCGCGTTCCGCGCCAAGATATATATTTTCCGAGGTCCTTTTCAGGACCCCGGGTGTGCCTCCGGCGGGGATATTTCAAAAGACAATGAAGCGAAAGCGATCATCTTTCTTCTTCCCTAAAATATCCCCGCGCGGAGCGCACCGCGACGCCGGCGCAGCCCGCGTCGCAAACCAATCTATCGACGCCTGCTGGCGTCTCATTTGCAAACCCCGCCGCAGCGTTTGCGATCCATCTTGCATACGCTAGACTTTGCACATGGCCCAAGACCCGATCCGCCCGACAGATGATGACGCCCGCGCACTGGCGCGCGGCATTCTTGCCAAGGCGCTCCACGCCGCCCTTGCCACGCTGCATCCCGCAACCGGCCTGCCGCATGTCTCGCGCATCGCCATTGGGCAAACACCGGATGGCCAGCCGATGACGCTGATTTCCGCGCTGGCCCTGCACACAGTTGCGCTGCGGGCAAACCCGGCCGTTTCGCTGTTGCTTGGCGATCCGCCCGCCAAGGGCGATCCGCTGGCCTTCCCGCGCCTAACCCTGACCGCGACCGCCCGTTTCATCGACCGCGCAACCCCCGACCATGCGGCCCTGCGGGACCATTATCTGGCGTCTCATCCGAAATCGAAACTCTACGCCGATTTCGCCGATTTCAGCTTTGTCACCTTCGAGGTGAGAGAGGCCGCGCTGAACGGCGGTTTCGGCAAGGCCTACAGCCTCACTCCTGACGAGTTGACATGAAAGGGCCGGCTGACGTGAAAACCGGCCAGGGCCGCACCTGACGCCGGATCAGAACGGGTTGTCCATCCGCGAGGTCACGATCACCCGGCCCTTGACCGCCTCGGGCCAGGTCAGCCGTAAAAGGTTCGACGACGCACCATAATTCGGCGTCACATAGGGCATCGCGAACACCCCGGCCCCAGCGCCATTCGTGATCGCGGCTTCTGCCTGCACGCTTGGCACCATCCGGCTCCAGCCGCCAAAGGGCAGATAGCCGCTGCCATCCAAAGTCCAGTTCACCGCATCGGTGTTCTGCACGAATTCCAGCGTCACCGGGTTGATCGTCGCCTGAGTGATCCCGTTGAACGAATTGCCCTCGAACACGACATTCCGGCTGCGGCCGAAATCCAGCCCCGCGATCGAGTTGTCCACCGATTCCACCCGATCGATAGTGCCATTGATCGACTTGAACGTGTTGCCCTGCACGCTGAGGCCCTGAATGAAATGCCCCGCACCGTAAGGCTTGATCACGATCCAGTTGAACCAGTCCGCCGCATCCGAGCAGGTGAAAATATTGCCCGTCACGGTCAGCCCGCCAAACGAGAACTCGGTTCCGAACGCAGGTTCGGCATCATGCTCGTTTGTCCACTCGATGGAAGAATTGTCGACATAGTTCCCGGTGATCACCGATTTTACGTTCGGATAGGTAAAGATCATCCCGCCCAGACGCGGCGCATCGATCTCGTCATCCCCCTGAAACCAGTGGTTGCCGACGATCAGGTGCCCGTTCCCGAAGAGCACGCCGGTGTGCCGGAACCGCTCGAACCGGGTGTCGCGGATCTTGGCGTCGTTGGCGTTGACGTTGAACGCCACCGTCGTGCGGTCCGTCGCCTTGACCGGCTGCTCGTTCGACACAAAGTGGCAGCGGTCGATCTGCAGGTCCTGACAGCCGTCGCCGTGGCTGGTGACGCCGCGGTCGCGCGGCTTGGTCATGAAGCAGTCCTTGAGGTGGAACGTCTGCCCCGACGGCGCCAGCAGAATGCCGCTGGCATTGCCCGCGCACATGAATTCCACATCCGTGATCGTGAACTTGGAAACCTTGGAAAACCCCGAGAAATCAAGGATATACTTGAACCGGGTGAAGGTGTAGCTTTGCGTCGCCGCCGCGCCGTACAAGGGCTGGCTCAGCGTCAGTGTTCCCGCGCCCACATTCTTGGCGGCCACGTAAACCTCGCGCCCCACGCCATTGCCGGTGACCAGAGCGCCAACCGCGACATTCGCAACATTGGCGACCCCGGTCAGGGTCTTGGGGTTCGACACCGAATAACTGCCAACCGAGGTCGCCACGCTCGGATCCCAGTTCGGCCCGGCCACCGCGTTGAACTGGCCGTTGCGGATCACCCGGCGCACCTCAAACGTGTCCTTCGACCCTTCGGCCATGGCCAGATCAATCGGTCCATCGACCTCGATCCGACGCCCGCCCATATCCAGCGACTCGTGGTCCGAGTAGTTCAGCAAAGCCTGAAATGCCTTGCGGAACCCCAGAACCTCATCGCCGAACGCATCGATATAATCCGGCAGCTTGAACGATCCGCGCAGGATCAGCCGCTTGTCATCGGGCATTGCAACCGTGCCCTCGAACCGCACCCGGTTCAGCAAGGACACATGATCGCCCAGATAATAAACCCCCGAAGGCACCAGCACATCGCGCCCCGCCGCGGCCACATCCGCCGCCTCGAACGCCGCGCGGTCGTCGCTCACACCGTCGCCGATAGCCCCGTAATCGCGCACATCGACCCAGTCCATCATGTCGCGGTGAAACGCGCTTGTGATGTCCTCGATAATGATATCGTCGATCCGCACCAGACCGCCATTGGCACCCGTCAGGTCCAGCCCGAAGTGACCATAGAGCGGCGTCGTGCCCCAAACCATATCAACCCCGCCGCGCTGCCCGGTGCCCACGATCGCGGAAACCTCCACAACCTCGCCATAGGTGGTCAGCGCCACCGATCCGCCAACCTCGGTCAGCCCGGTCACATGCACATCGCCCGCGCCGCCAGCCCAGCCCGCCGCGCGAACCGAGGGCAACGCCCCGCTCACCGCCTTGATCCGGACCCGCACCCGCAGATAGCACCCCGGCAGCAAGGGCGTCTGCCCCATGAACCGCAGCTTTTGGGTATTGTCGGTCTTCAGCAACTCCAGACAGCCGCCGAAATCCTGATCCGCCACCACAAGGCTGGCATTGCCCGCCCCGTTATAGGTGGCCGACCCCGCTGTGCCGTCCTCGCTCGACCAAACGTCAAGCCCGCCTGAAAATGCGGGCGGCATCAGCATCAGCCCGTCGGTAATTGCCTTGTTCATCCAAACCCCTTTCGGAAATACCTTGCCAAAACGCGAAACACCGCAGGGCTGCGCGCTGTGCGCCGCCACTGGTGCTCGAATGTCGGTCGAAACTGGAAAACGGGCGCAATGCCCATGTGGCGAAAGGGGTATCAGCGCGCGTTTAACGCCGTGCTAACCCACCGTGCGCAGCCCGCCAGGATTGACGGCGGGTGCCGCACCTGCGCAGCATTGCCAAAACCGGGGGGCACCATGCTGGAACTGCTCAAGATCATCCATTTCCTCAGCTTTTCCACCGCCATCGGCGCGGGAATTGCGAACATCATGGCCGGACGGCGGCTGTTGCCGCTCCCGGCAGAGGCGATGCCCAAGGCCGTTGCCTACCGTCTGGCGCTGGGCAAAGTCACCACCATCGGTCTGGCGTTTCTGTGGCTGACCGGCATCTGGCTGATCGCTCTGGCGGGGGCCTCGGTGTTCGCGAACGGCTGGTTCCTGCTCAAACTCATCGCCGTTATCGGCCTCACCGCAATCTCGATCTTGGCCAACCTCACAATCATCAACGCCCGCAAGGCCGGCACACCGCCCGACGCACAGCGCATGAAGCTTCTGGGCCATGCCGGGCCAGCGGTGGCGGCCCTGGCGCTGATCCTTGCCGTGCTGGCGTTCAGCTAGGATCAGTAGCCACGAGCCTTCAAATGGCCGCTCTGCAGGACGAAGCGGGCGCTGGCACAAGGTCTCGGTAACTGACGCCCACAAAGGTCTCTTGCTCAGGATTCCGGATATTGACCGGACGGCGGCCGGTCGCAATCGAAAAGCGGCTTCAGGAGTGAGCGCAGCATCAGGCCGATGAAAGCCCCCCAAAGCACCGCCCACCACACCGAACTTTGCCGAAATCCAGTTCCGGACCCTAAGACAAGACCGGCCACCGCGCCAATGCCGGCACCCACGGCCACAGCGACAGCGACAGCGACGACGTCGCGGACAAAAGTCCGCGCAATACCACGGCGCGACGTAACCCCTGTGCCAGTCAGGCCTCGGTTCAGATCGGAATAGTTCCAGTGGAATTTCTTTAACTCTTCCCCTTCCGGGCAGATGCATTGATTGGTCTCGGCGTCCCATTCGAAGTCTGCGCGGGTCCAAGTACCATCATTGCGTCCGGGTTTGTAAAAGACGAGAATGTGTGGAGCGATCTTGCGGTTTACCAGCCCGCCCAACATCGGTCCGGTACCATAAGCGGTGTTCGCGATCAGCCGCTCGGGATGAAGATCGAACTTGTCCTTCACCCGGTCCAGCATGGCGCGTTTGGCCCCGACCTCGGCCTGCCGGATCGATCGGGTTGCCTCGACATCAACGATCACGGTTGTAAGTTCAAGGTTCGTTGCGACAGTTTTCGCTATGTCAGTTTCGTCAGTTCTGCCCTGAAGGCTTAGGTTAGTGTTCGCCATCCCAGGCACTTTCTGGGCGTTCCGTTCAAGCGCTCTCAAATCGCCTTCATCGAGCGATTTGAGAGCGCGGCCACAGGCGTGTCGTGCGGCAGGTATCGGCGCGCGCGCTTGTTCAGGTTTTCGACAGATCCTTTCTGCCAGGGGGCCTGCGGATCGCAGAACCACGCTTGCGTCCCGATCTCGCGGTGCAACCGCCGCCAGCCGGAGAACTCGATACCGCGGTCGAATGTGATCGAACGCCGCACGGGTTGAGGCAAGGGTTCAATTGCCGTCATCAACCGATCCATGAGATGCTTGGCGCTACGGCCGTTGTTGCGGAACAGGACGGCGTACCGTGTCTTACGTTCGACCAGCGAGGCGACGTTGGTCTTGCCATGCTCGCGCCGGAAGATCATCAGATCGCCTTCCAAATCCCGAATGTCGTTCGGTTATTTAAATGCGCAGGGCGGTTCTGGATGGCGCGATCCGGCGTTCCGGCCACGATCATGCCGCCACGACCAAAGCCGCCGCCTACGGCCGGATGTAGGCGTAGCCCTCTTCCTGCAACTCGATCAGCCGCACGACGCCCGATGGCACAAGGACCGCTTCGGACATCAGCGGAACCTCGTGCCCGGCCTTGGCCTCCATGCCCTTCAGCGTGTTGCCGCAAGCCGCGAACGAAATGTTCTCCATCTCCAGCGACATCGCCGAGATCCGGTCGGCCACCGGGCTTGCATCCTTGACCAGCATGTTCAGGCCGGGGCCGTAGGCGACCATCTCGATCACCACCTCGTCGCCCTGTTCTGCATAGTAGCTGGCGACGTTTTGCGCGTTGTTCAGCGCCATGTTCATCACCGCGGGGTCGTTCTGATCGACATGGATGGCAACGTGATGGGTCTGACCCTCGGCGATCCCGATCAGCGGGGTCAGAGCGAAAGCGGCGGCAACTACGAACTGTTTCATATGGTCCTCCCGGTTTTTTCGATCATACTGCGATGCCTGAATTTGTCTCGAGTTAATTTCTCAAGCCAACCGGCCACGATCCGCCGACCCCTGTGATCACCCGCAAATGTCACGACAAAATGAAACCGCTGCCGCAAAAGCCGGCCTATGATGCGCGAAAAGGAGGCGTCATGCGGCAGGCGTTTGCGGTACTTGTGCTAATCCTGATGGCCACTGCTTCACCGGCGGCGCCGCGGATCTATTCGCTTGACCGCCAGAAATCGACGGTCGCCTTCGCTTGGGATTTCGGTCAGGACGAGGTCAGGGGCAACATGCCCGTTACGCGCGCCGACCTGACCATCGATTTCACGAGGCTTGTAAACTCACAAGTCGATGTCGCGGTGGATGTCGCGGGCGCGGAGGCCGGGTTTCCCTTTGCCAGCCAGGCCATGAAAGGTCCGAAGGTTCTTGATGCCCGGCGCTTTCCGCAAATCCATTTCACAAGCACGCAAGTGCGCCCGCAGGGCAACGACGCGGTCATCGATGGCAACATCACCGTCCGCGGCGTGACCCGCCCGATCTCGCTTGTGGCTCAGATCTATCGCCAGCGCGGCACCGCGCCCAGCGACCTCACACAACTGGCGGTCTTGCTGACCGGGGCGCTGAACCGGTCCGAGTTCGGGGCCGATGGCTGGTCGGACATGGCAGGAGATCAGGTGCGGCTGCGTATCCTGGCCTATATCCAGCAGAACAACTGACATGCCCGCCCGCAATACCCCCGACAGTTTCGGCTGGATCAGCCGCGCGATCCACTGGATCATGGCGGTGCTCATCATCGCGATGTTGGCCCTTGGCACCTACATCGCAGACATGCAGCCGTCGCTTGCCAATCTGTGGCTTTTCGGCCTGCACAAATCCATCGGCGTCAGCCTGCTGGTGCTGGTGATCCTGCGCCTCGGCTGGCACCGCCTCAGCCCGCCGCCCGCCAGCCTGAAATCCGACGTCCCGCACTGGCAGACGCGCGCGTCCGGCATTGTGCACGGACTGATCTACGCCCTGCTGATCGTGGTTCCGCTGACCGGCTGGATCGCAAGCTCTGCCACGGGCATCGACTCCGTGCTGTTCAACCGCTTCACCCTGCCCGCCATCGCGCCTGTCTCCGAGGCATGGGAAAAGACGTTCTTCGCAGCCCACGGCTTGGCGACCAATCTGTTGATAGCGTGCATCGCCATTCACACCGTAGGCGCATTGCAACATCACTATATCCACCGCGACGCCACACTGCGCCGGATGTTGCGGGGATAGCCGGCAACCCGGGGTCTGCCCACATTCGTAAAAGGATCGTCCGCTTGCCCGCCACCGTCAGCTATCTGACCCATCCCGATGTCGCCATCGACCCGGCCCGGACCCCGCCCGAATAGCGCCTCAACGCCGCCGGCCGCGCCCGGATGCAGACCCTCGCCAGCACCGGCTGGCCACGGGGCACGGCACATATCGCCACCAGCGCCGAGCCGAAGGCCGCCCAAGCCGCCGCCATCCTTGCCGCGCCGCTTGGCCTCTCTGTCGAAATCCGCCCCCGGATGCACGAAAACGACCGCGCCAGCACTGGATACCTGCCGGGCCCGGAATTCGAGGCGATGGCCGACGCCTTCTTCGCGAATCCGCATGTCCGTATACGCGGCTGGGAAAGCGCGGCCGACGCGCAATCCCGCATCGTTGCAGAGGTCGCAGCGTTTCTGGCCACCTGTCCGCCCGGCGATGTGCTGATCGTCGGGCACGGTGCGGTCGGCACGCTTCTGATCTGCCATTTGGCGCAAATACCGATCAGCCGCGCACACGACCAACCCCCGACGCGCGGAGGCAATGTCTTTGCCTTTGAGTGTAAAACCAAAACGCTTGTCCACCGCTGGCAAGCCGCCGGGCAAACGCCCTGAATTCCGTCTTGCCAGCAGCGCGCGGCTGATATCTAGCTGGCGTCATGCGTCTTCTGATCTCTTTCGCTGCCCTGTTCCTGTCCGTCGTTCTGCTACAACTGGGCGGCGGCGGCATCGGGCCGCTGGATGCGATCTCGGGCCTCGAGATCGGTTTTACCAAGGCCGAGGTCGGCCTTCTGGGGTCGGCGCATTTCTTCGGCTTCTTCATCGGCTGCTGGTGGGCGCCGCGCGTGATGGGCACGGTCGGCCATTCGCGCGCCTTCTCGGCCTTCGTGGCGATCGGCACCATCGGCATCCTCGCGCATATGCTGATCATCCACCCCTACGCCTGGGTCGGGTTCCGCATCATGTCGGGCTTTTGCATCGCCGGGTGTTACACGATCATCGAGGCGTGGCTGCAAGCCAAGGTCACCAACGAAACCCGTGGCCGCGCGATGGGCGTCTACCGGGTGGTGGACATCCTTGGATCACTTGGCGCGCAACTTTTCATCGGCGTTCTCGAACCCGGCAGCTACGTCTCCTACAACCTGCTTGCGCTGATCTGCTGCGCGGCCCTGCTGCCGCTGACGCTGACCCGCGCCGAGCAGCCCGAAACCCCCGCCGCGCCGCGCCTGCGCCCGCGCCTTGCTTGGGACCGCTCGCCGCTGGCCGCCGCCGGGGTCGTGGTGTCTGGCCTGACCGCCGCGGCCTTCCGCATGGTCGGCCCGGTCTACGGGGTCGAGGTCGGGCTGAGCGCCGACCAGATCGCGCTGTTCCTCGCGGCTTTCGTGCTGGGCGGGGCGTTCTCGCAATATCCGACCGGCTGGCTGGCCGACAAGTTCGACCGGCGCTGGGTGCTGATCTGGATTTCCGCCGCGGCCATCGCCGCGTGTGCCGCAACCGTCGTCCTTGCGACCAAGGGCACCACGGCGGTCTTCATCGGCGCCGGGATCTTCGGCTTCACCACCTTCCCGATCTACTCGGTCTCCGCCGCCCACGCCCACGACTTCGCCGACAGCTCGGAACGGGTAGAGCTTTCGGCGGCCCTGATGTTCCTCTACGCCGTCGGCGCCATTGCCAGCCCCTATATTACCTCCGGCCTGATCGAGGGCTACGGCCCCGGCGCGATGTTCATCTTCATCTCGGCCGCGCATGTGGTGCTGATCGTCTTCGGCCTTGTCCGGATGCGCGCCCGGCCAACGCAGAGGGAACGCACCTCTTACGTCTACGCACCGCGCACCAGCTTTGTGATCGGCCGCCTTCTGCGCCGCAGTCGCAACCCCGACTGACCCCCTGCGACGATCCGCGCGGGCGCGCCGGGTTGCCGCGATCCCACGCAGCCCTAACCTATTGCTCAAAGCGAAAGGCATCGTCCATGTACGACAGCTTTACGGCAGAGACACTGGCGCGGGTCCAGTTCGCCTTCACGATCTCGTTCCACATCATCTTTCCGGCGTTTTCGATCGGTCTGGCCAGCTTCCTTGCCGTGCTGAACGCCGCTTGGCTGGCAACGGGGCGCGACCCCCTATCGCACCCTCTTCGACTACTGGAAGAAGATCTTCGCCATCGCCTTCGGCATGGGCGTCGTGTCCGGCATCGTGATGTCCTACCAGTTCGGCACCAACTGGTCGGTCTTCTCCGACAAGACCGGCCCGATCCTCGGCCCGCTGATGGCCTATGAGGTGCTGTCGGCCTTCTTCCTCGAGGCGGGCTTCCTCGGCGTCATGCTGTTTGGCCGCGAAAAGGTCGGCGACGGCCTGCACTTTTTCGCCACGCCATGGTCGCCTTCGGCACGCTGATTTCGGCCTTCTGGATCCTCTCCGTCAATTCGCTGGATGCAGACGCCGGCAGGCTACGCCATCAACGAGGTCGGGCAGTTCGTCCCCGTGGACTGGTGGGCGATCATCTTCAACCCGTCGTTCCCCTACCGGCTGGTCCACATGGTGCTGGCGGCCTACCTGACGACCGCCTTCGTCGTCGGCGCTGTCGGTGCCTGGCACCTGCTGCGCGATCGCACCAACCCGCGCGCCCGGCTGATGTTCTCGATGGCGATGTGGATGGCCGCGCTGGTCACGCCGATCCAGATCGTCGCCGGCGATCTGCACGGGCTCAACACGCTGGAACATCAGCCCGCCAAGGTCATGGCGATGGAGGGGCACTACGAAAGCCATCCCGACGGCGCGCCGCTGATCCTGTTCGGTCTGCCCAATGCCGCCGCAGAAGCGTGTCGACTACGCGGTCGAGATCCCGAAACTCTCCAGCCTGATCCTGAAACACGATCTGAACGCGCCGCTGGCCGGGCTCGATACCATCCCCGAAGCAGACCAACCCCCGGTCGCCATCGTGTTCTGGTCGTTCCGGATCATGGTCGGCACTCGGCTTTGCGATGCTCGGTCTCGGGCTATGGAGCCTCTGGTCGCGGTGGCGTGGCACCCTCTTCGATGCGCCCTGGCTACACCGCGCCGCCCTGGTGATGGGACCGGCGGGTTTCGTCGCCGTGCTTGCGGGCTGGATCACCACCGAGGTCGGCCGCCAGCCCTTCACCGTCTACGGCCTGCTGCGCACCGCCGACTCGCTTGCGCCCGTCGCGGCGCCTGCCGTCGGCGCCTCGCTTCTGGCCTTCATCGTGGTCTATTTCGTCGTCTTCGGCGCCGGCACGTTCTATATCCTGCGGCTGATGGCGCAGCCGCCGCAGGCGGCAGCCAGGGCATGATCGGACGGCCCGACCCGGACCGCCGGCATCACGCCGACTCAGCAGCGCGGCTCTGCCGCAACCGCCGGAGAGGAGCCATGGAACTCGATCTTCCGTTCATCTGGGCCGGCATCATCGCCTTCGCGGTGCTGGCCTATGTCGTGCTGGACGGGTTCGACCTCGGCATCGGCATCCTGTTTCCGTTCCTCCCCGACGAACAGGACCGCGACGTGATGATGAACTCGGTCGCCCCGGTCTGGGACGGCAACGAAACCTGGCTGGTGCTGGGCGGCGGCGGCCTGTTCGCGGTGTTTCCGCTGGCCTATGCGGTAATGATGCCCGCGCTTTACATGCCGATCATCGCTGATGCTGCTGGCGCTGGTATTCCGCGGCGTCGCCTTCGAATTCGCTGGCGCACCAAGCGCTGGAAACCGGTCTGGGACGTGGCCTTCGCCGGCGGCTCGACCATCGCGGCGCTGATGCAGGGCATCGCGCTGGGCGCGCTGGTGCAGGGCATCGAGGTTCAGAGACCGCGCCTATGCCGGCGGCTGGTGGGACTGGCTGACGCCGTTCTCGCTGCTCACCGGCATTGCCGTCGTCATCGGCTACGCGCTGCTTGGCGCGACCTGGCTGGTGCTGAAGACCGAAGGCGCACTGCAGAGCCGGATGCGCGCCGCGCGCCCGGCCGCTTGCGCTGTGCGACGCTGGGTTTCATCGGCCTCGTCAGCCTGCTGACCCCGTTTCAGGATCCGGTCTATTTCCAGCGCTGGTTCGCCTGGCCCGGCATCGTGCTGTCGCTGCCGGTGCCGCTGCTCGTTGCCCTCGCCGCGTGGAGCCTGATCACGGGCCTGCGCAATGATCGCGACCTCACCCCGTTCCTTGCGGCGCTATCGCTGTTCATCCTGTCCTTCGCGGGGATCGGCATCAGCTTCTACCCCTATATCGTGCCGCCCACCCTGACCATCTGGGAGGCGGCAGCCCCCGATGCCAGCCTTGCCTTCACCCTTGTCGGCGCCGTCATCCTGATCCCGCTGATCCTGGCCTATACCGCCTATTCCTATTGGGTCTTTCGCGGCAAGATCGACCCCGATGCGGGCTACCACTGATGCCGGACCGGTCGCTTTTGAAACGCCTCGCCTGGTTCGCCACGATCTGGCTGACATCGGTGGCGGCGCTGGCCATCGTCGCCTACGCGATCCGCCTCGTCCTCGTCTGACCACTGGCCCTTCCGCCGATCCGGCGCTACAGGAGGGACCGAACGACAGCGACAGGCGAAAAATGGCACGCATCCTCATCACCTCGGCGATCCCCTACATCAACGGGATCAAGCACCTTGGCAACCTTGTGGGCGTCGCAGCTTCCGGCCGACCTTTATGCCCGCTACATGCGCGCCCGTGGCCACGAGGTGATGTTCATCTGCGCAACGGATGAACACGGCACCCCGGCAGAACTGGCCGCCACCAAGGCCGGCAAGCCTGTCGCCGAATACTGCGCCGAGATGTGGCAGGTTCAGAAAGACCTGTCGCGACGGCTTTCGCCTGTCGTTCGACCATTTCGGGCGATCTTCGTCGCCGCAGAACCGCGCGCTGACCCAGCATTTTGCGGGCAAGCTGGCGGAAAACGGACTGATCGAGGAAGTCACCGAAAAGCAGGTCTATTCGATCGCCGATGGTCGCTTCCTTCCGGATCGCTATATCGAGGGCACCTGCCCGAACTGCGGCTACGACAAGGCTCGTGGCGATCAGTGCGAGAACTGCACCAAGCAGCTTGACCCGACCGACCTGATCGAGCCGCGCAGCGCGATCTCGGGGTCCACCGATCTGGAAGTCCGCGAAACCAAGCACCTTTACCTGCGCCAGTCCGCGCTGAAGGACGATCTGGACGAATGGATCGACAGCAAGACCGACTGGCCGATCCTGACCACCTCGATCGCCAAGAAATGGCTGCACGACGGCGACGGACTGCGCGACCGTGGCATCACCCGCGACCTTGACTGGGGCGTGCCGGTGAAAAAGGGCGACCGAGGACTGGCCCGGCATGGAAGGCAAGGTCTTCTACGTCTGGTTCGACGCACCCATCGAATACATCGCCGCCACCAAGGAATGGGCCGACGCGCACGGGCAGCCCGATGCCGACTGGCAACGCTGGTGGCGCACCGACAAGGGCGCCGACGACGTGACCTACGTCCAGTTCATGGGCAAGGACAACGTGCCCTTCCACACGCTTTCCTTCCCCGCCACGATCATGGGCTCGGGCGAGCCGTGGAAGCTGGTCGATTACATCAAATCGTTCAACTACCTCAACTACGATGGCGGCCAGTTCTCGACCTGCAGGGCCGCGGCGTTTTCATGGATCAGGCGCTGTCGATCCTGCCCGCCGACTACTGGCGCTGGTGGCTGCTGTCGCATGCGCCCGAAAACTCCGACAGCGAATTCACCTGGGAAAACTTCCAGACCAGCGTCAACAAGGACCTTGCCGACGTTCTGGGCAACTTCGTCAGCCGCATCACCAAGTTCTGCCGCTCGAAATTCGGCGAGGCGGTCCCCGAAGGCGGCGCATACGGCCCCGAGGAATCCGCCCTCATCACCCGCCTGACCGAGGGCCTGCGCGCCTACGAGGATCACATGGCAGGCGATGGAAATCCGCAAGGCGGCGACCGAACTTCGCGCGCTCTGGGCGCGGGCAACGAATACCTGCAAGCCGCCGCCCCCTGGACGGTTCACAAGACCGACCCCGACCGCGCCGCCGCGATCACACGGCTGTCGCTGAACCTGATCCGCCTCTACGCCGTGATCTCTGCAGCCCTTCATCCCCGATGCCTCCGCCGCGCTGATGGCCGCGATGCAGACCGAAGACGACCACCTGGCCCGACGACCTGGCCGCAAGCCCTCGCCGCCCTGCCCCGCCGGACACGCCTTCACCGTGCCCGAAGTGACCTTCCGCAAGATCACCGACGAGGAACGCGAAGACTGGCAGACACGGTTTTCAGGCGTGCGCAGCTGACCCGCGGCTTTCATTATTTGTCCGCAAATATCCCCGCCGGAGGCACCGCGACGCAGGCGCAGCCTGCGGCGCAAACCCTCTGTCGCCGCCGCCAAGCGTCTTCGCTGCCTCCTCGCAAATAAATCGGCAAACACCGGCAACGCCTTCAAAACCGTCGATCGTGATCCGAAATTTTGCCCCATTTCCACGATAACACGCCGCCATGAGCCAAAGCCCTGCCGCCCCGATAGATCGCCTGCTGCGCGGCGTCGCGACCAACCATGTCGAGACCACCCGCGACGCGTGGCGCGACCTTCTTGGCGACACCGCAGCTTCCATTCCGGCCGTAAAGGCCAAGCTCGATTCGCCGGCATGGAAAACCAATCCGCGCGGACCGCTGGCAAGATATCTCGGCACCCTGCTTTGCCTGCTCGATGAACTGGACCCAGCCGAATTCAAACAACAGATCGACCGGCTTCTGGCAACCAAGCTCCAACCATTTCACCGCAAGACGGTCGAAATCCTGTCCCGTCGAAGCGCTGAAAAACCGGCCACACATATCGGCCCCGGCATCCCGGTTTTTGTCGCCGCCGATATAAGCGATCCCCGGGTGGTTGTCGGCAACCTTGAACGCTGGAGCCGGACACCGAACCTCGCCCTTGACGGTGTGACGCGCATCGATGTCATCGCGCGCCATCCGCAGCTCGACTACCTTGGATTATACAATCTCTTCTTCTCCGGGATCATCCTGACCTGGCCCGCTGATCATCCCCGTGGCCTTCGCCTGTGGTGGTGGCGCGTCAACGCCGAGTTCACATTTTACCACGAGGCCGGGCACCATGCCTGCGGCCATATCGAAGGCGGATCGGTGGCCGACCAAGAGGATGAAGCGAACGCATATGCCCGGTCAATGATACGCAATTCCTATCCCATCCTCACCGGCGTGGTGCGGGTTCTGCTGGTGCCGCTCAAACCTCTGCCGCAAAAGCGGACCGCTCGCTGTGAAAAGCTGAAAGCGAAGCGCCACCCGCTTTAATGTTGTACAACACGGCCCTGGAAATGGCGCGATATTTTAAAGAAAAACGTACAACATGCCCGTTTCCGCGCCGCTTGCACCTCTGCCCCCATCGCGCGACAATGGTCCCGAACAACCGACAGGAGGATACCATGGCCGCCATCCCCCCTTTATGCGATTTTGGCTGGAAAGCCCCAGATTTCACGCTGCCGGCTACCGATGGCAAGACTTATTCCTATGCCGAAATTGCCGGCAAGAACGGCACTCTGATCATGTTCATCTGCAACCACTGCCCCTACGTCCTGGCGGTGCTCGACCGCATGAAACGCGACGCCGCGGACCTGCAGAAACTTGGCATCGGTGTTGCCGCGATCTGCGCGAATGACGCCACCACCCATCCCGATGACAGCTTTGAGAATATGCGAAAGATGGCAGAGCGGGAAGCCTTCCCCTTCCCCTATCTGCACGACGAAAGCCAAGCAGTTGCAAAGGCTTATGATGCGGTCTGCACCCCGGATTTCTTCGGCTTTGACGCGGGTGGAGGGCTGCAATACCGCGGTCGTCTGGATGCGTCCGGCAAGAAACCCGCCCAGCCCGACACCCGCCGAGAGCTTTATGAAGCGATGAAACAGATCTCCGAAACCGGCCACGGCCCGCGCGAGCAGGTGCCCTCGATGGGCTGCTCGATCAAATGGAAAGCCGCCTAGAACTGCATCCGAAACCCGATGCCCGCACCGCTGGCGCTGCGCCCCGCGACATGGCCATCGTTCAGGCTGTGCACCGCGCTGAACGTCACCTCGGAATTGCGCGACACCGGCAGCGCATAGCTGAACGAAAGATCCAGCTGCCGTTCTTCCGGCGCCAGCGAAACATCGAACGTATCGAACTGCGTCGCCCCCCCGATGCTGCGCGTCCTAGGCAGCGCCACCTTCGCCACGCCCGACTGCACGACCTGCGGCAAGTTCACGCCCAGCGTTATCCGGTCGCCCGACGCCAGAATGTCATTCGCCCCGTAAGCCATTCCAATCGCATTGAAATTCACCGATGACATCTGCATCGCAGGGATCTCGCCCTCGGGCCGGGCAATGCCGACGGTGCCGGTCAGCCGCAACCCATGACGGTCGGAAAACGGTAACTCCAGCCCCAGAACGGCGGCCAGATGAGTGCCCCCGATCGGTGCATCCGACAACAGCGACCGCATGCCGACAAAGCTGCTGCCCTCGCGCATCGCGGTCAGACCGAGGCTGATACCGGGCATATCCTCGCCCAGTCCTTGCATCACCGAGATCCCGAGATTCCCGGCCGAGCCATCTGCGGGCATCAAAAGCGCGATCCGCGTCTCGCCGATCGCCACATCCAGCTGCCGGCCCGACACGAAAGACGGAAACGCATTCGCTATCGGATCATCTGCCAATCCGGTCAGCAGCGCCAAAGCGCTATCCTGCCCGCTGGCGCTGACCGCCTCTGCCGTCAGGATGCTTGCGGGCAGATCGAACCCCGCACCCATGCCGTCAACAATCGCGATGTCATGATCCGCCAGCCGCCGGGTCAGCACATTGCCCGCCATGCCGCCGGTTTGCAGGATCGGCCGGTCGACCCGCAGCGATTTGCCGCGCGACACCGGCATGAACGACCCGCCAATCGGCATCAGCGCCGCCCGCATATCCAGAAATCCGTGACCAAACTTTTCATTATAGCCATGCTTCAGCCCCGACGCGAAAGCAACGTAGCCGGTATGCTTGTAGAAAGAGTTGTTGGCCGACGCCAGAAGCCGCGCCCGCAATTCCTGCGCGCTGAGCGTCGGAAACGCCTCTGCCAGCAACGCCACCGCGCCCGAAACCATTGGCGCAGCCATCGACGTGCCGGTCACAAACTCATAATCCTGATCGCCGCTGCCGGTGGCCACTGTCCAGGTGCCGTCTGCGGCCACGCACCAAGCCGCCGCCTCCAGGCATTTGGCCGAGATCAGGTCGGCCCGCTTGATCGTATCGCCCTGAAACACCGGGACCGCATTGATCACCGTGATCCAAGACTTCTCAAGTTCCGGCAGCGCCACTGGCAGCGCACTCATCAAATCGGCACTCTTGCGGCCGTCATCGTTCGAGGCAGAAAACACGATAACCGACCCCTTCGCCAGATCGCGCAGGCTGGTGATATAATCAATGGCAGAGGTGCTGCTGAAAACACGCGAATAATTCGCGTCGGAAAAGCCGATGTCATAGCCCCAGGAATTGTTCTGCACGATGGCGCGCACGTCCTTGGCCTGAACCGTCGCCGCGGTCATGTGCTCAAAGCTGTCGAAACTGCCAAGTTGCAGATCGGCGCCCGGTGCCACGCCGATGATATCGTTCAGTGTCCCCAGACCTCCCGTCGCCGATCCGGCCGCAATCGAGGTGGTATTGGTACCGTGGTCCGCCACGCCCGGGGCATGCGGCGGGTCGGGACGGCTGATGATTTTTCCGGTGAATTCCTGATGCGTCGTCCGAAACCCTTCATCGATAAAGGCGATGGTCTCGCCTGCCCCGGTCAACCCTGCGGCATGTGCATAGTCGATCCGCGCATGGGTCAGCGGGTTGCTGCGATACAACTTTCCCGGATTGCTGGGAAACACCCAACTCACTTTCTGAATGGTATAGCGCGGGTCCAGCGTGCGTAGCGTCGTCACCGTCGCCTCGGCCAGGCTGACGTCATGCGCATAAAAAGCGGTCAGGGCCGTCAGATCGACAAACCGATCAGTGCCCGTGATCTCGGTCGGGGAAGAACCCTTGCAGCCGGACAACAGAAGCGCCGCCGCGATACCGAATATCACCCTGTTTTTCATATTCTATCCGCCCCAGTTCGGCCTGTTTACATCTCTGCCGTCACCGACAGAACACTCATCAATCGGCACCCATCGCCTGCCTCTGTTGCCAAGACTGCACAAATGGCATGGCAGAATTTGGGCCATTAGACGCCAAAACCGGTCCTGCTAGCAATGGGGCCTGCGGGCGAACTTGAACCGGAACGGCCCTTCGGTCGATGGATATTGAGCGTCAGGGTACGGCTACACGCAGACTGCACGCCCGGGGCAACAGCGGTTTCACCATCCGTTCTTGTCGGAAATCTATCTCAACCCGATAAGACAACCTGGGGTGCCAGAGCGATTCCAGATCGCACGCAGCAACCTCATGGCGCCATCTGGAAAGCCAGTTTGCAAGCAAAAACCGGTCGGCGGACAGATCAGCGTGAAGCCCCTCGGTAAACTCCGCAAGGGCGGGCCGTTTGATGAGCAACCGCGGAGAAGCTTGCCAAAATTGCTGCGGCCTCTATCCCAGCATCAGCCAAGTTGTAGATTATCGAGGAAGTTCCAATCGTTGCGGTGCCATTTGACGCGTCACTTAAGTCTGGAATTCCCAGGTCGTCGCCCCGATTGTACGAGTCCATAGATAGAATGGAAAAAAGAACTTCCGTTGTAACAGTCATTTTCTGCTCACTTTAATTTTTGGCAAGCGATCTAAAGACCAAAATTCCAGTGCACTGAGGTTGTTCCATCCTCTTGGGCTGTCGTCAGGAAGTTTGAGCGGCGTCATTTCGTCAAAGGGCCCGGAACGCATTTGCAGCCACCAACCCAACATTGTTTCCACCCGCCCTTCGATCACGGGCGCTTCGGTCACTTCAAGCGAAACCCCTGTCACAGTCACTCCCGGCCCGAATGTCGCTGCAAGTTTTGACGGGTCGACCAACCGCACTGTGGTTGGATCAGTGATATCCTCGACGGTCACTATCAACGGATACTGATAGTCCGGCACCGTAATAATGCCCGACGCCCGCCCGCGTCTCCGCGACTTCAGCAAAAAGTGCGCAGTCGATCACACGCCCCCTTTGCCCAGAAATCGACGCCGCAGCGACCGAACCCATGTATTCCGTCGTCCCGGCTCCTTTGAGCAGCGCGAACAGGTACTTGCCTGGTGTGACCTCGACCACCACAGCCTCTCCGGTCACGTCATAGTCCCAGCCCATGCCGTCCATGAATCTGATTTGATGCTTCCGCCAAACGATTTCTGTAACTGAAGATCCCGAAACCTCGCCTGCCGGAGTTTCGACGATCACCGTCATTTTTTGCCGCCAACTGAAACGGTCCATCCAGACCGAAAATGCGAAATACGCGACAACGCACAGAAAGACGGCGAGCAAACCTTCACGAACAATCCTCAGAAACAGAATACTTTTGCCCGGATTGGAACACAGGTGGTGTGGTCAAAACCATTGCCTCACGGCCACCGGGGTCGGGCGTAGAAAGCGCAATCCCCCGTCTTCTTTCATTTTGATCACGGGTGAGGGAGATGCACCCAATACCGTGCGCAATACATGCGCAACACGATTGTGTATGTGCATCAGTGGACCTCTTCCGACAAAGGAGGTCTGAACTCTTTCGAGCGACTCTTTGTTGATTAGTCCAAGGATATGGGGATGCTTTTCAAGCTCGCCCTCGTTGACCAATTGCCGGAATTTTCCAATCACCTGATCCGCCGTCGTTGGGTCTGGCTGATGCGGATCACCGGACCGTCCGGAAGCGCCCGCCCGTCCATGTCACAATAATGGTAACCCGGTTTGTCTACATTCGTTTGCACCGTGCCCGCAAGGCGCCATCCCGCGTGCGCCAGAGTGCTCGCCAATTGCCTAAGTGCGGCATTGCTGGTGTCTTGATCATCGGATGCGACGACGGCGATGCGTATGATCATCTTTTCTGCAAAAAAAGCCCGCCGCCAGGCTATGGCGACGGGTATGGCATTGGAGTTTGCGTTCAGGCGATGGGTCGCGGCTTAAGCGACATTTCCAGAAAGTTCTTCTTGTAGGCGCTTTCGCCGACCTTGCGCAGAACGCCGCGGCCCAGCTTGTAGCGGTAGTTGCCGGTAACCGGATCAGGCACCGCGTGACAGACCGAGTTTGCCATCGAGCCGGGATAGTTGAACGCCGCCTTGGCGACGCCCGGCGCATCTCGTCCGAGACGATCGCAACCGCGACGAACTGGCCCGTCGTGGTCTTGATATGGCCGTTCTCCATCAGCTTGGTGAAGCGACAGATCGCCTTCCTTGACGCCGATCGGCTCGCCGCGCTGGACATAGACCGTGTCGTTGAAGCCTTCGACCAGATCGCCCGATTCGATCCCTTGCGGTGCTGCGTCATCGGGATGGATGACGATATGCGGCCAGGGCCAGCGCTTGGCCAGATAAGGCTTGCGCAGATCGTCGAACCCCGACTGCCAGGTCTCGTTGACGCGGCCGTTGGTGATCCAGATCTCGCCCTTCTCGGCGCGCGGCTTGATCGCTTCGTAGAAATCCGACCAGCTGTCGTTCTCCCAAGGGGTCTTGAGCATATTGGCCTTGCCGGTGTGGGTGCCAAAGGCATAGAGCCATTTCTGATCGTAGGTATCGCCCTCGACCTCGCCCCATTCGTTCTCGGCATCGTGCAGCCGCTTGGTGCCGACCATCTGACCGTCGATCATCCGGATCGGCGTCTGGATGCCGGTGGTGCCGAGTTCGCGCAGCTTTTCATGGCCCTTCTTGCCTTCGTCCTGCGCCTCCTTGGCCAGACACGTGATAGCTCAGCACGCCGCCGCGCGAAAACCGCGAGGCTTCCTCGAAGACGTCGTTGCTTTCCTTCCAGTCGAAGCCGGGAAAGCCCATCTTCTGCGCGAATTGCGCCAATCGCCCACCAATCGGGCTTGGCGTCGCCCGGGGCATCGTTGAACTTGGCGTAAAGCCGCAGCCGGCGCTCGGCGTTGCAGCGGGCTGAAATCGACCTCGCCCCAACCGGCCGCCGGCAGAACGATGTCGGCATATTGGGTGTTCAGCGGTTCGACCGGGTAGATATCGCTGTCGACCAGCATCATGCCGCCACTGTCAACGCGCGCCTTGAACACCTCGACCAGGTGATCCTTGTCGACCGAGCGCGGCTGGTTGGGATTGCGCGATCGTCAGGTCGGCAACGCGGCTTGCCAGCTCCTGGCTGGCCAGCATGGCGGCGAACCAGGTGCACCCGATGGTCCAGAAGAACCGCACCTTGCCGTCCATCACCCAGCGGTCGACGTTCAGCGCCTTCTTGCGCCGGCCGGGATACTTCTCGGGCTGACAGAAAGCCCTTGCCGCCGCCCGGCGCACATGCCGCCGCGCTGGTGTCCGCCGCCTCGGCTGATCACCTGACCGGGCCGGTTGCCGGCGCCGCAGATCAGGCCCAGCGACGCCAGTGACGCCGTGTTCATGTAGTTGTTGGACCAGTAGTTGCCCTTTTCCAGCATGAACGAGGTCTTCGGGCGCGACCCATCCTCGCGCGGCTTGGCGATCATCTCGGCGGCCTGCTGGATCAGTCGTCGGCGTCAATGCCGGTGATCTTCGCGGCCTCTTCCAGAACCGCTGCCGGTTCGTTGGCGATGAACTTCTGGAAATCTTCCCAGTCCGACTGCCAGCGGCCCCAGGTCGTGCGCCACTGCCAGCGTGTGTTGCGGGTGCCGCGACCATAGCCGCTTTCGATCTCCCACTTGTTGTTCACCCATTTGTCGATGAACTCCTGATCCTGCCAGCCGTTGTCGATGATGATCTTGGCCATGCGCCAGATGCAGCACCGTGTCGGTGCCCGGGAGTGATCGGCAGCCACAGCCCGCCGTTCTTCAGCCCGTATTCCACCCCCATCGTGCGGTGCGGGGTGACGAAGATCATCTTCTTGTCGGGGTTGTCGCCATACATCATCCATTCGGTGAACAGCACCGTCTTGGTCTCGTAGGGGTCGACACCCGACAGGAAGGCGACATCGCATTTGCCCCAGTCGTCATAGGACGCCGCGAAAGAGTTGATGCCGGCATCGTCCAGACCCGCCGCATCCTCGGCGTTCTGCGGTTTGTCGTGCGGAGCATAAACCGGGGTGCCGATAGCGCGATCGACCAGCTTGCGGATCGCATAGGTGTTCTCGAAATACTCGTAGCTGTAGGTCTTCATGCCCCAGGCATGTTCGCCGTAGTTCTTCAGCACATATTTCGAGACTTCGGCCATGACCTCGGTCGCCAGATCCCAGCTGACCGGGGTCAGGACGCCGCCGATACGGACCATCGGGTATTTCAGACGATCGCGGGTCGGGCGTTTCGGGGTTGTAGAGTCTTCTGCGCCAGCGTGCCGCCGCGCACCGAGTAGTTGCCGCCCGGTTGACCACCTCGGCATCGGCATCGGCGATGATGACGAAGTGATGCGGCCGACCCTCGTGCATGCCGATATTGTGCTGCGACTGCGGCGACCCATGGCGCGCCGCCGGTAGGGAAATCGACGCCAAAAGCGTTCTGATCGGCCTGCGAGCCACCTTCGGTTCCAACCGGCCAGCGGTAGACCTTGTAGGAACAGGCAACGATGCAATAGGCGCAGGCCGTGGTCAGCACTTCGGCATCGGGCGGTGGCAGCGGAACGAAATCGCGGTTCTGAACGATGCGTCGTCATGGTGTTCTTCCTTCCTCACGCGCCCGACGGGTTCTGGCTGTAGCCGTAGAACAGCCCCATCACCCCGGTTGCGACGATGTCGTCGCCGTCAATTTCCAGCACGATCTGCGGCAGGCTTTCAACGGCATGGCCCGACACGATCATCCCGTGTTTGGTCAGATCGAATGTCGACAGGTGCAAGCGGGCAAGGCCCCAGCACCGAATGCTGCGACTTGAACTCACTCCTCGCCCATGTAGCCGCCCATATGCGGGCAGATGGTGTTGAAGGCGACGATGTTGCGGCCCTCGCCCACGCCGCCACCGGCCTCTTCGTTCAGCATCATCAGCAGGTTCTCGATGTCGTCGGTCGGGATAGTTGAAAGCGGTCGCCTTGCCCGGTTCCAGTTCCGACACCTTGCCGATCACCTTGCGGACATAGGACGAGGACACGAGGTCCTGCGCCTCGACGCCCGTAGCCGTAGGTCGCCAGCACCGTGACCGACGCCCCGCCGAGGATCAGGAACTCACGGCGGCTCATCGACGAACAGGCGTGCTTTTGGCCCACGCCATTGGCCTGTCTTGCTTTGGTCATTTCGAAAACTCCGCCCATGTTGCGGTTTCAGGAAGCTCCGGCTCATCCATGAGCAGAGGCTCGTCCATTGAAAGCGCCTCGAGGAAGGCCACCAGATCGGCCTGATCCTCGGCGCTCAGACCAAGCGGTTCCAAACCAGCGGTCTGCCCCTCGCCACCGCCGGCGTCGTAGAAGGCCACGACATCGGCCAGCGTCTCGAGCGTGCCGTTGTGCATGTAGGGTTCGGTCCAGCGCAATTCGCGCAGGCTGGGCGTGCGGAACTTGCGCTTGTCGTCCGGGCGCTTGGTCTGGAAATAGAGGCCAAGATCGTCGTGCCGGTGTGGCGATAGACGTCTTCCGACACGCCCTTCTGGTAAAGCTCCCAGCGTTGCGTGATCTGATAGAGCGGATCGTCTGCAAACTCCGGCGCAGTCGGCACGCCGATGTTGTAGAATCGCTGGTCGGACGCCAAGCGCGCCGTTGTGGCACGAAATGCATCCGGCCTTGCCGTTGAACAACTCCAGGCCGCGCTTGGCCGCATCGCTCATCGCCGCGTCGTCGCCGGCCAGAAAGCGGTCGAACGGCACCTTGGTGGCGTCGGTGACCATCGTCCGCTCGTAGGCGGCGATGGCCTGCCACGCCTGTTCGCTGTGCGGGCAATTCAGTGCCGAACACTTGCTTGAAGGCCGCCACGTATTCCGGAACGAACCGCAAGCGCATCTCCATCATCGAGCCGTCGCCGTTGCCCGCCACGCCACCGCCGGCAGCACCCTTGGCCTGATCTTCCAGCGAGCCTTTGCTGCCATCCCAGAACAGCTTGTTGTAATAGGCGCTGTTCACGATGGTCTGGCTGTTGCGCCAGTGCTGCGTGCCCGGATAACCGAACGAGATCGCCCCGCCAGTGCCCCAACCCGCATCGGGCAGGTGGCAGGCCGAACAGGGCATCGAGCCGTTGCCCGAAAGCCGACCATCCCAGAACAGTTTCTCGCCAAGGGCGATCTTTTCAAGCGTCATCGGATTGTCGACCGGGTCCGGTACCGGCCCGAGCGTTGCCAGCGGCGGGTTGGCATCCTGGGCCAATGCAGCACTGCCAAGCAAGGCGGCAAGCGCCAACGTTGCTGCGATAGGCGTTGTTATGCGTTTCATCTTTGCCCCTCCTCAGTTTTCGCCGACGACGCGCATGGCGTAGTCCGGCAGTTCGGGAACGGTTACGGCAGGCGCATCGCCCGTCAGGCTTTCAAGGAAGGCGACCAGATCGGCCTCTTCGTCGGCACTCAGCCCCAGTGGCGCGACCTTGTCGTTCCCGGCGTTGTAGAAGGCCACCACCTCGGGCAGCGTCGAAAAGACGCCAGAGTGCATGTAAGGCGCTGTCTGGCCGACATCCCAAAGGATCGGCGTTGCGAACTTGCCGATATCTTCGTCTTCCTTGGTCACGACATAGTTGCCCACGTCCTGGCGCATGTTCATGTAATTGGGCGTGCCCATCGTCGCGAAGTGCCGCAACATGGTGATCTGGCGATCCGCATTGACGGCCATATCCGGGTTGTCGGCCACGCCGGTGGCATGCACGCCGCCATCCGACAGCATCGCGCCAGAGTGACAGGCAGATGCAGCCTGCCTTGCCGGCAAACAGATCCATGCCGCGCTTTGCCTGATCAGAGATTGCCCCGGCATCGCCGTTCAGGAACGCGTCAAACGGGGCATTCTGCGTGCGTATCGTCTTGAGGTATTCGCCAATCGCCGAGTAGATCTTGCCGCCGTATGGATCGCCGCCAAAGGCCTCTTCAAACATCGTGGCATATTCGGGAACCTGTTTCAGGCGCTCCTGTGCAAGCCGGCTGTCCATGTTCATCGTGTGCGACTTTGTCAGCATGTCGCGTGTCACGGTTGCCATATCGGCGCCGTCCAGCCGCCCGTCCCACATCAAGACATTGCGGTTCGCCACGTTAAAGAGGCCGGGCGCGTTGCGAAAATAGGATACGCCGGTGTAGCCATCCGACAGCGGCTCGCCATCGCCCCAGCCCTTTTCGGGATCGTGGCACGAGGCGCAGGATTTCCCGGTATCGCCCGACAGACGCTCGTCGAAAAACAATATCGCGCCAAGGTTGGCGCGGGCTTCGTTCACTTCCTTGGGGCCGGGCAGCGGCGCGAATACATCCGCCGATTGCGCGTCGGCCATGCCAGCCACCAACACAAGTGCTGCGGCCAGGGGCCAGGCCCCGACCGGTGGTGGGTTCGTTCTTTGACGCATCTTCAACCTCCAACATTGGTCGTCCAAGGTCAGGCAACGAAGCCGGTAAGGCCCGCTGCCCTGACAGTTGGACAAAGCATAGAGGTTGGAATGTGCCGCCGTGTTGCGGGCAGGATGACGATCCGTTCTATTGTGTGACAGATTGTGACGAAGCATCCAGCAGGGCCCGCACATGGCGGGCCAGTTCGCCGGGATCGATCGGCTTGGCCAGGTTGATCGGCGCAGGATCCGGGCAACTGATGCCCGCCGCGTTGTAGCCGGTACAGAAGATGACCGGCAGATCCGGGCGCATCGCCCGTATGGCTTTTACCAGCCCAGCCCCATCCATCCCCGGCATCACCATGTCCGAAACAAGCAAATCGAAGCGCTCTGGGTTCGCAGCGACGCGCTCGACGGCCACTAAAGGTGCGGTAAAGGCCTCGACCTGATAGCCCAAACGCATCAGATAACGGCGGAAGGTCGAGGCGATCTCGATTTCGTCGTCAACGATCAGGATGCGCTCGTGACCGCGCTGAATGGCCTCGTCCGCGTTCGTGTCTATCAGCGCCAATGCCTCGGCACCGGGCAGGATCAGGGTGAAACTCGTGCCTTTTCCGGGTGTAGATTTAACGAATATCTGTCCGCCGATTTCATCGACCAGCCCATGCACCACGGCAAGGCCCAGCCCGGTGCCTTTTCCAAGGGGCTTGGTCGTAAAGAACGCATCGAAGATCTGCGCCTGCGTTTCCGCCGACATGCCCGGTCCGTCATCTTCTACGACCACCCGCACCCAGCCTCCGGCGCGAGCGGCAAGTCCGTTGGGCGTATCGTCCAGGGGATCGACGGCAATTCGAATAACGCCCGGACGGACGCCGATCGCCTCGGCGGCATTGCCGACGAGGTTCATCAGGATTTGGTGCAGATGCGTGGGATCGGCAAGAACCGGCACCGGAACGCAGCCCTCTGCCCCTTCAAGGCGAACGGTTGGCGGAATTGCAGCACTCATCAGCCGCGTCACCTCGGTGATAACGGCGCACATATCCGTGGCTCCGGCCACGCCGGGCTGGCGCCGGGCGAACACCAGCAACTGGCCCACCAGACTTTGCGCGCGGCGGGCGGCGATGTCGATCTGTTCGACTTCGCCGGCGATCTCGCTTCCCGGCTCGACATCCATTGCCGCCAGATGCGCCGATCCGATAATCGTGGTCAGGATATTGTTGAAGTCGTGTGCAATGCCCCCGGCCAAAAGGCCGACAGCCTCCATCTTCTGCGCCCGCGCAAGCTGTTCACGGGCATGGCGTTTTTCGCCGATGTCTTCGCCGATCCCCAGATAGCTGCGCACCACACCATCGGAATCGACAAGAGGCAGGATGGTCGTTTCTACCCAATAGCTGCCGCCGTCGCGACGCAGGTTTCGCAAAACCCCGTGCCATCTTTCGCCCCGTGACAGCGCAGCGCGCATCGCGCCATAGCTTTCGGCAGAGGTGTCGCCAGATTGCAGCAGCTTCGGAGTCTGGCCCACGATTTCGTCGCGGCGCCACCCTGACAGTTCCTCGAAGCGCCGGTTGGCGTATTGGATGTGGCCCTGCGTGTCGGTGATCAGGATTGTCGCGGGGCTTTGCTCAACCGCTTCGGTCAGACGCTGCTCTGATGTCTCAAGTCGTTTCCGAACCGTCAGTTCATCAGAGAGGCGCACCATCGCAGCATGCATGTCGCGCACCAGAAGCAATAGCAAGAACCCTATTGTCAGCGCCACCAGCACCAGCGCCAGCATCGCCATAAATCCGATGCCGATCAGCGCCTCACCCGTGCCAACCGCCGAAATGATCCGCTGGGTGCTTTGGTCTCTGCTTTCCCGCCAGATCCTTTCCAGATCCTGAAATGCGAGAACCGCCTGGGTGTCATCGACCCGCACCAGCCAATCGGTAAGCTCGGCCGGCCAACCGGCCCGTGCTGCGCGTTCTGCGATCACAAGTTTGGACTCGTATTCTGCGATCGTCGCGCGGATCGTCAAAAGCGCCTCGCGTTCAGGCACCGGCAATGGTTCGGCCAGGTAGCTTTCCATCACCGCATTGAACTGGGTCAGTTGATCCAGCATCCGCAGTCGGTATGCATCCTCTCCGCGGATCACGTAGTTCTTGAACGTATGAATGATCCCGCCATAGCCCAGATATCCGCGGATAGAGCTGATCCAGACCCCCTTCTTTTCCGCGCCCGTCGCATAGACCGACCAGCTGCCCGAGATTTCGCGAAATTGGCTGCGGGTCTCGGTTCCAAGGAAAAGTCCTGTCACCACTGTCACAGCAAGCAGGCCAGCGGCTGCAATGCCGATGTAGGTGCTGCGCGAGAAATTCATCGACGTTGGTTTCCTTGCTGCAGCCAGCTTGCGCGCGCGTTGCAATGCATGGATAACATAAGAGAATCACCATAGAGGTAAGGTCAATGGCCGAACGAATACTTGTCGTGGATGACGACGGGCAGTTGACTTCGTTTCTGGAACGGTTCCTGACAAAACAGGGCTTTGCAGTCGCCACGGCAGCGTCGGCGACACAGATGGGTCTGCTGCTGGAACACCGAGAGTTTGACTTGCTGGTCCTCGATGTCGGACTGCCCGATATGGACGGCTTTGAGGTGACGCGAGAAATCCGCCGAACCTCACGCGTACCGATCGTGATGCTGACCGCGCGCGATGAGGTTTTCGACCGGATCATCGGGCTGGAGATGGGGGCCGACGACTATCTGACCAAACCCTTCGAGCCGCGCGAACTGCTGGCGCGGATCAAGTCGGTGCTGCGCCGAACCCAACCCACTGACGTGCGGCCCGAAGAGCGACCTGCCGCCCGGACGCTGACTTTTGGGGGCTATACTCTGGATCTGGCGGCGCAAAACCTGCGGGACGTTGCGGGAACGATTGTTCCGCTGACTTCGACTGAATTCAGTTTGCTTCGGGCTCTCGCGGAACATCCCGGCGAGGTGATGAGTCGGATGGCGATTCTGGAAACCGTCTACGGCTCCGCCACCGCGATCACCGACCGCGCAATCGACGCCCATATCGCCCGACTTCGCCGCAAGATAGATACGCCTCAGAGCGACACCTCTCTTATCCGCACAATTCATGGTGCAGGCTACAGCCTCGCGACACTGGTCGAGACGGGCTGATCAGGAAGAACGGAATGTCCTGTGTGGATGGCTCCTGCATAGCAAGACATTTTTGATGTGATCTGCGCATTGGTCAGAAGCAGTCGTGTGTCCGGCCTGTTGACGCGGCACATTTGACCGCTGGCCCTGATGGTTTCCGCTGGCTGAGTCCCATTCCGCTTATCGGACTGTTATGTCCCTGACATTAGACGGGGTGTCTCGGCCGTTGCGGCTGACTGGTGTGCCATCACTTCGTTGATCTTGCTAACTCGTAAGTCTTTTTCCTCTCTGCCTATGCCGATCGCGGCTGGAAACGCTCATTTCGAATGAGCATTGCCCAGATGATCCGCGCGGTCTTGTTTGCCATGGCAACGGTCGCCAGGCGTGCGGGCTTTCGTTCGAGTAACGCGTCAATCCAAGGATCGGATCGATCCGGGTGATGGTGTACCTGCCTGAGCCGTGCGGTCATGCACATGACCAGCAATCGGCGGATATACCGATTGAGGTGCCCCTAGTTTTCTAGACACCTGCCTTCGTCAGTTTGTGCTGTCTGATTTCGAAGTCAACCATTGCCGGCAGGTGCTTGCATGCAATCACCGAGAGGGGGCGACAGCATGCCGTTGTTGGTGTGCTTGCGTTTCGGGTTGTAGAACATCTCGATGTAGTCGAACACGTCCTGCCTGGCGGCGTCGCGTGTTGGGTATGTGCGGCGCCTGATCCGTTCCCGCTTCAAGAGCTGGAAGAAGCTCTCGGCGACTGCGTTGTCATGGCAGTTTCCTCGTCGGCTCATGCTGGCTTCGAGGTTGTGCTGTGCCAAGAACGATTGCCATTCGCGGCTGGTGAACTGCGAGCCCTGGTCCGAGTGGATCATCACTTTGCCTGGCCTTGGGCTTGCGTCGCCAGACGGCCATCGAGCAGGGCCTGCAAGGCCAGGTCTGTGGTCATGCGCGTTTGAGCCGACCAGCCGACGACACGGCGGGAGAACAGATCGATAACGACACAGAGATACAGCCAGCCCTCATGTGTCCTCAGATAGGTGATGTCCGTCACCCAGACCTGATCGGGCCGAGACGTCTGGAACTGCTGCGCCAGCCTGTTCTCGGCCACGACGGCTGGCTTGCCGCCGTAGCGCCCGGGGCGCCGCTTGTAGCCGACCTGCGCGGAGATCCCAGCCAACCCTGCCAGCCGCGCCACCCGGTTCCCGGAAACCCGCTCTCCCTGATCGCGCAGATCGTCAGCGAGCTTGCGATAGCCGTAGACCTTGCCGCTGTCGGCCCAGGCCCGCCGGATCAGTTCGGTCTGACGGATATCTTCCTGCGCACGGTGGCTTAACGGTTCCTTAAGCCATGCATAGAAGCCGCTGAACTGCACCCGCAGCACCCGGCACATGGCCCGGACGCCGAACTCCTCCCGATGCGCCCTGATGAAGGCGTACGTCATCGGGACTCGCGCGCGAAGTACGCCGTTGCCTCTTTGAGGATGTCGCGCTCCTCGATGACCCGCGCCAGCTCACGCTTCAACCGCCGGTTCTCGGCCTCGTGATCCACGCCCGACGTCTTCGGCGCGGGATCGGCGAACAGCTTCATCCACTTGTACAAAGAATGCGTGCTGACACCCAAACGCCGGGACACCTCCCGAACCGGATAGCCCCGCACCGTGATCTGATGCACCGCATCGCGCTTGAACTCGTCGCTGTAATTGCTTGTCCCCATGTCGGCCTCCTCGCCTCAAAGTCAGGGGGCAAAGCGTCTGCAAATCCAGGGGCGCATCATGAAGGCCATGGAAGATGAGAACCGGCGCTTGAAGCGGATGTATGCGGATCTGAGCATGCAGGCGGATTTGCTTAAGGAAGCCCTTGGAAAAAAGTAGATCGGCCATCTCAACGCCGCGAGATGGCCGAGAATGCGGTGACGCGACTTGGGGCAAGCATCGCCCTAGCTTGCCGGGCCTTTGGCGTCAGCGAGACCTGTTATCGCTACGGCCCTAAACTGCGTGCCGAGAACGAGGAAATCGCCGATCTTCTGGTCGGCCTGACGGACGCCCGGAAGACCTGGGGGTTCGGGCTGTGTTTTCTGCACCTGCGCAACGTCAAAGGTCATCCGTGGAACCACAAACGCGTCTATCGGATCTACTGCGAGCTGGAACTGAACCTGCGCATCAAACCCCGCAAGCGATTGAAGCGCAACAAGCCCGATGCGTTAGCGGTGCCGGACGCGCCGAACGTGATCTGGTCGATGGACTTCATGGCCGACCGGCTAGGTGATGGCCGCCAGTTCCGGCTGCTGAACGTGCTGGACGACTTCAACCGCGAAGGATTGGGCATTGAGGTTGATTTTTCATTGCCAGCCGAGCGCGTGATCCGGAGCCTGAACCGCATCATCGAATGGCGCGGCAAACCAGGCACAATTCGGGTTGATAATGGCCCTGAATACATCAGTGGAAAGCTGTTGGAATGGGCCGAAAGACATGGGGTTACGATCCAGCACATCCAACCGGGGCAGCCGCAGCAAAACGCCTATATCGAGCGCTACAACCGGACGGTCAGGCATGAGTGGCTGGATCAATACATCATCGAAAGCATCGAGGAGGCCCAAGACTTCGCCACGCAATGGCTATGGACATATAACAACGACCGCCCAAATATGGGCATAGGCGGCATCACACCCGCCCAGAAACTGAAAATGGCAGCGTAAGTTCTACGAAAGCACCCCGTTAAAAATGGGGGGATTACCCTTTTGGTCTAGACCGCGGGTCCCGAGCGCTAATCTGCGACCACCTCGAGACTGGCCGCCGGAGGTTACTGGTACCCGTGTCTATCTCCCAACCCTGGGTCCATTTCTGGACGGCGATAGGCACTCAATCCGCAGCTGCGCGCCGGTCGATTGGCTTGAGGGGGGCTCTCAATTGGCACTTCGGCTGCAGAATTGACGCAGCCTAGCGGCAATCTTGGGGCGGCGACGCTGCACGTCGATTGCTTTGTCTTGGGAACAACTTTGGAATCATTGGTGGCCCATTCTAGCGTTGAACCCAACCAATTGGCCGCATCTCAAGATATCGAAGCCCAACATGGAATGGCGAGTTAACGGCGGAATGTAAGGACCAAAACAGCAGCGAGTGGAGAAAAGGGCGCTCCCATTGTTGGGCGCGAGATGTAATGTTTGCCATCTCGCCATGGCCCAGCCATTCACAATAGCGCCATGGAGAGTGCGGTTGCGCACTGTGCATGCCAGTCGTTTGAAAACGCGGCGAAACTTCCCTCAACCTGCACACGACCGCCCGGCATGCACGCGAAAACGCCCGTCACGTCAGGGACTTGCGGCATTCGTGGCATGCGCTTTTATCTCGCGAGATAAAAGAGGTGCCGCACGGCCACCTCAAGTTGCTGTTGTTCAGAAGAGATTATCCGCCGCAGTCACGCAGGCATTGAAGCATCAATCGCCACCAACCCACTGACCTTGCAGTCATTTTTCATGCGGCACCCGCCGAACCCACGAAAAAATGCGACTACCCCAGCGCAGCCAGGACACCGCCCAGCTAATCGCCACACCCGCCGCCCGCCTGTCATTCCCCGCCACAGGCCTACCCCGCCCGTTCTCGGCTTCGTTCCTCCCTCCCTTTCCGGCATCCTCGGGGCACCCGAAACCCAAACCGATCGCCCCATGCCCAAGCGCCCCGCCATCCTGCCGCCCACTCTCGCGCCCCGCGGTCTCTCGCGGACCGAGGCGGCGGCCTATATCGGGGTCTCGCCCACGCTCTTCGATCACCTGGTCCGCGACCGGCGCATGCCGCCGCCCAAGCGGATCAATGCCCGCACCGTCTGGGACCGGAAAAAACTTGACCGGGCGTTCGAGCTGATCCCTGATGGGGATCACTCCGACCACAATCCCTGGGACGACTGACGGCTGACGAAAGGCAGCGCGTGCCATGCCCACATTCAGGATGAGAGACGGCTCGGGCAGCATCCGCCTGAAACACGTCATCGAGGACACCGACCGGCACGGGAACGTGCGCGTCTACCTGCGGCGGCCCGGGCACCTGAAGGTGCGGCTGCGCAGCCAGCCGGGAACGGAGGACTTCCTCGCCGAATACCGCGCCGCGATGATGGGCGCGACACCGCGCGCGCCGGCCGGACCGCTCGAGCGGCGCGGATCGAAGGGCAGCTTCAAGTGGCTCTGCGAGCAGTACTACGTCTCGGCCGAATACCAGCGGCTGAGCGACCGCACCAAGTATGTCCGGCGCGGCATCCTCGACCGGATCTGCGAGAAGAACGGATCGAAGCCCTACGCGCTGATGGAGCCCCGCCACGTCCGGCGCATGCGCGACGAGATGGCCGACCGGCCCGAGGCCGCCAACGGCTTCGTCAAGGCGCTGCGGCAGGTCTATGCCTTCGCGGTCGAGTACGAGCTGGCGCAGCGCAACCCGGCCCGCGACGTGCCCTACCTCAAGGCCAAGGGCGACGGGTTCCATTCCTGGACGATGGAGGAGGTCCGGCAGTTCGAGGACCATCACCCGATCGGCAGCAAGCCGCGGCTGGCGCTGGCGCTCATGCTCTACACCGGGCAGCGGCGGTCGGACATCGTCCGGCTCGGGCCGCAGCACATCAAGGACGGCTGGATCACCCTGACCCAGGCCAAGAACCGCGACCGCAAGCCCGTCACCCTCTCCATCCCGGTCCTGCCCGAGTTGAAGGCGGTGCTCGACGCCACGCCCACCGGCAACCTCGCCTTCCTCGTCACGGCCTTCGGCAAGCCCTTCACCTCGAACGGCTTCGGCAACTGGTTCCGCAAGCAATGCGACGAGGCCGGGCTGAAGCACTGCTCCGCCCACGGGCTGCGCAAGGCGGGCGCGGCGCTGGCGGCCGAGAACGGCGCGACCGAGCGGCAGCTGATGGCGATCTTCGGCTGGACGACCATGAAGGAGGCGTCGCGCTACACCCGCGCCGCGCGCCAGAAGGTGCTGGCGGCGTCCGGGATGAAGCTGTTGTCGCGGGAGGGAGGCGGGCCGGAAAGGGAGGACGGTCGAAACAGCAATTCTTGACATGTACGGCGTTATACCGTACATAATGCCTTCAAAGGAGATCGACCATGTTCGCCATTACGTCAGTGACGCCAACGCCGGGCAAGATGGAAGCGCGCAAGGAATTGCGCATGCATCGCACGGATGAAGAGCGCATTCGGGCTGCCGCAGCAGCGACCGGATTGCAGGAGGCCGACTTCATTCGTCAGGCCGCCCTTCTGCGTGCGCAGGAGGTGGAGCAGCGCATGTCTCTCTCCATTCTGCCGGTCGAGGCGTTCGACGCGTTCAAGGCCGCCGTCGAGGCACCGGGCAAGGTCGTTCCCGGACTGGCCCGCGCGGCAGAGGCGTCGAAAGGCCTTCTGAAGGATGCCGGCTGATAGCTCGGCGGACCGGCCCACTCTGACCATCGCGACATTCGACAAGGCGCTGCATGACCGCAGCGCCTTTTCCTGTGGGTTCGCGCCTATCGACAACTTCCTGAAGTCGTCCCTGTCGGACCAGATCAAGGCCGGGATGGTCGCGGCCTGGATCGCGACGGCGAAAGACGATCCCGCCGTGCTTGGCTTCTATACACTCGGTGCGCTGGCCGTTCGATCCGAGTTTGGCCCAAAGGCTTGGCAGCGTGCCCGGGTGCCGGACGTTCCGGTCATCTACATTCGCGCGGTTGCGGTCAGGCAAGACATGCAAGGCAAAGGCCTCGGGACCGCCCTCGTCATCGACGCGATGAAAAGGTGTATCGGCATCGCTGATCAGATGGGTGCCGCCGCCATCGTTCTCGATGTGCTCGAGGACGAACACTTCGACCGCCGCTGGAGCTTCTATGAAGAACTCGGCTTTCGGCCCCTCGGAGATCCCGACAATCCGAAGCGCGTGTATATCCCGATGGCGGATGTGAGAGCGACGCTTGGATTGAAGCCTAAATTCGCGACCACTAATCGCCTACAGATCAGGGGTAAACGTCCTCACGATCTTCCTGATAGTCTCCAGCAATCCATAGAAACTATCCCAATGTCGATACGATCCAAAGGTATGAGATCTCCGAGTGCTTCGCGCCGCTTCTCCGCGAGATCGGCATACGACCTGTTCATCGCACAGAACAATGAGCGTTTCAGGAACTACTCCTGCAAATGCGATGCTGACAAGCGATTGCGTAGCTTTGGTCGCTTCTGTTGCAAGAGCATGTGCCTGTCGCAACCTAAGTACGAAGCCTCAAGTGATGACCGCCATAGGCGCTGTCAACGGCCTAGTCGACTTCTACGGTAGTCCTTTGTGTTGCTGCGTACTGGCATACGAAACGCCAAGCATCACAACAAAGCCAAATGGAATTCGCAGTGTTCACCGCTTCGCTCGGCAAAGTGAACGCCAGGACTTACTCTTGGTCGACTTCCCGTGCAGGATCAGGTGAAGAATCGGGGGCGGGCTTCATCGATCACATATGCGTCGTGGGGCGATTTCTGCACTCTGCTGCAAACGCCACGGGATCAGAGTCGGCTGCGTGCGGAAACGCACAAGAACTGATAAGGGCGCGTTTATCGGCCGAAAAGTTTGAGATCTTCGCGAAAATGCGGTTCCAGTTGGTCGTATATCCGTGGATAGATCCCGGATAATGCGCGTCGGATTTCTTCCAGATTTGAGTCATATTCCGCTACGAGCACAGACGGCGAGCATTTCCTCTGGCACTCCGAGAACGTTGAACAAGCGAACTTCAGCGAACCCAAGTATTTGCGTACTAACCAGCTCGGTCTTCGGATAGACGCCTCCACGGGGAGCTCCTAGACCGATTGATACTAGATACATGCCAAAGGTCCAAAATGGAGCGAGAGTTGGCAGTTCGTCCGCTCCTTGCAGCCCATCCAGGAACGATATTGGCCTCCCAAAGGTCGAGAACGCGAACGCTTCACGAACAAAAAAGTCCCACTTTTGCTCAGCCGCACAAACGGTGGGACGATTTCAGCCGCGTAACCCATTGATATCATTCAGACCGAGAGGTGCTTTGGTGCCCGGGGGCGGAATTCGAACCACCGACACGAGGATTTTCAATCCACTGCTCTACCCCTGAGCTACCCGGGCACGGGTGAACGGACTGGCGTTCGGGCTGCGAACTTCTAGACGGGGGTCGGACAGGTGTCCAGAGGCAAACCGCAGTTTTTCAATGCGGTTTTCGGGCCTCTTCCTCTAGTGCGTCCGAGAGTTCTTCGATGTCGGCGGGATCGTCGGACGGGATCGCGTAAGAACCCGTTCAGCCACTTGCCCAGATCGACATCGGCGCAGCGTCTTGAGCAGAACGGGCGGTACTTCGGGATCGGTCTCTTTGGCGCAGATCGGACAGGTCATGTGAGTCTCAGGTCATCCAGTGGCAGGCGTTCGCGTTTTCGTTGCAACTCAAAATTACCCATCTGGGTCCAGCCGACAAGGGCGGTTTCGATTGCGTCCGCTTTGAAGGCGGCGCGCAGGACGGTTTCAAGCTGGCGGCGGTCTTTCTTGGGCAGCGGCGCGAAATCCACCACGATCTGGCCGCCAAGCCCGCGGCACCGCAACTGGCGCGGCAGGTCGCGGGCCAGCGCGATGTTAGCCTTGAGGCTGGCTGCGGGCGATGTATCGCCGCCGGTATTCACATCAACCGCGATCAGCGCGTGGGTTGGCTCGATCCAGGCATGGCCGCCACCCGATAGGGCTATGCGAGGGGCGGTGACCGAGGCGATCATTTCGGGCACGCCGTGGTCTTCCAGTGCGCTCGGGCCATCGGCCAGTATGTCAGCGCTCTCCCAGTCGCGCCAAGCCACCATTTGCGCGTCGGGACCGTCGACCAGCAGTTCGGGTTCGGTGCCTGTCGCATCGCCCAGCACCGCCGTGCGCAAGGTCTCGCATGGCAAGCAATATCCTCGGCGATCTCATCATCGGATGCGACCGCAGCGGCGGAACGCAGGATCAGGCCGGGCTCTTTCGCCCCGCCCAGCACGTCCGTCGCGACATCCAGAAGATGAACGCGCAACTCTTCGTCGCGGATGCCGCGCGAAACATTGATGCCGGGGGCATCGGGGGTGACGATCGCGTATTTGCTCTTGAACAGAACACGCGTCGTGAGCGGCACCGCCTTGCCCGGTTCGGCAAAGCCGGTGACCTGCACCAAGAGCGACTGACCGGGGCGCAGGCCCGTTGCACCGCGCAAAAAACCCGATGCCATCGGGCAGGCGCACGAACATGCCGCCCTGCCCCTTCACCGGCCGGTCGCAGATGCCGCGGAAGATCGCGCCGGGTGGAGGCGCGGCATCTTCAGGCGGGTCGACAAGCAGGTCGTCAAGCCGTCCGTCGACGATCCGCGCCGCCAGCTTGCGGCCAGCCATTTCGCCCAGAACCACAAGGCTGCCCTTCATGATCCGTCACCATATAACGGGTAGCCCGCCGCCTGCAAAAGCACTGCGGTCTCGACCACGGGCAGCCCCATCACAGCGGAAAACGAGCCTTGGATCCACGGGATGAACGCGCCCGCAGGGCCCTGGATGGCGTAGCCTCCCGCCTTGCCCTGCCAATCATTCGTGGCAAGGTAGGTGTTCAGCTCCACGTCCGAAAGGCGCTTCATCTTGACCGCTGTCACCACGTCACGCTGCCAGATCCGGCCGCCGGCCTTGACTGCGACAGCAGTGATCACACTGTGGCGGCGACCGGCGAGTTTCAGCAGGAATTCAGCAGCCTCGCCGGCATCGGCTGGTTTTCCCAGAATGCGGCGGCCAAGCGCCACGGTGGTGTCGGCGCATAGCGCGATGTCGCCTTCGGCTATGTCGATCGCCCGCACCTTTTCATGCGCGATGCGAATGCAGTAGGTGCGCGGCAGTTCGCCCTTCAATGGGGTTTCGTCGATATCGGGCGCGCGGATTTCGTCGGGCACCACGCCCAATTGCGCCAGCAATTCGCGGCGGCGTGGGCTACCTGATCCAAGTATCAGGCGCAACGCTATCGGGTCTCGCGCATTTGGATCGGAAAACCGGTTCCCACTTGTCCGAATGCGCTTTTATTTGAAGCGGTAGTTGATCCGACCCTTGGTCAGATCATAGGGGGTCATCTCGACCTGCACCTTGTCGCCTGCCAGAACACGGATGCGGTTCTTGCGCATCTTGCCTGCCGTATGCGCGATAATCTCATGGCCGTTTTCAAGCTCGACCCGAAATGTCGCGTTAGGCAGGAGTTCCTTCACGACGCCGGGGAATTCGAGCATTTCTTCCTTGGCCATGTGTACTCCGTCATTGCGACTGCCCGCCAATTCGCGGGCGAGTGCTAAATGCGCCCATCTTCAGAGGTTTTCAAGGGCTGAATACGGTTTTCACGCCCGTGTCACGGTTTTGACGCGAGGCAGCTGTTCGGCCCAGTGCATGTGGTTCAGAACGCCGCCATCGGCGCGAACCTCGCGGATCGCATCAAGGCTGACATCGCCGTAAACCCAACCGGGCTGGTTCAGCTCACCCTGCGCTATCACGCCGGTGGGGGGAAAGCCGGTATCGGGCGGGCCGTATATGGCAGCGGCTCCGGTGTTGGTTTCCACCGCAGGGCACCAGGGCGCACTGCCCACCGTGGGGGAATGGACCGTAATGCACTGGTTTTCCAGCGCGCGGGCCATCGCACCGATGCGGACCCGGGAATACCCGGCCATGCGCTTCGGTGCAGGACGGAGCCAGCAGAATCTCGGCACCTGCATCGATCAGGGCGCGGGCCAAAAGCGGGAACTCGCAATCATAGCAGATCAGCACGCCGATCTTGCCAAGCGCTGTGTCAAAGAGCGTCAGCGGGCCGCCCGCCACGACATTCCATGGATCGCGTTCAAAGCGGGTCATGATCTGCTTGTCCTGATGCCCAAGCGGACCGCTTGGCCCAAAGAACCTTGCACGGTTCACCGGGCGCAGGCCGCCGTCCCAGACCGGCGCACTGGCCGCAAGGATGTGCACACCGTGTCGTTTCGCGAGAGCGTCGTGCAATTCATCGGCGGCCGAAACCCGGTCGGCGACAGCGCGCAGCCCGCCTTCCAGGTCCGCAGCCGCGGCCTTGCCGCCCAGCGAAGCGAGTTCCATCGCCCCGTATTCAGGGAACACAAGAAGATCGGCGCCATTTCCCGCCGCCTCTTCGACCCAGCGGGTGATCTTGTCATCATAGGCCTGCCAATCGTCAAGCCAGTCGATCGGATAGGCGGACGTTGCGATTTTCATGGGCGTTTCATCCAGGATCCAGTGCTAGGTGAGTATCTGTTGTTACTATAGCTGCTCTACCGTCGGAGCGCCAAAGCGTTCCATCATGCGCTGCACGATCTGGTCGCGGGTCTGGCGATAGGCAGCCAGCTTCGCCTCGCGTCCCTCGCCAAGACCGGTCGGGTCCATGATCGGCCAGTATTCCACATCCATATGATAGAGCCGGGTCATTTCCAGCGCCAGGCGCTGTGACGCGGGCGAAAGCGCCACGACCAGATCGAAACCTGACAGGTCGTCGCCCCATTGCTGCATTTCCTCGAACGACCGCGAGCGGTGGCGCGAAAGCTCCACGCCAAGTTCCTCGCAGACGGCCACGGCGAAACCGTCGATTTCCAGATCGTTGCGGACGCCGGCGGACTGCACATAAACATCCTGACCGTAGTATTTCTTCATCAGCCCCTCTGCCATGGGCGAGCGGACTGCGTTGTGATCGCAGCAAAACAGAACCGAATGCGGCAGCCCCTGATCCAAGCCGTCAGCCTCCCCAGTGCAGAACGCAGATCAGGGTGAACAACCGTCGCGCGGTGTTGATGTCGATCTCGGCCTTGCCCTCCAGCCGTTCCTGCAAGACCCGCGCACCTTCATTGTGGATGCCACGGCGGGCCATGTCGATTGCTTCGATCTGGCTGGGAGGCAGCTTCTTGACGGCGTCAAAATAGCTTTCGCAGATCTGGAAATAGTCCTTCACCACTTGGCGGAACGGCCCGAGCGACAGATGGAATTCGGCGGCCTTGGCGTCATTCTGGGTATGGATGTCAAAGACCAGCCGACGCTCGCGGATCGCAAGGTTAAGTTTGTAGGGCCCTTTGGGCGCGGCCTTGCCGTCACGGGGCGGCAGATCGAAGCTGTTGTCTTCCAGAAGATCGAAGATCGCGACACGGCGTTCTTGCTCGATCTCGGGCGTCGGCGGCGGCAGGCCGCTGTCGTCAATCTGGATGTCCACAAGGTTTGACATCAGCGCTTGGTCCTGTTCAGCCGGTCCAACCGCGCTCGAACCGACAGGCCATGCGCCTGCAGCCCTTCCGAATCGGCCAAAGTTTCGGCTGCCGGGCCGATCTGGCGCAAGGCGTCCGGGGTCATCTGGGCAAGTGTCGTGCGTTTGAGAAAGTCCATCACCGACAGACCCGAAGAGAACCGCGCAGAACGCGCCGTGGGCAGCACATGGTTCGGACCGCCGACATAATCGCCGATGGCTTCGGGTGTCCAGCTGCCCAGAAAGATCGCGCCGGCGTGGCGGATATTGGCGGCGAGCGCGTCGGGGTTCTGCGACGCAGAGTTCCAGATGCTCGGGCGCGATCCGGTCGGAAAGTGCCGCGGCCTCGCCCATGTTCTGCACGGTGATGACGGCGCCGAAATCGCGCCAACTGGCCCCGGCGATAGCGCGTCGTTCAAGCGTTTCAAGTCGGGCATCGACCGCCTCTGCCACCAGGTTTGCCGAAAGCGTCATCGTTGGTGATCAGAATAGACTGAGCGTTTTCATCATGCTCGGCCTGCGAAAGCAGATCCAGCGCAATCCAGTCGGGATCGTTGTGGCGGTCGGCGATGACAAGGATCTCGGACGGCCCCGCGATCATGTCGATGCCGACCCGCCCGAAGACCCGGCGCTTGGCCGCGGCTACATAAGCGTTGCCGGGGCCGGTGATCTTGTCAACGGGATGGATCGTCTGCGTGCCATAGGCCAGCGCCGCAATCGCCTGCGCACCGCCGATCCGGTAGACCGTCTTGACGCCCGACGAGTTTCGCCGCCAGCAGGACCAGCGGGTTTACAACTGCCGTCCGGCGTGGGTGCCGTGATGACCAGCCGCTCGACCCCGGCCACCTGCGCCGGAATGGCGTTCATCAGAACCGAAGACGGATAGGATGCCAGCCCGCCCGGCACGTATAGCCCGGCAGAGGCCACCGGCGTCCAGCGCCAGCCAAGTTTCGCACCCGCATCATCCGTCCAGCTTGCATCCTCGGGCATCTGGCGGCGGTGATAGGCGCGGATGCGTTCGGCTGCCAGAACCAGCGCTTCGCGCTCTTCGCTCGGAACGCGGGCGCACTCGGCCTCGATCTCGTCGCTGCTGAACGCAAGGGTCTCGGGCGTCAGGCGTTGGCGGTCGAATTTCTCGGTCAGTTCGATCACGGCGGCATCGCCGCGGTCGCGGACATCGGCGATTATACCCGACACCATCGCGTCAACGTCGGGCGCATCCTCGCGCTTGGCGTCCAGAAGTGCGGCGAAACGGGATTCGAAATCCGGATCAAGCGTCGATAGAAACTGCGGCATCGCGAAAACTCCTGTCGCACCGACATAGCGGGGCGAGCCCTTGGCCTCAAGCGTCCGGCATGCCTTTCGGAAAACCGGCGCGTTCAGGAATGCTGTGGCCGCTTGCGTGATGGCGCGAGATAAGGGCGGGTCACGTCCTTTAGTGTCACATCCAGCGCTTCGACCTCCAGCGCGATGGCACCGTCGCCTGCCAGGGTCAGTTCGACCCGGCCGGTGCCGTCCTCGCCGGGCAGGAAAGCGATCGACAAAAGCGACAGGATCAGATCCTTTTCCGCGCGGTCGATGCCCTGGCTCGACACCTTGATCACGTTGTCCACAACCAGAATCGATTGCACCCGCTCATAGGAGTGCGGGCGCTGGGGCGAACCGCTGGCATCCTCCCAGCGGAAGCGGTTGATCAGCAGGGCAAAACGAAGGTGCGCCCGGTCCCATTTCATCTCGGTGACCGGAAAGACAGCATCCTGAACCAGGCTCGATATGACTTGCAGATCCTCGGCATCCATCGCCTTCAGGTGCAGCGGCGCTTCGCGGGCATCTTCGAATTTGGCGTCTTCGACCATCAGGCTTTGAACCGTTCGATATCCGCGCCAACTCCGCGCAGCTTGCCGACCACATGCTCATATCCGCGGTCCAGATGATAGACCCGGCTGACAATGGTTTCACCCGTCGCCGCCAGCCCCGCAAGGATCAGTGAAACCGAGGCGCGCAAATCCGTGGCCATCACCGGCGCGCCTTTCAGCTTCTTGACGCCGCTCACCCGCGCCATGCCACCATGCACCTCGATATCGGCCCCCATCCGCATCAATTCCGGGGCGTGCATGAAACGGTTCTCGAAGATCGTTTCTTCCAGCTCCGAAACCCCGTCGGCGGTGCACATCAGCGCCATCATCTGCGCCTGCAGGTCGGTGGGAAAGCCGGGAAAGACGGCTGTTTTCACATTGACCGACTTCACTCGTGCCGTTCTTGCGCGAAACCTTGAGGCCCCTGGGCGGTTTCCGCAACCTCGATCCCGGCTTCCTCCAGCTTGTCGCTGAACTTGCCGACCAGATCGCGGCGGCCGCCCAACAGTTCGACCTCGCCACCGGCAATGGCCGGGGCCAGCATGTAGGTGCCCAGTTCGATCCGGTCGGCGACAACCCGGTGGGTGGCACCGTGCAGCCGGTCGACGCCCTGAACGGTGATGGTGCCGGTGCCCTCGCCCTCGATCTGGGCGCCCATCGCCCGCAGACAGCGCACAAGATCAACGATCTCGGGCTCGCGGGCAGCGTTCTTCAGCACAGTGGTGCCCTTGGCGAGGGTCGCCGCCATCACGATATTCTCAGTCGCGCCGACAGAGGCCATGCGCAGTTCGATCTGCGCGCCCTTCAGCCCCTTGGCGGCCTTGGCATGCAGATAGCCGTCGCGCAGGTCGATCTCCGCGCCCAATGCCTCAAGCCCGTGGATATGCAGATCCATCGGTCGCGCGCCGATCGCACAACCGCCGGGCAGCGACACGACGGCATGGCCTTCGCGGGCCAGCAAGCGGCCCAAGCACAAGGTTCGAGGCGCGCATCTTTCGCACGATGTCGTAATCGGCAACGGCGTTGATCTGGTCCGTGGCTGGACATCGCGATCACCTGCCCATCCTGCAGGCTGGACACTTCCGCCCCCAGCGAGTGCAGCAGCTGCGTCATCGTCGCGATATCCGACAGACGCGGCGCATTGGTCAGCGTCAGCGGCTCTTCGCTCAGCAGCGTCGCCGGCATCAGCGTCAGGCAGGCGTTCTTGGCGCCCGCGATCGGAATTTCACCCTTGAGGGCGCCATTGCCCTTCACTCGTATCGAATCCATGCCCGCCTCAGCCTTTTTTGTTGTCCGCCTGCTTTCCGTGCCTTCGCTTGCGCCTTGCGCCGCTGAAGATTGGCCTTCAATGCCGCTTTCAGCCGGTCTTCGCGGCTGTCGGCGGATTTCGAAGGATCGGACTTGCCGGATTTTGCACCCATGAGCCACTCTCTACCCCACGGGGCAAAAAGCGTCCAGATTGCGCTTGCACCCCTAGGCGATTGCGTCTAATCAGCCGCCCACGAACCAGCGCTGTGGTAGCTCAGTGGTAGAGCACACCCTTGGTAAGGGTGAGGTCGAGAGTTCAATCCTCTCTCACAGCACCATTTCGCTCTTTGACCCCGGAATTCCCTCTAAGTACCTGAAAGAGAAAGATAATCCGGGAGCTCGATGCATACAATTTTGACTATATCGAAGCGGCTCCGAAAACGCCAGTCTGAGCACAGTTTGACGCATAGTGAAGTCGCCATTTTCATATATATTCCAAGGACTTGATAGGAATTTCAAGGCGAGTTCAATACAGTCCTCCAGCCGTCCCTTTTGAGGCGCTGCGCTTTCAATCTTTTCGGATAGTACGATTTTGTCACGTTCTGGCCTATCGAGCCGTGCCTCATCGGCACCTACAACTGACGTGTTGTTCGCCTCAAAAATCCGGTCTCTTCGGCGTGTCGAAGTATCCGCAACTTGCGCTGAATCTCGCGTTGATCCTTGGTCATGAACATCTCCTTCTTCCCAAATCCGGGAGGCTAAAGGAAATGTCCCGCGAGTAGCGGCATATCTACACTCCAAGGCTGCTTTCTCGCAAAGCACCTTCAAGAGTATCGCGGCACGGACAACTCCTGACCCGCTCATCTTCTGGGCAGCCGAAGAAAAAGGTTTAGCAGTAGCGAGATTAATGCGTGTTGCGGCCACGCCCGCACCTAACCCCAAGACAATGAAGAAATCCGGCACAGTGATCACGCCAGAAGCCAGCCCGCTGGTGTTTGGACCGTCACGGTCATTTCCTGCCGCCAGCTGATCCGGGCCATCCAGACCGAAAATGCGAAATACGCGACAACGCACAGAAAGACGGCGAGTAGGACTTTCACAAACAATCTCCAGATCCAAAATGTAACTGACCCGAAGGGAATGCAGGCATAGGTTGCTAAGCCGCGGCACGATGGCATGGAAGGGAAGCAGCATAGGTTGCTAAGCCGCGGCACGATGGCAGGGCGCTGAACAAAGTCAACGCAGCCGCTGACTTCGTCTGGAAACACGGCTTCGTGAGATATTTCGTGCCACCCGCCGGCAGACCGGTTTGATCCTTGCCGCCTTGTGCCGGTTTTACTGGATCACACCCGCAGCCCTGCTACGTTTCGTAGTTGGAGGCCTCGAATGCGCGTTTCACTGATATGCTTTGCAATAATGACCCTCGCTGTCGCAGCGCAGGCGCAGGACGCTGCCCCACCCTTTGCCAGCTTTGATCTGGCCAGCGCGCCGATACTGAATGACCCGCACGATCTGACCATAGGCCCTGACGGGCACATCTACGTCGCCGATAAATTCGGCAACCGGTTGGTCGTGCTGGATGCCGAAACACTCGAACTGGTCGGGATGCTCGGCGAAGGTGCTTTGCCCGGCGTCCACGACATCTCTTTCGATGCGACCGGCAGGGCCGCTATCGCGGTCACCGGGGCAAATGTCGTCGCTGTCTACGCCGATATCGCGCGCGCCGGGGAATCGCCGGACCTGATCCTGCCCGCCCCTCGCGCCGAAGGGGCGCTTTCGCATTCAAATGGCCGTGTCTACGCGATGGCCAGCGGCGCCGGCACGCTGATCGCCTATGACGGCCCCAACATCGTTGCCGTGGCCGACGGCCATTTCGGGGCGCATGACGTGGCCGAGGACGGCACAGGCAACATCTGGGTCGCCGACAATGAGCAACGCCGGCTGGTCAAATATTCGCCCGACCTGCAACGCTTGCAGATCATTGACGCGCCGAAATTCGGGTTCCGCGGCCCAAGGTATCTGGATATTGACGAATTCGGCCGCCTTGTTGTGGCCGATCAGGACGCACATCGCATCTTGCTGATTGACCCCGACGGTCCGGATGGCGGTACTTTGCTGGGGGTTCTGGGCGATGGCTCGCCCGGTCTGGGCCCGAACCGGTTCGACGATCCCGAGGGCATCGCGGTTCTGGGCAGCCGGTTTTACATATCGGATTCCGACAACAATCGGATTGTGCGGTATTCCGTCGTGCTGAACTGAACGCTCAGGCAGAAACGGGGTGACGCTCGGCGGTGGAATTGGCCCAGTCGCCCTCGGTGTAGCGCAGGCCGGACGCAAGCAGTGCCAGCGCGATTGCGGACAGAACCACCACAAACCCTACGCCGCTATAGATCGCCAGAGCCATAAGAAAGGATCCGCCCGCTAGCAGCGCGTAGCCGCTGGCCGCTGCGCCGAAAACCATGCCGATGCCGATGAATGCGATGATCATGTCAGACCTCCTACCCCACTTGTCCAGAGAACCAACCCTTTGTGGCGCAAATGTGAAAAACCGAAGTCGGTCCAACGGCATTCAGTCACGGGGTAGTTCCTTGGCGACCAGAGATGACAGAAAGGGGTTTAGGAACTGTCAAAAACCGCATTTTCTTAAAGTTTTCTCGATTTTCAGGACATTCCCTTCGATGCACCCGATCAGGCCACAACCTCCCACGGCCGGGTGAACTCACCCAACAGGCTGGCAAGCGCTGCATCCTCCACCTCACCGGTTTTTCGCACCTTCGCCACCAGGCCGCGCTTCTTGTCCTCGTAGACCTCGACAACCTCGGCGGCGATATCCGCCTCTTTCAGCGCGGAATTGTAGACCCGGGCAATCGCCAGCTTGCGCAACTCGTTCTTCAGAATCTTGCCCACGGCGGTCTTGGGCAGTTCAGGAATGATCTCTACATATTTGGGCTGGGCGGCGCGTTCGGGGATATGCTGACTGGCGAAGTCCAGAAGTTCCTTTTCACTGGCCTTTGCACCGTTGACCAGTTCGACATAAACGCACGGCAGCTCGCCCGCAAAGCTGTCCGGCTGGCCGATGGCGCCAACCATGGCCACGGCGGCATGGCCCGCCAGCGCCTCTTCGATGACCGCAGGGTCGATATTGTGGCCGCCCCGGATGATCAGATCCTTGGCGCGCCCGGTGATCCAAAGATAGCCGTCGGCATCGACGCGGCCCAGATCGCCGGTGCGCAGATAAGCGCCATCCGCGAACAGACCCTTGTTCTTGTCGGGTTCGACGTAAGTATTGCCCGGAAACACGCCGGGGTTGCTGACACAGATCTCGCCGATCTCATCGACGCCCAGTTCCCGCTTGATGCTGCCATCGGCATTGCAATCCAGTATCCGCACCTTGGAATAGACCAACGGCACCCCGATCGAGCCGATCTTCTTTGGCCCGTCCACCGGGTTTACCGACACCAGGCACGTCGCCTCGGTCAGTCCGTAGCCTTCGACGATGGTAACGCCTGTTGCCTTCTCGAACCGTTTGAACAGTTCGACCGGCAGCGGCGAAGATCCCGAAAACGCGGTCTTGACCGATGAGACATCAGCATTCACCGGCCGCTGCATCAGCGCAGCGATAGCGGTGGGGACAGTGATGATGAAAGTGATGTTCCAGCGCTCGACCAGTTTCCAGAAATTATCGAAAACGCCCTCGCCGCGGTAGCCCGCAGGGGTTGGAAACACAACATGCGCGCCCGACGAAATCATCGCCATAAGGATGACGTGGCAGGCAAAGACGTGAAACAGGGGCAGCGGGCAAATTATGTTATCGGTTTCCGAGAACAGCAACTGGTGCCCCAGCCAGCCGTTGTAGATCATGCCAGAGTATTTGTGCTGCGCGACCTTGGGCATGCCGGTGGTGCCGCCGGTATGGAAATAGGCACCGACACGGTCGCCCTTGCTGTCTTCGAAATTGAGCACCTTGGGTTGTCTGGCCAGTTCCTTGGCGAAGCTCCGCACCTTTGCGGTATGCGAGGTCGGGTTTTTCGGCCGCACCAGCGGGACGATCCAGCTTTTCGGTGGCGTGAGATACCGCAGCAGATCAACCTCAAGCACGGTGCGCACATTCGGGGCATGGCCGACCGCCTCGGCGACTTTCTGCGCCACGTCGGTCTTGGGGAAGGCCTTCAGCGTCACGACAAGCTTGGCGCCGGTCTCGCGCAGGATCGAGCTGATCTGCTCGGGCTCCAGCAGCGGATTGATCGGGCAGGCAATGCCGGCAACGGTGCCTCCGATCAGAGTGATCGCAGTCTCGTTGCAGTTGGGCAGAACATAGGCGACCACGTCATTCTCGCCGATACCGAGTTCACGAAACAGGTTCGCCGCCTGCGTGACCTTTTCGTGGAAGGCGCGCCATGTCAGGGTCTCGGCCTTGGCCTTGTCATCGGAGAACAACTGGAACGTGATCGCATTGCGATTGCCGTGTTTCTCGGCGGTGTTCGACAAGAACTGGTACATGGTCGAAGCGACATCGCGCTTTTCCCACGGCATTTCGTCTTCAATTGCCTTGATATCAGCCTGCGATGCAAATCGCGCCATGTAACCCTCCCCGATGCCCTTTTCGGGCTATTGGTTGCTTTGTGCGGCAAGGATGTGCGGAAATCGGCTTTGTCGCAAGCCTCGGAAACGGCAAGTTGCGTTACGTCAGAATGAAAGGGGCACCCGATGGCACCCCTTTTTGAGTGAAATCAGGCGCTGGTGTCCTGCGGAATGCGCAAAACCTGCCCGGGATAGATCTTGTCGGGATGGCTCAGCATCGGCTTGTTGGCTTCGAAAATCTCGTGGTAACGGTTGGCATTGCCCAGCGTCTTTTTGGCAATGGCCGACAGCGTGTCGCCCTTTTGCACGGTGTGAAATACCGGATCGGCACCCTCGACGTCATCCTCGACCGTTGCCACGCCCTTGATATTTCCCACCGCCAGAATGACCTTTTCCTTGGCTTCCTGGCTGACCGCCTTGCCCTTCACACGCACCTTGTCGCCCTCGACAGACACGTCCATGCCGGCGGCTTCCAGCCCAAGCGCCTCGATCTCGGCGATCAGTGCCGCGGTGTCGGGCGCATCCGACGCCTCGGCGCGGCCGGTCAGTTTCTTGCCGGCGGTCTTCACGAAATTCCACAGTCCCATCTTACTCTCCCATACCAGATATGCTGAGTTCAAAGTCCCATGCCCGTCATCTTGGACAACGGGGAGTTACGCAGCTTCGCTCCCCGCCGTGAACTGCAGCCGCGCAAGCCGCGCGTAAAGCCCGCCTTCCGAGACAAGCGCATCATGGCCGCCTTCTGCAACGATCCGACCCTGATCAAAGACAAGGATGCGGTCGGCCTTCTTCACGGTTGCCAGCCGGTGCGCCACGATCAGCGTGGTGCGGTCGGCGGCCATTGCATCGACGGCGCGCTGCACCAGTTGTTCGCTTTCGGCATCCAGCGCGCTGGTCGCTTCGTCCAACAGCAGGATCGGCGCGTCGCGCAGGATCGCGCGGGCAATGGCGATGCGCTGCTTCTGCCCGCCCGACAACATCACGCCACGCTCGCCGACGTAACTTTCATAGCCCTCGGGCAGCGCCGACAGGAAATCGTGCGCCGCGGCGGCCACGGCGGCCTCTTCAACCTCGGCATCCGTCGCATCCGGGCGACCGAAGCGGATGTTTTCGCGCGCCGTGGTGGCAAAGATCACCGGATCCTGCGGCACCAGCGCGATATGGCGGCGAAACTCATCGCGCGACCGTTCGCGCAGATCCATCCCGTCGATGCGCACCACGCCTTCGGTCGGGTCGTAGAAACGCTGCAAAAGCTGGATGATCGTCGATTTGCCGGCCCCCGAAGGCCCGACCAGCGCGACCGTTTCACCGGGATTGATCCGGAAACTGATGTGATCCAGCGCCGAGATTTCCGGCCGCGCCGGATAGCGGAAGGTCACGTCGTCGAACTCGATCGCGCCTTCGATCTTCTCGGGGCGCTGCGGCGATACCGGGTCGCGCACCTCGTCAGTGGCGTTCAGCAGTTCGGCAAGCCGCTCTGTCGCGCCCGCCGCACGCTGCAACTCGCCCCAGACCTCAGACAGCGCGGCAACCGAACCCGCCACCATGATCGCGTAAATCACGAACTGCACCAGTTCGCCCACCGTCATCTGGTCTGCCCGCACATCGTGCGCCCCGATCCAGAGCACGCCGACCACGCCGGAAAAGATCAGCGCGATCACGATCACCGTCATTCCCGCCCGTGTCCCGATACGCTTCAGCGCGGCATCGAAAGCTTTTCTCGGTCACATCGGCAAAGGTCTTGCAGCTGGGCTTTTCATGCGTGAATGCCTGCACCGTCTGCACCGACAGCAATGCTTCAGACGCATTGCCCGAGGATGCCGCGATCCAGTCCTGGTTCTCGCGGCTCAAAACCCGCAGCCGCCGCCCCAGTACGATGATCGGAACGATCACCGCCGGCACGATCAACAGCACCAGCCCGGTCAGCTTGGCCGAGGTGAACAGCATCAGCACCAGCCCGCCCGCGAAGATCAGCACATTGCGCAAGGCGACAGAAACGGAAGAACCGATCACCGACAGGATCAGCGTCGTGTCGGTCGTGATCCGGCTCAGCACCTCGCCGGTCATGATCTTTTCGTAAAAAACCGGACTCATTCCGATCATCCGGTCGAATACGGCCTTGCGGATATCGGCAACCACCCGCTCGCCCAGCCGCGTTACAAGATAGTAACGCAGCCCCGTGCCCAGTGCCAGCGCGCCCGCAATTGCCAGCGCGGCGATGAAATACTGGTCCAGCAATGCGCCGGCCGAGGTCTCGAACCCGTCCACCACGCGCCGCACCGCGATCGGCAGGATCAACGATATCGTCGCGGTCAGCACCAGCGCCACGCCAGCCAGCGCCACCATGGCCCGATAGGGCCGCACGAACCGCCACAGCCCGCTTAGCGCGCCGATCCGCTTGCTCGTAGCCCGGTCCGCGCCTGTGTTGGTGTCGCGTGCACTCATGTCTCGTCCTTCCCGCATCGGCCCCGGACGATGTAAGGGCATTGCCCGGCAGCAGCAAGCAAAGGATCGCCGCACACCCACTGTCGGCGCGTCTTTCGGAAACGGATGGAAAGACCTTGGAGCGGGCGGCGGGAATCGAACCCGCGTCTTCTGCGTGGAAGGCAGAGGTCTTACCATTACACAACGCCCGCTCGGGCAATCAGTGCATATTTCACTGCCTTATGATGGTCAAGCGGCACAAGTGGACAATCTAGAAAGCTGGCACCCGAATTTCGCCGAATGACGGTCCAGGAGTTAGGTCTCTTTCGGCCCACAGGAGACATTCGACTCAAACACCCAGCGCTGCGGTGCGGCTTTCGCTTAGCGGCCGTTCATGCGCTGCGCAGCATGCCGGTTACGGCAATGACTGGGTCGCGGACGCCGTCGCCATTCGTTCTATCTGCGCGGTCGCGTAGTCGAGTGCTACGGCATCCGGCGAGACGGCAAGAACCAGAGTGCCGATGAACGCCAAAGCTGCAAACGCCAACTCGACCGCTTCAAACGAGATCGATCGGCGAACGTCCCCCCGGGGGGCGCCGTCCTGTACTTTTTCTCAGGCAAGTATGCTCGTCATCAGGCGGCAGCCTCCTTCTGCCACTGGAAATTTGTGCCGTCATTCCAGTTTGCATGAACAATCACCGCCGGTTTGCGGGCGGTGGCGACAGCGGCTTCTTTGAACAGGGTATGTGATGGCCAAGCCACCAGCTGGAGTATAAAAAGTGCGTGCCTTTTTGGGCTCTGGACGACGACCTCGCCGGAGACCACAGATCGCCGCCGCGGCAGTCACAGGAGCGTGAGGCGGCGGTTACTGGTCGGAAGCCCCGGTCTTGCCGGTGACGCTCGCGACGATGCGACCGACCAAGCGCTCGGAGAAACCGGCGGCAAATGCCACGAGCAGGTAGGCCGGGCCCCACACCTTGAACGCGAAGATATCTGTGAATGTGGCCGAGCGCACTCCAAAGAAGACGATCATGGCCGAGAGCGCGCCAAGCGCGAGCCGGAGCGTCGTCATCTGGAAGGACGACATCAACTCGGGTATGCGGCTCGGCTGCTGCGGCGACTGGAAGGACACGGCCGCGCTGACGGCGGCACCGCAGAAGCCCGTGACAGCCAGGCACAGCAGGACGTGGAACATGTTCGCAGGCTCTTTGTCCTGCGACAACAAGAACACTTCGTTGAGGTACCCGGCGCGCGCGAGCAGCAAAAGCCCGATCACGCCAAGAACCAGGGCGAGGGCAAGCCTCCACGACTGCGATCGCCGCATCCCGTCCTTGTAGGCTTGGTTCTGGTAGTGCTCGTGCACGATCTCGGCCGCGTGCATGACCTTCTCTGGGGGAAGCTGCAGTGCCTTCGGGTCGAGCAGCAGCAGCTTCTCGACCGCACTTTGCCGCCAGGCGTTCAGCTTCCCGGCCTCGTGGCGCAGTTCCTCCGCCGCTGCCTCAAGAGCCGCTCCTTTGAGGTGTTGGATCTCGAGCTGCCGGGCGGTGTGAAAACGGCGCCATGCCGCGTCTATGTCACCGGTCGCCGCCTGGGCGGCCGCCTCGTCAAGCACCGAACGCACATGGTCGAGCGCCGCGTCGTCTTTGTCCGGCGCCGCGACCTTCGCCCGCTCGCTCTCGATGCGGTTGCGTACCCGCTCCAGCGCGCGCCGCCGCACGATCGGAATGAACAACCTGCCGAGGCCGATGGCGATCTGGTCGCCGATGGAGCGACGCCCGCTGCCAGGCGACGCGGGACCCGCCTTCACCGGCACCGCTTGAGCAGCCTAAGGACCGACTTCTCCTCTGGATGATCCAGGCGCTCGATCGCTTCCGTCCGGGGCAGCCATGCCAACTCGCGCACCTCCTCGTTCGGCGTGAAGGACGGTGACGTTTCGTCCACTAGCATGTGCCAGTATAAGACGATTTTCGGCGCGGTACCAGTATGATAGGCGGCCGCCCCGGCGACCCCAACGATCTTTGGCGACAGTCCGGTTTCCTCGGCGACCTCGCGCAGCGCGGTCTCATGCCATTCCTCGCCCGGCTCGCGCTTGCCCTTTGGTAGGGCCCATTCCACGCCGTAGCGGTCGCGACAGATGATCGCGTAGAGTGGTCCCTCGGGGGTCTGACGCTCGACCACGCCCCCCGCCGCCTCGATCACCTTGACCTTCCCGATCCCGGTCATCCGGTTCTCCTCACTTTCGAACGGCAACTCACTGATGTGCAACCGGCATTCCCAATTTTGCTTCTGATCACTGACGGTAGAGCCTTCGGACGCCGCCCGGCAAGCGAATTTGTTCCGCGCAGCGCGGTTTTGAGGATGCCGCGAAAGTCGGCGGGGGCGTCGAAGCGGTCATGCGGCAGAGCAATGAACCACTCTGTTAAGGAGCTCCCCGTGTCGT
>CAVQOV010000008.1:0-258177 GCA_963714615.1 uncultured Alphaproteobacteria bacterium | reverse complement strand
TCGCCGGCACGAAACTGGGCATCCTGGGGGTTGCGCTTCGTTTCTCTTCAGCTTGCGCATCGCGGTCCATTTATCCAGATGTCGTCCCACGCCTTGCGCCTACCGCCTTCGCATCCGTGAAGGTCGCGCCGTCGATCAGCGCTAGATTGACCGCGTTCGTGCCGCCAATCCATTCCTGGGTCAGCGGCGCGCTTAGGATGATCGCCTTCGTCGCGCTGTTCGCCGAGAACACGGCGCTGTAGAGGCCGCTGTAGCCCATGAAAGCGACGCAGGTCGCATTCACCGCTGCGGTGCCCACCGTGTTGAGCGCGGAGCACAGGCGGTGCACGCTGGCCGTCAAACCTGACAGCACGTTGGCGTTGAACGACGCGCTGATCGCGATATCTGGGCCGCTGCCGCTATACGCGCCGATGTCTTCACGAGACCGAATGCCCAGAGCAGACGACCGAAGTCGGGATCCTCTAGGGTCAGCGCGCTCAGAATTGCGGAGGTCGTGGCCGCTGTTCCGCGCGGCGCAGCTCGGTGACAGTCCAGACCTTGGCAGTCGCCTCCGTCTTCAGCTTGTCGGCGGCCGCGTTCATCTGTACCTCAAGGTTGTCACCTTTGATCTGCGGCACGATGAGGAGCATCTTACGGGTGACCACCGGAGACTGCGATCATGTGCGTGCAGCAGATCGAGTGCCGAGACGCTCGCCAGCGCGGACGGGTCAATCTTCAAGTTTGCGGACTTCGGCATCGATTTCCTCCGACCTCTTGGCTTCCTCTAGCCGTTGCCTGCTGGCGGAAGATCCGCCCGTATTCAGTGCGCTCCTCGATCTCACCGAGAACCTCGCGCGGCGTGAACTCCCGGCCACCAACGTTCATGAACGGGATCTCCCGCTCGGTGTCGTCGAGCGCATCGAGCCACGCGCGCGTGCTCTCCAACGCCAAGCGCCGGTCTTCCTCGAATATCCGCTGAACTTCACTCTCTTCGGCCATGCGTTGCCTCTACACTGCATGGCGATCGTCATGGACGACCGCTACAAAAAAACCCCTACCAAAAAAGGCGAGTGCTCGGCTTTAACCTTGGTCAAGGCTTCCCTCGGAAGCTGCAAAGCAGTTTAAAAGTTGAAAACCAACGTTTGGGCATGCGTATGTTCTTGTTGGCGGCCGTTGGTGCATCAGTTGCGGATGAACGCTTTGTCCCGCATCCCGGTCGTGCACGGAGCTCGAAGCGAAGGTCCGGAGTCCACCTTCCTTGTCATTTTTGTGCGGTCACAAATGACCGGATTTGGGATCGGGAATGGACTTCTTTGCATCGGGTTGGGCAACCTTAGGTGAGCAAGCTGCCATTGATCGCGCAGTAGGCCGATGCAAACTTCCCACCTGCAGGAATATCAATAGGTTAGGGGTGGAGAAGGTTCGACGTCAGTCGCGCGCTCCGCCACTTGCCCCCGAGAAAGTTCCGATCCGGCTGCGCCTGGATTTTTGCGTTGTTTTCGAGGGTTATGCGAGGTGGGCTGAACAATGGCTTGGCTGATCAACAACCCGTTCAGCAGCTCAATCGCAGCTGCATTCGAAACAAAGGAATCAGGGGCTACTCATTGTTGCCCGATGACGGCGGCGCGCACGGAATCAGGCGGTTAGTTTGCTCAAGAACCGCGATTATCGATTTGGTTTCACTAAACTTCATCGTTATTTTTTCTGAGGATGAGTTGAGGTGATTGCGCTGGCCGAGACCGCATTTTTATGACGAGGACGGATTTGAAGAATGGCGATTGGGAATAGTACAGTTTGGCCTGTTGGGCCAGAGGTTGATGTCAGTTTGCAAGGCAATCATGCTGATGATTTTCCCACAATCACCGCGTTGTCGAACGGTCAATTTGTCGTCGCATGGGCGCATTACGATTATCATATCCAAGCCCAGATCCTTAGCGCGAACGGCAGCAAGATCGGTGATACGTTGTCCGTCCACCATCAGACATCGGGTCGCTTGGAAGCGCCTTCTGTCACCGCACTATCGGAAGGCCGGTTTGTTGTTACATGGCAGGATGACAGCGAGACCGGAGCAGACACGTCGGGGGCGGCGATCCGGGCGCACAGATATATTCTGCGGACGGTAGCAAATCTCGCGGCGAGTTCCTCGTCAATACAACCACGGCGCGCGATCAGTATGAGGCCGAAGTCACAGAGCTAACCGATGGCCGATTTGTCATTACTTGGACCGATCGGAGTGAAACGGGCGGAGATATCTCATATACAGCCATCAGAGCGCAGATATTTGACGCCAATGGCGACAAAAGCGGCAACGAGTTCCTTGTTAACACGATATCGGGAAACTTTCAGACCCAGCCTGCAATCGCCGCTCTGGCAGATGGTCGATTTGTCATTGCATGGCAAAATCACGGCATCGCTGCCGAGGATACATCGGGGTCGGCAATCGTAGCGCAGATCTTTTCTGGTGATGGTAGCAAAGACGCCGGCGAGTTCCTCGTCAACACAACGACGGCGGGCAGTCAAATCGAGCCTGAAGTTACCTCGCTGGCAGATGGCCGATTTGTCATCACATGGCAGGACTACAGCCAGACCGGAGGAGACACATCAGGAACGGCGATCCGGGCGCAGATCCTTGCTGCCGACGGCAGTAAGGATGGTGCAGAGTTTCTGGTCAACACAACTACATTGAGCAGTCAGCAGGAACCCACGATCGGCGCGCTGGCAGACGGCGGTTTTATCGTCGTTTGGACAAATACTTTCGGAAGCGTCCACGATACATTCGGTGCGGCGATCCACGCACAGGTCTTCAATTCGGACGGCAGCAAGCGCGACATCGAATTCCTGGTAAACACGTCGACCGACTACGATCAAACGTCACCAACAGTCGACGTGACAACCGATGGTGACATCGTCATTGCGTGGGAAAACGATAGAGACGGCTCTATTCGCAGTCAGATATTCCATTCGCGGGAACCTGGCGGTGTCGACTGGACCGGTACTTCCGTCGCCGACAGCTACATTGGATCTGAATTTGACGATCTCATCCTTGGAAAGGATGGAAATGATGTCCTTGCCGGGCAGGGCGGAAACGACTGGTTGAAGGGAGGCAATGGCGATGATGACCTTCATGGCGGCGGCGGTGACGACCGGCTGGAAGGATCGGCGGACGAAGATTACCTTATTGGCGGGCTTGGGAACGATTTCTTGGATGGAGGGGCGGGCGCCGACGATCTGTTCGGTGGTGCCGGGAATGATATTATGTCCGGCGGGTCGGAGTTCGATTTTGTCCGATACGATCTCGACCATCTCGATGGCGACTTCCGCGGCATTTCCGCGGACTTGCAAGCCGGCATCATCATTGATCCTTTCGGTGGGACCGACGTTGTGTCGTCGGTTGAAGGCATTGTCGGATCCCATCTCAACGACACGATCACCGGAAATAGCGAAGCAAATTACCTCTACAGTCAGCAGGGAAATGATATCCTGTCTGGCTCGGGGGGTGACGACTGGCTCTTCGGAGGCGCCGGAAAGGACAAGATTAATGGCGGTTTCGGTCAGGACGGCGCGTCTTATGCCAGGGATCATCTCGATGGCGGGTTCGGAGGGATCAAGGCTAATCTGAAAAAGGCATATGTCGTCGATGCGTTCGGATCGAAGGACCGACTGAACTCAATCGAAAACCTCGAGGGGTCTGCTTTCAGGGACAAAATCAAGGGCAATAATGCGGACAATGACCTTTTTGGAAACGGCGGTGCCGACAAGCTGATTGGTAAAGGCGGCAGCGATTTGTTGGTCGGTGGCGCCGGCAATGACGTGCTGAAAGGTGGCAACGGGTTTGATTATCTTGTCGGCGGTGCGGGGAACGACCGTTTGAAGGATGTTTTCGGTGGCGGAACCGCCTCATACATCTCCGATCACACATTTGGCGGAAGTCAGGGTATTTCTGCCAACTTGGCAACAGGCCTTGTCACCGATGTTTTTGGCGATACCGACCGGTTGATCGGGATTAGCTCTGTCACCGGGTCGATTTTTGGGGACAGTTTCGTGGGCGACCGAAAGTCGAACTGGTTTTTTGGTTCCGATGGCGATGACACCGCGCGGGCAGGCGGCGGCAAGGATCAGATCGGCGGGGGCTCAGGCCAGGACACTCTATGGGGCCAAGCCGGAAGCGACGAGTTTCTCTTTTTCACCTCTTCAGACAGCATGATCGGAAATGGTGACATGATCATGGACTTTGCAAATGGCGAAAAGATACGATTCCTTGAAGACCTGAGCGTGATGAATTCGTTCATTGGAAGTGCGGCTTTCAGCGACATCGCCGGGCAAGTCCGGGCAGTCATCGTGTCAGACGATACGCTGGTAACCGGCGATATTGACGGTGATGGTGTCGCTGACTTCGAAATCACCTTGGTAGGCTTCGCCAACCTCGAACTCAAGTGAATTCCTGTTTGTATGAGGACGACAAAATGCTGCACCATGCACGAATGACTGGTGCGGGGACGTTGCGGCGCTGCAGTCGGCGACTGGATGAACGGCAGAAATGGGCCGTCAGTTTGTGTCTGATCGCTTCCAGAGGTCTCCCGCAGATGTAGTCGGTACTTCGATTTTTGCTAATCGAAGCAAATCCCAAGCAAGCACCTGATTGCTTGTCAAAACCGGCACGCCCGCGTCGGCTTCGATAGCCGCGATTACATCCAGCGTACGTAGGTTCGTGCAGGATATGAATAGCGCGTCGATCTCTGCGGACGCGGAGAGTTTTGCCGCAGCAGATCTGATCGAAGCACGTGTGATCCGCGCGACCCGCCATTCTTCGCTTTCATCGAAACTGGCGAAAGCGCAGACCTCAATGCTTGCACCGCTCAGGACTTCGCAGAGTCTCTCAGAAACGCTCTCGATATAGGGACTCAAAAGCCCTAGCCGACGCACACCCAGATGGCGGCAGGCGGCGATTAACGCTGAGACCGGCTCAGTCACATGTGGCGTTACCACCCCGGCCTTGATCGCCCCCGCGACGAGGTTTGTGCCGATCTGAGCCGTTCCTGAAGTGCAGCCATAGCCCACTGCAGAAAACTGCGCGCTGATTGGAAAGAGGCTCGCGGCGTGCTGAAGCTCGGTTTCCATGGCGGCGAGGCTTTCGGGGGTAACATGGGTGCCCGATGGCACACGCGAGACCAGTAGCTCGACTGAATCCGGCAAAAGCCTTTGCATGTCCCGTTCTATCGTCTCGTCAGCCTGCAACACGATAAGGCCTATCTGTGGCGCACGCTGTGTGTCGAGTTCATAGGGAAGTGTCAGCACAGCGTCCGGATCTCCCTTCTCTCTGGCGTCGAAAGGTATTCTGGGCGGTCCTCGCGGATCACGATATTTTCTTCGTGGACCATGATTTTCTGACCGGGGAGCGTGACATAGGGTTCAAGAGTAAGGACCATGCCGGGTTTCAAGATCGTTTGATCCTCGGCAATGATCGAAGGCCATTCGGTCAGTTGCATCCCCAGCCCGTGGCCAAGACGGCCGCCACCGGCGCCGACGTCGAGAATGGCGTCCATAGCTACAAAAAGCTCCGAGATCGTGCGGCCCGAGCGCGCGATCTCAAACGCAGCCTCGGTCGCGTCGATAAGCTGGTTATGCGCGTCGGCGACAACTTCGGAGGGTTTTCCAATACTGAAATTTCGGTCAAAATCGCAGAAATAGCCGTCCCAGACGAGGCCGGTATCGAGCATCAGCACATCGCCCTCTACAATCGGCGTGTCGGTCGCTGGTGAAATGACGTCGCCGTATCCATCCTGTGCCGCGGCTCCTGCGAGGTAGGGGACCCAGTCCGCGCCTTGCTCAAGGCATAGCATTTGAAACTTGCGGAACACGGTTGAAAGGGGGACCCCCGGTGCAGCAATCTCGCCAACCCGGTCAAAGGCGTGGTCAGCCAAACTGGCGGCATACCGGATCTTGGCAATCTCCGTATCCGATTTAACCTGGCGGAGTGCGCGGGTTATCGCGCCATCGCTGACGAGCGTCCGGTGGCCAATGATGCGCCGCAACCGATCCAGGCTCTGCAATGGCATGCGGGCGTGGCTTTCCATGGCATCGGCGAGACCAATTTTTGCACGCTCAGCGACGGTTTCGCATAGCGCGGCGGCCAAGAGACCAACACCGTCATCGGTATAGTCCGGAGCGTCCCAGGTTCGGATGTCGCGAATCCATGTTTGGGACATCAAATGCGCCCCAATGGACGGAATGACGGCGATCGGATCGCCGCCCTCCGGGACGATGACAAACCACGGGCGCGTGGGACTTTCCCAGAACCGCGTCAGAAATCCGGTGTAATAACGCACTTCCGGTTCTGTCGTCAAAAGCAGGGCTGAAAGGTCTGCATCACGCATCAACACCTGCGCCCGGCTGGTGCGGGTGCGATACTCGGCTTCAGGAAATCCTCGGTCCGGGCAGATCAATCGCTGGCCTCTTCGCTCAGAATGACAAGCACGCGAGCCTCCCGATCCAGATCAACAGGTGTATTGCCGCTGGCAGCAGCCAGTAACCCGGCCACGCCAGCGGCACCGGATGGGGTCGATGGCAGCTCGGCATCCGCACAGGCGTCGCTGCCAATGCCGCCCTCATCCTCGGTGATCGTCATGAAGCCGCTGGCATCGCGGGCGAGCCCCTTGAGCGCGATAAGGGATGGTTCCTTGCAATCAAGCCGCCCCATCGCAGAGGTCGGCCCCGCCGTCACTTGGGGCGATCCAGCTTTGACAGAAGCAAAGAGCGCCGGGGCGGCTTCTGGTTCGACCACCACGATCATTGGCCCGGGCCCCCAGACCTTGCGCGCGTATGCGGCAGAGGCTGCGGCAAGGCCACCGACACCGGCCTGTAGAAAGATGTGGGTTGGGGGTTCAGGTATCTGCGAGACGACCTCTTGCATCAGAGAGTCAGATAGCCTTCCATCAAGGTGCGCGGGCGGTCAACATACCCCGACCAAGAGCTGTCCGACAACAGAATCCATCCGTTCCGCTGCGCTTCGTCCGCCGCTGTAGCCATACTTTCCTCATAGGTCTTTCCGGCCCGGCGCACATCGGCGCCAAGTGCTTGCAACCGCGTCGCGAAGGCCTCGGGCACAGTGGTGGCGAGGTAAACTATGGCTTTCGATCCGAACGCTGCGGCTCCGGCGGCGACAGACAGGCCGTGGTTTCCCGCGCTGGCCGTAACGTAGGTCTGGCCTGTGGCCGCCCCTGCATCGGCATCGCATGCGATCACATATGCTGCCCCTAGAGCCTTGAAGCTTCCCAACCCCATTCTTGCGCGTTCGTCCTTAACGAACACCGCGCCGACCTGTGCACGCTCAGCGAGCGCGGTAGATTGGGTCAAGGGGGTTTTCGACGCCCTGGGACATCGCGCCAACAAACGCGCAGGATTACCTGCGTCCACGCTTGGAAACGGGATAGCATCGAGAATTCTCAAAATTTCACAGGACAGGCCCGGTCGGTTTTCTAAATACTCCATGTACAAGACCTAACAGGTTCACGCATTGGGCCAAGCCGAAATCGCGCTCGTTCAAGATGGCGAAACAAAATCGGCCCGCCTGATGGCCGGGCTTCTCTAATTGGGTGTTTGGGTCAAGCTCGTTTTCCTTCTTTCTTCTGGGTCATTGTCGCTCATCCGGGTCACGCTTCTCTTCGCAGTCTGGTTGATACCAGTTTGGCATCGCTGCACGCATGTGTCGGATTGGCAGTGGAGAGCCTTGCTTTGAGGCGCGCTTCAAGTTGCGCAGCAGCCAATTTCGGCTTCATCCACAAACCTCGTCCAGTGATGACGACCCCGTCAGGGTTGGGGGGGCAGGCGCTTCAGATCATGCCATGCCCTCCACGTTCGCCGAACGGAACTCAGTGCCATCTGCCGACATGCGGTGCAACAGAACGGCCAGTTTGCGGGCGACTGCGACGATTGCGTGACGGCGGCCTTTGGTGCGCATCAGCCGCATGATGCCCCACGACTTGATCTGAGAACCAGCCATCGTTCGCATGAGGGAGTGATGATTGTCTGCCTTGCGGAACGAAGCAGACCCGCAAATTGCCGGTCCAGTTGGCGATCAATGACGAAAAATACCCTCGTTAATGGGTTTGCAATCAGCTCGACCTCAGAGCCCCGCTTTGTTGACGAGCCAGCCGACCACCTCCCCAAGCTGTTGCGTCATGGCCTGATCGAATGCCGCGACGATTAACTCTGTGGTCGTGTCAGGCACTGTCGTGGTATTGGTGAAGCTTCGGGACGAGATAACCCTGCCGTCCGTATTGCTCAACAATGTCATTGTGGTCCGGATGACCACTACCGCCTCGTCCGGCGCAACCTCGGCCTGAAAGTCTTGCAGATCAGTCAACAGCACGTAGTCCGGCTGCGGACCCGATCCCGCGCCGCTTACAAGTGCGAAGCGGCCGGAAGCAGCCAGCGACCTGACCAGCAACAACTGGACATGCTCAGTAGCCTCGTTGACCCATCGGGCGTCCGGCAAAGCCTCGATCTTAAGCGGCGTCGGTTTGATCACGATCCGGTCGCTGGTCAGAGCACCGGTCGCGGTTGGCAGCGCGACCTCGAGCGTGCGCCTGCTACGGGCTGCAGCCACCGAACCTGCAGGCAGCGAACTGAGCTCGTAGGTATCAAGGGGTTTGGATGCGGACTCGATACTCGACAGGGCAGAGCACCCGGCGGTGGCCGCAAGACCAAGACCCAAAGCGACGGAACGGAGGAATTTGCGCGTCGTCATATTGCTTATCTCCTGAATTCGCGAAGGTCATTGCCAAAGAAGAAACGCGCCGGGTCACGATCCATCTTCTTGGTCAATTGCTCCAGCTGGTAGACGAGTTGCTGCGCCTCGCGGGCAAATTTCGTGAACTCGGGCAGCCCGGTTTGGGAAAACGCCCGGATCGGCGGCGCACTTGCCGTGACCGTTTCGTTGATCTTCTCGATGACGCTCAAGGCGCCGGCCATGGCCTCTCTCAAATCGGCGGTCACGCCCGGGATATCCTCTGACAAAGTCGCCATCGTCGCCTCGAACTGGCTTGCTGCCGTGCGAACATCCGAGATCGCCGGGCCAAGATCGGTGCCGATGATCGCTTCGGCGCCGACAAAGGTCTTCTCTGCAGCGTTGAGCGCGCTTTGCGCCGTGCTTAATGCCTGATCCAGATTGGCCATGGTATGATTGGCATTTGTCAGGGTACCGGTTGCGGCCCGCAAGGTCTGCTCGGCGCTGGTCACCAGCGGGTCCAGCCGCTTGGTGAAAGCCGAAATATCTGTCGAGGCCTGATCGATGACACCGGTTGCCGACGCGACCGCCGTGCGGATATCCACGACGATCTTGGGTATGTCCTGTTGAAAGACGGTATCAATTCCCGAAATCGCATCCTGAACGGTCTTCAGCGTCGTCCGGGCGTCCGTCACAAGCGCTGTCCCGTCGCCATCCACCAAACCCTGGAAGCTGACAGATGCGTCCTCGACCGCCGCAAACGAGGTCCGGGCCTCGGCAAGGGTGACATCAAGCGCGGCAATCGTCGCCTCAAGTTCGGAAAACCGTTCTGTAGCGGCCCCGGCCGAGCCTCCGAACTGGGTCAGAACCAGGTCGATTTGCGCCCGCAACTCGTTGGTGGCCGTGTCGATGGACTTGATGGCGGCAGACAGATCATTGGCGATTTGCGGCACCCGCGTCTGAACGAACGTATCCACGTCTCCGATCGCCTTTTCCGCGGTCGTGAAGGCCGTCGTCGCCGATCGCATCGTCGGTTCGACCTCGGCAATCGAAACCTTTGCGACATCAAGGGTTTCATTAACCTTCAGCAGCGTGACCTGAATCGTGTCTCCGATCTCATCCAGTCGTCCGGTGAAGCGGGAAATCTCGGCGGTGCCTTCCGAAACTGTCCGAGATATCTCCGAGAAATCCGACAAAGCCTGTTCAAGCTTGCCCGAGGCGGTTTCGAGGTTCTGCAGCACGTTCGACACCGCGCTCTGGTTTTCGGACCCCAGAAAACTCCGTACTTCCTTGATCGCCGCGACGGCTTCGGCGACCAGATCGGGGGCGTCCTCGGTCAGCGCCTGAACGACCGATCGCTCGGCGGGGATCAGCGGCACCGCGGTCGGGTCGCTGCCGTCACGCAGAAGCGGGGCTTCCGGACTTCCGCCCGACAATGCGACAAAGGAAACCCCCGTCACGCCCTGCGAATTGAGTTGCGCGGTCGTGTCAGTCTTGATCGGCGTTCCTGCCGCTACCTCGATCCGGACCCGCACCTTGCTGGGATCATCCGCATCCAGAGCAAGACCGATGACCTGTCCGACCGAAAGGCCATTGTAGCGAACATCGCCCGCCATCCCGAGACCCGAAACGCTTTCGAAAAGCACTTCGTACTGGGCATATTGCCGGTCAATCTCGACCTTTGCAAACCACAGCAAAAGACCCAATAACCCGACGACTCCAAGGACCGTCACGGCACCGATCAGCACGAAGTTGGCTTTGGTTTCCATCCGAAATCAGTCCTCTGCCCCAAAGCCCGCGGCGCGGGCCCTGGGTCCGTGAAAATACTCGTGAACCCAAGGATGGTCCACCTTCAACATGTCCTTCATCGTGCCCGTCACGAATACCTTCCTGTCGGCCAGCACAGCTATCCTGTCACAGATCGCATGCAGGCTGTCCAGATCGTGGGTCACCATGAACACCGTAAGTCCCATGGTTTTCTGCAGCTTCTTGATCAGGCTGTCGAAGGCAGCCGCTCCGATCGGGTCAAGCCCCGCCGTGGGCTCGTCGAGAAACACGATCTCGGGGTCAAGTGCCAATGCGCGCGCCAGCCCGGCGCGTTTGCGCATCCCGCCGGACAGTTCCGAGGGGTACTTGTCCCGCGCGACCGGGGGCAGCCCGACCATCGACACCTTGAGCTCAGAAAGCGCGCGGCGGGTTTCCGGCGACAGGTCGGTCTGTTCGCGCATCGGCACTTCGACATTCTCGCAGACTGTCAGCGATGAAAACAGCGCGCCGTCCTGAAACATCACGCCCCAGCGTTGCTCGGTTTTCCGGCGGTCTTCTTCGTTGGCGTTCAGGATGTCCGTATCAAACACCTTCACGCTGCCCGCCGTCGGGCGCAAAAGGCCGACAATTGCCCGCAGCAAGACGGACTTGCCGGTCCCCGATCCGCCGACGACACCCAGCACCTCGCCGCGGTAGACATCCAGATCCAGCCCATCGTGCACGACATGATCCCCGAACTGCGTGCGCAATCCGCGGACCTGAATGATGGCTTCGCGGGTTTCCGGCATCAGACCCCCACAATCGCAAAGAAGATCGAGAACATCGCATCGGCGACAATGACAAGGAATATGGACAGCACAACCGAGGTCGATGTCAGCCGTCCCAGGGATTTCTGCATCGCCACCGACCTTCATCCCCTCATAGCTGCCGACAATTCCGATGATGACGGCAAAGAACGGCGCCTTGATCAGCCCGACGGCATAGTGCCACACGTCAACTGAATCATATAGCCGGGTCTGGAACATGCCGGGCGAGACGCCCAGTTCGATCCACGACATCATCGCGCCGCCAAAAAGCCCCATGACATCCGCCACGAACCCCAGAAGCGGCAGCACGATGACCAAAGCCAGCACCCGCGGCAGAACCAGAACCTCGATCGGATCAAGACCCAGTGTCTGCATAGCGTCGATTTCCTCGCGCATCTTCATGGATCCGATCGCAGCGGTGAAGGCAGCCCCCGACCTGCCGGCGACAATGATCGCTGTCAGCAGGATGCCAAGTTCGCGCAAAATGGAAATCGCGATCAGGTCGACAACAAAAACCTCGGCCCCGAATTGACGAAGCTGAACCGCGCCCTGAAACGCCATGACCACACCAATCAGGAACGCCATCAGCGAAACGATGGGGACTGCATTGAACCCGATCTCCTGCATGTGATGTACCAGCGATGTCAGCCGCAGGCGTCCGGGATGGATCAGCAATCCCCCAAGTCGCGCTACGACCGCCCCAAGAAAGCCCAGAATCTCGACCAGACCCTGAAATCCCAGCCAGGTCGCTTTGCCGACGGTTTCGAACCAGTCGAAGATACCGTGGCGCGGCTTTGTGATGGCCCCTTTTTCGGGGATGCTGCCCCGAACGACCTCGATCAGCTCCGATTGTTCCCTGGAAGCGCCGATGATGGCGCACGGTCCGCCGCGGTTCTGGATCCTGGTCTGCACGTCGATGATAAGCCATGCCCCTGCGGTATCGACGGCCTCTACTGCCGAAAGATCAATCGTGACATCAGGCGACGCCTCGGCCGCCGCCAATTGCGCCCGAAGTTCATCGACCCTGGCGATGACAATCCGGCCCGCCAACTCTATCGTTACGGGCTTATGGTGGTCAGCGGTCATCCGAAGGTCCGTCCCGGAAAGTTCCTAAAGCTCAATTACTGTAGGACGGCAGCGTCGGTCATTTGAAAAACTCACGCGACATCCGCAGTGGCAGGTGCAATGACACAATGAACGAGATCGAAGGAATGGTCCACGCCAAGTAGCTCTCGTCAGCAGACGCGATGGTCCTGCGAAAGGTCGATAATTGCACATGGATCAAAGGGGCGAAATGGTTTGTGTGCTTTCGTGTTTGACGCTTCGAGATCCAAAGGAGTGAGTGCCGCCTACCTCTGGCCAGAACCTCGGCTTTGGCTGATTGTGTTGAAAAACTCTGAAATTTGAGAATCCCGATTCTTCGGCAAAACCCGATGAAACGAGGAAGTTGGGTAGGATTGTTCCTGAGACCATCAGAGCTTGCACGTGAGCGAAGAAGCGCAAACTTGGCCGAACCCCTCGCTAGAACCAAAAGATCGGCCAGTATGGCGAAGAATTTCTTCATTCAGGTCCAAAACCGGAGTTTTTCAACACAATCGGCTCTGAACTGGCGTTCGCTGCGGTCTGCACCAACGGCTGCTTCTGGTGTGACCCCCGAAAACGTCCTCGGTTATGGCTAGAGTTTTCCGTGATGATTCCTTGGCTGGGAAAGGAGCGGAAACGCATGAAGGCATCGAATTTCACGGACGCGCAGAAGGCGTTCATCATCAAGCAGGGCTAGGACGGCACGACGGTCGCGGAGATCTGCCGGAAAGCCGGGATCAGCTCGGCGACGTACTTCAACTGGAAGAAGAAGTACGCCGGGATGTTGCCGACCGACATGAAGCGGTTGCGTGAGTTGGAGGATGAGAACTCTCGGCTGAAGAAGATCGTGGCCAATTTGGCGCTCGACAAGGAGATGCTTCAGGACGTGCTGAAGCGAAAGCTCTAAGGCCTGCTCGGAAACGAACGCTGGTTGACGGGATTAGAAATGATTGGCGGGTATCGATCCGGCGGGCCTGCGGGCTCATCCGGATCGATACCCGGACGTATCGGTACAGATCCCGTCGACCCGACCAGGCCGCGATAGAACAGCGGATCAGAGATATATGCCAGACCCGTGTACGGTTTGGCTACCGGCGCGTTCACGTCCTGCTGCGGCGTGAGGGCTGGGACATCAATGCCAAGAAGACATACAGGATTTACAAGGAGTTGGGCATGCAATTGCGCAACAAGACACCCAAGCGCCGGGTGAAGGCAAAGCTGCGTGAAGACCGCAAAGAAGCTGTTGCTCCGTATGATGTTTGGGCAATGGACTTTGTACATGATCAACTGGCGACAGGGCGCAAGATCCGCATCCTGACCGTCGTTGATACGTTCTCGCGGTATGTTCCAGTGCTTGATGCCAAGTTCAGCTATAAGGGCGAGGATGTGGTCACAACGCTAGATCGGGCCTGTCGCCAGACCGGCTACCCTAAGACGATCAGGGTCGATAACGGCAGCGAATTTATCTCCCGCGACATGGATCTTTGGGCCTATCAACGGAACGTTACGCTCGACTTCTCCCGACCCGGAAAGCCCACCGACAACGCCTACATCGAGGCCTTCAACGGCAAATTCCGGGCCGAATGCCTGAACGCCCACTGGTTCATGGGCCTTGAAGATACGGCCGAAAAGTTGGAGGCTTGGCGCAGAGACTACAACGAAGAAAGACCGCACAGCGCGATCGGGAACAAAGTCCCGGCATCGCTGATGAAATTGCCAGGCGTATCCAGCCCGTCTGTGTGATTAATACGCGGAAAATCTAGCCCAGACCGGGGACACTTTGGGTAGCACACCAACCCTGAAAAGAGCTAACTTATGAAAGCGGACTCAATGGGGAGCAGGTCAACGGCGCTGACGTCAGATACCGCCGGAACAACTTTGAACGCTGGACAGCTCGATACTCCAGTGTCAGGCCGACTTAAGTCTTTCAGAAACTGTCGCTTCAATCACTTTGATCGTCCCGTCAACACTAACCTCGACCATTGCTCCGTTCACCAAGAGGTCAAGTCCGTTGCACCCAACGAGCATCAGAATGCCTTTTTCACGAGCGACTATAGCCATATGGCTAAGCCAGCCCCCGACTTCACATAAGACAGCGCCAGAGCGCAGCACAAAGGGCAACCAAGCCGGGCTGACCATGCGACAAACGATGATGTCTCCATCCTGAAAGCCAGCGAATGCACTCGACTCAAAAGCAGTTTCGTCTTCGACGACAAAGACCCTTCCGCTGGCGTCGTTGCTTCCCGACACACATGTCCCACCAAGTTCTTTGCCGTTGACCCGGGCGCAGACAGTTCCTTCTCGCGACAGCATCTCGCAATCCCGCAGGGTAAGCGATACTTCCTTTGGTGCTGACTTGTTCAGATTTTCGGTGGTCGATTTGCGCGCCTCCGCATCAGCCTTTACGCGTTCCAGATCCAGATGCTGAATCCTAAGGACATCCTGGATTTCCATCTGGAAGATCAGATTTCCCAAGCCTGTTTTGGCCGACAACGCCAAAACCGCACGTCTGATCTCAGCCACAATTTTGAGGGCCTCATGTTTGGCCTGTTCCTTGAGGTCCTGAAACTCAATTGCAAGGTCTACAGGATCGCAGGTCGGGACTAATCCGCTTATATCGGCCAAATTGGCTGGCGCCACTTTCGCGCCAGTCAGCAATGGCCACAATAAATCCGGGGCTTCACTGTAGCGCGGCGTTCTGAGTTCGTAATCGAAGATTGCCCGGTGTCCCATCAACGCCATCAACGTGTTTCTTTGATGCTCTCCGGTGAGCGAAGCGCAGGAGTTGATCAGGTTCACCGGCGCATGCCTCAGGACCGGATGCAAAAGACGTTGGCGCGCCGCATTATCATACTGACAATATGCCTCCGCTTCGGTCATCGTGAACCCGGCGAGAATATTGATCTTCTCGGCCTCGACGTAAATCTCGCGAACCAGTTTTTCATGTAGTTTCTTAATGCTGGAGACGATTTGCTTTTCGGGCAGAGCAGCAAAATCCATTGCCCGCCAGAGGACCATATCCTCTTCAAGCGCAGGCATCACTTGTTCGCGAAAATGCGATATCATCGGCGCAGCCTGTTTGCGCAATTGCCGGGCCTTGGCCGTACTCAGTCGCAGCGTCATTTTCGACTTCAGTCTGCAGTCCACATAGGTTCGGCCGAACAGATTGACCAAGTGGCCCGGGCGTCCTTCCGGCAGGTTATAGCGCACACCGAGTTGGCGACATGCAAGATCGACGCTTCCCCCCGGGGACCACAAAGTCGCCATCAACGAGAACGACAGTGGTGTCGGGCGTGGAAGAACCTCAGACATTTCGTCCTTGGCAAGGATCACTTGGTCTGGCTCGGCATCGCCATATGTGCTCAGAATGCGTTGCCATTCATCCACGCGTGCTTTTTCGACGGCATTTCCTGTCGCAAGAGTGGTGATGTCGCGACTTTGGACAATCTGAAAAGCACCTTTGGCGTAGGCCCATTCGATATCCTGAGGACATCCGAAAGTCTCTTCGATCTTTCGCCCAAGCTCGAGCAGCGGTCTGATGTCAATCGGAGCATGTTCTTCGTTTGCCGGTAATAGCGTATACCGTCCAAAGCGAAGGCTTTGTGGTGTGGCACGTCCGGACACGAGGTCGTCGCCGTAGCCTTTGACGAGTTCAACCATCATCAAACCCGGTGCCGTTGGATCTTGAGTGAACAAAACGCCTGCGTATTCCGAGCGTACCATTTGCTGAACGAGAATATTGCCCGCATGGCTCGAAACTTCGTCATCGTTGTAGGTCGCGGCCCGCGCGGACGAGAAAGATGCAATAACCGCATCCAGTGCCTGGCGCATGCCCGTTTCATCAACTTCAAGAACGCTTTCGAACACACCGGCGAAACTTTGATCCACGCCGTCTTCGTTTGACGCAGAGCTGCGAACAGCGCAGGGTACTTCGCCTACCATCTGCCAGATCATTTTGGAAAATGCATCCTTCTCAGTCAGGGGCATCTGCCTGTAAGCATCAATTGCCTCTGATCTGATCACCAGGCCTTCCGGAACCGGCATTCCCGCACTCCTGAGAACAGAGAGCCGGTAAGATTTGTTGCCGCAGTCTCGCAGCGCTTCGGTGTGGTTGAGGGGGAATACACCTTGGAAAAGGTTGCGCACTTTCCAACGCCGCCAAGCGCGCCAATAGGCAGATGTCGAACGCTCGAAAAAACCCACGACGTAGGCCCGCTGAAATAGCAACAAGGCCAGGCCGATACAAAGGTAGACATTGCCCGCTGCGCTCAGCTGAAAAACCAGCCCAAACATGATAGGCGCACCGATGATCCAATATAGTGCCGCTTGCTTTGGTGATTTTGCGACGGCCCAGTGCAGGTAGATACCGGCAAGCAGCGCAAAAAATGCGGGAAGCGCATATGTGAGATCAGGTGTACCCAGATCACGAACCCACAAGAAAGACGCCGCCGTCGATGCGCTTGCCTCTTCTGCGGAACTCAGACCCAGCATCATGACTGGAAGGAACAAGAGCGCGATCAGATTTCGCATCGGGGTCAGACCCTTGTCTGCGTAGAACTGTTGAACAGCACGAGCCTTGCGTGCGGGATCGTCTTTCAGGCTCTCTTTCAATGTTCTTAGCTCCGCGGCACATCTGGCGGCCACGATTTGATCGCGCTCGGATTTCAATGCGATCGGCAAAACAAGGATGCGCGACAACAGTGAAAGGGCAAGTAGACCAACCACCATATGCGTCTGGTCGCCAATCCAGACCAATACGTCCGCGAGCTTGGAAACGGTTTTCTGCCACAGGCTCACTTGCTGTTCGGCCAACCATTGCTGCACATGTGGCTTGGGCGCAGGCCGTACAAAGTATTCCCAGGGGGTGGTATATCGCCCACGAAAATCGAGGCCTTCTTTGCTCAGCTCAAGTCCCAGAATCTGAGACATGAAACAGCTGCGCCGATCATAGCAGGCGGCAACGGTCGGCTTGTCTTGCAACAACCCGATCCGCCGCTTCAACTCGTCAGTCGGCAAAGCTCGGACGGGAATATTGATCGCGCCCGGCAAATGACCGGTCGCAAAATCACCAGGGTACCGAGTATCAACAACCTGAAGATCCTCGCTCGACAAGAAGCTGCTCGAAGTCAGGGGTGCCAAGTAAAGTGTCTTTGTTATCGTATTGGGGAATTGCCCGCAGATCTGACAAGGATCTGACATTCTTGTCGCTGAATGCGCGCCCTTCGACGACCCACTTTTCTATGCCACCAGCAATGAAACGGCAATCTATCCCCCGCGCGGCGAGTTCCGCACAGGTCTCGCTGCTGCGGTTTCCATTATGGCAGAACAAGACAACTGGCTTTCCATCCGTCGGAATGTCCGATTGAAGAAAATCCGGATACCGAACATGTCGCGCGCCGGGTAAGGTGCCCATGGCATGTTCTCCGGTTTCGCGGATGTCGAAGAACAGTGTGGAACTGGCTCCGGTTCTGCCCTGAAGGAGAAGTTCGGCATCCTCGGTGCTCAGCGCGAAAGGGCTTTCTGATTGCCGAACAAAGCTGGTTTCGACCAGCGCCTTGTCGTGAATTGTTGTCCCGTCAAACTGCGCCGGTCTTACAAGTGTTGCCTGAAGGTGGGCCAGTTCGCGTGCATTCTGTGCCCGGTACTGCCAAATATTCAGCGCACCAAATGCGACCGCAGTCAAAATCAGCCCAAATATCAATCGTGTCGGAAAACGTACCTCGGGTGTCCTGCGCGCGCGGTGTGAACCCCAGCCGTCTGGCGGCCAACGCACCTGCCGCGGTAATCGTAGCGACGCCAACAGCGAGGATCTGCGACAGAGAAGAGACCGATCCGATCACCAGCTCCGGCGACGGGATTGCGAAGGCACCGGACGGTGCCAGGATCACGAGTCCGGCCGATACCAACGCAACCGGCGTCAACGATTTGGTTTTTGATCTGGAGTTTGAGCGCATAATTGTTCTCTCGGTTCGTTCCTGCCCGGTGCTGTCACCCAGTGACAAACTATCGTCGTTAAATTTCCATTAAGAAATGTATTTGAGAACAAATGGTTAACGCAGATTAGGCAGGTTCGCGGCCCAATCTGCGTTTCTCGTGCGATCTTCGAGCGAAAATTAACCAGATATTTCTTTCAGCCTGCAACGAATAGCCTCGTCGATTGTGTCAAGGACACGCGGCGTACGGGCAAGAAAGGAAAGTGACCATGATCGAATTGTGGCGGCAACGCCCTAGAATTCTGCAAAAACTGCTGTTTGGGAGGACAACGGCGACTCGCGGGCGCGTTCTTCTGCACAGTTGGCTTGCGGCCTTAGCATTAAGTCTACCTGTGCCCGCCGCCGCAGACATCACTCTGGTTTTTGGGACATATGCAGCGGACAAACCAACAGAAACCGTAAGGCAATACAAACCGTTCCTGAACTACCTCGCTAACGAGATGTCGGTGGTACTGGGTGAACCGGTTACGATCCGCATGAAGATTGCAAAGGACTATGAGACCGGCATCAGTCATTTGGCTGACGGCGACGTTGATTTTGCACGCTTCGGCCCAGCTTCATATGTGACCGTTGTAGAACGAAATCCGGGCATCAAGATCGTTGCGATGGAGTCCAATGGTGGAAAAAAACGGTTCAAAGGCGTTATTGCGGTGCATTCAGAAAGTGATGCACATTCCCTTGCAGACCTGAAGCACCAAAGCTTCGCCTTCGGAAGTGATCTGTCGACGATTGGCCGCTTTCTGGCACAAAGCCATCTTCTTGATGCAGGCATCGGCAGCGAGGATCTGAGCGGTTTTGAATATCTTGGTCGGCACGACGTTGTTGGAACTGCTGTCGGGGCAAAGAAATTCACCGCCGGTGCGCTGCAAGAAGATACGTTCCAAAAACTGGTGAAACAGGGCGTTCCGATAAAGATCCTCTTCGAATTTGACAATGTCACCAAACCTTGGCTCGCAGCATCAGACCTTGATCCAAAGGTGCTGGGTGCGATTCGGCAGGTCATGTTGTCCATCCATAACGACGAGGTAGCGGCACGGATCGCGAAAGACGGTTTTCTAGAGGGCACTGACGCTGACTATGATTTCATTCGGCAAGCGATGCTTCATAGCCGGGATTTTTAGGCCAAAGGACCGGCATATGAAGCGTATGGGAATAAATGCGCAGATTGCGCTCTCAATGGCGCTTGCAGCCCTTTTCGTGTCTTTCGTTGTGGGAGAATTCGAGCGTCGTGCTGAAACCAGACGCATGAACGAGGACCTGCTGGCACAGGCGCATCTGACGGTATCTCTTCTTAGCGGGTTGATGCTCGAACCCATAATAACCGAAGACACGCCCGTTCTTGAAACGTCGCTCCAGGAAGCGGTCTCGCGCAATCCAAAGCTAATGGCCGTAAGTATCAAAAGTAGCGAGGGCATACTGATCGCCCAAGTCGCCGCGGACGAATGGGCTGGCGCTACGCCTTTTCGACAGTTCTCACGTGACATACTGTTTGAAGATGAGCCCTTCGGAGTGATGGAAGTCGATTGGTCGACGGCTGAGGGACTGGCGCTTATCAGCGAAAACGTGCGGCGGACAAAAATCACGATTGCCACGACCGTTCTGGTGTTGTCGCTCATTTTTCTTTTGCAGACCAACTATCTGGCTATGCAACCATTGCGAAATATCCACCAAAGAATGTCTGCTGTCATTGCGGGGACGGTGCATCAAACCAGTCCATTGGCTGCTTTCGTGTCCAAGGAGTTCCACGCCCTCGACAAGTCCGTAACCCTGCTGGCGGAGACATTGGCAGAGCGTGATGAGCGCGAGCAAGCCCTAGAGAAAGCCAAGCTCAAGGCCGATATGGCAAACCACGCAAAATCCGAGTTTCTCGCCAATATGAGCCACGAGATACGCACACCGATGAACGGCGTCATCGGGATGGCTGAACTAATTCTCGAAACTGATCTTGATGAAGATCAGAAGATGTACGCCGAAACTATCTCGAAATCCGGGGCTGCGTTGCTAACGATCATCAATGACATTCTGAATTTCTCAAAGATTGAAGCCGGAAAGATGGAGCTGGAAATTGCCCCATTCGATCTGCAAGCGGCATTGGAAGATGTCGTTACATTGGTTTCGACCACGGCCAGCGAAAAAAATGTCGAGGTCACACTTAGATACGACCCAAGCCTACCGACTATGTTTGAGGGCGATGTCGGGCGAATTCGACAGGTGATCACCAACATAGCCGGGAATGCGGTCAAGTTTACTCTTGACGGCTTTGTTTGCATCGACGTGACAGGAAAAGAGGGAGGTGATCATCACAATCTCAGGATCGATGTGATTGATACCGGAGTTGGAATCCCTACCGCTGAAATTAGCCGAATCTTCAACGCATTTGAGCAGATTGACGGTGCCACCAACCGCAAATTCGAGGGGACGGGGCTTGGGCTTGCCATTTCGTCCAGACTAATTGGCCTGATGGGAGGACGTATTTCTGCGAAATCCGAAACCGACCGTGGATCGATCTTCACAATCGAATTAAGTCTGGAGAAAAGCGGCGCGCAACTGAGCGCGAACCCGAAAACAGAGGTGGACCTAAAGGGAATAAGGGCTTTGGTGGTGGACGACCTGGCGGTAAACAGAACCATTCTGTTCGAGCGCCTGGCAAGCTGGGAAATGAAGCCCGTACTTGCGTCATCAGGAGCGGAAGCTCTTGAAATACTCGAAGCCTCGCGAGGATCTGAAAACGGCTTCGATCTGATCATCCAAGACTATCAGATGCCGCAGATGGATGGCGAAGAACTTGCAAGACGCATACGCAGAATTCCCGAGTTCAAAAATATCCCGTTGATAGTTTTATCCTCGGTTGATCATTCGGTTAGTACCGCAGCCAAACAAGAAATCGGGTTTGCAAGCGTGCTGCTCAAGCCGGTACGATCTGAAAAACTGAAGAGCGTGGTCGCACGCTCGCTTGATAGAAGCTACGCCACTTCAATCGCGGTGCCAGCCATGCAAAAAATAGCAGGTGAAGTAACGCATCTCAACATTCTGGTGGCAGAAGACAACAAGACAAATCAGCTGATCGTGAAATCCATGCTAAAAAATTCTTCGATAGCTGTAACTTTCGCGAACAACGGCATCGAGGCGTTGAGCAAATATACTGAAATCGAACCCGACCTAATTCTCATGGATATGTCAATGCCGCAGATGGACGGTCTTGCGGCAACCCGCGCCATTCGGAAATTGGAGAGAGAACAAACGACGACATATTGTCCGATCATCGCCCTTACCGCCAACGCAATGCCTGAAGATCGAGACCGCTGCCTGGAAGTGGGAATGGATGACTTCATTAGCAAACCAATAAACAAAAAGGCATTGCTTGACGTAGTACAAAAGTGGCGAGCATAGAGATCGTTCTTTGCTTCGAGGTCGTTATCTGGCCGCCCCTGCGACCAGCCCGGATCGGATGCGCTGCGAGCGCGGATCCGTAATCGTCGTGTCGCCCGCCGTCTCCCTCAACCTTGACCAGGAGAGGAGGAGAACATGCGGACAATCGCGATGGATATCCATCGCGTGGCGGCAGAAACCGTCGCGCTGTGTGAGGAGGAGTTGTCGAAGCTGGGCCGTGTGCCCATGCTTCGCGATCAACTCGAAGCCTTCGCACGGAAGGAACTAACCCACGATGATCATGTGGCCATCGAGGCGACCGGGAACGCAGCATCGGTTGCGGTCAGGCGCGCGGGATGCTTGTTGAGGCGGCTTGGGCAGCGGCGCGTTCGCCCGGACCGCTCAGGGCCTTCTACCAGCTGATCGCGAAGCTGCCGGGAATTCACCGGGAATTGCGGGGCAGGGACGTGAAACTGGGGGCGGTGCCGGGCAAGGTGCATCTTTTCGCGAACGGGCAATCGCTGCTGTATCGGTGAGTGTCCACATGTGGACAGCAACCCGTTTTCAATGAAATCAATGGGTTGGCATTTTTCGTTAGGGTTTTGTTAGGGGACGTGTTGTGGCGTGCGGTGGGGGTTGACACAAGCGGGGCGGTGCGGCCGGGGCGGTGCGGCGCTTGCTGGCGGTGCGGGTGGCTGAAGCCTAGCTTGGCCATGTCTGGGCGTCGCGCTGGCCCGCTTTGAGCCCATTGTGTTTATGTTGCCGTGGGTCACGGCATGCTTTCACTTCGTTCGGAACGACGCTATCCATTGCATACAAAAAGCTGACGGGAGCGCGCCATGGAACTCAAAGACTTTATTGTGTCCGCGATAACTAGCCTCACGGACGGTGTGGTCGAGGCAGATACCATTATTAGAAGCAAGGGCGGCATGGTGAACCCCGGCACCCATCAGTATGTCGGGGAATCGAACAAGGAATTTGTTCATCCACGAACCACGCTCAATTTCGACATCGCCATAAGTGCAACCAGCACCAAAGGCGGAGACGCAGAAGCTAGCGCCAAGATTTGGGTTGTTGAGGCAAAACTAGGTGGTGGCGTCGAGAGCAAGAACGAAAGCGTTTCGCGTCTGACCTTTTCGCTTGATGTGGTATTGCCATCGGATTCGTCACAAGGCGACCGTGTTGGCAAAGTAAGACGACCAAAGTCTTAGGTCACTTTTGTGCAATGTGCGCCCTGCAAGTCTTTTTTGTTGAACGGCAGCTTCGTCCGCACTCTGGACCAGCACACTTGCGAGACATCGCCCCAAAGCTTCAGGCCCTGCTCTGGCCCGCACCGGCCGCCTTGGAAGGACATGTCTTGCGCGCGCGCATTGCGGTTGAGTGCGCCATAACCCGCGCCGGGCAGACCGGGAGAGGGCGATGCGGGCGACAGGCAGGCTGGGACTATTCCGGCAGACACCACCGGCGATCTTTCCGCCGATACTGGGGCTTTTGGGGCTGATCGGCCTGGCGGCGGCGTTCGGCTGGCTCGCCATCGCGGTGATGGCGGTTTTCGCAGTGCGGCTGCGCTATCTGCTTGCCGCCGGGTTCAGCCCGATACAGGCGGGGTGAGCGAACGCCATCGAAGCCACGTCGGACCCTTCGATATGGAACGAGTCTTTCCCTCGTCCACTTGCCCCTGACAAATTTGTCTTCTCACTTGGCAGCGGCAGGATTTTCCATATTTCGAACGAAAGAAAGGACATCCATGTGGGCGTAAGGCGCTGTCTGTTCCAGAGCTTTTGAAAGAAAAACCGCCGGCAGGTTACCCCTCTTGTCCCAGTGCAGTACCGGCGCCTATGCAGCCGACGATGATCAGGCTTATGGCCCAGACCACATCCAGATTGAACCAGCTTCGTGACAGAAACTTAAGCCCGAGCCATACGTATATGCCTACGGCGAGCGCTCCTCCCGCCAGCGTCATGGCTGCGGTATGAACGATCGCGACCAGCAGAGCGGCCTTCATATTGGCGGCCATCAGCGCGCCCGCGGCCCGATGGCCTGCATCCAGCAGGTCCGGATCGCCGCAAATCCCCAGATAGATCGGGACCAGCATCAGACCCGCTCCATGCGCCATGGCCGCCAAAAAGGACCACAGTGCAAGCCTGCCCGGCGGTACCCGTGCGAGAAAGCGCGGATGCCTACGGTAGACAAGCAGAAATACCCCCATCGAAACAACCAGCAGCCCTGCACCAATGCGCAGCTCCCGCTCCCAGATCACAAGGGTCGTCATCAACGAAAAGGGCAGCAGGATTGCCGCCATGGCGAGAAAGTGTCCTGCCGCAAGCGCCACCAGCGCGGCAGGCATTGCCGCGGCTCGCCTCTCCATCAAGGCGGCTGAAACGGCCAACGGCCACCCCATTCCAGGGTTCACTCCGTGATACAGTCCTGAAAAGATGACGGCCCACCAAAGCGCCGCCACCGTCATCGGATCACTCAAGGCTCAGACGTTCGGATAGCAAAAACTATCGGTCGAACAGTCGCCCCCTTCCAGCCGTATCTGGTGGCTTCGATAGCCCTTGGGGAAGTCGACCCAGAAATCCTTGTTCAGGGTCAGCCCGCCGTCGGGGCCCACATCCGCGCAGACCATCGCAGCGCCTCGCTCACCGGGATAGAACTGGTCGTCCCAAGTGGAATAGAGCGAGTTTGTCCAGTAGACCCGCTTGCCATCGCGGCTGATCTCGACCATTTGCGGACCATAGCCAAAGTCCTTGCCGTTGGGGTGTTTGGTCTTGGCGACGATGCCGCCGATCTGGACCTTGCCGGCCAGTTTCGGGTGCATCGGGTCGGTCACATCGTACTGATGCATTTCCCCAAGACCCCAGCAAGCGACATAGAGGTACTTGTCATCAAGGCTCAGATCAATATCCGTGACCAGCGGCGGTACGGCGGAAAACCCCTTCAGCAGGTCGGGAAGATCCTTGGGATCGGCCGGAACAGGATCAATGGTGAGGGTTTTCCTGGCTTCGAATGTGCCATCATCATTCCGCCACCACGTAAAAATCGCGCCTTGCAGGTTTGTCGTGTCGACCACCACGCCGCAGAAACCGTATTGCTTGGCCGGGTCATGCGCTGGCCGGATTTCCAATGCCATTTGGTGGTTGGCGCCCAGATCAATGGTCTGGATGTTCTTGCGTGCGCGCAGTGACCAGAAGTAAATCCTATGCCCGTATTTGTTGCTGAGCAGGTCTTCGGCCACGATCCCGTTTTCAAACTGTGGCGGCAGACCCCATTCGGAACTGACCATGTAATCGCGCGGCAGGTTCCACCAGAAATCATAGTGCTTGTCCTGAACACCGCGGTCCATCTCGTAGCGGCCAAGGATTTCGAACGTCTCGCAATCCATGATGAAGATGCCCGGAGGGCCATCGGTTCCATCCTTGCCGCCGCCGCCCAGTGTCGAGACATAGATGCCTTCTGGGCCGCAATGGATTGTGTGTGGGCGCGAATAACCGGTCTTGGCAAACAGCTCTTCAGGTTCGATGATCTTGTGGATTTTCGCCTTGAGCGGCTCTTTTACGTCGATGATGTAGATGCGGCTGGATCTGATCCCCGGAATAATGAGGTACCGCCGTTCAAGAAACGCGTGGCCGGTTAGCGGCGACAGCGCGGAAGAGCATGCGTTCCACCCGAAATGGTGAAACTCGTCGCCCTTGTTCGGCATGAAAAGGCTGTGCACGATCTGACCGCAGGTCTTTGAGGTCGGGTCCACATCCACTACCGCCAATCCGTCCGGCTGCGATCCATCAGGACTAAGCATCAGGGTGAACGCCAGCGTTTCTGCCGGCGCTTCCATGGCCATTCTTGCTGTCGGATGAAATGTTGGATCGGGTCTCAGGTTCATAGCATAGTCCTCCCGGGATAATTGACAGGTTTTCTGGTTTTTCATCGGCAGTGCTTCGATGCGTGGCGTTAGTCTATCACGGATTTCGCCAATCTGAGCGGGGCATCTTGGCTGACAGCATATACCACGCTTGGATGGCGAGTTGATCACATGGCCGATGATCGCCGACACGGTTTCGCTGCGGCCGGTTTGAACGTCCGTATCAGTCGCGCCTTGCTTCCGGGGGGCGTGAATCTCGCTACAGCACAGATTTGATGCGCCGGATTGCCTCGCGGATATTTTCGGTGCTGTTGGCGTAGGAAAAGCGAACATAGCCCTCGCCCCAAGCGCCAAAGCTGGTGCCAGAGATTGTGGCAACACCGGCCTCGCTCAGGAAGCGGTCCTGGGCCTGGCGAGAGCTGAGGCAGGTGCCCTCGACATTCGGGAATGCGTAGAAAGCGCCAGCGGCGTCGGCGCAGCGAAAGCCGGAGGATCTGGTTCAGTTCCGACACGATGATCTTGCGGCGCTCGTCGAAGGCGGCGACCATCTTGTGCACCGCGTCTTGCGGGCCGGTGAGTGCCGCAAGACCCGCATATTGCGTGGCTGCATTGACGCAGGAGTGGTCGTTGATGCAAAGGCGGGTGGCATCAGCCACCAGAGCATCCGGCCACACCGCATAGCCCAGCCGCCAGCCGGTCATGGCATAGGTCTTGGACCAGCCATCGAGCATGATCAGGCGGTCGCGGATTTCGGGGTATTGCAAAAGGCTGACATGTTCGCGCCCGTCATAGAGCATCTGGCTGTAGATCTCGTCGGACAGAAGCGCCACGTCAGGGTGGTCGGCAAGGCCCGCGACCAACTTGTCTATCTGCTCTTTCGGGGTGACGCCGCCGGTCGGGTTGGCGGGGCTGTTGATGATGATCAGCCGGGTCTTCGGGGTGATCTGGGCCAGCAGCGCTTCGGCATCGAAGGCGAAACCGTTTGTCTCGGAGAGCGCAAACGGCACCGGCGTGGCACCAGAGTATTTGATGACGGATTCGTAGATCGGGAAGCCGGGGTTGGGATACATGATCTCGGCCCCCGGTTCGCCGAACATCAAGACGGCAAAGAACATTGTCGGCTTGCCACCGGGCACGACGACGACATTGTCGGGGTTGACCTCGACCTTGTGCCGGCGGTTCAGGTCGGCGGCGACCGCTTCGCGCAGCGCCGGGATGCCGTTGGCGGGGGTGTAGCCGTGATGGCCGTCGCGCAGCGCCTTGATCCCGGCCTCGACGATATGGTCCGGGGTGCGGAAATCCGGCTGGCCGATGCCGAGGTTGATGATGTCCTTGCCCTCAGCCGCGAGCGCCTGCGCGCGGGCCAGAACCTCGAACGCGGATTCGGTGCCGAGGCGAGAGAGGGAGGCGGCTTTGTGGAGCATGGTTCTGATCTCGTTTGTTGCGGTGCCCCTTGCTATCGCGCGACGGGCAGGGCTGCAAAGACCCTATTCGGCGCGACCCATCAGCCGGTCGATCGGCACATAGTTGTCAGTCAGGATCAGACTGCCCGAACGTAAGGCCAGCCGGTCGACTGTCTGCTCGGAGAGGGCCCCAAATCGGTAGGGGGCGGGGGCGAGCGTGGTCAGGCTGTCGGTGGTGGTCGGGGTGTCACTGGCCAGAACGATGAAAACCATTCGTTCGCCGGGGACGGGTTGGCGCTGTTCGGCCCAGACCTCGACGGTTGGAAAAACCGTGCGAAGGGTCGCGACAATTGCCGAAAGCGCCTGCATCCGGTCGGTGTGGTCGATGACGTTCATCAGGTAGATGCCGCCGGGGGTCAGCCGGGTGGCGACAAGCTCGAAGAATTCCTGCGTCACCAGATGTGCGGGCACGGCGATGTCGGTGAAGGCGTCGCCGATAATGACATCGTAGCGGTCAGTTTCCTCACGCAGAACGCGGCGCGCATCCTCATGGCGGATTCTGGCGGTGGTGTCATCAAACCAGAAGTCGGATTTGGCCAGTTCAGTGACCGTGGGATCAATCTCGGCCACAGTCATCGAGACGGGCAGGTTCCGCGCGGACCAGGCGCGCGGAATGGAATAGGAGCCGCCGCCGATCAAGAAGGCGGAAAACGCACGATCCTGCATCCGGTGCCGCGCCAGTTCGTCCAGCATCGCGGCATGATCGGTTTGCATGATTTGCGGCGTGTCGCGGGCCGAAATGCCGTGGCCGAGGTGGTCGATGACCATCAGCCGGACCGGACGTTCGGCGTCGTCCGACATTGCCAGAACGCGGATGCAGAAATAGCGGCTTTCGCGGGTGCAGGGCGAGGGAACGGTCAGGCTGGCGGCGGCAAGCCCGACAACCACGAGACCCGCCAGGACCGACAGCACTCCGCCGCGCCGCGCCCCCCCGGCCAGCAAGAAGCAACCAAGCGCCACGATCAGGTAGGTGACCGCGACCGCCACCATAGTACCTACCGAGCCGAGCCATGAGATAAAGACGAACCCGGCCAGCAAGGTGCCACCGATAGCCCCCAGCGCGCCGGCGGCAAACATTGTTCCCAGCGAGCGGCCGGGCCGGTCGTGGATGCCAACTGCGATCCGCGCCAGAACCGGGGCAGGGACGCCTGCAAAGAAGCTGGGTAGGAAGAAAACCAGAAGGGTCAGCAGGGCGATCCCTGCCACCGGATCCTGCAGGTTCTGCAGCACCGGTCCGGCAAATGCGCGCAGGATCAGCACTGCCGCCGCAGTGGTCAGCGCGGCCGCTATCATCGTCCAGCCCGTCTGGCGCAATGCGCGTGCTGCGGGGTGCTCGGCAACATGGCCGCCCAGCCAGTGGCCGGCCGAAAACCCCGCCAGCACTACCGCAATTATCGAGGTCCAGGTGTAAAGCGACATACCGACATAGGGCGCCAGCATCCGGCCCGCCACGATTTCGACCACCAGACTGGCGGCGGAAACGGCGGTCTGCATGGCGACGAGCGGCCGAAAGGAAAGCGGGCGGGGCATGTCTGGCGTCATCGGGCAAAACCTGCGCGGCTAGGGTCGCGACATTAACCGCGCAGACTGACGAGTGCGCAAGCCGGAAGGGTGGTGCGCAAAAAAAACGCCGCAAGAGCGGCGCTGCGTCGACGGTTCCGGGTTTGTCAGCCGCGCCAGCTGCGCACGGTGCCGCAATCCATATGAACGAAATTTGACCGCGAATAGGTGCCGACACCGCCCGACGCACAAGCCGCTGCAGCTTGGGCCATTTGCGAAACCGATCGGGATTTCAACCGCAGGTCGGCGGCCTGGCCCTTGATGTGCAGTGAATTGCGCGCAACACCCTTGGAACGCGAGCGCAGCATGGCATTCGTCTGAGCCGAACGGTAGCCCGAGAGCAGCATGTAAGGTTCGTTGACATCCAGCAGCGAATGCGAGGCGGCCATGATATCGACCGTTCGGGCATCCATCGAAGTTGTCTGGTCGGTGCGCCAGTCGCGCATGAAGTAGTTGATTTCCTTGAGCGCGTCCTTGATGTAGTCGCCCTCGACCCAATATATCGTGTCCATGCTTTCGCCGGTCCGGCCGGAATACATGCGGACGCGGCGAATGTCGCCCGCGCCACGCAGAAGCCCGAAAGCATTGGAGTAAGTTGGCGCTGCTACTACAGCAGATGCCGCAAATGCACCCAACAAAGCACGCCTTGTCAGGCCCTTAGAGCTGATGTTCGTCATGATTCTTCGCGTGTCCCGTCGCTTGCCTGTCTCCGCATGTTAGCGGATCTTTCACCTCATCCCCAGGTGTCGCTAATCTTATGCCACAACTGGATTCACCGGGGAAGGGCGGAAACGCCGCAGCCCCCAAAACCGGCAGAATCGGCGAGAAATCGCTGACGGAAATTTTACCTTGGGTTAACCATTTTCCGGCTCAAAGGCGTTGCATAGCCGCGACACAGTTGCGGGCATTGCGCAATTGTGATCGCACCGCGGCTGCAATATTGCACTATTTTGCGGTACCACGGCGTTGAAGTTGGCGCGAAAACAGGATTGTTGAAATGAGTTTGTACATGCGAAGCCGTACCGCATACCTGCGCAGCATTGTGCTGTGCCTGACATTTGCTATTAGTCTGATTGGATCGGGTGCGCAGGCGCAAGTCACCGCGTTCATGCAGGCAGTGGCAGAGGCATCCTCGGGTGATGCCGCGATTGCCGCGTTTTACAAAGCGAATGGCTATCAGCCGATCTGGACCGGCACCAGCAGCAAGGATAAATCCCGACGCTCAGCGTTGTTGAAGGCGCTGGCCTCGGCGGATGATCACGGGCTTCCGGCGAAAGCGTACGACTTGCAGTTTCTCGAGGCCAATCTGCGCGCGGTCAAATCCGAGCGCGACCTTGGCAAGATCGAGGTCGCGCTGAGCCGACTGTTCCTGGAATATGCCGCTGACGTTCAGACCGGTGTTCTGACACCGGGCCGTGTCGATCCTGGGCTGGTGATGCAGGTGCCTTTGCGCGGCCGCACCCAGACGCTTGCTGCATTTGCCAAGTCCAGCCCTGACAGATTTCTGAAATCGCTGCCACCATCCTCGCCGGAGTACACCCGGCTGATGAAGGCCAAATTCGCCATGGAGAAGCAGCTGGGCAAGGGCGGCTGGGGGCCAGCCGTTCCGGCCAAGAAGCTGGAACCCGGACAATCCGGTGCTGCCGTGGTTGCGATGCGCAACCGGCTGATCGCCATGGGCTACATGCGGCGCAATGCCGGGCAAGTCTACGATGGAAACATGCAGGCCGCGGTTCAACAGTTCCAGCTGGCGCATGGACTGAGCCCTGACGGCGTTGCCGGGTCGGGCACACTGGCCGAAATCAACGTCTCAGCCAGAGGAGCGGCTGGCCGCGATCGTCGTCTCGATGGAGCGGGAGCGCTGGATCAACATGCCGCTCGGCAAGCGTCATATCTGGGTGAACCTTACCGATTTCACCGCGCGGATCGTGGATGACGGCAAGGTGACTTTTGAAACGCGCTCGGTCGTCGGTGCGACCAAGTCTGACCAGCGCAGCCCGGAATTCTCGGACGTAATGGAGTTCATGGTCATCAACCCGACCTGGAACGTGCCGCGCTCGATTACTGTCAAGGAATACCTGCCAATGCTGCAGAAGAACCCGAATGCCGCCGGGCATCTTCGGATCATCGACAGCAGCGGGCAGGTGGTGAACCGGGGCGCGGTGGATTTCACCCAATATACCGCCAATACCTTTCCGTTCGCGATGAAACAGCCGCCTTCGGACGGCAATGCGCTGGGGCTGGTGAAGTTCATGTTCCCCAACAAGTACAACATCTACCTGCATGACACGCCGTCCAAGAGCCTTTTCGGGCGCGAGGTCAGGGCTTTCAGTCATGGTTGCATCCGGCTGGCCGACCCCTTCGACTTTGCCTATGCGCTATTGTCCAGGCAGACGAAAGATCCCGAAGCTCTGTTCAAGTCGAAACTGGCGACCGGCATCGGAAACGGTGTTGCCGCTAGAGCAGCCGGTGCCGGTGCATCTGGTGTACCGGACGGCGTTCACCAGCCCAAAGGGCAATATGAATTACCGCCGCGACATCTATGGCCGCGACGCTCGGATATTCGCGGCTCTGCAAAAGGCCGGGGTGGTATTGCGGGCCGTTCAAAGCTAAATCATCCCTGAAACGGGGCCCTTACTGCGCCCCTGAACTCGGGGATTTCGGATGACCGGCCACACGATCCTTGAGATTGCCAGCGCCCTGCGCGGCGAGGCAGTGGGCGAAACCGGCATTCGCGTCAGCGCGGGCCGCCGAGCCGGCTTTGGCCGGTGCTGCACAACTGGCCGTGGCAATGGAGCCGCGATATGTCGATAGTCTTGCCAAGGGCAAGCGGTGGCCGCGTTGCTGTCACGCGGGATGGATTGGCAGGCGCTCGGCCTGAAAGCGGCTATTTTGGTCGACCGCCCGCGTCTTGCCGATGGCCGGGCTGACAGAGTTGCTGGACAGCGGCCATGCGCTGGCCGCGGGCATCCATCCCACCGCGATTGTCGATCCCTGCGCCCGCTTGGGACAGGATGTTGCGCTTGGCCCCTACGTGGTAATCGGCCCCGGCGTCGTCATCGGCGCACGCAGCCGGATTGACGGCCATGTCATGCGTCGCAGCGGGCGACCGAGATTGGCGAGGACGCGTTGATCCTTGCAGGGGTCCGGATCGGGCGAAACGTCCGGATTGGCCATCGCTTCGTAGCGCATTCCGGTGTGGTTATCGGTGCCGACGGGTTCAGTTTTGTGACGCCCGAGAAATCCTCGGTTGAGGCCGTGCGTGAGACGCTTGGCGCTTCCGGTGATGGCGAAGCTGGGCAGGCATGGCTGAAGATCCATTCGCTTGGCGGCGTCGTGATCGGGGACGATGTCGAGATCGGCGCCAATTCCAGCGTCGATGCCGGCACGATCCGGGCGACAAGCGTTGGTGACGGCACCAAGATCGACGCATTGGTGCAGGTCGGCCACAATGTGCAGGTCGGAAAGAACTGCCTGCTCTGCGCTCATGTAGCTGTCGGCGGGTCCGCTAGGGTTGGGCGACAATGTGGTTCTGGGAGGACAGGTCGGTGTCGCCGATAATATCTCTTTGGGCGATGGCGTAGTTGCCGGCGGTGCCACCAAGATTCTGTCGAATGTCCCGGCCGGTCGCGCGATTTTGGGCTACCCGGCCATGAAGATGGAAACCCATATAGAGGTGTACAAAGCGCTGCGGCGGCTGCCGCGCCTCTTCGCGATCGTTGATAATCTTCAAAAATCGTTTTCAAAGACCGGCCAGGATGACTAAATGACGCCGAGGGAATTTTAGGGGTAACTTATGTCGGAAACCGTCAAAGACAGGGTCATCCAGATTATCGCCGATCAGGCCATTCTGGAGGTCTCGGACATCTCGATGGAACAGACGCCAGAAGATCTGGGGATCGACAGCCTTGGGTTGGTCGAGTCGATCTTTGCCATTGAGGAAGCCTTCGACATTCAGGTACCCTTCAACGCCAACGATCCCAAGGCGAGCGGGTTCGACATCTCCTCGGTTGCCTCAATCGTTGCGGCTGTCCAGAAGTTGGTGGCAGACCAGACCAAATGAAACGCGTCGTGATCACCGGCGCCGGAACCATCAACGCGCTTGGGGCAAGCGTACCCGCCACTCTGGAAGCAATGCGCGAGGGGCGCTGCGGCATTGGACCCTTGAATATCCGCGATGTCGAGCGGCTATCGATCCAGATCGGCGGACAGGTGCGGGACTACGATCCTGAAACCCATTTCAATCGCCAGCAGATTTCGCTTTACGACCGGTTCACGCAGTTCACGCTGTTGGCGGCGAAAGAGGCGATCGGGCAGTCGGGCCTGACGTTTGAGGGTGAATTCGCCGCGCAGTCGGGTGTTGTGCTGGGCACCGCGGGCGGCGGTGTGAACACCTGGGACGAGAATTATCGAACCGTATATGAGGAAGGCAAGAACCGGGTGCATCCGTTCGTGGTGCCAAAACTGATGAACAATGCCGCTGCCAGCCATGTCTCGATAGAGTGGAACCTCAAAGGTCCGTCCTTTACTGTCGCTACCGCCTGCGCGTCGTCGAACCACGCGATGGGACAGGCCTTTCACATGATCCGGTCTGGCATGACCAAGGCGATGATCACCGGTGGTTCGGAGTGCATGCTGTGTTTTGGCGGTGTGAAGGCCTGGGAAGGCCTGCGCGTGATGTCCAGGGACGCGTGCCGCCCGTTCTCGGCCAACCGTAACGGTATGGTGCAGGGCGAGGGCGCGGCAGTTTTCGTGTTTGAGGATTTCGATCACGCCAAATCGCGGGGCGCAGTGATGCTGGCAGAGGTGGTGGGGTTTGCCATGACATCGGACGCCGCCGACATCGTGATGCCCTCAAAACAGGGCGCGGCGCGTGCGATTGCAGGTGCGATGAAGGACGCGGGGCTGAACCGCGACGAGGTGGGTTATATCAACGCGCATGGCACCGGGACGGCGGCAAATGACAAGACGGAATGCGCTGCGGTGGCGGATGTGTTTGCGCATCACGCAGACAAACTGATGATTTCCTCGACCAAGTCGATGCACGGCCATCTTATCGGCGGCACCGGGGCTGTAGAGTTGCTGGCCTGCATCATGGCGTTGCGCGATGGGGTCATCGCACCCACTATCGGCTACGAAGAGCCGGACCCGGAATGCGCGCTGGACGTGGTGCCGAATGAAGCGCGCGAAGCCAAGGTTGACGCGGTCCTGTCGAACGCCTTTGCTTTTGGCGGTATGAACGCCGTGCTGGCGCTGCGCCGGGTCTAGAGCCCTAAACCCAAAGCGCCACCCCAGAAGGGCGGCGCTTGTTGGTTGATCTGCAGGAACTACTGTGCATTCATCTTGGCAACTGCGTCATATCCGGCCGTGAAGCCGTTCAGCGAGACGGCCAGATCGACCTTCTGATCCGACGCCACGACCGGAACTATGGTCAGCGTCGCCTTGGAGCCTTTCTTGAAGGCCGCGATCTCGGGTGCGGTAAAGCCGACGCGGGCAAAACACCCAATGGGCGAGCACCACGAGAACGGGTAGCGCTTCGGCTGGCCGCTATCGATAACCAGCGTGATCTGCTGGGTCAGCAAGGTTTCCAGCGGCACCGCGATGGTCGCGCCGGCAACGGCCTGTTGACCCTCTGGCAGGGCGAACATGCTGATTTCAGCAACTGAATTATCGTTGCTGTCTTTCAGCAGTTGGTAAAGCTGGCAAGGGTCATTGCCGTCTTCGGTTCGCACGCAGCGCACCTGCCAGTCGCCATGCGCTTCCTTTTCATAGGTCGTGCCAGGCGCATTCGGGTCGGCGACTTCCTCGCCCAGGGCCAGATCGCTGGCAGGGGCGGCAGGTTCGGCCTCGGTGGCTGGGGCGGCGGTTGCTTCACCGTCAGTCGCGGTGCCGGTGTCCTGAGCCAGAACCGGAGCGGTCGCCAGAACAGCCGAAAGCATCAGCGACGGAAGGATCTTTGATAGGTCTGCCATTTGTTTTCCTGTAAGACTGCGGAGTTTGAAAGCCAATTAGCACGATGCGTGAGAGGTGTCAGGCCCGATTTCCAGCCTCGTGACCGGTTGTGAGGCAATCCGCCGATCAGTGTCCAATCAGTCGGGAAAAAGAAAAAAGGGCCCGCTGGACCCCTTTCCCTTAGTCTCTCCCTGTCGGACTGGCCGACTTCATTGCGCAGGAAGTTAGGGTCATTGGGGAAAGGCGTCAACAGTCAAGATTGGGAAATATGTCTTTGAACCAATTGGTAAAAATTTCTTGCCGCCAGCCCAGCCGGCCTGCGGCATTCATCAGCACGTTCGATGAGTAGCGCAGAAGAAATCCATATCGCCGTCGGACGGGTTGTCATGCGGGAATGCGGCGGGCACGCTCCGGGTGGGCTCAGACGGCATGCCATCATGAACGATGGGATCGACAAAAAAATGCCGCGCCAGTTGGCGCGGCCAGTCTTCAGGGAGGAAGTCATCCCGAGCAAAGACGACCTGTGCCCGGACAGCATCTAGACTGGCAGAGACAGGTTAAATTTGTATTGTTGCGCCAAACGTTGCGCAGAAATCGGGAGATGGCGGGTGAGTGAGCAGATTTTTATAGGTGGGGGCGGCGAAGGCTATGGCACGGCGCAGGAGCTGTTGTTGAAATATGCCAATCGTCACGGGCTGATTGCCGGGGCAACCGGTACCGGCAAGACTGTGACGCTGCAAATCCTGGCTGAAAGCTTTTCTGCGAAGGGCGTTCCGGTCTTTCTGTCGGATGTGAAGGGCGACTTGTCCGGGCTGGCGGTCGCCGGGTCGGAAACTCAGAAGCTGCATGACGCATTCATGAAACGCGCGGCGACCATAGGCTTTACCGACTATGCCTATTCGGCCTTTCCGGTGACCTTCTGGGATCTTTTTGGCGAACAGGGCCACCCGATTCGCACCACTGTGGCCGAGATGGGACCACTGTTGCTGGCGCGCCTGATGAACTTGTCCGAGGCGCAGGAGGGCGTTCTGAATATCGCCTTCCGGGCGTCCGACGAAGAAGGTCTGCCGCTTCTGGACCTCAAGGACTTGCAGGCGCTGCTGGTCTGGGTCGGCGAGAACGGCAAGGAGCTTTCGCTGCGCTACGGCAATGTCTCGACCAGTTCGGTCGGTGCAATCCAGCGCGCGCTCTTGGTGCTGGAAAATCAGGGCGGCAACAACCTGTTCGGCGAACCGGCGCTGGAGCTGGCCGACATGATGCGCACCGATCTGGACGGGCGCGGGCGGATTTCCATTCTGGCTTCGGACAAGCTGATGGGCTCTCCGCGGCTTTATGCGACCTTCCTGCTGTGGCTGCTTGTCGGAGCTGTTCGAGGAGCTGCCCGAGGTCGGCGATCCCGACAAGCCGAAGATAGTCTTCTTCTTCGACGAGGCGCATTTGCTGTTCGACGATGCCCCGAAGGCGCTGGTCAACAAGGTCGAACAGGTGGCGCGACTGATCCGGTCAAAGGGTGTGGGTGTCTATTTCATCACCCAAAACCCGGCAGACGTGCCCGAGGATATCCTCGGGCAGCTCGGCAACCGCATCCAGCACGCCTTGCGCGCCTTCACGGCCAGGGACCAGAAGGAACTGCGCCGGGCCGCCGAGACCTATCGCGCCAATCCGCGCTTCTCGACCGAACAGGCGATCCGAGAGGTCGGGGTAGGGGAGGCCGTGACATCCTTGCTGGAGGCCAAGGGGATCCCTGCGATTGTGGAGCGCACACTGATCCGGCCGCCATCCTCGCAGCTTGGTCCGATCTCGTTGGCGGACCGCGCGGCGGTCATGGCGGCATCGCCGATCAAGGGCAAATACGAGGCGCTCGTCGACCGGGAACTCGGCATTCGAGCGATTGTCGGCGCGTGCCGCAGACGGCCGCGAAGGCCGCCGAAGAAGCGGAACGCGCAGCCGAGAAACTGAAGGAAGAAGAGCGCGAGTTTCAGAATGCGCGGCGCTATGAGTCCGGCAACAACGGCAGGCGCACAGCGAACAGCCGATCAGACAGCTTTGGCGAGTCGATGGTCAAGGTCGTGGTCAAGGAACTGAAGGGCACCACCGGCCGACGCATCGTGCGCGGCATCCTGGGTGGCCTGTTCAAGGCGCGTTGATCCTATTGCAGCGGGCGGATCTTGATCCGCGTTACCCTGTTGTCCTTGCGCGCCACGACCTCGAACCGGAAGCCGTGGAAGGAAAACACCTGACCGGGTGCCGGGATCATCTGTGCCTCGTGGATCATCAGACCGGCGACGGTATTGGCCTCGTCGTCAGGCAGGTTCCAATCGGTCGCGCGGTTTACGTCGCGGATCGTCATCGCGCCATCAACCAGCCAGTCGCCGCTGTCGGTGCGTTTCAACGGCGCCGCCTCGGCGCTGTCGAATTCGTCGGTGATTTCGCCGACGATTTCCTCAAGGATGTCTTCCAGAGTGATCAGACCCTGCAAGGTGCCATACTCATCGACGACCAGCGCGAAAGTGAGTGTGGCGGCGCAGGAATTGGCGCATCTGATCGTCGAGCGAGGTCGTTTCGGGCACGAAATAGGGTTTCATCGCGACATCCAGCACGTTGAAGCCTGAAAACGCATCGCCGCGCGTAGCGTCCTGCTGGGTGCGCGCGTACATCGCGCGCAGCAGATCCTTGGCATGAACGACGCCGACGATGTTTTCGGGATCGTCCTTGTAGAGCGGCAGTCGCGTATGGGCCGATTGCAGTACGGTTTCCAGAAGTTCCTGCGGCGGCAAGTCCACGTTGAGCATCTCGATCTCTGAGCGGTGCAGCATGATCTCTTCGACCGCGCGCTCATTGAGATCGAGCGCGCCGAGCAGGCGGTCGCGGTCCTCTTTTTCCACGGCACCGCCTTCATGGCCCAGCGTGATGGCGCCCATGATCTCTTCGCGCACCGCAAGGATGTGGCTGTCGGGATCGGTGCGCACACCGAAGACCCAAAGCATGCCGCGGACCAGCGAACGCACCGCCGAGACGACCGGAGAGAAGATCAGGATGACCAGCCGGATGATCGTCGAAACCCGCGCGGCGGCGGCTTCTGGGTTGGTTATCGCATAGGTCTTCGGCAGCACTTCGGCAAAGATCAGCACCAGAAGCGTCATCACCATCGTCGCAAGCGCAATCCCGTTCTGGCCGAAGAGGTTGGTGAAAAGCGCTGTAGCCAGTGACGCCGACAGGATATTCACAAGGTTGTTGCCCAGCAGCACCGAGCCGATCAGCCGCTCGTTATCCTCGGTGATCAGCAGTGCTTGTTCGGCACCCTTCGATCCCTTGTCCGCCTGCGCGCGCAGCTTGCCACGAGAAGCGGCCGTCAGCGCGGTTTCAGAACCGGAGAAAAAGGCGGACAGCACCAGAAGGGCGACAATCGCGGCCGCGGTAATCCAGAAGGCTGAATCCAGGAAGGGAGCTGCAGGTTCCATTTATCTTGTCTTTCAGGGGCTTTTTCGTCTTATGGGCATGCACTGTCCAGCATTCAAGGAAAAGAGCGATGTCCGGTGATGTGGTGGTCCATGATCTGGGACGGCTGGAAGGGGATATTCTGGTCTTTGGCGGCTGCTATTCGAACCTGCAAGCGACCGAAGCACTTTTTCTCGAAGCAGAGGCGCGCGGTATTGCGTCCGCGAACATGATCTGCACGGGCGATATGGTCGGCTACGGCGCGGATGCCGCCGCGGTGGCGCAGGCGGTGCGGGCCAGTGGCTGTGCGGTGATCGCGGGGAATGTCGAACGCCAGATCGCTGCGGATGCTGCGGATTGTGGCTGCGGGTTTGCCGAAGGCTCGGCCTGTGATCTGCTGTCTGCCAACTGGTATCCGCATGCCGCTGCACAAATCGGCGACGACCTGCGCGACTGGATGGTCAAGCTGCCGGACTTGCTGGTGTTTTCGCATGACACAAAGCGTTACGCGGTGGTGCATGGCGGCGTTGCCCAGATCGCGCGTTTCATCTGGCCAGTTTCGGACGAAGCCGCGTTTCTGTCCGAATTCGCTCAGGCCGGGGCGATTGCCGGCCGGGTGGATGCGATCATTGCAGGGCATTCCGGCATTGCCTTTGAAAGGACGATTGGTGACAGGCATTGGATCAACGCCGGCGCAATCGGGATGCCGCCGCATGACGGACGGCAACAGACCCGGTTTGTGCTGTTGACCGAGCGGGGCGCGCGGATCGAACGACTGGACTACGACGCAGAGGCGGCGTCGCAATCGATGAAGCGGGCAGGGCTGACGCAGGGCTATCACAGCGCGCTGCTGAGCGGCATCTGGCCCAGCGAGGATGTCTTGCCGCCCGAGATGCGCCGCGATCAGGGTTTCGCCAAGGGGTGATGGTCCAGCACCAGATCGCGCAGACGTTCGTCCAATACGTGCGTATAGATCTCGGTCGTTGAAATATCCGCATGCCCCAGAAGTGTCTGGATGCTGCGCAGATCGGCACCGTTAGCCAGCAGGTGGGTCGCAAAGGCGTGGCGCAGTGTGTGCGGGGTTACTTTGGCTGCGCTAACACCGGCGGCGACGGCGAGTTCCTTGATCAACAGATAAAACCGATGACGGGTCAGGTAACCGTCCTTGCCACGCGACGGGAACAGGAACTTTGAACCGGGCTTGCCTTCGGCCCGCGTCGCCTCTTCTTTCCGGTCGCGGCACGTCAGCCAGACCGCAAGCGCCATGCGCGCGGGGGGCGATAGCGGGACCATGCGTTCCTTGCCGCCCTTACCGCGGATCAAAAGCATGCGTGGGTCGCCGCGTGCGGCGGCTACAGGCAGACTGACCAGTTCCGACACCCTCATGCCGGTCGCGTAGAGCAATTCCATCAGGCAGGTATCGCGCAGCCGGTCGTCGGGGTTGCGGGCGGTATCGCGGGCGGCCTGAAGCAGCGCCTCGACCTCCTGTTCTGAAAGGGTCTTCGGCAGCCTCTTGTCGCGCCCCGGTCCCTTGATCTGGATCGCCGGGTTCTCGCTGCGCCAGCCTTCGTCAAAGGCAAAGCGATAAAGCTGGCGGATCGCCGACAGCCTGCGCGCCCGTGTGGCACGCGACAGGCCCTGCGCGTCACAAAAGATCAGGTAAGCCTCGATATCCTCGCGCGTGGCGCTATCGAAATCGCGTTTACTTGCGTTGCAGCCAGCCCACGAAATCCTTGAGATCGCGGGCATAGGCAAGCTGGGTATTGGCGGCGGCGTCCAGTTCTGCGGCCTGCGCCTCCAGAAACGTCTGAATACGGCGCATCATGGTGATCATCCGCGCCGGTCCAAAAGCAGCAACTGCAAAGCAGCGCGGCGGGCGGTGTCTTCCAGCCCCACAGAGCGCAGGAAGGTCAGCGCGTCGCTGACCTGATCAAGATCTCCACTGGATCCCTCTGTGAACAGTTCCATCGCCCGCAGAATCGCCTCGCCCAGGCGATTTTCATCGGTAAGCGAGCGCAGGCGAACCGGGATGCCGGTAATGCTGAACCCTTCGACAATTGCCGCTTCGACAGGATCGGATACCGTAACGCCAGCAAGGTCACCGGTAGCGATTGCGCGCAACAACCGGTCCTTGGCGGTGGCGGGCGTATGGGCAAGCGCCGCGACTTCGTATTGATCGGACAGCAATCGCAGGTGGTAGGCAAGCGTGGCCGTTGCGCCTTCCAGCGGCAGATCGGCCAGCGGCTGGCCATAGAGGGTAGCAAGCGCTGTCTCCAGCTCGACCGAGACCATCGCATCCCAGGCTTCGGGCAGGGCCGCGCTGACTGCGGCCGCATCGCGCAACGTGATGGCGGCATCGAGCTTTTGTATTACCGCAGCCCGATCCCAGACGCCTCCAGAGGCCGCCGGGCGACGATCGGTATAAAGACCCAACAGGCGGTTGGGGTCGATGGCGCCGGTGCGGGCCAGCCGCTCTGCCGCCTCGATCTGCGCCTTCCAGCCGGCATTGGCGTTCAGGTCGGCATGGGCGAAGGCGCGCGGCAGGTTGGCGGTGGGCAGCGGCTCGCCGATCGCCTCCATCATCCGAAAGACCAGAGGGGAGGGACGGGAAGTGGCAGGCAAAAGCTGCGAAGGGTCCGCGATCTCAGGGTCGAGAAAGGAGGCAAGCAGCATGTCATCCGCGTCCGACGTTACCCCGAGCGCGCGGGCAGTTTCCAGCGTCACGGCGGCGGTGTCCCAGTCGCCACCGCGGGCAAGGCAGAATATCCGCGTGGGATAGGTGGGCGACAGATCAGGCATGTTCAGCATGGCCTGGCAAACCTGATCCTCGGTGCCCAACAGCAGGGCAGTGTCAAAGCGGCGGCGGAAGATCTCGGGATCATGGGTGCCCGCGCGCTTCAATAGCGCATCCGCCTGTTCGACCGCGCCAAGCGACAGCAACGTGTCGACGCGCGCCAGAAACAGTGTCGGCCTGGCGCCGGCATCGACCGGCGGTTCCAGTTCGGCCAACAACAGCTTGTAAAGAAGATCCTGCAACGCCGGCAACACGTCGCCACGCTCGGCCCGGAACCGGCGCGCCAGATCCACAGATGAGCTGCTGCCCCACAGATCGGGTGGCAAACCGGTGACACTGACCGGGAAAAGGCCGACCGCATCAGGGGAGGGATGGCCAAGTTCGGTCACCGTGACATCTTCAGGCAAGGCAGAAACCGCGATGTCATCCTGTCCGGCTGGCGGCGCGATGACGGCAGGCATGGCCAAGCTGTCGGACAACCAATCGATTGCCGAAAGCGGGGCCTGAGCTTGCGCCTGCCCAAATGCCGCAGCCAGAATGCAGACGGCTAACAGCGTGCTTCTACTCAACATCCAGCGTTACCGGCTCTCGTATTTCGGCTTGATCGGGCGACAGATCGCCCAGATAGGCAAAACCCGTCAGACCGATGAAACCCAGTACCAACAAGAACAGCAGCACCTTGAAAATCCTGCCAAACATAGCTCTGCCTTTCTGCCTCATTCCCCAATATAACCGCTCTTTGGCGGTTTCTGTTTTTATATATGGCATTTTCCTTGAGTTCACGCCATTCAGGACACCGGAATTTTTTTAAGCGGGACGCTGCCGGTTGGCCTATGTGCTGAAAAAGACCGTTGTGCTGGTCGGCATGATGGGATCGGGCAAGACCGCGGTCGGCACAGCCCTGTCGCGGCTTTTGAACGTGCCATTCCTGGATTCGGATGCCGAGATCGAAACCGCCGCCAACATGGCGATTGCAGAAATATTCGAGCGAGATGGCGAGCCGTTCTTCCGCGAAAAGGAAACCCAGGTTATTTCCCGGCTGCTGGATCAGGAGTGTGGAATTCTCTCGACCGGGGGCGGAGCCTTTCTGGCAGCGCGGAACCGCGATATCATTGCGCAAAAGGGCATTGCGGTCTGGCTGCGAGCGGACGTGGAGCTTTTGTGGAGCCGGGTGCGACACAAATCGACGCGACCGCTGCTGCGCACCGCCAATCCGCGCCAGACGTTGCGCGATCTGTGTGCGGCGCGCGAACCGAGTTACTCCAAGGCAGAACTGGTCGTCGATGCGCGGCCGGACTATTCCATCGAAGATATGGCAAATCGGGTGATCGAGGCGCTTCTGACCCGCCCCGACGTGCTGGAAAGGCGAAAATGACCGAGATTGTGCATGTGCCTCTGGGGGACCGCGCCTACGACGTGCGGATCGGGCCGGAGCTGATCGCGCAAGCGGGCGATCATATATTGCCCTTGTTGCACCGGCGCCGGGTCGCCGTACTCACGGATGAAAATGTTGCATCTTTGCATCTTGAAGCCTTGAAGGCCGGTCTGGCCAAGGCTGGCATCGATGCGACGACTTTAGTTCTGCCCGCCGGAGAGGGGACCAAGAACTGGGAGAATCTCTCGCGTTCCGTCGAATGGTTGCTGTCCGAAAAGATCGAACGGCGCGATGTTGTCATTGCTTTTGGCGGCGGCGTGATCGGCGATTTGGCGGGGTTTGCGGCGGCAATTCTTCGGCGCGGAGTGCGCTTCGTGCAGGTGCCGACATCGTTGTTAGCGCAGGTGGACAGCTCGGTCGGCGGCAAGACCGGGATCAATTCGCCACACGGAAAGAACCTGATCGGAGCATTCCACCAGCCCTCGCTGGTTCTGGCCGATATCTCGATTTTGGGCAGCCTGCCCGAGCGCGATTTTCTGGCGGGGTACGGCGAGGTCGTCAAATACGGTCTGTTGGGAGATCTGGCGTTCTTTGACTGGCTTGAAGAGAACGGTCCCGCCCTTGCTGCCGGTGATACCGCGCTGCGTGCGCATGCAGTGCGGCGGTCGGTCGAGATGAAGGCCGAGATCGTTGTGCGCGATGAGACCGAACAGGGAGAACGCGCGCTTTTGAACCTTGGCCACACCTTCTGCCATGCGCTGGAAGCCGCGACCGGCTACTCCGACCGCCTGCTGCACGGCGAGGGCGTGGCGATTGGCTGCGCGTTGGCGTTCGAAACATCTGCGCGGCTGGGGCTGTGCGCGCAGGAAGACCCAAGCCGGGTTCGCGCGCATCTCAAAGCGATGGGGATGAAAACCGACCTGGCCGACATTCCGGGTGATCTGCCGGATGCGGATGCGTTGCTGGCCCTGATGGGGCAGGACAAGAAGGTGCTGGACGGCGAGCTGCGGTTCATCATGGTACGCGGGATCGGGCAGGCGTTTGTTGCCACGGATGTCGATATGGATGTCGTGCGTGGCGTGCTGGCGGAAGCGCTGAAGCAGCGTCAGCGTTTCGTCTGACCGGCCACTACCATCAGTTCCCCGATATTTTCACGGGTGATATAGCCGATCATCGTTCCGTCTCTGTTGGTGACCGCAACGGCGGGCGACTGGCTGCGGAAAAGCTGATCGAGTGCGGATTGCAGCGGCGCAGTCAGCGTCACCGACGGGAAATCACGCACCATCATGTCAGCCACATTCGGTTTCGCCCCATCGGCAGACACTGCGGCGAAAATGGCGTTCCGATCGACAAATCCAACAACGCGGCCATCGGCATCGCTGACCGGAAATTCGTGCTGCGTCGTTCGGATAAGGGCTGCTGTCGCCGCCTGAACAGTATCGTCGGGTGCCAGTGATTCGTAGGCTGTGATCATCGCTTCGCGGGCTTTCATGTTCCGCGCAAGCTCTCGCATCGCGACATCTGCACTCTCTGACGACGCGGCGACGAAAACGAAAACTGCGATCAAGACAAGGATCGGATTGCCCGTCATAAGACCGCCCAGGCCGAAGAAAAACGCGATGATTTGCCCCGCCATCGCCGCGATCCGCGTGGCGCGGGCCCGTCCGACCCAAAGTGCGACCGCCGCGCGGAACACTCGGCCACCATCCATCGGGAAGGCCGGGATCATGTTGAATAACACAAGGAAGATGTTCACCGCCGCAAGCCGTGCCAGGAACCCTTGTGACGGGTCGTCGATGTTTTCCAAGCCGGCCAATCGAGTCTCGGCACCCAAGGCCAGCGTCAGCACAAGCCAGATCGCCACGTTGACCGCCGGGCCGGCCAGCGCCACGGCGATTTCCTGCATTGGCTTTTCCGGGATCCGGTCCAGCCGGGCCATCCCGCCGATCGGCAGCAGCGTCACATCGGGCGTCGGGATTCCATAGCGTCGTGCCATCAGGATATGACCGAATTCATGCGCCAGAACACAGGCAAAAAGCGCTAGAATGAAAGCCAGGTTGCTGATTGCCAAGGCAGTGCCGCCTTGGAAGTACGCGCCAACTGCGATCCAGAGCAAAAGCAGAAAGAATGTTGCGTGGATCCGGATCTCGGTTCCCAACACACGTCCGACCGGAAAAGACCAGGTCATCGCTTAGCCCCTCTCTGCAAGTGCTCTTGCCGGCCTCAGAACGGGATTTCGTCATCCATGTCGCTGGACGCGCCACCGCCGAAACTACCGCCACCGGACGGGCCGCTTTCATGACCACCGCCCTGGTCGCCGCCAAAGCTGCCGCCGCCGCCTTCGCCACGTCCGTCAAGCATCGTCAAAACGCCGTCGAAACCTTGCAGAACGATCTCGGTTGAATAACGATCCTGGCCGGACTGGTCCTGCCATTTTCGAGTTTGAAGCTTGCCCTCGATATAAACCTTCGAGCCCTTCTTGAGATACTGTTCCGCAATCCGGACCAGCCCTTCTTGAAAGATTGCGACGGAATGCCATTCGGTGCGTTCCTTGCGTTCGCCGGTATTCTTGTCTTTCCAGGTCTCAGAGGTGGCAATCCGCAGGTTGCAAACCTTGCCGCCGTTTTGGAACGTGCGCACCTCGGGGTCGCGCCCCAGGTTGCCCACAATGATAACCTTGTTAACCGATCCCGCCATTCTGGCCTCCCGTCGAATCTTGCTGAATTTCAATCACGGTTACACCACCCGGACAACTTGAAGGAAAGGTTAATGTTGCCGGGTCGCGGCATTGAAGGCTCATAAACTGGCGATATAGAGCGCACAACCGCAGGCCGGAACCCGCCGTGACCAACCTTAGTTCAATTCCCCGAACGCGGTTTCATGGCGATATCGCCTTCATGTTTCCGCTCGAACCGATGCGGAAGCGATCATCAACCTGAAACAAGGACTTGAACAATGAAACGCACTTCCCTTACCGCCATCGCCCTTGGCCTTTCCGTTCTTCTTGCGCCGGTTGGCGTCTGGGCCAGCACAAGCCTCACCACCGAACAGCAAACCGCTGTGACGGATATGTTGGTGGCCCAGGGGTATGAGGTTCGCAAACTGGACCAGGAGGACGGCATGATCGAGGCATATGTCCTCAAGGATGGAAAGCGCTACGAAGTCTATGTCGATGCCGCCTTGAAGATCGTCCAGGTCAAAGCCGCGGATTAATCCCGGCCTCGGCCGCGCATCCGTCCCGTCCCCCAAAACCCGTTGGGCGGGTGCGCGGCCTTTTTACCCAACACCCTGTCACATGTTCCGAGAAGGAGCTGAAAATGAAATCCTACAAAGTCTGGGATCCGCTGATTCGGATTTTTCACTGGTCGCTGGTCGGAGGTTTCACCGCCAACGCCATTTTCGTCGACGGCGACGCAAATCTTCACGAAGTGATCGGCTACGCAATCCTGGCATTGATCCTGGTCCGGCTGCTTTGGGGGTTTATCGGCCCCCGCTATGCGCGGTTCAGCAGTTTCCCGCCAAATCCGGCGGCGGCGATCGGCCAGGTTGCCGAGATCGCCCGCGGAAGCAAGACTGTCCACTTGGGCCATTCGCCGCTGGGAGCCCTGATGATCTACAACCTCCTTCTGTCAATTGTCGCCATCATTGTGACAGGGTGGATGATGACCACCACGGCCTATTGGGGCGTCAAATGGGTGGAAGAGGCGCATGAGGTCATGGTGACATGGGCGGAACTCTCCGTCTTCGTCCATATCGCGGCGGTGATGTTTGAAAGCCTCCGCATTCAAGTCAACCTACCCAAGGCGATGGTGACGGGGTACAAGAACGTGCGAAGTGAATCACCGGAGATCTGATGAAAACAGTCGTGCAATCGCGATACGGGCTGACCCTCGCGGTGCTGATCGTCCTGCAAAGCCTTTGCGCGGCTTTCTTTCTTTACGATGTTGTGACGGACTACCTGTCGGAAAGTCCAAGCATCTGGTTCGATTTTCACCTGATGGTCGAAGCGGTCGCGGCGATGGTGCTGGTTTTTGGCATCATCATTGAAACTCAGTTCCTGATGGCGATATTGCGACGTCAAGTCAGCACCGAACGTGGATTGTCGATTGCATCGGGCAACCTCAACAAGGTGATGGACGACTATTTCCGATCCTGGGGCCTGACCCCGACCGAAGAGGATGTGGCTGCCTTCACGTTGAAGGGGTTGAGCATTGCCGAAATCGCCGTGTTGCGCGGCTCGCGCGAGGGTACGATCAAGGCGCATCTCAACGCGATCTACCGCAAGTCCGGGGTCTCGGGGCGCAGCCAGCTGGTCAGCCTGCTGGTCGAGGATCTGATGCAGGAACCGCTGCTTGCGCAGACCCAAACGCAGCATGACGAACCAAGCGCCGCTATTGGGACTGGTTTTTCAAACAGAATTTGATAGACAGATTACGGGTCTGGGGGGTGTAGTGATGCGAAAGTTCCTAGTTTCTGCAGCGGTCTGTTTGTGTGCCTTGACCACAAACAGCCACAGCGCCGATCTGACATTTTCGACAAGTTCGCGCGCGGCGCTGTTCCAATCGCAATTGCAGGTACTCGATAGTCGTGCCGCGACACAATACGCCAATTCCGTGCGCCTGCAGCCAAAACGCCCCTTTGATACAGGCGGCGCGGGGCTGCGCTACAACGGCAGCTACAAGGGCCAGTATCTGGAAACAGCCAAGGCCGCAGCAGTGCGCCACGGCGTGCCGACCGACCTTTTCCTGCGGCTGGTGCAACAGGAATCGCGGTTGGAACAAACATGCCACGTCGCCCAAGGGCGCGGTTGGATTGGCGCAACTGATGCCTGAAACGGCGCGGCGGTTGCGCGTCGACCCGCATGACCCTGCGGCGAACCTTGACGGCGGCGCGCGCTATTTGCGGATGATGTACAACAAGTTCGGAACATGGCGTCTGGCGCTGGCCGCCTACAACGCGGGGCCAGAGGCGGTAACCAGACATGCCGGCGTGCCGCCGTACCGCGAAACCCAGAACTACGTGAAGGTGATCTGGGGGAACTGAAAAAGCCCGGAACTCGTATCCGGGCCTTCGCCATTGAAAGATTTCGCAGATGCTTACTCGGCCGCGATCTCGATCACCGGCTCCATGCTGGCGAACTGTTCATCCGACAGATGGCACTTCACCTGATGGTCGCCCTCCAGGGTACGGACGGGCGGCATTTCGTTATCGCACAGTTTTCCCGGCACCTGTGATTTCCAGCGGCACCGTGTCTGGAACGGGCAGCCCGGCGGCGGGTTCATCGCCGACGGAATGTCGCCTTCCAGCACGATACGCTTTTTCTTCACGCGGGTATCGGCGATCGGGACCGCGGACAGCAGCGCCTCGGTATAGGGGTGGTACGGCGGCGAGAACACCTGATCGGTGGTGCCCATTTCCACGACATGCCCCAGATACATGACCATCACGCGGTCCGCGAGATAGCGGACGATGGACAGGTCATGGCTGATGAACAGCAGCGTCGTCTGATTCTTGCGCTGGATCTCCATCAGCAGGTCGGTCACTGCCGCCTGCACCGAAACATCGAGCGCCGAAACCGGCTCATCCGCCACAACGATCTTGGCGTCGCCCGCAAAAGCCCGTGCGATTCCAACGCGTTGCTTTTGGCCTCCGGACAGTTGGCGCGGCATCCGGTCGGCAAAGGCCCGGGGCAGTTTCACAAGGTCCAGCAGTTCCAGCATGCGTTCTCGGCGTTCGGCATCGCTGTTGCCTTCGCCAAAGATTTCCAGCGCCCGGATGATCTGGCGGCCCGACAGTCATCGAGGGATTGAGCGTATCGAACGGGTTTTGGAACACCATCTGGACGCCCGACACCGTCTCGGTCGAGCGGCTGCTCGATCGGGGTGTCCTGAATATCAACGCCATAGAGCAATATTTTGCCCGAAGTTGCTGTTTCTAACCCCATGAGAACCTTGGCAAAAGTGGATTTCCCGCAACCAGATTCGCCAACGATGGCGAGGGTTTCGGATTCGCGCGCCTCGAACGACAGGGTTTCGTTTGCTTTCACAACCTTGGCATCGCCACCGCCGAACATCTTGTTGGCTGAGACCTCGTAGTATTTCTTGAGGTCCTCCATCTTCAGAACGACCTTGCCAGGCTTGGCTTTTTCATATGTTTTCTTGGCCTTAAGGGGTGCGTTCCAGTCGATTTCCTGGAACTTCAGACAGCGAGTCTGGTGCCGGTCATTGCCAGGAACGGTGAACATCGGGATTTCTTGCGCGTCGCAGCGGCCCTGCTCGAAAGTAGTCGCAGCGGGGCCCGAAATTGCAGCCGGGCGGGCGTTCGTGGGGCAGGGGGAAGTTGCCGGGGATCGCGACAAGAGGGCTGGCGTTCTTGTCGGCACCCGGCAGCGGGATCGAGCGGAACAGCGCCTGCGTGTAGGGATGCTGCATCTCGTCGAAGACATCCGTAATCGAGCCGGTTTCCACAGCCTCGCCGGAATACATCACGCACAGCCTGTCGCACGTCTCAAGAATGAGCCCTAAGTTATGGGAAATAAACAACATTGACGTGCCGTACTTATTGCCGAGATCCTTGACCAATTCGACGATCCCGGCCTCGACAGTCACGTCGAGCGCGGTTGTCGGCTCGTCCAGAATCAGCAGCGCGGGCTTTGACATCAATGCCATAGCGATGACGATGCGTTGTTGCTGTCCGCCCGAAAGCTGGTGCGGATAGGCTTTGAGAATACGCTCTGGGTCGGGCAGCTTCACGTCGGTGACGACCTGAAGCGCCAGCTTGTAGGCTTCGGATTCCGAGGTGCCTTCGTGGATCATCGGCACTTCCATCAGCTGCTTGCCGATCTTCATCGCCGGGTTCAGGGATGCCATAGGCTCTTGATATATCATCGCAATTTCGGACCCGCGGATCTGGCGCAGTTCTTCCTGGCTCATCGTGTTCAGGTCGCGGCCCTTGAACTTGATGGTGCCGCCGACGATCCGGCCGTTGACGCCGAGATCCTGCATCACGCCCAAGCGCCACCGTGCTTTTGCCGCAACCGGATTTGCCCACAAGACCCATCGCCTCGCCGGGCATGACCGTGCAGGAAAAGTCCATCACCGCGGGGATTTCGCGCAGGCGCGTGAAGAAGGAAATCGAGAGATTCTCAGATTTCGAGGATCGGGCCGTCGTAGGGTTCGCTCATGTCGGGCCTCCGGTCGATTGTACGGTCTGTGCATCCGTCAGTTTACATTCTTTACGGCGCTGTATGCCCGTGATTTTGCATTTTGCGCGCATCAGTCCCTCAGGCTTTCTTCGCGCAGGCCGTCGGCCAGCAGGTTGAGGCCGAGTACGAGGCTCATCAGCGCAATCGCCGGGCACGAGGGCGGGGTGCGGATAGATCGACAGCAGCCGGCGGCCCTCGTTGATCGTCGAGCCCCAGTCGGGGCTGTCGGGCGACACGCCGAGGCCGAAGAAGCCGAGGGTTCCGAGCAGGATCGTGGTGTAGCCGATCCGCAGGCAGAAATCGACGATCAGCGGTCCGCGCGCGTTTGGCAGGATCTCCCACAGCATGATGTACCACGGACCCTCGCCGCGGGTCTGGCCGGCGGCGACGTAATCGCGCGTCTTGATGTCCAGCATCGAGGCCGCGGACGATGCGGAACACGGTGGGCGAGTTCACGAACACCACCGAGACGAAGACGATCAGGATATTGGGCTGCATCGAGATCAGCCCAGCGGGTCGGCGTTCCAGGCGAGCCCGAGATAGATCCAGAAGCCGATGACCAGCGTGATGGCGACGTAGACGTTGCGCTTCGTCGGGTTGCACGAAGAACCGGCTGTTGAAGAGGATCACCAGGAAGATGATCGGGAACAGGAACAGCACCGCCGCCAGATAGTTCGGGATGCCGGTTTCGACGATCTCGGGCGTGACCAGAAGGTAGAACAGCAGGATCACCGGGAAGGCCAGCACGAGGTTGGCGAGGAACGACAGGAACGTGTCGAGCTTGCCGCCGAAATAGCCCGCGGGCAGGCCAAGCGTGATGCCGACCATGAAGGCGAAGAGCGTGGCGGCGGGGGCGATGATCAGCACCTCGCGCGCGCCCATCACCATGCGGCGAAAACACGTCGCGCGACAGGCTGTCGCCGCCGAGAAGGTAATAGCCGGAGCCGTCGGACAGCGGCGTGCCGGGCACCTTGTTCTTCATGCCCGACGAGATCTGCAGCGGATCGTACATCGCGATCATGATCGGCGAAGATCGCGGTGAAGAACCAGAACAGCACGATGGCGAAGCCGACCATGCCGATGGTCGAGTCGAAGAGCTTGCCGTAAAGGCCAAGCCGGCGCTTGTAGCGTGATCGACAGGGCGAAGACGACGACCATGCCGATCCAGACCGGCCAGAACTGGCAGAGGACGCGGGCGATGATGCTGCCCCAGGAGAGTTCTTCCATGGTGGCGGCTCCTTACGAAATTCGGATGCGGGGGTTCAGGAACACATAGCCGATATCGGATATCAGCTGGGTGACCAGAACGACGATGACGGCGACGACCGAACAGGCGAGCAGCAGCTCGATGTCGTTGTTGCCCGCGGCCTCGACCAGCGTCCAGCCGAAGCCCTTGTAGTTGAACAGGGTCTCGACGATGACGACGCCGTTCAGAAGCCACGGGAACTGCAGCATGATCACGGTGAAGGGCGCGATCAGCGCGTTGCGCAGCGCGTGTTTCATCACGATGTTGGGAAAGCTGACGCCCTTCAGCCGCGCGGTGCGGATGTATTGCGCGGTCATCACCTCGGCCATCGAGGCGCGGGTCATCCGCGCGATATAGCCGATGCCGTAAAGCGCGATGGTCAGCACCGGCAGGGTGAAGTTGTTGAAGGTGATGTCGTCCATCGCCGATGTCGCGGTGCCCGAGAACCATTTGAGCCCGACGGCCGAGGAGGCGAAGATGGCGATGAAGATCACGCCCGAGACGTATTCCGGCGTCGCGGTCGTGGCGATGGAGGCGGTCGACAGCGTGCGGTCCAGCCGCGAGCCTTCGCGCATCCCGGCCAGCACGCCGATCAGCAGCGCCGACGGGCACCATGACCAGCATGACGCAGCCCATCAGGATGCCGGTCAGGCCGAGCCTGCGGCTGATGATCGTGCCGACCTCTTCCTTGAAGACGGTCGAAAAGCCCCATTCGCCCTGCAGGATGCCGCAGAAGGTTGGGGCATCCTCGGCGGTCATGCCGCGTTTGACGCAGCGGCCGGTCATGCGGCCGTCGTCGGTCTCGTGCGGGTCCAGCCGGGCACGACGCCCAGCCATTCGCCGTAGCGCACCAGAATCGGCTGCGCGTAGCCGTTCTTTTCCAGCCAGCTTTGCACCTCGGTCATCGCTGATCCGCGATCCGGCCTCGGATTTGGCGAGCTTTTCGAGGTTCGGGGGCAGGTTGGTCAGGAAGAAGACGATGAAGGTCAGGCAGAGCGCCGTCAGAATCATCGTTCCCAGACGCCTGAGAATGAACATCAGCATGGGCTGTCCTTGGCTATCGCAACCGGTCTTGCACTGGCTGCGGACGGATGCCGCGCGCAATGCGGCCGTGTCAGGGCGAAAAGGGCCGCGCATTGCTGCGCGGCCCCGGTTCCGGATCAGGCGTCGATCCAGTACTTCTGCATGTGGATCTCGAACGTCGGGTGCATGTCGGCGCCCATCACATTCGGCTTGGCGTGGCGGAAGAGCGAGCGCCAGTAGGGCTGGATCATCACGCCTTCATCCTGCATCAGCTTCTCGATCTTGGCCATCACCTCGCGGCGCTTGTCGGCATCGGCGATCGACATGCGCCTCGGCCAGCAGGGCGTCGAATTCCGGGTTGGCGAACGCGGTCTCGTTCCAGGCCGCGCCGCTGATATAGGCCAGCGCGAGAACCTGCACGCCAAGCGGACGCATGTTCCACTCGGTCGCCGAGAACGGATACTTGGTCCAGTCGTTCCAGAAGGTCGAGCCGGGCAGGATCGTCCGCTTGATGTTGATGCCGGCGTCACGGATCTGAGCGGCGACGGCGTCGCAGGTTGCGGCCTGCCAGCTGTCGTCGATCGAGATCAGCTCATGCTCGAAATCGGCAAAGTCGGTTTCGGCCATCAATGCCTTGGCACCGGCCGGATCGACAACCAGCGGCGGAAGCTCGGCATATTCCGGGTGGATCGGGCAGACATGGTGGTTTTCGGCAGGCTCGCCCAGACCGGCATAGCCGAGTTCCAGAACGATCGCGTTGTCGACCGCCAGTTGCAGCGCCTTGCGGACCTTGACGTCCTTGTAGGCCTCGGCGTCCTGGTTGAAGCGCACAGCGATGGTGGCAGAGGTCACGGCTTCGGACTTGGTCCAGCCGATGCCGTCCATCACTTCGACGAAATCGCCGACGGTCTGGTAGGTCATGTCGATCTCGTCGGCGTCGGCGGCAGCGACGGTCGAGGACATGTCGGTGCCGAGGTCGATGAACTCGATCCGGTCGAGATAGGCGCCTTCGCCCCACCACTCGTGGTCGGCGTTCTTGACCAGCACCTGCTTGACGCCGACCTCGTTCTGTTCGGGCAGGTAGGGGCCGGTGCCGATCGGGTTGGCCGACGGATCGCCGTTGTCGTAGGACTGGTGCACGACGGCGGCCGGATAGTCGGCCATGCCCGCGATGATCGTGATGTCGGGGGCTGGCAGCTTCAGCGAGCACGGTGTGGCTGTCGATGGCGGTCGACAGCGCCGTCGCGTGCCATCTTGGTGGTCTCGTCGACCAGGCCGCCCATCCGGCTGGCCATCGAGTTGCCTTCGACATTGGCATCGCACCAGCGGGTGATGTTGTGGACCACGTCATCGGCGGTGAAATCGTCGCCGTTGTTCCACTTGACGCCCTGACGGACGTTCAGCGTGTATTCGGTCGCGTCGTCGTTGACTTCCCAGCTTTCCACGCAGCAGGCCGGCGAACGTGCCGTCGCGGTTGTATTCGACCAGGTATTCCAGCCAGCCGCGCGAGAAGTTGGCATATTCGGACCAGTCGTAGGTGCGCGGATCCTTCTGCGCCTTTGGTTTCCATCTGGATGCGCAGCGTGCCGCCCATCTTGGCATGAGCTTCGGCCTTGGCCGGGGCGTTGAGGCCGATCAGGCCGTAGGCACCCAGCGGTGCTGACGCCAAGCGCCGAGGCGCGGGTCAGAAATTCGCGGCGGCTGAGTTTGCCGGCCTTGAATTCCTCGGCATACATGTGGGCAGCCGGATGCACCGGCTTGCCCTGAGTTGTCTTGGTTGTCATTGTCTTCTCCCTGAAGTGTAAACGTCTATTGATTATAGTCCGGAGTACGTCGGCGATCAGCCCATCGCATGAAATATGTTGGATGATCGCAAGTCTCCCCCTCTGTCGCATTGCGCACTGAAATGGCCCCCACGTCAACGCGTGCATTCGGCATATCAGAACACGAAAACCGACATCTGCCCCTAGCAAAAACGACGCGCGCCCTTCTTGCAACCCCGTTGTTGTAATTCTTTAGCTTATTTTCGGTCTGTCAGCCGTTCTTGCGAAAACCGGTCGGGGTCTTTCCAGTCTTTTTCTGGAACGCGCGGGTGAAATAGGCCGCCGAGGTGAAACCCAGACCGCGGGCAATATCCTTGACCGGGGTCCGGGTCTCGGCCAGCAACCGGCGCGCTTCGTAATGCACCCGGTCGGCGAGAAGCGCCGAGGCCGGCCGGCCGCAGGCGGTGTTGCAGACCCGGCTGAGATGGGTCGGCGTGACGCCCAGTTCGGCGGCATAATCGTTCACCGACTTGCCAGACCGGAAATCACGCTCGACAAGCGCGGTGAAGGCGGCGGTCAGTCGGCGCGCCTTGTCGGGCCGCGCCTCGGCCTCGGGCTGGTCGGCAAGCTGGCGTTCCAGCCAGACCGCCAAGAAGCCCGCCGTGAAAGATCAGCGCCCGGTCATGGCCGGGCATATCGCGTTCGGCCTCGCGCTGCAGGTTGTCGATCAACTGGGTCAGTTCGGCCTGGATATGGGCATCGCGAAACCGCAGGTGCAACGGCTCGACTGGAAGGCCAAGGCTGTCATCGTTCGGAAAATAGACCAGCGAGCCGAAAACCTGCCCCGACATCTCGAACCCGTGCATCGTGCCGGCGGGCAGGAAGACCGCATTATGAGCGCCGAACCCGCGGGTAGAGCCTGCGACGGTGATCCGACCCTGACCCTTGGTGAACCAGATCAGCGACGGCTGGCTGTAACTACGCATCGCCTCTGTACGCCAACGGCCGCCCTGCGCGAAGCGCGGCAGCGGCACGACCCGGAACGGGCTGTCGGGCGGGGTAATTGCGGTCATGGGCAATAGGTATTTTCGGTTCGTTTTGTGCAAGTTAGGCGAGGCGGGTGTGAAAAGGAAGCGGGAACTTCGGTGCGGGCGGGATTGCGCCGGTGGGTCAGGTTGATCCGTATCAATGACGATGTGACCGCCTGGAAATATCCTGTTTTCACAGCAGAACATTGAATGGAGGATATCATGGGACTTGTCTCGGGTAAGATAGCATTGGTGACGGGGGCAGGGGCCGGGATCGGACGCGCCACCGCGCTAGCCTTTGCCAAAGAGGGCGCCAAGGTCATTGTATCGGATGTCAATGTCGAAGGCGGCGTCGAAACAGTGTCGCTGATCGACAAGGCAGGCGGCGAGGCAATGTTCCACCGTGCCGACGTGTCGCAACCGGCCGAGGTGAAGGATCTGATCGCCGCGGCTCTCAAGACCTATGGCCGCTTGGACTGCGCGTGCAACAATGCCGGGATCGAGGGTAAGATCGCGCCGCTGGCCGAGCAGACGATCCAGAATTTTGACGCGATCATCAACGTCAACCTGCGCGGTACCTTTCTATGTCTGCAAGCCGAGATCGAGCAGATGCTGAAAGACGGCGGTGGTGCGATCGTCAACTTGGCCTCGGTCGCCGGGCTGATCGGATTTCCCGGCCTTTCGCCCTATACTGCGTCGAAACACGCGGTAAACGGGCTGACCAAGAACGCAGCGCTTGAGTATGGAAAGAACGGGATACGGGTGAATTCGGTCTGTCCGGGCGGGATCAACACAAGAATGCTCGATTCATTGACCGAACAGACCACAGGCGGCGCCAAGACCACCGAGGAGTTGATGAATCCGCTTCACCCGATCGGCAGGATCGGCAAACCCGAAGAAGTGGCAGCGCTGATCGTCTGGCTGTGTTCGCCGTCGGCTTCGTTTGTCACCGGCGCGAATGTTCCGGTCGACGGCGGTTACGTAGCGCAATAGGCCACCTCGCACCGACGGTGCGAAATAAGTCTGTAGCGGCGGTATTTACAATATTTAGCAGCCCTTACGGTGGGTCTTTTCCGTAAAATATCCCCGCCGGAGGCCATAAGCTTTCTTCACTCAGGGCAATGCAAGCGGGGCCCAGCCTTTCATCCGGGCGCGGAACCACGTCCGTTGGCGTTTGGCATATTGCCGGGTCGAGATAACGGCGCGGTTGCGAGCCTCATCAAGTGTGAGTTCTCCGCGCAGGTGCGCCACCAATTCTGGTGCACCGATTGCCTTGGCCGACGGGCGGGCTGGATCCCAACCGGCAAGGTTTGCGCGGGCCTCTTCCAGCGCGCCATCGGCCAGCATCGCGTCGAACCGGCGGTCGATCCGGGACGCGAGCCAATCTTTGTCGGCATTGATTAGCATGGTTTCCGCCTTCGCGAGCGGCAGGAGCGGCGCAGGGGTTTCGTCCTGCCAAGCGGCAAGGCCGCGACCGGTGGTTTGCTGGACCTCCCAGGCGCGCTGCACGCGGACCGGGTTTTTCCGGTCGATGCGGGCGGCGGTCGCGGGGTCGAGTTCGTCCAGCAGCGTCTGGGGGCCACGACTGGCGACGCGGATATCGGCCTCGGCCCGGATCGCTGGCGGGGTTTCGGGAATCTCCGCCAGCCCCTCGGTCAGGGCAGTGAAATAAAGGCCGGTGCCACCGACAATAATCGGACGTGCAGACCCGGCCAGGAACGGCGTGATGTCCCGCAGCCACTGACCAACAGAATAAGGGAAGGTGGCCTCGACATGACCATAGAGAGCATGCGGCGCGATGGATTCCTCGTCTTGCGAGGGTCGCGCGGTAAGGATGCGCCAGTTGGCAAAGACCTGCAGCGCGTCGGCGTTGACGATGGTTCCGCCCTGACGCGCGGCCAGTTCAAGCGCGATGGCCGATTTGCCAGAGGCAGTGGGGCCGGCAATCAGGACCGGGCGCTCCGCAGATATATTATCCAATGATGGCATATGATTACGGCGTTATATTCATGTTCTGTCGCGCGCCGACGCCGCTGCGACCAATCCGGCATTGAACCGGGGGCAGTTTTCCGACATTTTGCGCCGAGCAGATTTCACCGGATCAGACATGGGGCAATTCATATGACCGAGCAAGGCGAAGGCCAACCCTCGACCCGTTACAAACGCGTTCTTTTGAAGATTTCGGGCGAAGCACTGATGGGGGATCAGGGCTACGGGCTGCATCCGCCGACCGTGGCGCGGATCGCAAATGAAGTCAAATCGGTGCATGATCTTGGCGTCGAGATCTGCATGGTGATCGGCGGCGGCAACATCTTTCGCGGCTTGCAAGGCAGCGCGCAGGGGATGGAGCGTACAACCGCCGACTACATGGGGATGCTGGCCACGGTCATGAACGCGCTTGCGATGCAGTCCGCGCTGGAAGACATCGGCGTATTTACCCGCGTGATAAGCGCCATTCCGATGGATCAGGTTTGCGAGCCCTATATCCGCCGCCGCGCAGTGCGACATCTTGAAAAGGGCCGGGTGTGCATATTCGCGGCCGGCACCGGCAACCCCTATTTCACCACCGATACTGCCGCGACTTTGCGGGCCAACGAAATGGCCTGCGAGGCGATTTTCAAGGGCACCAAGGTCGACGGCGTCTATGACAAGGATCCCAAGAAGCACAAGGACGCCAAGCGCTACGATCATGTCAGTTACGACGAGGTGTTGCAGAAGCATCTGGGCGTGATGGATGCCAGCGCGATTGCGCTGGCGCGCGACAACAACCTGCCGATCGTGGTCTTCAGTCTGAACGAGCCCGGCGGGTTCCGGGGCATCCTGGCGGGCAAAGGCACCTATACAATCGTCGGCGGATGAACCGGCCTACGCCAAAATACTATCAATAACTTTAACTCTATCCGGCGCATGGACAGAACCGAGACAATCCAAAGGGTTCGCGGGGCCATCGCGCGAGAAATCGGCGTTCCGGTCGAACAAACCCGCACGGATGTGGGACTGACCGAGCTCGCACGCGCTGATGGATTCTTCGAAGAGGAAGACATCGTCGACGTGGTCGAGCGCGAACTTGCTGTTTGCGCTGATGTGATCTGGGACGGCTACCCGCAACGCGACCGGCGGGCGGAGGGGCGCATAGCCATCGTTGCCCGGAGCCTGCGCCTGCTGGCTCCGTTTGATCGCCGCGCGGAAGACATGCTGCCGCACTACGCGGGCCGTTACGAAGATCCGTCGATCGACAGTATTGCGGAGTCTCTGATCGCGGGCCGATATGTCCCATCCGGTCTGATCTGGATTGACGAAATCAAGCCGCTAAGCCGCGCCGGTTCGCTTTGGCGGGTTGGTGGGAAGCTCGTCGTATGTATGGCTATCATACCACTGTTGCCTGTCATCTTTCCGTGCAATCCCGCCTGCCAGAACTGTGATGCAGCAGTCGGGCCGGGCAGTCTTCTGATTGGGATCGGACTTGGACTTGGCCTGTTCGGGTTGGCCTACGATGTGGTGCCTGGGCTTTGCGCAATCAGACCTTCCGGCGCAGACCAAAAGGCTGCATATGAGCTTCGGGATTCCCAGAACTAGGACTTACACGCCCGACATCTATACAATCGTGGCCGGTTGACGCTATAAGACCCGCAAAACAGGCAGAACGCCGCCAATATTCGAGTGGAACGACATGGCAGACGAAATAGATCTCGACGACCTGCAGCGCCGCATGGATGGTGCGATGGCGTCGCTGAAGCATGAATTTGGATCGCTGAGGACCGGGCGGGCAAGTTCCTCGATGCTCGATCCGGTGATGGTGGACGCCTATGGCAGCCTGACGCCGATCAACCAGGTGGGCACGATCAACGTGCCGGAACCGCGCATGGTCACAATCAACGTCTGGGACAAGCAGCTGGTCGGCAAGGTCGAAAAAGCGATCCGCGAAAGCGGGCTGGGGATCAATCCACAGCTGAACGGCACGATCATAATGTTGCCGATTTCCGGAACTAAACGAAGAGCGTCGCCGTGATTTGACCAAAGTTGCAGCGCAATATGCCGAAAGCGCCCGAGTCGCGGTGCGCAACGTGCGGCGAGATGGTATGGACCAGATCAAAAAGGCCAAGGGTGATGGCATGTCCGAGGACGATCAGAAATTCTGGTCCGATGAGGTACAGGCGCTGACCGACAAGACCATCGCCCTGGTCGATGCCGCTCTTGAGGCGAAACAGGCAGAGATCATGCAGGTCTGAGGACCTGTCTGACGACGAGCGAGGAAAGACGTTTGAAAGATTTACTGGCAAACGGACCACGCCATGTGGCCATCATCATGGATGGCAATGGGCGGTGGGCACAGGCGCAGGGCAAACCGCGCCTGTTTGGCCATCAGGCCGGCGCCAAGCGGGTGCGCGAGATCGTGGCGGCCTGTCCTGAACTGGGCGTGAAGTACCTGACGATCTTTGCCTTCTCGACCGAGAACTGGAAGCGCACGCAGGCCGAGGTATCGGGACTGATGACGCTGTTCCGTCGCTACATCAGCAAGGAAGCCCGCGCCCTGCGCGAGAATGGTATCCGAGTGCGGTTCATCGGCGACCGGATCAAGCTGGACGACAAGCTTGTGCAGCTTATGGACGAGCTGGAGCTGATGACCGCCGACAACGATCTGGTGCATTTGACAGTGGCCTTGAATTATGGCGGCCGGGATGAGGTGGCGCGGGCCACCAAGCGGCTGGCGCGCGATGTGAAAACAGGCAAGCTGGACCCCGAGGCTGTAGACGCAGAAACGCTGGCTCGGTATCTGGATACCTACGTTCTGCCGGACCCCGATCTGGTGATCCGGACAAGCGGAGAGGCCCGGATCTCGAACTTCCTGCTATGGCAGTCGGCCTACTCGGAATATGAATTCATCGACACCTTGTGGCCCGATTTCACCTCTGAAATCTTTGGGCGGATCATTGGCGATTACGGCAAGCGCGAGCGTCGCTTCGGTGCCGTTCTTGGATGACTGACACGTCGGCCAAGTGGAATGACCTGCGCCCGCGCATGTTGAGTGCCGCGGCGATGGCCGTTGTGGGGCTGATCGCGATCTGGCTTGGCGGTCTCTGGTTTGCGGCGCTGGTGGCCGTGGCCGCTGGCGTCATGGTCTGGGAACTGGCGCGAATGCTTGCGCCAGTCCGGGCCGAAGCGGCACCAGTGCTGGGCCTTGTTTCTTTCGCAGGGGTGATCGGCGGCGGCATGATTGGGTCGATCCCGGCGCTGGCGTTGTTGGCGGCGCTGGCAGCACTTGGCGTGATCTGGGTGCGCAGCGACCGTCTGATCCTTCTGGGATATGGCGCGGCAATCATTCTGGCCTGTTTCGCGGTCCTTGCCGCGCGCGAATTCGGCGCGGTCTGGGTGTTCTGGTTGGTTGGCGTTGTAATCGCCAGCGATACAGCGGGTTATTTCGTCGGACGGCGGTTGGGTGGTCCGAAATTCTGGCCACGGGTCAGCCCCAAGAAAACATGGTCGGGTACGGTGGCCGGCTGGATTGCCGCAGGTTGCGTCGGGTTGGTGTTCCTGCCTTTGACGGGGGCGGGCGCGTCGCTGATCCTTGTCAGTGCTCTGGTCGGTTTTGCCGGGCAGATGGGCGATATACTGGAAAGCGCGATAAAGCGGTACCGGGGGGTCAAGGACGCCTCTGACATCCTGCCGGGCCATGGAGGTGTTCTGGACCGGTTCGACGGAATGATCGGGGCGGCGCTGGCGGCGGCTGTTTTCTTTGCACTTGGCTGGCTGGCGGTTGCCGGGGCATGAGCCCGAGACGGATTTCCATATTCGGAGCGACCGGGTCGATCGGTCAGAACACGCTGGATCTGATCCGGCGCGACAGCGAACGGTTCAAGGTTGTGGCCCTGACCGGCGGGCGCAACGTCGAAAAGCTTGCGCGCGACGCGCGGGAGTTTGGCGCAGAGGTTGCGGTGACGGCGTTCGAGGACTGCCTGGGCGCTTTGCGGTCCGCCCTTGCGGGGTCAGGCGTCGGCGTTGCGGCAGGGCCGGTGGCTTTGCTGGAAGCCGCGGACCGGCCGGCGGACTGGATCATGTCGGCGATTGTCGGGGCCGCCGGCCTGCCACCGGGGATGCGCGCGCTTGAGCAAGGCACGACACTCGCGCTGGCCAACAAGGAATTGCTGGTCACGGCCGGGCCACTTCTGATGGCGGTAGCCGCCGAGCATGGCGCGACGATCCTGCCAGTGGACAGCGAACATTCGGCTGTCTTTCAGGGGCTGGTCGGCGAGGATATCGCCGCCGTCGAGCGGGTGATCATCACCGCCTCGGGCGGGCCGTTCCGCGACTGGCCATTCGGTCGGATGGCCGAAGCGACGCTGGAGCAGGCACTGAACCATCCGAACTGGGCGATGGGGCAGCGGATCACCATCGACTGCTGCAAGCTTGTTCAATAAGGCGATGGAAGTCATCGAAACAAAAGAGTTTTTCGACCTGTCGCCAAACCAGATCGAGGTTCTGGTCCATCCTGAAAGTCTGGTCCATGCGATTGTCGGATTCCGTGACGGCGGGCTGATGGCGCATCTGGGGCCAGCCGATATGCGCCACGCGATCGGCTATGCTCTGAACTGGCCCGAACGCCGTCATCTGCCCATCGAGCGGCTGAATCTGGCGAAGATCGGCAAGCTGCGCTTCGAGGCGCCCGATGAGGCGCGGTTTCCGGCGCTGCGATTGGCGCGCGAAGTCATGCAGGCAGGCGGGCTGGCGGGTGCCGTGTTCAACGCGGCCAAGGAACGGGCGCTTGACAGCTTCATCGCAGGGGCGATCGGGTTTACCGATATGGCGCGGGTCGTCGAACTGGTCATGACGCGAATGTCATCCGAGCCCGGCCTCATTGATGCCGCGATCACCCTTGATAACGTCGCCCAAACCGACCATGTGGCGAGGATACGCGCCGCCGAGGCAATCGAGACGCTCAGAACAAAGGCCTGACCATTGGATACAATCGGACTGATCCCGTCTTTCGGCGGTTTTCTTTACACCGTCGCGGCCTTCGTGATCGCGCTCTTGATCATCGTGGCGATCCATGAATTCGGTCACTACATCGTCGGGCGCTGGTCGGGCATTCATGCCGAGGTCTTTTCGCTTGGATTCGGGCCGGTCATCTGGTCGCGGATGGACAAGCGTGGCACCCGGTGGCAGCTGGCCGCACTGCCGTTTGGCGGGTTCGTCAAATTTCTGGGCGATTCGAATGCCGCCAGCGGCAAGGACGAAGGCGCGCTGCATGCGATGGCCGAGGGTGAGCGGCGACGCTCAATGCATGGTGCACCGCTGTGGGCGCGTGCGGCGACAGTGGCGGCGGGTCCGGTATTCAATTTCATCCTGTCGATCATCGTTTTTGCGGCGATCATCGGCTGTCCGGGGTCTGGCGTCCGATCCGCTTACCATCGCGGAACTGCGTCCGGTACCGGTAGAGCAGGGGCTTCAGGTCGGCGACGAGGTGCTGGCGATCGCCGGAATCGACACGCCGGAACTCGGCGGAATTCGACGGCTTCATCGACAAGCTGCCCAGTGAGGCCGTGCTTGACTATACCGTCAACCGCAACGGAGCGGTCTTGACCGTGCCAGGTCCGCATCCCTATCCGCCAATCATCTCTTCTCTGACGCCGGGATCGGCGGCGATGGATATCGACCTGCGCGTCGGTGACGTGATCGAGTTCAGTCGACGGTACGCCGGTGGCAACCTTTGCCCAGTTGCGCGACATTGTCGGCGCCTCGGACGGCAAGCCGATGCTTCTGAAGGTATGGCGCGATGGCGCCGTGATCGATTTCACGCTGGCGCCGCGCCGGATGGACCTGCCAGACGCAGATGGAGGGTTCGAAACTCGCTGGCTGATCGGCATTTCCGGTGGCATGGTCTTTGTCCCGATGACAGAGTCTCCGGGAGTCCTGACCTCCGTCGGCTACGGCGCCGAGCAGACCTGGTTCATCATGAAATCCTCGATCTCGGGGCTGACGCATGTGATTTCGGGGGCGATATCGTCGTGCAACATTCGCGGTCCGATCGGGATCGCTCAGACCTCTGGAGAGATCGCCAGCCAGGGGCTGACCAGCTTCATCTGGTTCATCGCAGTGCTGTCCACGGCGGTGGGACTGCTGAACCTCTTTCCGGTGCCGGTTCTGGATGGCGGGCATCTGGTGTTTCACGCTTATGAGGCGGTGGTGGGCAAACCGCCCAGCGACGGTGCACTGCGCGTGCTGATGACCATCGGGTTCGCGCTGCTGTTGACCATGATGGGTTTTGCGCTGATGAACGATCTGACCTGCCCGTGACGGGGCAAGGCAATCAAGTACTTCCAGCACAAAAATCATCATGCTGCCTTCGGCAAGGATATTTCGGCTGAAAGAAGCCGGTTTCTTCTTCCTGAAATTATCCCTGCGCGCCTGACGCCACAATCGCGCCACATTCGGGCATTAATCTGGTGTTGGGCTGTAAATAGTGAGGGTTTACTCATGCAAACGATTCAAAGCGGGTATCGCGGGCTTTCCCTGCTGGTCGATCTGAACTGGGATCGGCTGCTTTATTTTGCGACCATCGCGGCGGCACTTGGGGCGGGCGCGTTTATCGGGTCGCTCTACTCCTGATCCAAAGACTTTCAACCGAAACCGACGCGTCCGGGAGAAATCCATTCGGGCGCGTTTTGCTGTTTTGACAAGGCCGTTCAATCCCGATACCTAGCATTCACGAGGGATGTTAACAGTGGATTGGGGCCTATGAGCATAGAGTGCGGCAGGGAAGCGGGCGGCGCTTCGGTTTTCATGAAATTCGTCCTTCGCTCCACGGTTCTGATTTTCCTTTCAATAACAATTGTTTCGGCGCTGGCGCCGCAGGCCGCACAAGCGCAGAGCTATCAGTTCAGCGCCATTCAAGTTGAAGGCAACCAGCGCATCGAGGCGGCTTCGGTGATCGCATTTACCGGAATCGCGCGGGGCCAGACGCTAAGTGCAGCGCAACTGAACGAAGCTTATCAAAAGGTTCTGCAAACCGGCCTTTTCGAGACGGTCGACTTTGTTCCGCAAGGCGGGCAGCTGTTGATCCGGGTCGCCGAATGGCCGACGATCAACCGCATCTCGGTCGAGGGCAACCGCCGGATCGATGACGAAAAGGCGCTTGCGCTGATCAGCTCACAACCGCGACGGGTGCTTAACCCCAGCCAGATCGAGCAGGATGCCGCAGCCCTGACCGAGGCTTACCGCACCGAAGGCCGGATGGCCGCAACCGTCACGCCCCGTCTGATCCGGCAGTCCGAAAACCGCGTCGATGTGGTCTTTGAGGTCACCGAGGGTCGGGTGGTCGAGGTTGAGCGCTTGTCGTTTGTCGGCAACCGTGACTTTTCCGACCGGCGTCTGCGTCGGGTGCTGGATACCAAGCAGGCCGGTCTTCTTGCGCCGCATTATCCGGCGTGACACGTTCATCGAGGACCGGGTCGAGCTGGACAAGCAGCTGTTGCGCGATTTCTACGCGGCGCGTGGTTATGTCGATTTCGAGATCCTGTCGGTGACCTCGGATTTCTCACGCGAGCGCAACGCGTTCTTCCTGACGTTCACGGTCAAAGAGGGCCAGAGTTTCAAGTTCGGGCAAATCACCGCCACGAGCGATCTGCCGGAAGTGGATGCCGACGCGTTTCTTGCGATGTCGAAGATCCGCCCCGGCACCACGTATTCGCCACTCTGGATCGACAACACCATCGCGCGAATGGAAAACCTTGCCGTGCGGCAGGGGCTGAACTTTGTCCGCGTCGATCCCCGCATCACCCGCAATGAGCGTGATCTGACGCTGGATGTGGAATTCGCGCTGGTCCGCGGCCCACGAGTTTTTGTTGAGCGGATCGATATCGAGGGCAATGCCACGACGCTGGACCGGGTGATCCGGCGCGAGTTCAAGACCGTCGAGGGCGATCCATTCAACCCGCGCGAAATCCGCGAATCCGCTGAACGCATCCGTGCGCTCGGTCTTTTTGAGACCGCCGAGGTGGAAACCCGGCAGGGCACCGCCTCGGATCAGGTAATTGTCGATGTCAATGTCGAGGAGGCGCTGACCGGATCGCTGACCTTTGGCGCGAGCTACAGCGTGCAGTCCGGCGTCGGCGTAACCGGCAGTTTCCGCGAGCGGAACTTCCTTGGCCGCGGCCAGCGGTTGAGCATTGACATTGCGGTCGGCGTGGATAGCGGCGAAACCGGCATCACGTTCGTGGAACCGGCGTTTCTGGGCCGTGACCTGGCGTTCAGTTTCCGGGCAGACTACCGCGAAACACAGTATGACTACACCAGCTATGACACCAAGGCCGCCACGATCAGCCCCGGCTTCGATTTTCCGGTAAGCGAGAATGGCCGGCTGGGCCTGAGTTACGCGCTGAGTCAGGATGAGATTTTCAACGTGGACAGGCGGTCCTCTTCGGTGCTCAAGGCCGAGGAAGCCGAGGGCGCGTTGTTTGGCAATACGGTTGGCTATTACTACAACTTCGACAACCGCCGCAACGGCTTGAACCCGCAGACCGTGTTGGCCTTCCGTTTTGGTCAGGACTTCACGGCGCTGGAGAACAGTACGCGATTCATTACCACGACGGCCTCGGCGACCGCAGAGCGCAAGATCTGGAACGATGATGTCACCCTGCGCGCCACGCTGGAGGGCGGAGCTCTGACCACGACAGGGGGCGACAGCCGGCTGAATGACCGCTTCTTTCTGACCTCATCGCGGATGCGCGGCTTCGAGGCTGCAGGCGTTGGTCCGCGCGACCTGACGGTCAGGAACAAGGATGCGTTGGGGGGCAACTATTTCGCCGTAGCGCGGTTTGAGAGCGAGTTCCCACTGGGTCTGCCAGAGGAATACGGCATCACTGGCGGGCTTTTCTTTGATGTCGGATCGGTGTGGGGGCTGGACAATACCGCCGGTGGCGCAATTGATGACAGTCGTTATTGGCGCTCAACAGTCGGTGTTTCGGTCTATTGGACCACAGCGCTTGGCCCACTGCGCTTCAACTTCTCAAAGGCTTTGCAGAAGGAAGATTACGACAAGGAGCAAAGCTTTGACCTGACAATCTCGACGCAATTCTGATCATGCGGCGAGGCCTGGGCAGTCTGGTTGCTATGGCGCTGTGGCTCGGGGCTGCGGCGCTGGCGCAGGAAGCGGGGGGTAACCTTTCGCCAGTTCTGACCATCGACAGCGAACGGGTATTCGGAACCAGCGAAATTGGCAGGAAGATCACCGGTGAACTTGAGGCCGAGTTGGAAGCCTTGGTCGCCGAGAACCGCCAGATCGAGGCAGAGCTGACTGCCGAAGAGCAGGGCCTGACCACAAAGCGCTCGGAAATGCCGCCTACAGAGTTTCGCGCCTTGGCCGACGAATTCGACACCAGGGTGCAACGTATCCGGGCCGAACAGGACGCCAAGCAGCGCGCCCTACAGGCCAAACGCGAGGCGGAGCGGCAGAATTTCATCGACGTGATCGCGCCGATCCTGACCAGCATCGGACGTGAGCGCGGGGCGATCGTGATACTCGAGCGCCGCAGCGTTGTGTTGTCGGCCGACAGCGCCGATATCACGGATGAGGTGATCGCGCGGATCAATGCGACCTTGGCCGACGGCGCCGATCCGGCGGCGCTGGAGCCCGCCGCGCCGGCCACAGACCCCGCAACCGGCGAAGCACCGTCATCCGAGTGACGGTGCGCGCGCCGTGCTTGTGCCGCAGGGGGCGAATTGCTACGACCAATCAAAGCAGTTCAGGGACGAACCATGACCAGTGATCAAACCACCGCCGATATCGACCTGATCCAGCGGATCATCCCGCATCGCTATCCGTTCCTGCTGATCGACAAGGTCGTCGATATCGTCGACGGCAAGACCGCCACCGGCATCAAGAACGTCACCTTCAACGAGCCGCATTTTCAGGGCCATTTCCCCGGCGCGCCGATCATGCCCGGCGTCACCATCATCGAGGCGATGGCGCAGACCTCGGCGGTGATGGTCGGGGTGTCGCTGGGACTCGCCGACAAGAACTTCCTTGTCTACTTCATGGCCATCGATAACTGCAAGTTCCGCCGCAAGGTGGTGCCGGGCGACGTGCTGAAGCTGCATGTCGAGACCAAGCGTGGCGGCGGCAAGATCTGGAAGTTCACGGGGCGCGCAGAGGTTGACGGCGAACTGGCCGCGGAGGCCGAGTTCACCGCCATGATGGACCTGCCGAAGGACTGACGGGTATGGCTATTCATCCCTCCGCGCAGCGTCCATGCCAGCGCCGTCGTCGAGGACGGCGCAACCATCGGTGCGGACTGCGTCATCGGGCCGTTCTGCGTGGTCGGCGCGGATGTGACGCTTGGCCGGGCGGTGCATCTGAAAAGCCATGCGGTGGTGACCGGCTGGACCGAAGTGGGCGACGAAACCGTCGTCTTTCCCTTCGCCGTGGTCGGAGAGATCCCGCAGGACCTGAAATATCACGGCGAAAATACCCGACTGATCGTCGGCAAGCGCAACCGCATCCGCGAGGGCGCGACGCTGAACCTTGGCACCGAGGGCGGTGGTGGGATTACCGCGAGTGGGCGACGATTGCCTGTTCATGACCGGCGCCCATGTCGGCCATGACGTGAAGGTCGGCAACCGGGTGATCATGGCCAATCAGGCCGCTCTGGCCGGGCATTGCATTATCGGCGACGATGTGATCATCGGCGGGCTGTCGGGCATCCACCAATGGGTGCGCATCGGCAAGGGCGCGATCATCGGCGCGGTGACGATGGTGACCAATGACGTGATACCGCATGGCCTCGTGCAGGGGCCGCGCGGAGAGTTGGACGGGCTGAACCTTGTCGGCCTCAAGCGGCGCGGCGTGGCGCGCGCCGACATCACGGCCCTGCGTGCCGCCTATCAGGCGCTGGCGCAGGGCGAGGGCGCGTTTCAGGAACGCGCCCGCCGGATCGCCGATGAAACCGACAGCGACTATGTGCGCGAGGTGGTGGATTTCATCCTTGCCGCCAGCGACCGGTCGTTCCTGACGCCAAGTTGAGGGGCCGGGCGGTGCTGGCCATCGTTGCAGGCGAGGGAGAGTTGCCGGTCCTGTTGCACCGGCACATGCTGGAGCATGGCGAGACTCCACTGATCGTCGAACTGGATGGGTTTCCCTCGCGGATCAAGTCGGCAACCCCGATCCGGTTCCGGGTCGAACATCTGGGCAGCCTGCTGGCCGACCTCAAAGCCCAAGGCGTCACCGAGCTTTGCCTGGCGGGCCGGGTACAGCGGCCCAAGTTGGACCCAACTGCCGTGGACGCAGCAACCGAGCCTTTCGTGCCGGGCATCACGGCGGCAATCTCGGCGGGTGATGACGGCGCCTTGCGCGAAATCCTGTTCATCATCGAGGAATTCGGGTTCCAGCTGCGTGCGGTGCATGAGCTGATGCCGGACCTGCTGCCCGCATTGGGCGTGCCGACGGTCGCAAAACCGGGCGAGCGCGACCGCGACGACGCATTGCGCGCGGTCGAGATTCTGGACGCCCTTGGCCATGCCGATATCGGCCAGGCCTGCGTCGTAGCCGCGGGCCAGGCACTGGCGGTCGAGGCGCTTGGCGGTACAGACTGGATGCTGGCCTCGCTCGCAGGCAAACGACGGCCAAAGGGACCGGCTGGCGGGATTCTCTTCAAGGCACCGAAGCCGGGGCAAGACCGCCGCGCCGATCTACCGGTGATCGGACCTGACACTGTTGCCGGGGTGAAAGCCGCGGGGCTATCGGGCATCGTCATCGAGGAGGATGGCGTGATCGTGCTGGACGCGGCCGCAACCGTGGCGGCCGCCGATGCCGACGGTCTCTTCATCTGGGTGCGGGATACGCCGTGATCCGGGTCTACCTCATCGCCGGCGAAGCCTCGGGCGACAAACTTGGGGCAGCGCTGATGGCGGGTCTGAAGACGCTGGCGGGCGATGTGGAGTTTCAAGGGGTCGGCGGGCCGCTGATGCAGGCCGAGGGGCTGAAGAGCCTCTTTCCGATGCAGGAACTCTCGGTGATGGGAATTGCCGAAGTGCTGCCGAAATACCGTGCGCTGATGCGGCGGATCGAGGAGACCGCAGCGGATGTGCTGCGTTTGTGCCCGGACGTTCTGATCACCATCGACAGCCCGGATTTTACCTTGCGCGTCGCGCGCCGGGTCAAGGCCGCCTCTGACATCCGGACAGTACATTATGTCGCGCCCTCGGTCTGGGCGTGGCGGGCGGGCCGCGCGGCCAAGATGGCGAAAAGCATCGACCAGGTGCTGGCGCTGTTGCCGTTCGAGCCGCCCTACATGGAAGCCGCCGGGATGCGCTGCGATTTCGTCGGGCATCCGGTGGTGGCGGAACCTGTACCCTCCGACGAGGACGTACAAACTTTTCGAGCGGAACAGGGGCTAGGCGATGCGCCGATGGTGCTGGTCCTTCCCGGATCGCGGAAGGCAGAGGTCAGCCGGTTGACCCCGGTCTTTGGCGCGGCGCTGCGGCCGGTTCTGGTGGCGCATCCGACCGCGCGGGTGGTCGTGCCTGCAGCCAACGGAGTGACCGATGCGGTGCTCGCTGGGGTCAGGTCATGGCCCGGTGAACCTGTGGTTCTGGACCCTCGCAAGATGCGGGCGGGCGATGCCGAAGCGCGCAAACGCACGGCCTTCGCGGCCGCCGATGTGGCACTGGCGGCCTCAGGCACGGTGTCGCTGGAACTTGCAGCGGTGGCGACGCCGATGGTGATCGCCTATGATATGAACTGGCTCAGCTGGCAGATCCTTAACCGCATGGTAAGGCTGGAAACGGTGACGCTGGTCAATCTGGTCAGCGGGCGGCTGGCCGTGCCGGAATTCCTCGGGCCAAACTGCAAGCCTGCCCCGATCGCCAAAGCGCTGAATGCGCTTCTGGATGATCCCACACAGCGGCAAGATCAGCTTGGTGCGATGGAAGAGACGATGCAGGCGCTCGGGCGCGGGGCAGAGGCTCCCGGCCTGCGCGCCGCACGCGCCGTACTCGACGGCCTGGGGCTCTGACCTCCAGTTTCATTGTCTCTTAAATATCCTCGCCGAGGGCCGCGGGGTCGGGACGACCCCGCCATCAAATCAGCGCGCCGCAGGCGCTCCGTTTCGCAAACCCACCGTCAATAGCCGCGCCAGATCCATCCACCACCGAAGATGCGGCTGCTGGCGGGGTCGTAAAAGACACAGGCCTGGCCGGGGCTGACGCCCTCTTCCGGCGTCAACAGTTCGACCTCGGCAGTGGTGGGACCAGTCGGGCGCAGGATCGCTTCGCGCGGCGGGCGTGTCGAGCGGACCTTGACGGCGATATGGCGTTCGGGCACCGCGTCGAAGGCGCCGTCGCCCAACCAGTTGATTTCGCGCACCGGGATGGTCCGGGTGGCAAGCAACTCTTTCGGCCCGACGACCACCCGGCGGGCGTCGACGTCGAGTTTGATGACATAAAGCGGATCAGCAAGGCCGCCGATTCCAAGGCCGCGGCGCTGGCCGATCGTGTAGTGGATGACACCGTTATGTTCGGCCAATATATTGCCGTCGACATCCACAATCTCGCCCGGTTCCGCCGCGCCGGGGCGCAGCTTCTCGATCACGCTTGCGTAATTGCCATTGGGCACAAAGCAGATGTCTTGGCTGTCGGGCTTGTCAGCGACTGAAAGGCCGTATTTCGCGGCCAGCGCGCGGGTCTCGGCCTTGGAGGCCAGATGGCCCAGTGGAAAACGCAGGTACTCAAGCTGTTCCGGCTTCGTCGAGAACAGGAAATAACTCTGATCGCGGTTGGCATCGGTGGCGCAATGCAATTCCGGTCCGTAGACGCCTTGTTTGCGCTGAATGTAGTGGCCCGTCGCCATGCAGTCGGCATCCAGATCTTTCGCGGTTTCCAGAAGATCCTTGAACTTGACCCGCTCGTTGCAGCGAATGCAGGGCACCGGGGTGGCGCCCGCAAGGTAACTATCGGCGAATTCGTCGATCACAGCGTCCTTGAAGACGTTTTCATAATCGAGGACGTAGTGCGGAAACCCCATTTCCTCAGCCACGCGTCGGGCGTCGTGGATATCGCGCCCGGCGCAACAGGCGCCCTTCTTGGCCAGCGCAGCACCATGGTCGTAGAGTTGCAGCGTGACGCCGACGACATCGTAGCCCTCGCGCGCCAACTCGGCCGCAACCACCGACGAGTCCACGCCGCCCGACATCGCAACGACCACGCGGGTATCAGCCGGAGCTTTCGCAAACCCCAGGGAATTCAGACCAGCGCTGTCGCCGTCGAGTGCCATCGAACAAACCTTTACCGAAGTCTGACGGAATATAGGAAAATGCGAGATACTAACAAGGGGCAGTTTCACCCGCCATTAAGCGTGATCGCGTCAGATTGGGGCACCTTTGAGAGGGGTGAAACCATGTATCTGAAGAAAATCGACGGTCCGCGCACCGTCACCTTGCCCGATGGCCGCATCATGACCCGCGCCGATCTGCCACCCGCCGAGACCCGCCGCTGGGTCGCCAGCCGCAAGGCCGCCGTGGTGCGCGGCGTCGCCGCGGGGCTGATCACGCGCAGCGACGCGCTGGCGCGGTGGGCCTTGTCGGAAGCGGAATTTGACGAATGGCGCATGGCGATAGAGACGCATGGCGAGGCGGCGCTGAAAGCAACTCAGATTCAGCAGTATAGACAACCATGAGTTGAAACCTTAATGTTATCCGCGATGATAACGGGTCGTTAACCATTCTTTGGCAAGGATGAACATGACGAACGGACAGTAGCGGAGAAATTAACATGAGAGTCTTGCTGGTAGAGGACGATCCCACAACCTCGAAGAGCATCGAACTGATGCTGACCCATGCCAATCTGAATGTCTATGCCACCGACCTCGGGGAAGAAGGGATCGATCTGGCAAAGCTCTATGACTACGATCTGATCCTGCTGGACCTGAACCTGCCAGACATGAACGGGCATGAAGTGCTGCGGCAGTTGCGGCTGTCGCGGATCGAAACACCGATCCTGATCCTGTCGGGCGCCGACGATACCGAGAGCAAAATCAAGGGTTTCGGCTTTGGCGCGGACGATTACCTGACCAAACCCTTCCACCGAGAGGAACTGGTGGCGCGGATCCATGCGATCATCCGCCGCTCCAAGGGTCATTCGCAGTCGGTGATCAAGACCGGCGAGGTCGAGGTCAATCTTGACGCCAAGACCGTCAGCACGGGCGGCAAGCCGGTGCATCTGACCGGCAAGGAATACCAGATGCTGGAGCTTCTGTCCTTGCGCAAAGGCACGACACTGACGAAAGAAATGTTCCTGAACCACCTCTACGGCGGTATGGACGAGCCAGAACTCAAGATCATCGACGTCTTCATCTGCAAGCTGCGCAAGAAGCTGGCGCAATCAACAGGCGGAGAGAACTACATCGAGACAGTGTGGGGCCGTGGCTACGTGCTGCGCGATCCCGAACCGACGCAGTACGATCAGCAGATCGCGGTGAACGGCTGAGGCAGGCAGTCCGCGCGGTAAAATCCGGGCGGCGGATCAGCAGGAGCGGGGCGGGGTCGGGCGATGGTCAGGCCCCGCCCCGGTGCATCTGGGCACTGGACCTCTGTGAGGCGGGCTCCTATCACTTTGGGGTCCGTATCGAAGAGGGATCCGATGCCAGAGGGGGATACCGTCAACGCGGGACTCGCGGTTGACGATCTGAACGAGGATCAGGCGCGCGTCGAACTGGCCCGTCTGGCCGAAGCAATCGGCCGGGCCAACACCGCGTATCACACCGAAGACGCGCCCGAGATCTCGGATGCCGACTATGACGCGATGAAGCTGCGCAATGCAGCGATCGAGGCCCGGTTCCCGCATCTAAAACGTGCCGACAGTCCAAGCGACATCGTCGGTGGCGCTGTCGCCGAGGGCTTTGCCAAGGTCACACATTCGGTGCGGATGCTGTCACTCGCCAATGCGTTTGACGATGAGAGCATTGCTGATTTCGACGATCAGGTGCGCAAGTTTCTGGGGCTGGGCGATGCCGTGGTCACCTATACAGCCGAACCCAAGATCGACGGCCTGTCGCTGTCGCTGCGCTATGAGGGCGGGCGATTGGTGCAGGCCGCCACGCGCGGCGATGGCGAGGTTGGCGAGAATGTCACCGCCAATGCCCGCACGATCGCTGATATTCCGCAGAATCTGACCGATGCACCCGACCTGCTTGGAGGTGCGCGGCGAAGTCTACATGAGCCATGCCGATTTCGCAGCCCTCAACACGCGCCAGGCCCAGACAGGCGGCAAGACCTTTGCCAATCCGCGAAATGCCGCCGCTGGATCACTGCGCCAGCTTGATGCCGCGATCACCCGCGCGCGGCCCTTGCGATTCTTCGCCTATGCCTGGGGCGCCCATTCCGAACCTCTGGCCGAAACGCAGATCGACGCAATCGCGCGGCTGGAAACGCTTGGTTTCAAGACCAATCCGCTGACCACCTTATGCCGTGGGCCGGAAGAGATGCTGGCGCAATACCGCAAGATCGAGGCGCAGCGCGCGACGCTTGGTTATGACATCGACGGCGTGGTCTACAAGGTTGATGATCTGGCATTGCAGCGGCGGCTCGGGTTCCGCTCGACCACGCCGCGATGGGCGATCGCCCACAAATTTCCCGCCGAACTGGCCTGGACCCGGCTGGAAGCCATCGACATTCAGGTCGGTCGAACCGGCGCGCTGTCTCCGGTGGCGCGGCTTGCGCCGGTAACGGTAGGTGGCGTCGTCGTCTCGAACGCAACGCTGCACAACGAGGATTACATCGCGGGGCGCGATTCGCGGGGCGAAGTGATCCGGGGCGGCAAGGACATCCGCATTGGCGACTGGGTGCAGGTCTACCGCGCCGGCGATGTGATCCCGAAGATCGCGGATGTCGATCTGACGAAACGACCGGAAGGCGCGCAGCCCTACGACTTCCCAACCGTTTGTCCGGAATGCGGATCAGAGGCGGTGCGCGAGGAAGGTGACGCAGTGCGGCGCTGCACCGGCGGCATGATCTGTCCGGCGCAGGCGGTTGAAAAGCTGAAACATTTCGTCAGCCGCGGCGCCTTCGATATCGAGGGGCTGGGCGCCAAGCAGGTCGAGATGTTCTATCACGATGACCAGCTGCCGATCCGCGAGCCGGCGGATATTTTCACACTCGCCAGCCGCGACGCGGCGAATGTATCGAAGCTGAAGAACCGCGATGGCTGGGGTGAGAAATCTGCGATCAATCTCTTTCAGGCCATTGACGATAAACGTACAATTCCACTCCATCGCGTGATCTTTGCACTCGGGATACGACACGTCGGCGAGAGCGCCTCAAGCTTGTTGGCCGGGCACTACGGGTCGTGGGATGCCTTCGAGGCGGCGATGACACAGGCGACGGTCGGCGAGGGGCCGGACTGGGACGAGCTGATCAATATCGACGGCGTCGGCGACGTGCTGGCGGCCTCGGTCGTGACCACGTTCCAGCAAGAGGCCGAGCGCGCATCGATCGACCGGTTGGTGGCGGAACTGGACATTCAGGATGCGGTGCAGCGCGGTGCCATCGACAGCCCGGTCGCGGGCAAGACGGTGGTCTTCACCGGCACGCTCGAGAAGATGAGTCGCGCCGAGGCCAAGGCGCGAGCCGAGGCACTGGGGGCCAAGGTGGCAGGTTCGGTCAGCGCCAAGACCGACCTCGTGGTGGCAGGTCCAGGGGCCGGATCGAAGGCCAAGAAGGCCGAGGAACTGGGTATCGAGATGATCGACGAAGACGGCTGGCTTGCCCTGATCGGCGCCCCATGAGCCGCCCACCGATCTTGTTCCCGCTGTTCGCCGGGCTGGAAACGCTGGAAGGCGTGGGCCCGAAAACCGCGCAACATTTCGCGCAAATGGGTGTCGAGAAGCCGCGCGACCTGATTTTCACATTGCCCTATTCGGTGGTAGACCGCCGCCGCCGCGCCAGCATCCGCGAGGTTCAGGCGCCAGCAACAGTAACCGTCGAGGTCGAGGTGGGGCTGCATTTTCCGGCCCGCAAGAAGGGCGGTCCGACCCGTGTGAACGTGCAGGATGCCGCGACGACCTTTCAACTGGTGTTCTTCCATGCACGTAACGATTGGCTGAACAAGCAGTTGCCGACCGGGCAACGGCGGCTGATCTCTGGCAAGGTCGAGATCTTCGACGGGGTGGCGCAGATGGTGCATCCCGACCACATCCTGCCGGTCGGAGAGGCGGCCGATATCCCGGACTATGAGCCGGTCTATCCGCTGACCGCGGGTGTCACGCAAAAACTGATCGGAAAGGCCGCGCAGGGGGCGATATCGAGGGTGCCGGAGCTGGCCGAATGGATCGACCCGGCGCTGATAGCCCGCGAGGGCTGGCCCGATTTTCATGCGGCGGTGGTGGCGGCACACGCGCCCAAGGGCTCTGGCGATTTGGCGGCGACTTCGCCCGCGCGGGTGAGGCTGGCCTATGACGAGCTGTTTGCGCATCAGCTGACGCTGGCTCTGGCGCGGACGGCGCTTCAGCGCGGCAAGGGGCGGGAAAGCCATGCGACCGGGCAGTTGCAGCGCAAGGTTCTGACCGCATTGCCTTACAGCCCGACCGGCGCGCAAGAGCGGTCGATCCGCGAAATTTCGGCCGATATGGCCGCGCCTCAGCGGATGAACCGGCTGTTGCAGGGCGATGTCGGGTCCGGCAAAACGCTGGTGGCATTCATGGCGCTGCTGGTCGCGGTCGAGGCGGGCGGGCAGGGCGTGATGATGGCCCCAACCGAAATTTTGGCGCGCCAGCATCTGGACGGGTTACAGCCCTTGGCCGAGCAGGCCGGCGTGGTGCTGGAGCTGTTGACCGGACGCGACAAGGGGGCGGAACGCGCCGCGAAACTGACGGCGCTGAAGGCGGGCAAAATCCAGGTGCTGGTCGGCACCCACGCGGTATTTCAGAAGGATGTCGAATTCCACGATCTGCGGCTGGCGATTGTCGACGAGCAGCACCGATTCGGTGTGTCGCAGCGGATGGAGCTGGGGGCCAAGGGCCGCCTCGCGGATGTGCTGGTGATGACCGCGACGCCGATTCCGCGCAGCCTGGCGCTGTCGCAATATGGCGATATGGATGTGTCCGTGCTGGACGAAAAACCGCCAGGCCGTCAGCCGGTCAAGACCGCGCTGGTCTCTGCCGGTCGGATCGACGAGGTGGTCGATCATCTGCGCCGCGCGATCGCCGAGGGACGGCAATGCTACTGGGTCTGTCCGCTGGTCGAGGAAAGCGAGGTCAGCGATATGACCGCCGCCGAGGAAAGGTTCAAGCGGCTGCGCGCGATCTTGGGCGAAGACATCGTCGGGCTCGTGCATGGCCAGTTGCCCCCCGCCGAGAAGGACGCCGCGATGGCACGGTTTGTCGCGGGCGAGACCAAAGTGCTGGTGGCGACGACGGTGATCGAGGTTGGCGTCGACGTGCCGAATGCCTCGATCATGGTGATCGAGCGGGCCGAACACTTCGGGCTGGCCCAGTTGCACCAGCTTCGCGGGCGAGTCGGACGTGGTAGCGCCGAGTCGACGTGTCTTCTGATGTACCAGCCACCCTTGACCGAAGGGGGTAGGCGACGACTGGAAATCTTGCGCGAGACCGAGGACGGGTTCCGCATCGCCGAGGAGGATCTGGCAATGCGCGGGGCCGGCGATCTGATTGGCACGGCGCAATCGGGGTTACCGAAATTCCGAGTTGCCGATCTTGAACGGCAAACCGCGCTGATGGCTCTGGCGCAATCGGATGCACGCAGACTGCTGCATGATGATCCGAAGCTGGAGAGTGACCGTGGCCGCGCGGCGCGCGTTCTGTTGTGGCTGATGGAACAGGACCGAGCGATCCGTTTGATTTCAGTGGGTTAGCATAAATGTTCCGCTTTGTTCGCAAATGTTCTTATAAAGTTCTTTACATCGCGTTAACCATATGGAACAAAGAGGCAACAAACCTGATCTACAGGAGCCGCCCAATGTTTACTGAACTCAAAGCCATTATCGAGCGCACGGCGCCCACATTGCTGGGCGATGCGGCAGGTGCAGCCGCGCTTGTCGTTCTGCTGATGGCTGGACTTTACCTGCCGGGTCTTGCCTGACCTGCCCGGGTCTGAAACGGCCGCTACTCGCCTGCGTATCTCTGTCCCCACGTCGATACGCGGCTGACTGACACTGCCTGTCCTGTCGCCCCGGGGCCCTATCCCCGGATCTGGCCGATCCTTCAGACCTCTGCCTGCCGCCGCCTTCCCTTCGGGAAGTGCGGCGGTTTTTTTTCGCACTTTCGTACAAAGCTGCGGCGCGGATATTTTCGGGAAAAAGGAAGCGGTCAGGCGGTCTTTGCGGCCTCAGCTTCCGCCATAGCCTCTGTCGTGGCTTCGAGGGCCAGCATGATTGAAGCGTGACGGTTCTTGTAATCACGCGCGGGAAGCAGCACCTCAAGCGCGTCGAAGGGCGCATCGGGGACCGGTCCACCTTCTTTGAGCATGGCTTTCAGCTGGTCACGGGCGTGTTCAACCTCGGTCCGGCTGCGGCCGATGATATTGGCGGCAACAACCGAGGCAGAGGCCTGGCCGAGCGCGCAGGCTTTCACATCCTGGCCAAATTCCGCGATGCGGCCGTCTTTCAGGATCACATCCACCGTGACGGTGGAACCACAGAGCGGCGAGCGGCGCTTGACCGTTGCGTCCGGCGCATCGAGCCGCCGGTTCAGCGGGATATCCGCAGCCAGTGCAAGGATGCGGTCGGAATAGAGGTTGATGAGGTCAGCGTCGCTCATGGCTTTTCCTTTGGTCCGTGCTGTCCTAGATAGGCCGGGATTGTCCGCTTGGAAAGGTCTGGCCATGCCCTTTGATGCTGCGAGTTCTGCGCTATGATGATCGCGGGTTGATCCCGGTGATCGCCCAGGATGCGACCAGCCATGAGGTTCTGATGCTGGCCTGGATGAATGCCGAAGCGGTGGCGCGGACGATGGCGACGGGGCGGGTGACCTATTGGTCGCGGTCGCGGGCGGCGTTCTGGGTCAAGGGCGAGACCTCGGGCCATACGCAGGAACTGGTCGAGATGCGGCTGGATTGCGATCGGGATTGCCTGCTGGCTGCTGGTGCGCCAGACCGGACCGGCGTGCCACACGAACCGGCGAACCTGTTTCTACACCGCTGTGCACGGTGGAGTGGAAGTCGAGCTATTGGCGCCTGAGGCATAGAACGCAGCCCCTGAACTGAAAGTGAGTCAGAGACCGACCATGCGGCGGATGTCGGCAGGCGTTGCGCCGTCGTCGCGATATTTTCGGATCGCGCGGGCATCGTCGCGTTTGGCGAGCCGTTTGCCGTGATTGATCACGGATTAGGTTGTGGTGATGATAGGTTGGCGTTGGTAAGTTCAAGCAATACTTGAAGTACGACGTGGATCTGCGTGGCCTCAAACAGATCTTCGCCGCGAATTACATTGGTAATGCCCTGCGCGGCATCGTCAACTGTGACCGCAAGGTGGTAAGAGGTTCCAAGGCCGGGCCGGGCGAGAACGATGTCGCCAACCCCTTCCATCAGGTGCACGGGATCGAGGCCGTGGGTTCCACGATGCTTCTCTCCGGTTTCGCTGAAACCGGTAACTTGTCGACATGCGCGGCGTCGAGAGCACGGGCCATGTCGAGGCGGATAGCGGCGGTTCCGGCGATCTGCGGCTCGGCCCCGGCAGGTGCCGGGATAGACCAGCCCGTCGGGGCCAAGGAGCGGCACGCCTTCCTGCGGCGCGGCGAGGGCCGCTGCGGATATCGGCGCGAGAGCAGGTGCACGGATAGGTAAGGCCCATCTCCGTCAGCCGGTGCAGGGCCTCGGCATAGGCAGGCAGGCGGTCGGACTGGCGCATCACCGGGGATCGGCCAGTCGAGGCCGAGCCAGTGCAGATCCTCGAAGATCAGCGCCTCCCATTCCGGGCGGGCGCGGGATTGGTCGATGTCCTCGATCCGCAGCAGGAAGGTTCCGCCAGCATCGCGCGCCATGTCATGCGCCAGCATGGCAGAATAGGCGTGGCCCAGATGCAGCGGGCCGGTCGGGGACGGCGCGAAGCGGGTGATCATGCCTTGCAGAGGATGATGACGTCGGATCCCATGCCTTTTTCCGGCAGATGCGGCCCATGGCTGCGAAAGACGATACTGTGGCCGTCGGCGATCAGAGCGTCGAGTTGGCCGGTATAGGCCGGATCGGCGAGCGTGGGGTCGTTGTAGGAAAAAGCGAGGTGGCCTTTGGAGGGCAGGACACCGAGCAGACATGTCCAGCGTTTCGGGCGGGGCCGCACCCAAGCTGACCACGCCAGCCGCGAGGATCGTCGCATAACTATCTGGTTTTATGCTCAATTCGCCGGCGGTCGACTGCCAGAGGTTGCGGTATATGTCCTTGGCGCGGGCCAGCGCGAGCATCTCCGGCGTGATATCGGTGCCGTCGATGGCCGTGAACCCGGCCTCACGCAGCGCCAGCCCCGACAGACCGGTGCCGCAGCCGAAATCCAGCACTGGGGCCGTTGAGATCGACCAGAGGCGCAAGTGCGGTCGCGGCGCGTGTCGGGGTGGCATAGCCAGAGGCAAGGACATCGGCGTCATAGGTCGCCGACCAGTCGCGATACAGCGCCATCGTATCGTCGACCGACCGCGGCTTCCAGAGCTTGGTGTCAAGCGTGTCGTTAGTCATGATCGCAATGCTATCAGGCCGGATCACGCCGCGTCCAGCGCGGCCTGTTGCAGCCAACCGGTCCAGGCAGACTTGGCACGATCGGTATAGGCCTTGTAGCGGTCCTTGCGGCCGCGGCGGCCGGCTTTCAGGCCCTCGGCAGGCGGAAACAGACCGAAGTTTACGTTCATCGGCTGAAAGGTCTTGGCCTCTGCGCCACCGGTGATGTGGTGGATCAGCGCTCCCATCGCGGTTTCGGGCGGCAGGGGCAGGATCGGCGCGCCGAGGATTTCGGCGGCGGCCATGCGGCCCGCGAGCAGACCCATCGCGGCGGATTCGACATAGCCCTCGACGCCAGTGATCTGACCGGCGAACCGGATATTCGGGCGGTTTCGCAGACGCATCTGATCGTCAAGCAGGGTCGGCGAGTTGATGAAGGTGTTGCGGTGGATGCCGCCGAGACGCGCGAACGAGGCGTTTTCCAGGCCAGGAATCATTTTAAAAACATCTGTTTGCGCGCCGTACTTCATCTTGGTTTGGAAGCCGACGATATTGTAGAGCGTGCCCAGCTTGTTATCGCGGCGAAGCTGCACGACGGCATAGGGCTTGATGTCGGGCTGGTGTGCGTTGGTCAGGCCGACGGGCTTCATCGGACCAAAGCGCAGGGTTTCGCGGCCGCGTTCGGCCATGACCTCGATCGGCAAGCAGCCGTCGAAATAACCGGCGGTTTCGCCCTCGTGGAATTCGGTCTTGTCGGCAGCGAGCAGGGCGTCGATGAAAGCCTCGTACTGCTCCCTTGTCATCGGACAGTTGAGGTAGGCTTTTTGGTCCTCCTCGGTTTCGCCCTTGTCGTAGCGAGACTGCATCCATGCCACATCCATGTCGATACTTTCGGCATAGACGATGGGAGCGATGGCGTCGAAGAAGGCCAGAGCCTCGGCGCCAGTAGCCTTGCGGATGCTCTCGCCAAGCGCAGAGGAGGTCAACGGTCCGGTGGCGACGATCCAGTGACCAGTTGAAGGAAGCTCTGTAACCTCTTCTTCAGAAACAGAAACGTTCGGATTCGAGCGCAGCCTGTCAGTGACGGCCTTTGCGAACTGATCGCGGTCGACGGCCAGCGCACCACCGGCGGGCAGGGCGTGGGCATCGGCCATCGCCATGATCAAACCGTTTGCGGCCCGCATCTCCCAATGCAAGAGGCCGACGGCATTTTGTTCGTCATCGTCCGAGCGGAACGAATTGGAACAGACCATCTCGGCCAGGTTGCCGGTTTTATGGGCGAACGTGCCGACCTTGGGGCGCATCTCGTGGATTACCACCTTGATGCCCAGGTTCGCGGCCTGCCAGGCGGCTTCCGATCCGGCCATGCCCCCGCCGATGATGTTCAGAATACTCATGACTGCGGGATTTAAACCGCGCCACGAGAAATGAAAAGGGCAGGTTAGAGGTGGGTTGCCTTACGCAGTCGCTTGCAAGGCGGGATCGTCGGCAAAGATGTTGTCGGTCCGATCGCCATCCTTCGCTGCTTCCGAGTTGCGGCGATGGGCGCGGAATTCAGGCACCGGGACCGGTTGCAAGTCAACCTCGTAGACCAGTCTCGGAACTGGCGCAATCTTGGGTGTGGCGGGCGCAAGTGAGGCCGAGTTGACCGTCGGTGTGATCCGGCGCGGGACCGGCGCGCCACCAGCGCCAAGCTTGCGCACCCGGTGGCGGCGGCGAACGATCGAGCGCAAGCGTGCAGCGCGGCCCGATTGCGCATAGGTCAGGAAGAGCGCGCCGATCAAGGCAAGGTCACGCCAGAAACTGTCCAGATTTGCTTGTACATCGGGGCCGATGAGCATCATGAAACTGGACCAGAACAAGACAATTGCCAGCAGCAGCGCTGCCGGCCGCAACCAGACCCCAATCATCACCAGAAAAGCCAGACCGAAAATGACAGCCGACGCGGTCGTGGCGGCATGTTCTTCGGGAATGACCCACAGAGCGAGCGCGTACCCGGTCGTCCCGCCGACAAAATTAAGCGATACGGCCATGAAATAGGACGCGATCAGGATACGCGACAAGTTCTGCGCCGAGGCTGCAAGCGTCTTCGGAGGTGTGCGGTCTGGTCTCATTTTCTTCTCCCGGCGGGATGTTCGGGGCTGAAAGGAAAGGATCGGACACTGGTAAGAAAACAATTTTGATCTTGGTTAAAGAATTGTTGAGAAAGACGCCGAAAATATGTCTTTGGTTCGCGAACTGTGGCGAAAAACTGTTTAAGCGATGGCACTTGCGTGTCGAGGACGAAGTGAAATTCGGGCGACTGTCCCGAAAAGTGCCTGAAACTTAAGGTTGAATTAGCCAATTCACGATTCACCGGTGGTTTTCAGCATCTCAGCGCGAAATACGGCTAACAGGATCGCCTGATCCCCACCAAGGCCAAACGCCGCCGGTGATTCGGCACGCCCGCCCAGTAAATCCCGACAGGATCATAACAAAGAAGCTATGGATGAAGCCTTCGCCGCTGGATGCCGCAAGACTATTCTTCGCTACCGTCTTCAATCTCTTCGGCCGGTTCAGCAATCCAGGCGACCGAAACCACCTCTTCACCCTTCGCAGTGTCAAATACCTTGACGCCACCCGCACTGCGCGATCGGAAAGATATGCCCATCACCGGGCAACGGATTGACTGGCCGGTAGAGGTGGCCAGCATGATCTGGTCGTCGACCTGCACCGGGAACGATGCCACCAGCTTGCCGCCGCGCATCGCCTTGTCCATTGCCATCACGCCTTGGCCGCCGCGCCCACGCACCGGATAGTCGTGGCTGGAGGAGGTCTTGCCAGAGCCTTTGGCGGTGATCGTCAGGATCAGATCCTCGGCTGCCGACATCTCTGCGTAGCGCTCGGGCGAAAGCTGGCCGGCTTCGACGGCTTCCTCATCCTCATCTGCCTCGGCCCCGTCATCGAGGGCTCCTGCCACGGCGCGGCGCATCTTGAGGTAGGCCGCGCGTTCGGCGGGATCAGCCTCGAAATGCCGGATGATCGACATCGAGACGACCTTGTCACCCTTCGCCAGACGGATGCCGCGCACGCCAGTGGAATCGCGGCCCTTGAAGACGCGCACCTCGGTCGTCGGGAAGCGGATCGCGCGGCCAAGTGCTGTGACCAGCATCACGTCATCGTCTTCTGTGCAGATCCGCGCATTTACCATCTGCACGCCTTCGGGCAGCTTCATCGCGATCTTGCCGTTGGATTTGACATTGGTGAAATCCGACAGGGCATTGCGCCGCACCCCGCCATCGGTGGTGGAGAAGAAGATTTGCAGGTTCTGCCAGTCTTCTTCGGCGGCATCGACCGGCATCACGGCGGCGATGGAAGTCCCCTGCGGGATCGGCAGGATGTTGATGATCGCCTTGCCCTTGGCGGTGCGCCCACCCTGCGGCAGACGCCAGGTCTTGAGTTTGTAGACCATGCCATCGGTGGTGAAGAACAACAGCTGGGTATGGGTGTTGGCCACGAAGAGGGTGGTCACGACATCTTCTTCCTTGGTCGACATCCCCGACAGGCCCTTGCCGCCGCGCCTTTGCGCGCTGAATTCGGCCAATGGCGTGCGCTTTGCCCAACCGGCAGAGGTAATGGTGACGACCATATCCTCGCGCTCGATCAGATCTTCGTCGTCCATATCGCCGGACCAATCGACGATCTCGGTGCGGCGGGGAACGGCGAATTGCTCCTTCACCTCGCGCAATTCGTCCGAGATGATCGCCATGATCCGGTCGCGAGAGCGCAGGATATCGAGGTATTCGCGGATATTGCCGGCCAAGGTCTGCAATTCGTCCGTGACTTCCTTGACGCCCATCGCCGTCAGCCGTTGCAGCCGCAATTCCAGAATCGCCCGGGCCTGCAATTTCGGACAGGTTATAGGTGCCATCCTCATTCACGGTATGGCTCGGGTCGTCGATCAGCTTGATATACTCGATGATGTCATGCGCAGGCCAGCGCCGGGTCATCAGCTTTTCACGCGCATCTGCTGGGTCCGCCGAGGACCGGATCGTCGCGACGATCTCATCGACATTGGACACGGCAACGGCCAGACCGCACAGAAGATGGCTGCGTTCACGCGCCTTGCGCAGATCGATAGGCGGTGCGGCGCGCAACAACTTCTTCCCGGAAGCTAATGAAATGACGCAGGAAATCGTGCAAGGTAAGTTGTTCCGGGCGACCTCCGTTCAGCGCCAGCATGTTGCAGCCGAATGACGTTTGCATCGGCGTAAACCGGAAAAGCTGGTTCAGCACGACCTCGGCCGTCGCGTCGCGCTTCAACTCGACCACCACCCGCACGCCAATACGGTCGCTTTCGTCCTGAACGTGGCTGATGCCTTCCAGCTTCTTGTCACGCACGAGGTCGGCGATCTTCTCGATCATCGTGGCCTTGTTCACCTGATAGGGGATCTCGTCGAGGATGATGGCAAAGCGGTCCTTGCGGATTTCCTCGATGCGGGTCTTGGCACGGATCACGACGCTTCCGCGTCCTTCCAGATAGGCCTTTCGCGCGCCAGAGCGGCCCAGAATGATGCCGCCGGTCGGGAAATCGGGGGCCGGCACGATCTCCATCAAGGCCTCGATCGACATGTCGGGGTCTTCGATCAGCGCCAGCGTGGCGTCGACCACCTCGCCCAGGTTGTGCGGCGGGATGTTGGTGGCCATGCCGACGGCGATGCCGCCCGCGCCATTGACCAGCATGTTCGGAAAGCGGGCGGGCAGGACCGTGGGTTCCCGATCCTTGCCGTCGTAATTGTCCTGGAAATCGACGGTCTCTTTCTCGATATCGGCCAGCAGGGCGGCGCGCGGGCTTGTCCATCCGCACTTCGGTATAGCGCATCGCGGCGGGGTTATCGCCGTCCATCGAACCGAAATTGCCCTGACCGTCGAGCAAGCGGCAGCGACATCGAGAAATCCTGCGCCATCCGCACCAGCGCGTCATAGATCGCGCTGTCGCCATGCGGGTGGTACTTGCCCATCACGTCGCCGACGGGACGCGCGGATTTGCGGTAGCTCTTGTCATGGGTGTTGCCGGTTTCGTGCATCGCATAGAGGATCCGCCGGTGCACCGGCTTCAGCCCGTCGCGCAGATCGGGGATCGCACGCGACACGATCACGCTCATCGCGTAATCGAGATAAGACTTCTTCATCTCGTCGGTGATATCGATCGACGGGCCATCGTATTTTGGCCGCTCTGGGCCCATTTCTTCTTCGCTATCAGGTGTTTCCGGGATGTCGTTCACGTTGATCCGCCGCCTGTCTCTGTTCGCTCTATATATAGTTGGTCGGAGTTCTATCAGAACCGGGATATGGGGTGCAATGCCTGCTTTCCCGGTGTTCCCGCAGCCATCACGCCACAGTGACAACACATTGTTTTCATTGAAAAGTAATTCGACTCAGGCATGATGGCCCTTGGGGGACCCGCTGCAAGAGGTGCACCATGAGCAGATCAGAGACCGAATTGATGCTGAAAGGCTACGGCCTGACAACGGCGGAATTCTTCTACCGGATGCCGGATTACCGAAGTGTTCTGAACAGTTACATCTGGCAGGACTACGACCTGGCGCCAGATCATCCGAGGCTCTTCAAATTCATCGAATTCTGGCAGGACAAGATCGAAGGTCCGCTGCATTCGGTCCGCTTTACCCATCGCAAGATGATCAGCGCCGGGTGAATGGCGCAATGTCGTGGGTGAATTCACGATTCACTGATCTCTTCTGTCTCAAAATACTCCGCCGAAGGCACCGCGGCGTCGGAGACGCGGCGCAAACATATCATGACGCCGCCAGCGTCGCGTTCGACCGGTCATCCGACAGCGCCGCCACAACCCAAATCGCGGCAAGACCGAACGAAATCAGCATGTTCCAGCTTGCCATCGACAGCGTCAGGAACTGCCACGCCACCTCGTCGCAGCGGATCAGCGGGGCGGTCAGGATCTGGTCCATCAGCTGATCGGGCGTCAGCCCGCCGATAGCGCCGCTGGTGCAGGTGTCGGGGCCTTGCCACCAGCCGCGCTCGACCCCGGTGTGGTAGAGGCCGACCGCCGCCGGTGGTCAGCGCTGCGAGCGCGCCGAGCCAGGCAGCCAGACGCTGCGGCCGCCACAGCGCCAGCGCGCCGATCAGCACCGCGGCGGCATGCGGCCAGCGCTGCCAGAGGCACAGCTTGCACGGCGCGTAGCCCAGCAGTCTGGAACCCGAAGGCCCCCAGCAAGCAGCGCCAGCAGAGCCGCCGGCCGCCAGAACGATCAGGCTGCGTCGTGTCATAGGTATTTCACCGCGGCGAAACCGCCGAGCAGCAGGATGACGAAGAGCGTGAACATCAGGCCGAGCCGGCGTTCGATGAAGTCGCGGATCGGCGCGCCGAATTTCCACAGCAGCGCCGCCACGACGAAGAACCGCAGGCCGCGCGCGATGATCGAGGCGACCATGAAGACCGGCGAAGTTGAGCCCGGTCGAGCCCGACAGGATCGTGATGACCTTGTAGGGGAACGGTGTGACGCCCGCGATCAGCACCGCCCAGGCGCCCCAGTCGTTGTAGCTCGCGGCGAAGCCGTCGAAATAGGCGTCCTTGCCGTAGAACTCGAGCACCGGGCGGCCGATGCTCTCGAACAGCCCCCAGCCGATGAAGTAGCCGAACATGCCGCCGAGCACCGAGGCCACCATCGCCACGCCGGCGATCAGGAAGGCGCGGCGCGGGGCGGCGATGATCATCGGGATCATCAGCACGTCGGGCGGGATCGGAAAGACCGAGCTTTCGACGAAGGCCACGAGGCCAGCGCCCAGAGCGCGTGCGGATGCTCGGCCAGCGAGATCGTCCAGTCGTAAAGTGCTCGGATCATTGCCTGTCGCCTCGGTTTTCGCCCATACGCCATGCCGTGCAGTCCCGAGTCAAGCCATCCGACCGTTGCGAGGCCCGCGCACAGGCGTAAAGTGGCCCGGAGTCGAACCGGAGGGGTGCGCATGAAGTGGCAGGGACGGCGCGGCAGCCGGAACATCGAGGACCGGCGCGGCATGCGCGCCAGCGGCGCGGCGGCATCGGCGGCGTCGGCCTGCTCGTGGTGCTGGTGATCGGCTATTTCCTCGGGGTCGACGTGACGCCGCTGCTGCAGGGCGGTGGCGGCGGCGGATCAGTCGGGCGGCGGCGAGATCACCGAGGCCGACCGGCAGGCGGGCGAGTTCGTCTCGGTCACGCTGGCCGATACCGAGGAGGTCTGGGCCGAGATGTTCGCCGCCCAGGTCGGCCAGCCCTATGCCCGCCGGTGCTGGTGCTCTTCAAGGGCGTCACGCAGTCGGCCTGCGGCGGCGCCTGCGGCGCGACCGGGCCGTTCTACTGCCCGCTGCGACAGCAAGATCTATCTCGACACCGAGTTCTTCACCACGCTGGCCGGCAGCTGGGCGCCGGCGGCGATTTCGCCGCGGCCTACGTCGTGGCGCACGAGGTCGCGCATCACGTGCAGGACGAGCTCGGCATCCTCGGCGAGGCCAACCGCGATCCGCCAGCGGGTCGAGCGAGGCAGAGTCGAACGCGATCTCGGTGCGGATCGAGTTGCAGGCCGATTGCTACTCGGGGATCTGGGCGCGCGAGGCCGAGGCGCGGTTCGGCACGCTGGAGCCCGGCGACCTCGACGAGGCGATGAATGCCGCCCGGCAGATCGGCGACGACACGCTGCAGCGCAACGCCGGACGGGTGCCGATGCCGCATACCTTCACCCACGGCACCTCCGAGCAGCGCCAGCGCTGGTTCGCGACCGGCTATCGAGACCGGCGACCTGCGCGCCTGCGACACCTTCGGCACCGACAGGCTGTAGCGCATGACGGTTCTGATCGCCGGGGCCGGGATCGGCGGGCTGACGCTTGGCCTCAGCCTGCATCAGCTGGGCATCCCGTTTCGCATCTTCGAGGCGGTGGCCGAGCTGCGCCCGCTTGGGCGTCGGCATCAATGTCCAGCCCCATGCGGTACGCGAATTGCACGATCTGGGCTTGGCCGAGGCGTTGCAGTCGATCGGGCTGCAGACCGAGGAGGTCGCCTATTTCTCGGCCCAGGGCGGGCGGATCTGGTCGGAACCGCGCGGTCGCTTCGCCGGCTACAACTGGCCGCAGTATTCGATCCATCGCGGCGAGTTGCAGATGCTTCTGCGCGACACGCTGATCGCGCGGGCGGGCGCGGATGCCCTGACCGTCGGCTCCGCGGTGACGGGTTGGGCAGGTGCCGGCGACGGCATCGAGATCACGCTGACGGATCGTGCCCGCGGCTGGGAAACCGGCAAGGCGATGGGCGCGGTTCTGATCGCGGCCGACGGGATCAATTCGGCAGCGAGGGCGCGGCTCTACCCAAACGAAGGGGTTGCCCATTGGGCTGGCGTGATGATGTGGCGCGGCATCACCGAGGGGCCGCAGTTCCTGACCGGGCGGACGATGGCGATGGCCGGCAAGCAAGGCGCAGAAATTCGTCTGCTACCCGATCCGCGATCTGGAGAACGGGCGCTGTCTGATCAACTGGATCGCCGATCTGGCGTTCCCGCCCGACTACGCCTGGTCCCGCCAGGACTGGAACCGGCAGGGCAGCAAGGCCGATCTTCTGCCGAAATTTTCGGGTTGGCGGTTTGACTGGCTCGACATCCCGTCGGTCATCGAGCGCGCCGCCGCGATCTGGGAATACCCGATGGTCGACCGCGATCCGCTGCCGCGCTGGACCCACGGCCGGATGACGCTGCTGGGCGACGCGGCGCATGCGATGTATCCGATCGGCTCGAACGGCGCGTCGCAAGCGATCCTCGATGCGCGCATTCTGGCGCGCGAACTGCGCGACAGGGGCGCGGGGCCTGCGGCACTGCAAGCTACGAGGCGATCCGACGCGAGGCGGTCAATGCGCTGGTGCTGGCCAATCGCGGCGACGGGCCGGACAGGGTGCTGGACATCGTGGCCGCGATGGCGCCGATGGCTTTGCCGATATTTCGGAGGTGATGAGCCGGGCCGATCTGGAGGCCGAGGCGAGCCGCTACAAGGCGATTGCAGGCATGGATATCAAGGCTCTGAACACGCGCGGCCCGCTGGTACCGATTTAAAAGAAATGCGGCCCGTTCCGGTCCAAGACATCATTTGCGCCGCGCTCTGCGCGCGTCGACGGTGCCTCCGGCGGGGATATTTGCCGGACAAGAAATGCGGGCAGTTGCGATTATTCCGGGCCGGCGTGGGTCGGGCCGCTAATTTTTCCTGTGGACGCCGCGCCAAGCCGACGATAAACCGATGCCCGGCTGCCCGAGTGGCGGAATGGTAGACGCAGGGGATTTAAAATCCCCCGCCGCAAGGCGTGAGAGTTCGAGTCTCTCCTCGGGCACCAAGCAGCCTTTTGACGCTTGCCTTCCGCTGTCGCTGCGCGGTCTATTACCGCGCGGTATCAACGGAGGGCGGATGCAGTATTTTCGTGCCATTTTCAGCGGTTTATTCCTGTTTTTCACGTCGCTTGGCGGGGTCCGGGCGGAAACCGCCACCGTAGCGGTCGCGGCGAATTTCCTGACCACCGCAGAGATTGCTGGCGAGGCCTTCACGCGCGACACCGGGCACGAGATACAGTCTGGTTTCGGGCTCGACCGGCAAGCTTTATGCCCAGATCGTCAATGGTGCGCCATTCGATGTCTTTCTGGCCGCCGATGCCGCGCGGCCCGCCGCGCTGGAGAAGCGACGGTCTTGTGGCTCGCCGCATGCCATACGCCTTCGGTCAACTGGTGCTGCTGGTGCGCGGGCGGCGCGAAGCCTCGCTGGAGGCGATCAGCGACGACCGTCTGCGCATCGCCATCGCCGACCCGGATCTGGCACCCTACGGACTGGCAGCGCGGCAGGTGCTTGGCGAGCTGCGCGGCTCGGCCAATTGGAATGGCAATCTGGTTTATGGCGAAGATATCGGCCAGACGATGAGCTTCATCGCCATCTCGCAATGCAGATGCCGCACTGGTCGCGCTGTCGCAGATGCCGCTGGTGAATTTTCGCTCGCAGGAACTTTTGATCCCGGCCGATCTTTATGAACCGATCCGTCAGGAAGCCGTGCTGCTGGAGCGCGCAACCAGCAATGCCGCCGCACGCGGCTTTTTCGAATATCTCGACGGGCCCGTGGCGCGTGGCCTTATCGAGGCGTCAGGCTACGGCATCCTGGAATGAGCGATCTGTGGACCCCGGTCTGGCTGTCGCTGCAATTGGCCGGTGCGACGACGCTGATCCTTCTGGTGCTTGGCGATGCCGCTGGCCTGGTGGCTGGCGCGCACGCATAACCCGCATCCGCCCGGTGATCGAGGCGCTGACGGCGCTGCCGCTGGTCTTGCCGCCGACGGTGCTGGGATTTTACCTGCTGCTGCTGTTCAGCCCGAATTCCGCTTTGGGCGCCGGGTTTCTGCGGCTCACCGGCGATACGCTGGCATTTTCCTTTGCGGGCCTGCTGCTGGCCTCGATCCTTTATTCGCTGCCATTTGCGGTGCAGCCGCTGCAGACCGCTTTTCACTCCGTCGGTCATGGCGCGATGGAGGCGGCAGCGACGCTTGGCGCCGGCCGGTTTGACGCCTTTCGCAGTGTGGCGCTACCGCTGTCGCGGCGCGGGGTGCTGACGGCGGCGGTGCTGACATTTGCCCACACTTTAGGAGAGTTTGGCGTGGTCCTGATGGTCGGCGGCAGCATTCCCGGCAAAACCCGCGTGATCTCGATCGAGATCTATTCCGCTGTCGAGACTCTGGATTACCGCACCGCTCATGTTCTGTCGGGCGGTTTGCTGGTGTTTTCCTTCGTTGTGCTGACGGTGGTCTATATGCTGAACCGGCGCGGGGTGCAGGTTGGTGGCTGAAACGCTTTCCTTCGATCTGGCGCTCGATCATCCGGGCTTTCGGTTGCGGGCGGCGGCGGACATGCCGCTGCAGGGGATCACCGTGATTTCCGGAGCCAGCGGGTCTGGCAAGACAACGCTCTCTGCGTGCGCTGGCGGGACTGGAGCCGAAAGCCGCCGGGCCGGTGCGGTTCAGGTCCGAGGACTGGACCGGCAAGCCGCCGCAGGACCGCCATGTCGGCTTCGTGTTTCAGGACGCGCGGCTTTTTCGGCATCTGACGGTCGAGGGCAACCTGCGCTACGGTGCGGCCCGGCGCGGCGCGTCCGACGCACGCAGTGGACGAGGTGATCGAAGCCCTCGATATTGCCCCGCTGCTGGCGCGGCGCACGACGGCGCTGTCGGGAGGCGAGGCGCGGCGGGTCGCGTTGGCAAGGGCGCTGGCCAGCCAGCCCCGTATCCTGTTTCTGGACGAGCCGATGGTGGGCCTTGACACGGCCCGCCGGGCAGAGGTTCTGCCCTATATCACCCGCGCGGTCGATCATTTCGGGCTGGCGGTGCTTTACGTCTCGCACAGCCAGTTCGAGATGGCGCTGCTTGGCCGACCGGATTTATCGCATCGCCGGTCGGCCGGCTGGGACCACTGCAGGCCGGACCGCCGCGTTTCAACCTGCCGGTGGCCGAGGCGAGCGCGGGGCGGATGCTGTTCGAAGTCGACGGGCACGGATTTTGGCTGCGACGGGAACGCCGCACCCGGCGAAATCTGCGAGATACGCCCCGGCCATGGCTGCATCCTGTCGGCCGATCATCCCGGTCGGAACTCCGCCGCCGCCGTTCTGCCGGTGACCTCGGTCGGCGCTGACCTCGGACAGGGCACCGCGCGGATCGAGATCGCCGGACAAAGCATCGAGATCGAGGCAGATGCCGATTTTGCCGCAGGTGCCGCGCTGTGGCTGATCTGCCCCAGGTTGCGGGCACGGCGGCGCGACTGACCGCGGCCCCTGGCCGTTTCTTCAACGCTTGGCGGTCGGGCGACTGTCACGAATTGCGGTTAGGGCTGACGCAATTCGAGGTAGACCTTTTCATCAGTATCGGGCGGGCAGGGCGACCTGCCCGCCTTATTTTTGCGCGCCACCGGCGCCCAATCCTCGGGCGTATCGAGATCAAGAACCGCGTGTTGGCCGGGCAGCGGCACCAGTTGCACCTCCTCGGTCGCCAAGAGATCGCGCGCGCCTCGGTCTGCCGGTCAGACCTGCCAAGACGCGCAAACAGCCGCGCCGGAATAACCACTGGGTGACCCGGGGCGCCCGTGGCCGTTGCCGCGCGGACGACAGTCTTGCCGTCGGAATCGTCGAAAGCCCTGCGCCAGCGCCGCCATATCCGCGCCCGTCACCTCGGGCATGTCGCCCAGCACCAGCATCGCGCCGGTGCAACCGCGGCGGCAGCGCGGCTATACCGGCGGCAAGGCTCGCGGCCATGCCAGCGCCCGGATCGGCAACCTCGACGATAGCCACCGCCAAGCCCACCCAGCGCCACCCGCCGTGCCGTTGCACCGTCGCGCGGCACGGTCACCAGAACGGGCAGGCCAAGCGCCAGGGCCTGTGTTGCAAGATGCCGCAGCACCGGTTGCCCCTGAACCTGCTGCAAAAGCTTGTCGGCTCCGCGCATCCGCGTTCCGAGCCCCGCTGCCAGGATCAGAATTGCAAGACCGTTCGGGTCTCCGCTCACGCGCCCCTACCTTCTTTTCAGTTCCGAATGGCCGAACCCGACAGCGCTACCGCTCCGGGATCAGCCCACGCGGGCTGAACCGCAGCACCAGCAGCAGGATCAGCCCCATCGTCAGAAGCCGCATATGCGCGGCGCTTTCGATCAGGTGCTTCTTCAGCGCCGATCCGTCCGGCATACCCGAGGTGATCACATCCATCAGCCACAGCCCGATCGGCTCGACCTGAACCCAGAGGAACCAGATCAGGAACCCGCCCAGAACCGCACCCCAGTTGTTGCCGGACCCGCCGACGATAACCATGACCCAGACGAGGAAGGTGAAACGCAGGGGCTGATAGCTGCCGGGCGTCAGCTGACCGTCAAGCGTGGTCATCATCGCCCCCGCCAGCCCGCAAATCGCGGAACCGAGGATGAAGATCTGCAAATGCCGGCCGGTCACATCCTTGCCCATCGCTTCGGCAGCGGTCTCGTTGTCACGGATCGCGCGCATCATCCGGCCCCAGGGCGAGTTCAGCGCCATCTGGCTGGCCCAGATCAAAAGCAGCAGCACGATGGTAAACAGCCCCGCATAGCAAAGCTTCACGACAATCGACGAGGCCGTCACCGGGTCAAAGCCCCACGCCTGCATCCGTTCGACGAAGCCCGGCATGTTCTGCAGGTCGATCTCGTAAGGCACCGGGCTGCGCGGAACGCCGATCACATTCTTGACGCCCCGGCTCAGCCAATCCTCGTTCTTCAGAACGGCAATGATGATCTCGGCTATCCCCAGCGTCGCAATCGCCAGATAGTCAGAGCGCAGGCCAAGCGCCGTCTTGCCAACAATCCAAGCCGCACCCGCCGCCAGCGCACCGCCCACGGGCCAGGCCAGAAGAACCGGCAGTCCGAGCCCGCCAAGATAGCCGGTGCCCGCCGGGTTTACGGCCTCGATGGCGTCAACCGCCGGGTCGAAGATAAAACGAAAAAGGAAGAACCCTGCGATCAGCAGCACCAATATCGTCAGCCCGCGTGTCCGGCCTTTTGCCATGCGTCCCCACAGCATGATCGCGGAAACGATGGTGCCGGCCCCCACCGCCAGCGCCAGCAGCACTCGCACGCCGCCCGCCGCCCAAGCATCACCCACCGGCGGCATCGAGACGATCACCGCGCCAAGCCCGCCCAGTGCCACGAAACCCATGATCCCGATGTTGAAAAGGCCCGCGTAGCCCCATTGCATGTTCACCCCCAGCGCCATGATCGCACTGATCAGGCCCATGTTGATGATGCCAAGGGCGACGTTCCAGCTGCTGGTCTGGCCGGTAATCGCGATCAGACCGAAGACCGCGACGAACATCCCGATAGTGCGAATCTGGTGGGTCATACTGATTTCCCCTTGAAGAGGCCGGTTGGCTTGAACAACAGCACGATGATCAGGATCGCGAAGGAGACCGCGAATTTGTAGTCGGTCGACAGAAGCTGCACCAGCGTGTCAGGCTCCCATCCTCCGGGCGCCAGATACCCCAGCACCTTCTTGAAGGCGTAGGTCACAGTGATTTCCGAAAACGCGATCACGAAGCCGCCCGCGATGGCCCCGAGCGGATTGCCAAGGCCGCCGACAATGGCCGAGGCGAAGATCGGCAGCAGCAGCTGGAAATAGGTGAACGGCTTGAAGCTCTTGTCCAATCCGTAAAGCACACCCGCGATTGTCGCGAGGCCGGCAACGATGATCCAGGTGTAGGTGACGACCTTCTCGGGGTTGATGCCCGACAGCAGCGCCAGATCCTCATTGTCGGAAAACGCCCGCATCGACTTGCCGGTGCGGGTGCGGTTGAGGAACCAGAAAAGCGCGGCCACCACGATCACCGCCGTGACGATGGTCAGGCCTTGCGAGGTCTTGAACGCAAGGCCCTCATCGAGGCCAGTCATCTCCTTGAAGGTCCGCGCCGAGATGATGAAGCGCTCACCGTCGAGGAAGTTCTGGTCATCGACGCCGATGATGAAGCGGACAAGCCCGTTCATGATGAACATCACGCCCATCGAGACGATGACCAGGATCACCGGTGCCGCCTTTTGTTTTCGGTAGAACCGGTAAACCGCGCGGTCGGTGCCGATCAGCAAAAGCGCCGTGACAGCGATCCCGAAGGGCAGGGCGATCAGCGCGGTCGGCAGCACCCAGAGATGCAGCCCCCAGCTTTGGAAAAGCCAGGTCACGAGGATCGTGCACATCGCGCCGAATGCCATCGTGTCGCCATGCGCGAAGTTCGAGAACCGCAGGATGCCGTAGATCAGCGTGACCCCCAGCGCGCCAAGTGCCAACTGCGCGCCGTAAGCTGTGGCGGGGATGATGACGAAATTCAGAAGCGCCACGATGGCGTTGATCGGGTCCATCAATCAGCCTCGCTCGCGCTACCAAGTCGGCTTTTCCGACGCGATAAGGACAGGCTCATTTCAGCAATTGTTCCAAGGGCAGTACCCGACAAGAACCTTAGAATTCCTTTATCAATGTAACTGCCGGGCGTGCCACCTCCGAGATAACTTGATACGAGTGCGGGATCATCGCCGAAACGTATTCCGGCATAGACCAGCCAAAGACCGGAAAGGCATATCAAAACAGCCAATAGACCACGCGATATAAGAAAAGAACATCTTCATCCCCCCAGAAAAGTCCGGCGAACCTCGGGGTCCGCGAGTAGCGCCTTGCCGGTGTCGGTATAGGCGTTCGCGCCCTGCACCAGCACATAGCCCTTGTCGGCGATCTCCAGTGCTTGCCGCGCGTTCTGTTCGACCATCAGGATGGTGATCCCGGCGCGGGCAACCTCGATGATCCGGTCGAACAGCTCGTCCATCACGATGGGGCTGACCCCGGCGGTCGGCTCATCCAGCATCAGCACTTTGGGTTGGGTCATCAGCGCCCGGCCCACGGCGACCTGCTGGCGCTGGCCGCCCGACAACTCTCCCGCCGCCTGTCGGCGCTTGTCCTTCAGGATCGGGAAAAGGTCATAGACCTGCGCCATCGTCGGGCGGATATCATCCTGGCGCAGAAACGCGCCCATTTCGAGGTTCTCTTCCACACTCAGCGAGACAAAGACGTTCGAGGTTTGCGGCACAAAGGCCATGCCCTTGGCGACGCGGTCCTGTGGGGACAGCGCGGTAATATCCTCACCGTCCAGCCGCACCGCGCCAGACCGCAGGTTCAGCATCCCGAAAACCGCCTTCATCGCGGTCGATTTACCAGCCCCGTTCGGGCCGACGATCACTGCGATCTCGCCCTTTTCCACGGCCACGGTGCAGTCATGCAGGATGTCCGCGCCGGTGCCATAGCCGCCGGTCATCGCCTCGCCGATCAGGAACGGGCTGTCGCCTTCGACGCGCACAGCCTTGCCTCGCCCTTCGACCGGAAACTCCTTGCCCTGACCTCTGGGATTGGCAATCGAGCGGTCCTTGTTGCCGCGATCGTCCTGCCAGGCGTTCTTACTCATGCGCCTGCCTCCGTCTTGGTCTTGTTCTTAAGGCCGGTGCCCAGATAGGCCTCGATCACCGCCTCGTTCTGCATGATCTCTTTCGCAGCACCCTGCGCCAGCACTTTGCCCTCGGCCATCACGATCACCGGATCGCAGAGCCGGCCGATGAAATCCATGTCATGCTCGATCATGCAAAAGGTGTAGCCGCGCTCCTTGTTCAGCCGGATGATTGCGTCGCCGATGGTGTTCAGCAGCGTGCGGTTCACACCCGCGCCGACCTCATCGAGAAACACGATCTTGGCGTCGACCATCATTGTGCGGCCAAGTTCCAGCAGTTTCTTCTGACCGCCCGAAAGGTTCCCGGCACGTTCATCGGCCAGATGGTCGATGGTCAGGAATTCCAGCACCTCGTCGGCCTTTTTCGCCAAGGCACGTTCTTCCTCGCGGATCCGGCCGCGTGCAAACCATGTGTTGATCAGCCGCTCGCCGGATTGACCGGCGGGCACGACCATCAGGTTCTCGCGCACGGTGCGGGTCGAAAACTCATGCGCGATCTGGAAGGTCCGCAGCAGGCCCTTGTGAAACAACTCATGCGGCGGCAGGCCGGTGATATCTTCGCCCTGCATGGTCACGCGGCCCGAGGTTGGTTGATGAACGCCCGGCGACAACGTTGAAAAGCGTGGTTTTTCCGGCGCCGTTCGGGCCGATCAAGCCAGTGATCGAGCCTTGCTTGATCTCCAGCGACGCCCCGTCCACGGCATGAAAACCGCCGAAATGTTTGTGCAGATCCTCAACGACGATCATGCGCTTCCCCCTGTCAGCCCCTTCCTTCCCGGAAGGTGGTCTTGTTAGGTGCAAACAGCCCGGGGCGTGGCCCGGGCTGCAAGCTGTCTTGTCAAAACGCGGCGCTCAGCGGTAGCCGACCGTCGCCATCTTGCCGTCCTTGAACTCGATCTCGCGGTAGTTGCCCGCACTTTCGCCGGGTCCGATCAGTTCGACAGCCGAGGCACCGATGAAATCGACATCGCCGCCGTCCTTCAGGATCTGCAACGCCTTGGCCAGTTCACCCGGCAGGATCGGCTCACCCGGTGCGTTGGCAACATCCATCACCTTGTCCTTGTAGACCTGCGGATCGGTGGATCCGGCCGCCTGCATCGCCATCAGGATCAGTGCCGCCGCGTCGTAGCTTTCCGGCGAGAACGCGTTGGTCGGGTTGAAGCCCGCCGCGGTTCCCAGTTCGTTGAACTTGGCACCGCCTTCGCTGTCATTGCCCGGATGCTGGCCGAATGAGCCTTCGACCTTGTCGCCGAACTTGGTTTCCAGAGTTTCCGAGATCATCCCGTCGGGGAACATGAACGTGTCGAACGCACCGGTATCGAGCGAGGCGTTGATGATGCCAGCACCACCCTGATCGACGTAACCGGCAACCACCAGCACTTCGCCACCGGCAGAGGCCAGCGCGCCAACCTCAGCAGAATAGTCGGCCTTGCCGTCTTCGTGCGCGGCGTTGATCGTGACCTTGCCGCCAGTGGCTTCAAACGCTGCCTGGAAGCTGTCGGCCAGACCTTTGCCGTAGTCGTTGTTGGTGTAGGTCACGGCGACTTCCTTGATGCCGCGATCGTTCAGGATATCAGCCATCACCTGACCCTGACGCGCGTCAGAGGGCGAGGTGCGGAAGAACAGGCCATTATCCTCGACCGTCGACAGTGCCGGCGATGTGGCAGACGGCGAGATCATCACCATGCCGTTCGGAATCGCCGCGTTCTGCAAGGATGCCGTGGTCTCACCAGAGCACATGCCCCCGACGATACCCGAAACCTTGTCCGACGTGATCAGCCGTTCGGCAGACGCGACGGCAAGTCCGGCATCGATGCAGCCGGTGTCGCCGTTGACAGAACTTACCGTGGTGTCGCCGTCAAGAAAGATGCCCGAGGCATTCACTTCCTCGATTGCAAGATTGGCACCGGCGGCCATGTCGGGCGCCAGCGTTTCCAAGGGGCCGGTGAAGCCCAGAAGAATGCCTAGTTTGATGTCTTCGGCACCTGCGGCGCCGATCGTAAGTGCAGCGGCAGCAGTAGCCAAAAGCAGCTTTTTCATATCTATACTCCCTAGTTGGACCTGTGTCCTGACGCGGCACGTTAGTTGCACTCGATCCAAAAGAAAAGCCCGACAAATTGTTTCTTAACCTTACGGAATCCGGCCTCGCAGCGTTGTGAAATGGACAATTCGGGCCGGCAGTTTAGGCTTTGTCTCGCAAAGGGGGGTATGCCATGCGCCAGATACTTCCAATCCTCGCCGTGATCCTCGCGCCTTTCTGCGCGTGGGGCGACACTCTTGATACTTCTGCCGGTGCGGTCAGCGTCACCCGCGTGATGACCGGTCTGACGGAGCCCTGGGGCCTTGCCTTCGTGCCCGGTGGCGGGTTCTTGGTGACAGAGCGCGCCGGTCGCCTGATCCACGTCACCAGCGATGGCAAACCCATTGCCGTAGCGGGCGTGCCAGAGGTTGCGGCCCGCGGGCAGGGCGGCCTTCTGGACGTCGCCGTGGCGCGCGATTTCGCGACCAGCCGGGAAATATTTCTCAGCTTTGCCAAGCCGCAAGGTCGCAGTGCCGGCACCGCGCTGGCGGTGGCGCAGCTCTCGGCGACCGGCGATAGCCTCGAAAACCTGCGCCTGATCTTCGAGATGCGCCCCGGCTCATCGGGTGGTCGGCATTTCGGCAGCCGGATCGTCGAGGCACCTGATGGCACGCTCTTCCTGACCCTCGGAGAGCGCGGCGAAGCGCCGGCGGCGCAGGATCTGGGGCGTCATAACGGCAGCATCATCCGGATCAACCGTGATGGCTCGATCCCCGCCGACAATCCCTTCATCGACCGTCAGAACGCCCAGCCCGAAATCTGGTCCTGGGGCCATCGCAACCCGCAAGGCGCGGACCTCGACTTGCGGGGCAATCTCTGGGTCAACGAACACGGCGCCATGGGCGGGGATGAGGTCAATCGCATCGAGCGAGGCGCAAATTACGGTTGGCCGGTCATATCTTATGGCCGCGACTATGACGGCAGCAAGATCGGCATCGGAACCGAGGCGCCAGGCATGCAGCAACCCGCATTCTATTGGGATCCCTCTATCGCACCATCCGGCCTGATGATCTATTCGGGCAAGCTCTGGCCGCAGTGGCGCGGCGATTTCTTCTCGGGCTCGCTGAAATTCAACTACCTGTCGCGGCTCGATCCCGAACGCGGCTGGGCCGAAGAACGTCTGAAGTCCCGCGAGACCCAGCGTGTACGCGACGTGACAGAGGCCCCCGACGGCGCGATCTGGTTTCTCAGCGTCGGTCGCGGCGCCGTCTACCGACTGACCCCGGGCTGACCACCAACTTCATTGTCTTTGGGGCTCCGCCCGTTTTCGGGGGAAACGATCCCCCGGATCATTTCTCATTCCTCTCAAACTTCCCGCCGGAGGCCGGTTTTGCGCAGAAAACCCGTCAGATCGACAGCCGCGCCGCGTGGCTGCCGCGCTCGCGGTAGGGCGTGGTGTCATAATGCGCCCGGTAGCATTTCGAGAAATGCGACGGCGAGGCGAAACCGCAGGCCAGTGCCACGTTGATCACGCTCATGTCGGTCTGCATCAGCAGGTTGCGCGCCTTTTGCAACCGCAACTCCATGTAATAGCGCTTGGGCGAGCGGTTCAGGTAGCGCCGGAACAGCCGCTCCAACTGCCGTGTCGACATGCCGACATCACCGGCCAGCAGCGACGGGCTGACCGGTTCTTCGATGTTCTGCTCCATCATCTGGATCACCGCCGACAGCTTGGGATGCCGCACGCCGATCCGGGTCGGCACCGACAGCCGCTGGGTGTCCTGATCGGTGCGGATCGAGGAATAGATCAGCTGATCGGCCACCGCATTGGCCAGATCCTCGCCATGATCGTCGGCGATGAGTCTTCAGCATCAGGTCGATCGACGCGGTGCCGCCTGCCGTCGTCATCCGGTTGCCATCGACGACGAAGACCGACTTGGTCAGCGTGACCTCCTCGAATTCCTCGCCGAAGCTGTCCTGGTTTTCCCAGTGGATCGTCGCGCGCTTGCCGTCCAGCAATCCGGCCATCGCCAGCGTATGTGCGGCAGTGCAGAGCCCGCCGATGATCGCGCCCCGACGCGCCTCGCGGCGCAGCCAGTTGATGATCTTCTTGGTCGAGGCGCGCGCCACGTCGATGCCGCCGCACACCACGATCGTGTCATCGCGGGTCGTCTCGGGCAGGTCGCTGTCCAGCGCGAAGGTCGTACCGTTGGAACAGGTGACGCTGTCGCCGCCTTCGCCGACCAGCATCCAGCTGTACACATCCTGCCCCAACATTCGGTTCGCAATCCGCAAACTGTCGACCGCGCAGGCGAACGAGAGCATGGTGAACTGGTCGAGCAGCACGAAGACGAAACGGCGCGCCTTCAACGAGGAGGGGTCTCTTTTCGTCTTTCTCTGCCAATTCAATTGTCCAACAAGCCCCGAGTACGATGCGGTACCGAACCAGCTTTCAGAGGTCATATTCAAGGGTGGCAAGCCGGCATTTCGCGCCAAATCCGGCGCTTGTCGGGCAGCGGCGGGTATCGCGGCTTTCAGCGTTTGCAGAGCCATCGCCGCTGGCCTATAAGCAATCGTCCTAGATCGAATTCCGGAGCAAGACGATGACTGATTGGGTAAAATCCGGCTGGCGCAAGAAGCCTCGGGTCCAGATGCCTGACTATACGGACCCTGCCGCGCTGCACGCCGTAGAGGCGCAGCTTGCCAAGTATCCGCCGCTCGTCTTTGCCGGCGAGGCGCGCAAGCTGAAACGCGCGCTCGGCAAGGCCGCGACCGGCGAGGCATTCCTGTTGCAGGGCGGCGATTGTGCCGAAAGCTTCGCCGAGTTCTCGGCCGACAGCATCCGCGACACCTTCAAGGTGATGCTGCAAATGGCGATGGTGCTGACATACGGCGCCAAGGTACCGGTCATCAAGGTCGGCCGCATGGCAGGTCAGTTCGCCAAGCCGCGCTCGGCCGATACCGAGACCATCGGCGGCGTGGAACTGCCCAGCTACCGCGGCGACATCATCAACGGCTTTGAGTTCACGCCCGAGGCGCGGATCCCCGATCCCAGCCGCATGTTGCAGGCCTACACCCAGGCGGCCGCCTCGTTGAACCTCGTGCGAGCGTTCAGCCAGGGCGGTTATGCCGATGTGCATCAGGTGCATTCCTGGACGCTTGGTTTCACCGATCAGGAAGAGGCCGAAAAATACCGCGATCTGGCGAACCGGATTTCGGACACGCTGGATTTCATGCAGGCGGCGGGTGTCACTCAAGACACCGCGCATACGCTGCAATCGGTGGATTTCTACACCAGCCACGAGGCGTTGCTGCTGGAATATGAAGAGGCGCTCTGCCGGATCGACAGCACCACCGGGCTGCCGGTGGCAGGCTCTGGCCACATGCTCTGGATCGGCGACCGCACCCGTCAACCCGATGGTGCACATGTTGAATTTCTGCGCGGCGTGCAGAACCCGATCGGCCTGAAATGCGGCCCCACGATCACCAGCGGACATCTCAAGGTTCTGATGAACAAGCTCAATCCGAAGAACGAGCCCGGCCGTCTGACCCTGATCGCGCGCTTCGGTGCGGGACAGGTCGGCGATCACCTGCCGCGTCTGATCAAGGCGGTCGAGGAAGAGGGCGCGAATGTGGTCTGGTCCTGCGACCCGATGCACGGCAACACGATCAAGTCGTCGTCCGGCTACAAGACGCGACCGTTTGAAAGCGTCCTGCGCGAGGTCCACGAATTCTTCGCTGTCCACAACGCCGAGGGCACCGATCCCCGGCGGTGTGCATTTCGAGATGACCGGCAAGGACGTGACCGAATGCACCGGCGGTGTCCGCGCGGTCACAGACGAGGACCTGTCGGACAGGTATCACACCGCCTGCGATCCGCGCCTGAATGCCAGCCAGTCGCTGGAACTCGCATTTCTGGTCGCAGAGGAACTCGGCGCCCGTCGCGCCCAGTCGGCCAGGGCCGCGGCCGTCTGATCAGTCGTCGTTTGAAATCAGTCGCAGGGCCGGGCGCACATCGTCCGGCCTTTTGCTTTCGCCATGGTGCACGAAAACGCCGGACAATTCAGCGAAAGCCGCAGATTGCAGTTCCGGCGCCGGATGGTGCCGCTCTGCGAGCGGGGGCAAGATGCGTGTCGCATACGTCGCTCACATTGAAACCGCCGCGGCTGCCGACCGACTGCGCCGCTGCTTTGCAGACAGCCCAGGATACGGTTCACCTCTCCGAAATCATCCGTCAGTGGCGCAAGCAACATCCGCGCCTCCAGCGCCGGGCGGCCGATACTGCGCTCACCCGTCAGGGCAAGTTGCGAAATCTGTGGCCGCGCGCAAACCTCGGTCGATCACATTGCTGACCTGCTTGCGCGCTTCGGGCGTGAACATTGCCGTAACGGGCATGCCGCGGACTTCCATCCCCATCAGGTCACTCAGATGCATGCCGGCCAGCCGGAACCGGGCCACGCCGGGGGCCACGCATTCCAGAATGAACGCATATTCCAGTGCATTCTCGATGCCCGCGCGGATTGATGGCAGAGCGTGGCGGCACCGCGTTGTCTTCGCGCAGCGCCTCCCAATAGCCCTCGACCTGCGACAGCGCCTGAAGATCATCGTCTTGCGTCGCGAAAGTATCGAAATGACCTTCGGTTTTTCCGCATCCTGTGTCCATCACCTCTGCACCCCGCAGTTCGTGGGTGTGGAGCCGACACTGATTGTCCTGCCCCACACCGTCTGTTAACCCTACATCAATACTCATTACCGATGTGTTAACATGGCACGTTTTGACGTAAAGGTGGAGGCGAAAAAGTCTTAAATGGTTAACCTTCATGACTAAGTCGATGACCGGCTTTGCCGCCGCCAAGGGAGAGGTGCCTGGCTGGAGCTGGGCCTGGGACATCGATCCGTCAACGCGCGCGGGCTTGATATCCGCATGCGGCTGCCTGACTGGATCGACGGGCTGGAACCGGCCTTGCGCCCGGCTGATCCAGAAGGCGCTCGCGCGCGGCAATGTCAGCCTGTCGCTGAAGGTTCAGCGCGATGACACGCTGGGTGCGCTGGCGATCGAGCACGAGGTGCTGGATCATGTGCTGGCCACGATCAAGCGGACGAAGTCGAAGCGCCGCAACCACAACGCGCACCTTGCACCAACCTGCGCGCGGCCGAGATTATGGCGATGCGCGGCGTCGGCAACGCCACGTCGTCAGCCGAGGATACCGCTCCGCTGCGGCGGCGCTGGTCGACGCAGTTGCCGGAATTGCTGGTCGCCTTCAATGCCATGCGCGCCGCCGAAGGGGCTGCCTGGAAGCCGTCTTGCGCGACCAGATCGACCAGATCGAAACGCTGACCGCAGCCGCGACGCGCGAAGCCGAGGCTCGCCGCGCCCAGATGGCAGCCAGCTTGCGTGAGAACCTCGCCCGTGTACTTGGACAATACCGAGGGTGCCGATCCCGACCGGGTGGCGCAGGAACTGGCGCTGATCGCGGTCAAGACCGACGTTGACCGAAGAACTCGACCGCCTGCGCGCCCATGTCGGCCGCCGCCCGCGACTTGCTGACGGCCGAAGGCGCCGGTGGGCCGCAAGCTCGATTTCCTGACCCAGGAATTCAACCGCGAGGCCAACACGCTTTGCTCGAAATCGCAATCGGCAGAGCTGACCCGGATCGGACTTGACCTCAAGCACGTGATCGACCAGATGCGCGAGCAGGTCCAGAACGTGGAGTGACGCATGGCCGATCGGCGCGGATTGCTTTTGATCATTTCCTCGCCCTCGGGCGCAGGCAAATCGACACTTTCCAGGCGTTTGCGCCTCTGGGATCCGACAATCCGGTTCTCCGTCTCGGCCACCACACGCACGCCCCGCGAAGGCGAAGAGGATGGCCGCGAGTACCATTTCCGCAGCCGCGCCGAATTCGAACGGATGGTCGCAACCGGCGAGATGCTGGAACATGCCGAGGTTTTCGGCAATCTCTACGGCTCACCGAGGGCCCCGGTCGAGGCCAACATGAACGCCGGCTGCGATACGCTTTTCGATATCGACTGGCAGGGCGGTCAGCAGATCCGCAACTCTGCACTTGGCAAGGATGTGGTCTCGATCTTCATTCTGCCGCCCTCGATTGCCGAACTGGAAGCGCGGTCTGCGCGAACGCGGGCAGGACAGCGACGCGGTGATCGCCGGGCGGATGGCCAAGTCGCAATCCGAAATCAGCCATTGGGCGGAATACGACTACGTGCTGATCAATGACGATCTCGACCACGCCGAGGACCAGTTGCGCACTATTCTGACCGCCGAACGCATGCGCCGCGACCGCCAGCCCGGGCTGACCGGTTTCGTGCGCGCGCTGAACAAGGAATTCGAGGACCGGCCATGACCCTTTACGCACTCGACGGGGTTGCCCCGCAGCTTCCCGAAGATGGCGAGTTCTGGGTCGCTCCGGATGCCAATGTGATCGGCAAGGTGATGCTGGGCGCCGGCAGCTCGGTCTGGTTCGGCTGCACTTTGCGCGGTGACAACGAACGCGATCACGCTTGGCGCTGGCAGCAACATTCAGGAAAACTGCGTGCTGCACACCGACATGGGCTATCCCCTGACCATCGGCGACGAACTGCACCATCGGCCACAAGGCGATGCTGCACGGCTGCACGATTGGCGATGGGTCCCTGATCGGCATGGGAGCCACGGTGCTGAACGGCGCCGTGATCGGCGCGGATGCCTGATCGGGGCAGGGGCGCTGATCACCGAGGGCAAGGAAATCCCGGACGGGTCGCTGGTGATGGGCGCGCCGGGCAAGGTGGTGCGACAGCTTGATGATGCTGCAAGCGCCGGGCTGCTGGCCGCTGCCGTGCATTATCAGGAGAATTCCCGTCGGTTCCGCGACGCGTTGAAGGAAATCGCCACATGACGACACCGCCGAAATCCATCGTCCGCCGCACCGCCTGGCCGGACAGCTCCAGCCGCCCGGTCGTCACCCCGCTGCAACCTTCGGTGGTCTACGCCTCTGCCAGCCCCGATGCGCTGGATGCGCAGTATGAAGGCCGCGCCAAGGGCTATACCTATGCCCGCGAAGGCCACCCGAATGCCGACGTGCTGGCGCAAAAGATCGACGCGCTGGAGGGTGCCGCGGGCGGCATCATCACCGGGTCCGGCATGTCGGCAATTGCCGCTGTGTTCTTTGGCCTTCTCAAGGCTGGTGACCATGTGATCGGCGCAGATCAGCTTTACGGACGTTCGCTTCGGATGATGCGAGAGGAGCTGCCGCGCCTCGGCGTTGAAACCTCGCTTGCCGATCCGACGGATGTAGATGCCTTCGCCGCCGCGATCCGCGCCAACACCAAGATGATCCTGCTGGAGGTCGTGTCGAACCCGACGCTGCGGGTCGCCGACATTCACGCCATCGCCGCACTGGCTCGCGAACGCCGCATCCTGCTGGTCGTCGACAACACCTTCTACGACCCCGCGCGCGTTTCGCCCTTTCGAGCACGGCGCCGATATCGTCGTGCATTCGGTCACCAAGCTGCTTGGCCGGCCATTCCGATGTGACACTTGGCTATGTCGTGGCCCGCGATCCCGAGGTGCAGGCAAAGATGACCGGCACCGCCGTGACCCTCGGCCTGACCGCCAGCCCGTTCGACTGTTGGCTGGCCGAACGCGGGCTCTATTCGTTCGAGTTGCGCTACGACCGGGCCGAAGAGAATGCCGCAAAACTGGCCGACGCGCTGGCAGGCCTGCCGAACATCGAACGGGTGCTCTACCCGATGCGCCCGGACCATCCCGACCACAACCGCGCCGTGGCGCTTTTGGGCGGGCGCGGCGGCAACATGGTCAGCTTCCGGATCAGAGGCGGCCGCGACGCCGCAAACCGGCTGGTCGAGGCCGCGCCGAACATCGCCTTCGCGCCGACCCTTGGCGACATCGGCACGACGCTGTCGCATCCCGCCAGTTCGTCGCACCGCGCACTGACCGCAGAGGGTCGCGCAGCACTTGGCATAACCGAGGGCTTTTTTCGGGTATCGGTCGGGGTCGAGGATGCAGAGCATGCTGATCGACGAGTTCACCAACGCCATCGCCGCAGCAGGTTAGTGCAGATGGCGGATCGCCTCTTTGCCGCAATAGATGAAGGAGACGTCAAGACCGGGGCAAAGTGCGCGTATCTCGGATTGGATCACGCGCGGGTTCGGCATGTCAGGGGCCATTACACGCAGGCGTCCGCGAAAGCCGCTGTCATGCAATGTCTGGGCAAGATCGAGGCAGTCGAAGGCACGGTCAAAGCACCGGCGACAACACGATGTCGGGTATCAGGGTCAGCAACAACTCTTCGCTGATCTCATGGAACTCTGCGAATGCAATTTGCGAATCGACCGGCAGTGCGCGCCCGGCGTTCATCCAGTTCCTGACATCGCCCACAGCCAGGATGATTGGACGCAGGCGAGCGTCGCTTTCTCCCTCGCTTTTTTCCGCTTGCGCATCAAATCCAAACGTATCGTCCAACCGCGCCATGCCGTCATGTCCCCCGACATTACAGACCCTATCGTGTCCCTGTTTTGCACGTTGGCAAATTGCAACAGCGATTGCAACGCTCATCCTGAGGTTGATCGAAAGAATGTATCGCCGGACGATCGGCGTTTACAAATCCGCCCGGTTCCAAGCACCTTGCGCCCGGTCGATAAGGTGATGCGTGAATGACAGACGATCTGCTGGCCGAATTATTGGGGGCGGTGCCTGTGCCGCTTGTGCTGGTCGGCGCGGATGAGCGCATCGTCTTTGCCAACGCGCGCGCCGTGTCGATCTTTGCCAAGGACCTGACGGGCCGCCATTATATCGCCGTTCTGCGCCAGCCGGGCCTTCTGGATATGATCGAGCGGGCTCTGCATTCCGGTCAGCCGGAACAGGCGATGTATCTGGGCACCGAGGCCACCCGAGAAACGACCTATCTGACCCGCGCCGTACCGGTCGCCACCACATCAGGCGGCGGCGTGCTGGTCAGTTTCGAGGATCAGACCGCGATGCAGGATGCCGGCAACATGCGCCGTGATTTCGTGGCCAATGTCAGTCACGAGTTGCGCACCCCGCTGACGGCCCTGCTTGGTTTCATCGAAACAATTCGCGGTGCCGCACGCGATGACGCGCAAGCGCGCGAGCGGTTTTTGCAGATCATGAAGGCCGAGGCTGAACGGATGAACCGCCTTGTGCAGGATTTGCTGTCACTGTCCCGCGTCGAAAGCTCTGAACGGTTGCGCCCGACCGAATGCGTCGATGTCGCGGCGCTGCTGCGCTCTGTCCTGACCAGCCTGCGCCCGGCCGCCGAGAAAGATCAGGTCACGATAGAAGCGGCGTTCAAGGCCGCAGCCCCCAAAGTGCCGGGCGATGCCGATCAGTTGATGCAGGTCTTTTCCAACTTGCTTGAGAACGCCATCAAATACGGGCGCAAGCCCGGAACCGTCACCGTGACAGTGTCGGAAACCGCATCCGAACCCACGTTGCGCGGACCGGGCGTGCGCATCGACGTGCATGACGAAGGTGAGGGTATTGACCCGCTGCACATCCCCCGCCTGACCGAACGGTTTTATCGCGTAGACAGCCACCGTTCGCGCGAAATGGGCGGCACCGGGCTGGGACTGGCCATCGTCAAGCATATCGTCAACCGTCATCGCGGCCGGTTGCGGATCGCCAGCGAACCGGGCGAGGGCAGCACATTCTCGGTTATTTTGCCAAAATCATGACGTTTTTCGCGCCGTGACCCGTCGCTTGTCGAGCTTGTCATATTACTGTTACGAAACCGTCACAAAACCATAGCGCAAACTCACTACGCCGCAGCCACTGAGGGGGCAGATGGCCCCCGGGAAACCTACTCAGGAGCTATACCCATGAAACTCGCGAAACTGACCGCCTCGACCCTGGCGATCGCTGCCGTTTCCGTATCCGCCGCCAGCGCGCGCGATCAGGTTCAGGTTGCCGGATCGTCCACCGTGCTGCCCTATGCCTCGATCGTCGCCGAAGCCTTCGGTGAAAATTTCGACTTCCCGACGCCCGTGGTGGAATCCGGCGGATCTTCCGCTGGCCTCAAGCGCTTCTGCGAGGGCGTTGGCGAGAACACCATCGACATCGCGAACGCCAGCCGCGCGATGCGCGAAAACGAAATCGCCGCCTGTGCTGCGAACGGCGTCACTGACATCATCGAAGTCCGGATCGGCTATGACGGCATCGTCTTCGCCTCTGACATCAGCGGCAACAGCTTCGCCTTCACGCCCTCTGACTGGTTCAAGGCCCTGTCGCCCGAAGTTCTGGTCGACGGCGCACTGGTCGCCAACCCCTACACGATGTGGAATGAGGTGAACCCGGACCTGCCGGCGCAGGAAATCCAAGCCTACATTCCCGGCACCAAGCACGGTACCCGCGAAGTGTTCGAGGAAAAGGTCCTGGCGCAAGGTTGCGAAGACACCGGCGCGATGGAGGCCCTCGTGGCCGCCAAGGGCGAAGATGGCGGCGAGGCTGCCTGCATCGCGGTCCGCACGGATGGCCGCTCGGTCGATATCGACGGTGACTACACCGAAACGCTGGCCCGCATCGACAGCAACAAGAACGGCATCGGCGTCTTTGGTCTGGCCTTCTACGAGCAGAATACCGACAGGCTGCAAGTTGCCACGATGTCCGGCGTCGAGCCGACCGTCGAGACGATCTCGACCGGTGAATACCCGGTGTCGCGGCCGCTCTACTTCTACATCAAGGGCGCGCACATCGGTGTTATCCCCGGCCTGAAGGAATTCGCGGAATTCTTCGTGTCTGACGACATCGCTGGCCCGGACGGCCCGCTGGCGGCCTACGGTCTTGTTTCCGACCCGGACCTTGCAGCAACCCAGTCGATGGTCGCCGATGAAGTGCCGATGAACTGACCCTAAAACCCGCAGGCGGCGCACCGTGCGCCGTCTGCATCCCGGCTGCCGCCAAGAAAGAAAACCGAATGTCCGCGTCCTGGCTACTCGTCCTGCTGCTCATTCTCTCTGCCGCAGGTTTCATTCTGGGGCGGTCCCGCGCCATGGCCTCTGCCGGTGGCAATCCGCGACAGCTGCATTCGCTGCCCAAATATTACGGCCTGAACGTCCTGATGAGCACGCTCGCCCCGGCGCTGCTGCTGCTTGTCGCCTGGGTGCTGATCCAGCCGATGGTCGCGCAGAACCGCGCCGCCGCGCTGATCCCCGACAGCGCCTATGCCGATCGCGGCGCGCTGAACCTGATGATGAGCGATGTGCGCCGCGTCGCGGACGGGCTTGATATCGTCGTGGGGCAGGGGCGCCTGACCGGCGACGAGACCCGCGACCTCGGCTCTGCCTCCACCGATATCCGCGCGCTTCTGGGCGAGGTCGGCGTGGCGCTGGGATCGGATGTCGCGCCCGCCGTTCTTGCCGCAGCACAACGCTACCGCGCCGTCACCAATACCGGGCGCTGGCTGATGACCATCGCCGTGCTTGGCGTTGCGGTGGCGGGTTTCGCGCTGTCCTACCTGCGAACCGAAAAGAATCTGCGCGCCCGCAACATTGTCGAACGCGGCATGCTGGCGCTCTTGATTGCCGCGGCCTCCATCGCGATCCTGACAACCCTCGGCATCGTGCTGTCGCTGATCTTCAACACGCTGGAATTCTTCCGATCTATATCCGGCCTGGGATTTCTTCACTGGCCTGACATGGAGCCCCAGCTTCGGCGGCGGCTCGCAACTCGGGATCCTGCCGCTTCTGTGGGGTACGCTCTACATCTCTGTCATCGCACTGGCCGTGGCCGTTCCCATCGGCCTTTTCGCCGCGATTTATCTCTCGGAATATGCCGGGCCCAAGGTCCGCTCGATCGTCAAACCGCTGCTGGAGGTTCTGGCCGGCATTCCCACCATCGTCTACGGCCTTTTCGCGCTGCTGACCGTCGGCCCGCTGCTGGTCGAGATCTTCGGCGATGGCGGCATTCTGGGCCTCGGCTGGATGAAGGGCGGCACCGCCGTCATGACCGCCGGCCTTGTCATGGGCGTGATGCTGATCCCCTTTGTCTCCCTGCTCAGCGACGATATCATCAATGCGGTGCCGCAGGCGATGCGCGACGGATCCTACGGCCTTGGCGCGACCCAATCCGAAACTGTGCGTCAGGTCGTGCTGCCTGCGGCCCTGCCGGGCATCGTCGGCGCCATCCTTCTGGCCGCCAGCCGCGCCATCGGCGAGACGATGATCGTGGTCCTTGGGGCAGGGGCGGCCGCGAAACTGTCGATGAACCCGTTCGAAGCGATGACCACCGTCACCGCCAAGATCGTCAGCCAGCTGACCGGCGACGCTGATTTCGCCTCACCCGAGGCGCTGGTTGCCTTCGCGCTTGGCATGACGCTGTTCGTCATCACGCTGGGGCTGAACGTCTTCGCGCTTTATATCGTGCGCAAATACCGGGAGCAGTACGAATGACCGACGCAACAGCCGGCCCCGGAAAGATCCTCGCTCTTCACGCTCGACCCGCTGACGCGCAAGCGCAACGCGGCGGAAAAGCGGTTCCGCGCCTACGGCATCATCGCGATCAGCGTCAGCCTGATGTTTCTGGCGGTGCTTCTGGGCACGATCATCCGCAACGGCCTGCCTGCCTTTCCAGCAGACCTTCGTCACACTGCCCGTGCAGCTGGACGAGGCCAAGCTCGACAAGAACGGCAACCGCAACCCGGCCGACCTTGCCAAGGTCACGACCTTCGGCTACGGCCCGCTGATCGACAAGGCGTTGCAGGAGCATGTCGCGGCACTTGGCATCGAAACGTCCTTCACCAAGCCCAAACAGTTCAGTGCGCTGCTGTCTTCAAGCGCGGCCGCAGATGTGCGCAACCATGTTCTGGCGCATCCCGAAACCATCGGCACCACGGTCGAGTTCCGCATCCTCGCCACCAGCCGGGTCGATGGCTACCTAAAAGGCCGCGTCACCCGTGACAGCGTTGCCCGCGACAAGAGCATCGACGCCGAACACCTTGATCTCGTTGATGCTTTGCGCGCGCAAGGCTCCATCGTCAAGGGTTTCAACTGGGATTTCATCAGCGGCGCCGACGCCTCTGAATCCCGCCCCGAACAGGCGGGGATGGGGGTGGCGATGCTGGGATCGTTCTTCATGATGCTGGTGGTTCTGGCGCTGTCGCTGCCGATCGGTGTCGCGGCGTCGATCTATCTCGAGGAATTTGCCGGAAAAAACCGTTTCAACGATCTGATCGAGGTCAATATCTCGAACCTCGCCGCCGTGCCGTCGATCGTCTTCGGTATCCTCGGCCTCGCCGTCTTCATCCAGTTTGCGCATCTGCCGCAATCGGCGCCGCTGGTCGGTGGCCTGGTGCTGACGCTGATGACGCTGCCCACGATCATCATCTGCAACCCGCGCGTCGCTCAAAGCCGTGCCGCCCTCGATCCGCGATGCGGCCCTTGGGGTAGGGGCCTCGAAGATGCAATCGACCTTCCACCATGTCTTGCCGCTTGCGATGCCCGGCATCCTGACCGGCACCATCATCGGCCTCGCTCAGGCATTGGGCGAAACCGCGCCGCTTCTGTTGATCGGCATGGTCGGCTACATCGCCTCGAACTACCCCACAGGGATCGCCGAAGGCTTCCTCAATCCGAACTCCGCGATGCCTGCGCAGATCTACGAATGGGCAAAACGCGCCGATCCGGCCTATTATGAACGCGCCTGGGGCGGGATCATCGTACTGCTGCTGTTCCTGATGGTGATGAACATCATCGCCATCCTGTTGCGTCGCAAATTCGAACGTCGTTGGTAGGGGCCATGATGAAAGACATGCTGATAGAAGAAAGAACCGCCATGGATGACGTGAAAATCTCGGCCAAGGATGTGAACGTCTGGTATGGCGACAACCACGCCATCAAGGATGTCAGCGTCGAGATCAAGGACAAGACCGTCACCGCCTTCATCGGCCCATCGGGTTGTGGAAAGTCCACTTTTCTGCGCTGTATCAACAGGATGAACGACACAATTGATGTCTGCCGTGTCGAAGGCCTGATCACACTGGACGGGGAGGACATCTACGATCCCAAGGTCGATCCGGTGCAGTTGCGCGCCAAGGTCGGCATGGTGTTCCAGAAGCCCAATCCGTTCCCCAAGTCGATCTACGACAATGTGGCCTATGGCCCGCGGATCCACGGCCTTGCCCAGAAACAAGGCGGAACTCGATGAAATCGTCGAGACATCCCTACGCCGCGCCGCCCTCTGGAACGAAGTCAAGGACCGGCTGCAATCGCCCGGAACCGGCCTGTCGGGTGGCCAGCAGCAGCGCCTGTGCATCGCGCGCGCGATTGCCACGGAACCCGAGGTGCTATTGATGGACGAGCCTTGCTCGGCGCTCGATCCGATCGCCACGGCTCAGGTCGAGGAACTGATCGACGAGTTGCGCGCCAGCTACTCGGTCATCATCGTCACCCACTCGATGCAGCAGGCCGCGCGCGTCAGCCAGAAGACCGCGTTCTTCCACCTCGGCAGTCTCGTCGAATACGGCGAGACCGAGCGAGATTTTCACCAATCCAAACGACCCGCGCACGGAAAGCTACATCACCGGACGGATCGGGTAGGGGACATGAACATGCAAGAGCAACATATCGCCTCGGCCTTCGACCGCGATCTTGAAGGCATTCAGGCGCTGATCATGAAGATGGGCGGGCTTGTCGAAACCGCGATCAGTCAGGCCAGCCGGGCGCTGGAGGAACGCGACGAGGAACTGGCCAGCCTTGTCCGCGCTGCCGACGAACAGATCGACCGGCTGGAAGAGCGCGTGAACGAAGAGGTCGCCCGCGTCATCGCCCTGCGCGCGCCCACGGCCTCTGACCTGCGCACCGTGCTGTCGGTCCTGAAGATCAGCGGCAACCTGGAACGCTGCGGCGACTATGCCAAGAACCTTGCCAAGCGCACAACGGTGCTGGTGCAGATGCAGCCCGTCGGCGGCACCGCCAAGTCCGTCCGCCGCATGGCGCGCGAGGTCGAATTGATGCTCAAGGACGTGCTGGATGCCTACATCCAGCGCGACGTGGCGCTGGCCGAACAGGTGCGTCAGCGCGACCAGGACGTGGACCAGATGTACAACGCGCTGTTCCGCGAATTTCTGACCCACATGATGGAAGACCCGCGCAACATCACCGCCGCGATGCACCTGCATTTCATCGCCAAGAACATCGAGCGGACCGGCGACCACATCACCTGGATCGCCGAACAGGTGATCTACCTGGTGACCGGCAAGATTCCCGAGGAAAGCCGCCCAAAGGACGACCAGACAGCCTTTGTCAAGCGCGCTGAGGATCAGACCTGATGGCGCCCGAAACTGCATGTGCTGGTGGTCGAGGATGAACCCGCGCAGCGCGAGGTTCTGGTCTATAACCTTGACCGCGGAAGGTTTCGCTGTCGACAAGGCCAGCACCGGCGACGAGGCGCTGACGCTGGTCGACGAGGTTACGCCCGACCTGATCCTGCTCGACTGGATGCTGCCCGGCGTCTCGGGCATCGAGATCTGCCGCCAGCTCAAGATGCGGCCAGCGACGCGGCATGTGCCGATCATCATGATGTCGGCGCGCACCGAAGAGGTCGACCGGGTGAGGGGGCTGGAAACCGGCGCTGACGATTATGTCGTGAAACCCTATTCGGTCGTCGAGCTGATGGCCCGCATTCGCACCCAACTGCGCCGCACGCGGCCCGCGGCAATCGGCGAGCGGCTGGAATTCAGTGACATCACGCTCGATGCCGAAACTCACAAGGTCTATCGCGACGGCAAGGAGCTGAAACTTGGACCTACGGAATTCCGGCTGCTGTCGACCTTCATGGAAAAACCGGGCCGGGTGTTCAGCCGCGATCAGTTGCTCGATCGGGTCTGGGGCCGCGACATCTATGTCGATACCCGCACCGTGGACGTGCATATCGGCCGACTGCGCAAGGCATTGCTGCGCCACGGCGGCGATGACCCGTTGCGCACCGTGCGGGGTACGGGCTATGCGCTGGGGTGACAGTCTGACCTTGCGGCTGCATGTAATAGTCTCATAATCGGTATTATGTAAAATACTGATCCCACTCAAGCCGCAAACCATACGATCAAACAGCCTTGCCGTGCTGGTGGTTATTGCCGCTGAGGCGCACCAAAATGAACTCCGCCTCGACAAAACACGGATCGAGCGTGTAGAAACGGCATTGAGGTTGGTGTTCTTACTGGTTGCGCTACGGCGATTGAAACCCGGTTGTCGATCTCGGACTGTGATTGGTGGTTGTGAATGCTGCTCGACTATCTGGAAACGCTGAACGAGACGAACTCGATCGAGGATCTGTGGACTTTGCATACCGAGACCATGGCGACTTTCGGCTTTGACCGGCTGCTCTACGGCTTCACGCAATTCCGCACCGCGCATTCCTTTGGCGACAAGCGAAGACGTGCTGGTTCTGACCAACCACGACACCAGCTACTCCGACCCCTTCGTCAACGATCTCTACTTTCATGCGCCAATGGTCCGTTGGGCGACCGAGAACGTCGGCGCCTGCAGCTGGAGCTGGATGGCGCGACAACGCCGATGCGCTGACCGAAAGCGAACGTAAGGTTGTTGAGTTCAATCGCAAGATGGGTGTCACCGCCGGCTATACGATCAGCTTTCGCGAGGTTTCGGTCCGCGCCAAGGGCGCCATCGCGCTGACCGCCAAACCGGGCATGAGCCAGGCCGATGCCGATGCGATCTGGGCCGAGCACGGCCGGCTGATCGTGCAGATGAACAATGTCGCGCATCTGAAGATCACCAACCTGCCCTTCTCGACCGCACGCAAGAGGCTGACCAAGCGCCAGCGCGAGGCGCTGGAATGGGTTGGCGACGGCAAGACAACCCAGGATATCGCCGTCGATCATGGGGCTGACACCCGCGACGGTGGAAAAGCATCTGCGGCTGGCACGCGAAGTGCTGGATGTCGAGACGACGGCGCAGGCGGTTCTGAAAGCATCGTTCCAAGAATCAGATCTTTGTTCTCGAAGCGTGAACAATAAGATCACGGCGCCCAGGATTGTCCTGACAATTGACGTTATTGAAACGTTATCTCGTGGATCAATTCGTGATGCGATAGTCCGCTAACGGCTTGATTTTAAGGCGCTTTAACTATCCGCGCAGCAGATCAATCTTTTGACCAAATGGTCAGGTATGGAATCCCGTACTTCCATTTACGCAACGTAAAGATGCATTCTACAGATGTTCCGTGAGTGGTGGCTTTAAGCCAAGGAACAGCGGGCCGGGATAGCTGCGATTACAGCGTGAACGGTCCGCACCCCGGGCAACCGGACGCCGGTATGGGGGTGAATAGTCCCGCCCCCATATCGGCAACCAAGACCGCGTCTCGTCCTCATCCCCAAACTGATTGGGCGCGGGAATAAAGGAACGGTGCAGATCGCAAGATCTGCACCGTTTTCTTCTTTAGCAATCAGGCAGATGTCAGCCGCGTGCGGTCTTGGCAACCTCGGCCGCGAAATCCTCGACCTTCTTCTCGATCCCCTCGCCCACTTCCATGCGGACGAAGGCCAGCACCTCGACGCCGGCGTCTTTGGCGGCCTCGCGCCACGGTCACATCGGGGTTGATAACGAACTGCTGACCCATCAGCGTGACCTCGGCCATGAACTTCTTCATCCGGCCTTCGATCATCTTTTCGATCACCGCTTCGGGCTTGCCGGATTCGCGGGCCTGTTCGGTCAGCACCGACTTTTCGCGCTCGACCACCGACGGATCGAGGTCCGTCTCGCTCAGAGAGGCAGGGTTTGCAGCCGCGACATGCATCGCAATCTGCTTGCCGATGCCGTTGTCGGCACCCTTCAGCGCGACCAGCACACCGATCTTGCCCATGCCTTCGGTGGCGGCATTGTGGACATAAGCCACAACCGTGTCACCCTCGACAGCGGCCATCCGGCGCAGCGCCATGTTCTCGCCGATGATGGCGATGGCGTCGGTCACGGTGGTCTCGACGGTCTTGCCATTCACTTCGGTCGCTTTCAGCGCATCCAGATCCCGGGCGCCCAGCGCGGCTTGCGCAATCGAGCCAACCATCTTCTGGAAATCGGCGTTCTTGGCGACAAAATCGGTTTCCGAGTTCAACTCGACCGCAACCCCGCGCCCGTCCTTGACCGCAACGGCCACAAGGCCCTCGGCGGCGGTACGGCCGGATTTCTTGGCGGCTTTCGCCAGACCCTTGGTGCGCAGCCAGTCAACGGCGGCTTCCATGTCACCGCCCGTCTCGGTCAGCGCCCTCTTTGCATCCATCATGCCTGCGCCCGTCGTGTCGCGCAGATCCTTTACCATCGCGGCTGTGATTGCCATCTTGGTTCTCCTGAATTTCGGTGGGTCCGGGCGGGGTATCCCCGCGCCCGGATAACTGTTCGTCGAGGCCGAAAGGCTCAGGCCTCGGCCGGGGTCTCTGCAACAGGCTCGGCGACCGCTTCGGCAGGCTGCTTCGGTGGGCGCTTCTTCGGCCACGGCTTCTTCGACCGGGGTTTCTTCCAAGCGCACCAACGTCGATGCCTGCAGCGCCCATCTGGGCCGACATGCCGTCAAGCGCTGCACGGCTGACCAGATCGCAGTAAAGGCTGATCGCGCGGGCCGCGTCGTCGTTGCCCGGAATGATGTAATCCACGCCATCGGGCGAGCAGTTGGTATCAACCACGGCCACAACCGGGATGCCCAGCTTCTTGGCTTCGAGAATCGCCAGATCTTCCTTGTTCACGTCGATCACGAAAATCAGGTCCGGACGACCGCCCATTTCGCGGATGCCGCCAAGCGAGGCTTGCAGCTTGGCCTGATCGCGTTCCATGCCAAGACGTTCTTTCTTGGTCAGACCCTCGGCGCCTTCGGCGAGCTTCTCGTCGATCATCTTCAGCCGCTTGATCGACTGCGACACGGTCTGCCAGTTGGTCAGCGTGCCGCCCAGCCAGCGGTGGTTCATGTAGAATTGCGCGCATTTTTCAGCGGCTTCGGCGATCGGGCGCTGTGCCTGACGCTTGGTGCCGACGAACAGGATGCTGCCGCCCTTGGCGACGGTCTCGCGGATGACGTTCAGCGCCGCGTCCAGCATCGGAACGGTCTGCGTCAGGTCGAGAATGTGAATGCCGTTGCGGTCGCCGTAGATGAATTCACCCATCTTCGGGTTCCATCTTGCGGTCTGGTGACCAAAGTGAACGCCAGCTTCCAGAAGCTGACGCATAGAAAATTCAGGGAGCGCCATGTCCAATGTTCCTTTTCCGGTTTGCGCCTCGGCAGGGTCGTCAGAGCAGATGCTCAACCGGTGGACCGAACGGGATTTCTCCCCGCACGGCCCGGACCCCGCCTGTGAAGTGAGGCCGGGCTTTACGGGCGATTCGGGCAAAATGCAAGAGAATAGGGCGGATGCCTGCTAGGCTCTGCTCGCGCAACAAAGGAATCACCCATGCCCCTGCCCGACTTCATCATGAATTTCCCCGCCCTCGACGTGCCGTTTCCCGAAGATGTGGTCAAGACCCGCGCGATCCGCTCCGACGCCGGGCTGGTGGTGTTCTTCACCTTCGTCAAGGACATGGTGCTGCCGCCGCATTCGCACAAGGCGCAATGGGGCACGGTGATCGCCGGTGAAATCGAGTTCACCATCGACGGCAAGACCAGAACCTACCGCCCCGGCGACAGCTATTCGATCCCGGCGGGTGTCGAGCACGGCGCGGTCATCAAGGCAGGCTCTGTCGTGGTTGACGTCTTCGAGGAACCCGACCGCTATCCGATCAAGCGCTAAGCCAGCGGATGAACGGCATATGCGCTTGCGGTCAACTCCATGATCTTGTCGGTGGCCTCGGGCGTCTTGATCCAGTCCGGTGATTTGATCCGCTTCTGGCGTGCGCAGCACGAAGCCCTTGCGGCGCAGCAGATGCGTCCACTCGCCCTTGGCCGCTTCATAGCCTTTCGGCAGGTTCGACCAGATCAGGCTCGCCAAACTCGCTGCCAACCGCTTGCGCCGCCGCAATCGCCTTCAGCAGAACGGCCCGGTCCTTCGGGTCCGATATCCGCTTGCGCAGCCGCTTCAGCGCCGCCGGTTCATAGCCCCAGGCCCCTGCCCCATAGCCGATCCCGTCGGGATGCAGCACCAGATGCATGCCGGGCGATTTGTTCGGATGTTCGCCGGTCCAGAAGATCAGGTGCAGCCGTGGGCTGTAAGGCGACTTGTCCTTGGAAAACCGCACATCCCGGTTGATCCGGCGCAAGCTGCCGTTCAGCCGCGGCACCGCCTTCAGCGGCGGGTCCAACCGCGACATTGGCCCCGACAAAGCCGCGATCAGATCCTGCGCCTCGCCCTTCCAGATCGCCTCGTAGCGATCGCGGTTGGCATCGAACCACTCTTTCGTATTGTTCGCCTGCAAATCGCGCAGAAACGCAAACGTTTCGTCAGAGAACCCGTTGAATGTCGTCTCGGCCATATCGGCACCCCCATTTGCGGCACTCTTAGCATGGTCACGCGGCTCTTGCCATCCTTGTGCTGCGTGGTCAGAAGATGACGCATGACGCAACCTGACATCCTTTGCATCGGCTCGGTCCTGTGGGACATCATTGGCCGTTCATCCAGCCATATGAAGCTGGGCGCCGATGTGCCCGGCCGCATCACCCGCCAGCCCGGCGGCGTGGCGATGAACATCGCGATGACGCTGCGCCGCTTTGGCTTGACCCCCGCGATCCTGACCGCCATCGGCACCGATGCGGAAGGCCGCGAACTGCTGGCCGCCTGCCAGCGCATGGGGATCGTGACGGCTCACGCCTATATCTCGCAAGACCTGCCAACCGACCGTTACATGGCCGTCGAGGGCGGTAACGGTCTGGTCGCGGCCATCGCGGATGCCCATTCGCTAGAGGCCGCGGGCGACAAGATCCTGACGCCTCTGGCCGACGGCACGCTTGGTAGCGCCGCCGCCCCCTACCCCGGCCTGATCGCGCTGGATGGCAACCTGACCGAGGCGCTTCTGTCCGAAATCGCACTCAGCCCGCTCTTTACCCGCGCCGATCTGCGCATCGCCCCAGCCAGCCCCGGCAAGGCCGAGCGCCTGCTGCCGCTCTTGCGCCATCCCGGCGCGACGCTCTATGTCAATCTCGAAGAGGCTGGCCTCATTTGCCATCACCGCTTCGACACCTCGGCCCAGGCGGCGACCGAACTGCACAAGCGCGGCGCGCACCGCGCGCTCGTCACCGATGGCAGCCGCCCCGCAGCAGAGGCCAATGCCGATGGCATCCTGACAGCGCAACCGCCCGAGGTTCTGGTGACCCGCGTCACCGGTGCCGGCGACACCTTCATGGCCGCCCATATCGCCGCCGAGGCAGGGGGCGCGCCCCGCGAAACTGCCCTGCATGACGCGCTTCAAGCCGCCGCCGATTACGTTTCCGGAGACACCCACCTATGATCCCGCTCGCCTTCTCACCCGAGGTCGCAAAGGCCCGCGCCAACGGCGCACCAATTGTCGCGCTCGAATCCACAATCATCACCCACGGGATGCCATTTCCGCAGAATGTGGAAACAGCGCGGCAGGTCGAGGCAGAGATCCGCAGCGCCGGCGCCATCCCCGCCACCATCGCGATTCTCGACGGCCAGGTCTGCGTCGGCCTGACAGATGCGCAACTCGACAGCCTAGGCCAGGCGAAAGCCGTCGCGAAGCTCTCGCGTGCCGATCTCGCCGCTTGCATCGCAGGCGGTGGCACCGGGGCCACCACCGTCGCCGCGACCATGATCGTGGCGCATCTGGCGGGGATCGACACCTTCGCCACCGGCGGCATCGGTGGCGTGCACCGGGGCGCAGAGGCCACGTTCGACATCTCCGCCGACCTGCATGAACTCGCCCAGACCCCGGTCACCGTCATCGCCGCCGGACCCAAAGCGATCCTCGACATTCCCAAGACCCTCGAAGTGCTGGAAACCCTCGGCGTTCCCGTCATCGCCTACGGGCAAGACGAAGTGCCGGCCTTCTGGTCGCGCTCGTCCGGCCTCAAGGCCCCGCTGCGCATGGACAGCGCCGCAGAAATCGCCGCCGCCGGCCTGTTGCGCACCCGCCTCGGTCTTCCCGGCGGACAGCTTGTCGCCAACCCGATCCCCGCAAACGCCGAGATTCCCCGCGACACCCTTGCCCCTGCTATCGAACAGGCGATCCGCGAGGCCGACGCGCGGGGCATCGCCGCAAAGCAGGTCACGCCGTTCTTGCTGCAACGCATCTTCGAGTTGACCGACGGGCGCTCTTTGACCGCGAATATCGCACTTGTGCTCAACAATGCACGTCTGGCGGCGGCAATTGCCCGCGAATTCACGCTCCAGCGCGAAAAATAGCGCCGCAGTAAAAGTAGGTCATTGTCGCGCGGCGCCGAACCCCCTAAATTCATTCGGCATTAGAAAGCTCAGCGCCATGACCAACCCATTCGATGACAAAACCCCACCGCACAAGCGCGGTCTCTTGGGCGGCTTGCGCGCAAGCTTCCTGACCGGGTTGGTCGTGGTGGCGCCAGTGGCGCTGACGATGTACCTGATCTGGACGGTGGTCGGCTGGATCGACAGCTGGGTGCTGCCCTTCGTGCCCTACAAATACCACCCCGACCAGTATATCGGCATCAACCTGCGCGGGCTGGGCGTTATCGTCTTCCTGATCTTCACGATCTTCGTCGGCTGGGTGGCCAAGGGCTTCTTCGGCCGCTCGCTAATCCGCTGGGCCGAGGGACTTGTCTCTCGGATGCCCGTCGTGCGCTCGATCTATAGCGGCCTCAAGCAGATCGCCGAAACCGTTTTCGCCCAGTCCGAAACCTCGTTCGATACCGCCTGCCTGATCGAGTATCCGCGCAAGGGGCTCTGGGCCATCGCCTTCATCTCGACCAACGCAAAAGGCGAGGTCAACAGGCGCATTCCGATAGACGAACAGCTTGTGACGGTGTTCCTGCCCACCACGCCGAACCCGACCTCCGGCTTCCTGCTGTTCGTGCCGGAATCCGATGTGATCCGGCTGGAAATGACGGTCGAGGATGCGGCCAAGCTGGTGATCTCGGCGGGGCTTGTCTATCCGAACCCCAAGGATCCCACCCAACCCGCCATCGCCGCGCGCTGATCCTTGCTCGGTGCTGCCGCCACCGGTTTCGCTACCGCCTTTACCCTGATCCTTGCCATCGGGGCGCAAAACGCATTCGTGTTGCGCCAGGGGCTGATGCGCCGGCACGTGTTCTGGCTCTGCCTCTTGTGCGCGATGTCCGATGCGATCCTGATTGCAGCCGGGGTCGCCGGTTTCGGGGCGCTGGTCACAATCTATCCGGGTTTTCCGCGGTTCATGGCGCTGGCCGGTGCGGCCTTCCTCTTGGTCTATGGCGGCTTGCGGTTTCGCGCGGCATGGATCGGCGATGATGCGATGAACCTTGCCGGGCGCAGCGCCCCGCTCTGGCCCACGCTTGCCACCGCCGCCGCCTTCACCTGGCTGAACCCGCATGTCTATCTCGATACGCTGGGCCTGATCGGCGCGATTTCCACGCAATTCGCGGGGCCCGGCAAACTCGCCTTCGCGCTTGGCGCCATCACCTCCAGCTTCGTCTTCTTCTTCGGGCTGGGCTACGGCGCGCGCCTTCTGGCGCCGCTCATGCAATCGGCCCGCGCATGGCGCATCCTCGATGTAGGCATCGGCGTCACGATGTGGGCGCTGGCCGCCGGGCTGATCCTGAAAGGCTAGCCGAACATCTTTTCCAGATTGACCGTGTTGTTGACGTTCAGATCGGCCTTGTGGTCCGTCAGAAATTTGTCCGCCGCGTTCGATCCGGCCTCGCGCAGCATCCATAGAACCGAAGGCGTCGGCACCATCTTGGTCGCGACGCTCAGATCGTTCATCAGATCATCGTCGGCGATCATGTGCACCCGCACGTTCTTCATCCGGCCCTCTTCCATCCGGCCTTCGGCAATCAGCTCGCGCACAAACTGGATCGACCGCAACTCTTGCAGCAATGACGCGTTAAAGCTGATCTCGTTGACCCGGTTCTCGATCTCTTGCGGGGTCTTCGGCACTTCGTCGCGAACCAGCGGATTGATGTTCACGATCACGATGTCGTCGGGAAACTCTGGCTCGTAAAGCGGCCACAGCGCCGGGTTGCCGGTATAGCCGCCATCCCAGAACGCCTCGACCTTGCCGGTCCGCGGATCCTTGAACTCCAGCGCCTTGAACACCGTCGGCAAACAACTCGAGGCCAGAATCACATCGGTATGGATCTCGTCGCCGGTGAACACGCGGATCTTGCCGGTGCGCACATTCGTGGTCGAGATGAACAGCCGCGGCCCCTCGGCGGCGCAGACAGTATCATAATGAAACCGCCGCACGATCCGCTCCAGCGGATTGAAATAGAACGGCCCGTAGTCATAAGGGCTGACCAGCCGCGAAACCGCATCCGAGGCCAGAAACCCCGGCGACATCTCGATCGCCTTGGTCACCATCGCCGCCGTCGGAGAGAACGCCGCCATCCAGTGCGCCAGCCGCAGATCGTTCAGACCGCCAAACTGCTCCCACAACCAGTCAAGGTTGTCGCGCGCACCCTGCCGGCCCTTGTGCACCAATCCGGATTTCAGCGCGGCCCCGTTCAGCGCCCCCGCCGAAGTCCCCGAGATTGCCACGATCTCGATCTCGGGATCGTCCAGCAACCGGTCCAGAACGCCCCATGTAAAGGCGCCATGCGCGCCGCCGCCCTGCAAGGCAATGTTGATCCGCTTGACCATGGCTACATCGCCGTCCAGCCGCCATCGACACTGATCGTCGTGCCGGTGATCTGATCCGCGGCCGCAGAACACAAGAACACCACCGTGCCGCCGATCTGCTCGGTCGTGGCGAACTGGCGCGACGGCTGGCGGTCCAGCATCACCTCGCGGATCACGGTCTCGCGGTCCATGTTGTGGGTCTTCATCTGATCGGGGATCTGCGCCTCGACCAGCGGCGTCAGCACGTAGCCGGGGCAGATCGCGTTGCAGGTGATGCCTTCGCCCGCCGTTTCCAGCGCGGTCGTCTTGGACAGCCCGACAATGCCATGTTTGGCGGCAATATAGGCCGATTTGAACGGCGAGGCCCGCAAGCCGTGTGCGCTGGCGATATTGACCACCCTGCCCCAGCCCGCCGCCCGCATCATCGGCAGAGCCACGGCAGTCGTGTGAAATGCGGCGCTCAGGTTGATCGCGATGATCGCATTCCACTTGTCGATCGGAAACAACTCGATCGGCGCCACATGCTGAATACCGGCATTATTGACCAGAATATCGCAGGTCTTGGCCTCTTCGATCAGCGCGCGGCATTCATCCGGCTTGGACATGTCAGCCTTGATATACCGGGCCTTGACGCCATGCTCCTTGCCGATCTTCTCGGCCAGCGCATGGTCTTCGTCGCGGTCGGTGAAAGAGTTCAGAACCACATTCACACCGGCTTTCGCCAGCTCCTCGGCCACACCCAGTCCGATGCCAGAGTTCGAACCCGTGATGACGGCGGTTTTTCCTGCAAGTGTCATGAGTCACCCATTTGTTTGCATGTGCGGCAAGTTCATGCTGCATGTGCAACATGTGCGCCTCAGGGTTACAACATGCAACCCAGGCACGCAATTGTGACACGCCATCCCCGGCCGCCCCCGGGCCCCGCCCTTAGTGCCGCAGCGCCTCCGCGATCCGCCGCCGCACCTCTTCAGGCTCGGCCTCGATGGCCTCCAGCACAGCGCGCAACTCTCCGCGTACCGCATGCAACTGGTCGATCAGCGAAATCACGACCCCCAGCGCATCCTCGTCAAGGCTGAAACTTTCCGAAAGTTCGCACAAAAGCTCTAACCGCACGATGTCGATCTGGCGAAACATCAACCCGGTCTCGGTGCGCAACGGGATCACGATCTCGGCCTCGACGAAGGCGGTCAGTTGGGGCCGGGTCAGCCGGGCAACCGCCGCGATGGCCTCGTCTTCGGAGTAACGCTCGGTCATGATGCCATCCCCTTGCGTGGATCATACTTGTGGGTTTTGCGCCAGGTTTCCATGAACGCGGCCAGATCGTCATCGACCTTCGGCGGTGCCACGATCCGCAACTCGACCCGCTGGTCGCCCCGCGTGCCGCCCTTGCGTTTGACGCCGCGCCCGCGCAGCCGCAGAACCTGCCCGCTGCTGGCGCCTTTGGGCACTGTCAGATTGACCGTGCCGTCGATTGTGGGCGCCGCCACCTTGCCGCCCAGCACCGCCTCGTCAATCGTGATCGGCAGGCTGATAACGATATCGTCGCCCTCGCGCCGGAACAAGGGATGCGCAGCCACCGACAGCGTGACCAGCGCGTCGCCGGGCGCCCCGTCCCCGAACCCCGGGCTGCCCTTGCCGCGCAGCCGGATCGTCTGACCGTCCGCGGTACCTTCGGGGATCTTCACATCCAGCGTGCCACCGGTCGGCAAGGTGATCCGCGTCTTGCCGCCGCGCGCGGCATCCAGGAACGGCACTTCCAGCGCATAACGCAGGTCCGATCCGCGCCCGCTGAACCCCCGCGACGACCATTCCCCACCGCCGCCCTGCCCGCGCTGGCGCAGAAACTCAGCGAAAATATCAGACGCGTCGTCGAAATCCTCAAACCCTCGGCTGGTCCGATACGGGCTGTCCGTCGCCCCGGCATAGTCGCGATAATACCGCCGATCCTGCCGCTCCGCCCCGGTGGCATCGATCTCGCCCCGGTCGAACCGCGCCCGCATCTCGGGATCCTTCAGCAGGTCATACGCCGCCGAGGCCGCCTTGAACCGCGCCTCGGCCCCCTTGTCATCGGGGTTCAGATCCGGATGGCTGGTGCGCGCGATCTTGCGATAGGCCTTGCGGATCTCGTCGGCCGTCGCCGATTTCGTCAAGCCAAGGGCTGCATAAGGATCATCGCTCATCTCGGCCTCGCCACTGATTGCTGTCCGCACTATCGTACATCAGGTATGTCGGCGCCGACAGCAAGACCCCCCGCGTCAATCCGTCCATGCTTCTTTATCCGTCGAAATATCGTCGCCGAAGGCCGCGCCCCGCAAGGCGCGCCAAGGATCTGATGGCCCGCAGGGCCGCAATTTCCAAAAAACCCGCGCGGCCAAAAAAAACGCCCGCACGAAGCGGGCGTTAAGTTATTGAGGCAGGTTTCATACAGGCAAGAAACCTATCGAGCAGTGACCCCTTTATACGCGTTCCCTTGCCGGTGGCCAAGCTAAAAGTTTGAAAAGGTTGGAAGTCCGGCCTAGTCTCGGCGGCAATAAAACAAGGGAGCAGAAGGATTGTCGCCAGAATGACACCAAATTTTTTTGCCGGCCTGCGTCGTGTCAGCGCCGCTCTTGCGCTCGTTCTGGCCGCCTCGGCGCCGCGCGCAGAGCCGCAACACGCAATCGCTATGTATGGTGACCCGGCCCTGCCACCCGATTTTGTGTCCTTGCCCTACGTCAACCCCGATGCCCCCAAGGGCGGACGCATCATATTCGCAGAGCCCGGCGGCTTCGACTCGCTCAATCCGCACATCCTGAAAGGCAACGCCCCCTACATTCTGGGCGCCCAGGTTTTCGAAAGCCTGATGGGCCGATCCTGGGACGAACCGTTCACACTTTACGGCCTTCTGGCCGAATCGATAGAGCTCGGACCGAATCGCGAATGGGTCGAATTCACCCTCAATCCGGCCGCCAGATTCTCGGATGGCAGCCCGGTCACGGTCGAGGATGTGATCTGGTCCTATGAAACCCTCGGCACCCAGGGCCATCCGCGCTATGCCTCCGCCTGGGCCCAGGTCGAAAAGATCGAAGCCACCGGCGCGCGCTCGGTCCGCCTGACCTTCAATTCCGACAACCGCGAACTCGCACTTCTGATGGGCCTGCGCCCGATCCTGAAAAAGGCGCAGTGGGAGGGCCGCGATTTTGCCGCCAGCGGCATCGACGTGGTGCCGATCGGATCGGCGCCTTATGTCGTGGACAGCTTCGAGCCGGGCCGCTTCCTGAGCCTGAAACGCAACCCCGATTACTGGGGCCGCGATCTGCCCTTCATGCGCGGCCAGGCCAATCTCGATGAGTTGCGCACCGATTTCTACGGCGACGGCGATGTGGTTTTCGAGGCGTTCAAATCCGGCAACGCCAACACCTACCGCGAGGGCAATGCCGCGAAATGGGACCAGCAATACAACTTCCCGGCGGTGCAATCGGGCGATGTCGTCAAATCGATCATCCCGCACAAGCGTCCCTCGGGCATCATCGGCTATGTGATGAACACCCGCCGCCCCGCATTTCAGGACTGGCGCGTGCGCGACGCGATGATCCATGCCTTCAACTTCGAATACATCAACCAGACCCTCACCGGCGGCGACCAGCCGCGCATCACCAGCTATTTCTCGAACGCGGTTCTGGGGATGGAGCCCGGCCCCGCCACCGGCCTCGTGCGCGAGTATCTGGAGCCCTACAAGGATGAACTTCTGCCCGGCGCGCTCGACGGCTACACCCTGCCCGTCAGCGACGGCAGCGAACGCAACCGCGCCAATATCTCGAAAGCGATTGATCTGATGGCCGAGGCCGGATGGACGGTGCAGGACGGTGTCATGAAGAACGCGGCAGGCCAGCCGTTCACCTTCGAGATCGTGCTCAATCAGGGCGCGGGCGAGACCCTGCAAACCATGGACATCTTCGCGGCCGCGCTGAACCGGATGGGGATCACCCCGCGGATCACCGCTGTGGACAGTGCGCAATATACCCAGCGCACCGATGCCTACGATTTCGACATGGCCTATTACCTGCGCGGCCTGTCGCTGTCGCCGGGAACAGAGCAGCGCCTTTACTGGGGATCGGCGGGCGTCACCGAACCCGGCACCCGCAACTGGATGGGCATGAACAGCCCCGCCGCCGAGGCGATGATCGACCGCTTGCTGAATTCCGGCAGCCAGGAAGAGTTCCGCGCCGCTGTCAAAGCGCTTGACCGGATACTGACGAGCGGGCGATACGTGATCCCGATATGGTTCTCGGTCGACAGTCGGATCGCCCATGCGCGGCAGTTGCACTATCCAGAGCGGTTGCCGATGTATGGTGACTGGATCGGGTTCCAACCTGACGTATGGTGGTGGGAAGACTGATGAGAATTGCACTTCTGGCATTGACGCTGGCGCTTGCCGGTTGCGGAACCGTCGCGGGCGTGGGCGAGGATATCTCGGCCGGTTCGCGCACCGTGCAAAGCTGGTTCTGATACCTGCCCGGCCCGAATGCCGCCCGTCATCAAGCTGTTACAGAACCGTCATAGGGACCGGGCATGAACATCCTGATCCTCTGCACCGGCAACTCGGCCCGCTCGATCTTGCTTGAATCGATCCTGAACCATGAGGGCGGGGGTCGCGTCCACGCCTTTTCCGCAGGCTCGCAACCAGCGGGCCGGGTGCATCCGCAATCGCTGGCACTTCTGGGAGCGCTTGGCCATGACACGCGCTCGGCCCGTTCGAAAAGCTGGGATGAATTCGCAGGTCCCGGCGCGCCAAAGATGGACGCCGTGATCACCGTCTGCGGCTCTGCCGCCGGCGAGACCTGCCCGATCTGGCCCGGCGCGCCGATCCGCGCCCACTGGGGCCTCGAAGATCCCGCCGCCGCGCCCGAACCCGATCAGCCCTTAGCGTTTCAAGCGGCCTACGACATCCTGCACCGCCGCGCTGCAGCGCTCTTGGCATTGCCTCTGGACCAACTTGACGCCGCCGCGCTGAAATCCGAACTCGACCGCATCGGAACCCTGCCATGATGAACCGCCTCTTGGCCGAGGCGCTTGGCACCGCCTTCCTGCTGATCGGCGTTGTCGGTTCCGGCATCATGGCCGAAACCCTGTCGCCCCAGAATATCGGCGTGGCGCTTCTGGCCAATGCGATCGCGACGGGCTGCATCCTTTATGTGCTGATCACCATCCTTGGCCCGGTCTCTGGCGCGCAGTTCAACCCGGCTGTGACGCTGGCCTTCGCACTGCGCCGCCAGATTGCACCACCCGAGGCGCTGGCCTTTGTCGCTGTCCAGATCATCGGCGGCGTGTTTGGCGTCTGGGCCGCGCATCTGATGTTCGATCAGCCGGTGCTGCAATATTCCGCGACGCTGCGCACCGGACCTGCGCAATGGTGGGCCGAGGTGGTGGCAAGTTTCGGTCTGATCTTTACCATCCTTGGCGGTTTGCGGCACCGGCCCGAAGCGGTGCCCGCACTTGTGGCGCTTTATATCACCGGCGCATACTGGTTCACCGCCTCGACCAGTTTCGCCAACCCCGCCGTGACTATCGCGCGCAGTTTTACCGACACATTCGCGGGCATCGCGCCGTCGCACATGCCCGCCTTCATCGCGATGCAACTGATCGGCGCGGCTCTGGCAACGCTGGTGGCGGGGTTCATGTTTCGGGACTAGCGAATTTTCCGGCAAAATTCGCATCGGCTTTTTTGAAAGAAAGCCGGCCTGCGGCGCGGATATTTTCAGGACGAAGAAGCTTAGAGCGACGCGGTGACCCAGAGGATTGTCGCATCCTCGTCCGAGACTGAAATCATGGTTTGGCCCATCGAGGCAGCGCCGCTGGCGCGGGCGTTCCGTATCAGGATGGCATTCCGGGCTCGGGTCACGGCGCCCGCGATGCGGCAAATCGGCGGGACTTGCAACTGGCGCACAGCGGTCTTAGCAGCTTGGGCCATGATAGCGATCGTCGACCAAGGCCCGCCGCCGCCCTGCCCCGCGCCCTTCAACATGGCCGCCCACGTATTGGCCTGCGCGGCCCGGACGCCGGACAAGATCGCGCTGGCGGTGCTGCACGCCACCGGCGCCGACCGCTACAGCTACGCGCGGCTCGAGGCGATGGTGCGCGGCACCGCGACGGGGCTTTTACGCCGCGGCCTTGCGCCCGGCGACAGGGTGCTGATGCGGCTGGGCAATTCCGTCGAATTCCCGATCACCTATCTGGCCGCGATCACCGCCGGCCTGATCCCGGTACCGACCTCGGCGCAACTGACAAGGCGAGAGATCACCGGTATCGCCGCCGGGGTCGCGCCGGCGCTGATCGTCGCCGAAGACGGCGTCGCGCTGCCCGATGGCAGCGATTGTCCGGTCCTGGCCAGCGCCGAACTGGCGGCGATGCACGACCTGCCTGCGGCCGAGTACGCGATGGGCGACCCGAACCGCCCGGCCTATATCATCTACACCTCCGGCACCGCCGGTCAGCCCCGCGCCGTGATCCATGCGCATCGCGCGATCTGGGCGCGGCGGATGATGTGGGACGGCTGGTATGGCCTGACGCCGCAAGACCGGCTGTTGCATGCCGGCGCGTTCAACTGGACCTACACGCTGGGCACCGGGCTGATGGATCCCTGGGCGGTCGGCGCCACGGCGCTGATCCCCGCCGCGGGCGTCGGGCCGGACGCGCTGCCGCTGCTGCTGCAAACGCTTTGACGCGACGATCTTTGCCGCCGCCCCGGCGTCTACCGGCAGATGCTGAAAGCGCCGATGCCGCCGCTGCCGACGCTGCGCCACGGTCTGTCGGCGGGCGAGAAACTGCCCGACAGCCACCCGCGCCGCCTGGACAAAGCGCCACCGGCACCGCGATCCACGAGGCGTTCGGGATGTCGGAATGCTCGACCTTCATCTCGTCGCCCGCCGGCCACCCCGCGCCCAACGGCAGCCTTGGGCTTTCCGCAACCCGGCCGCCGCGTCGCGATCCTCGGCGACGACGGCCCGGTGCCGCGCGGCCAGCCCGGCACCATCGCCGTCTCGTCCCGCGATCCCGGCCTGATGCTGGGCTATCTGGGCGCGGAGGCGGAAACAAAGGCCCGGTTATCAGGGCGAATGGTTCCTGACCGGCGACACCGGGATCATGGATGACGACGGCGCCATCAGCTACCTTGGCCGCGCCGACGACATGATGAATGCCGGCGGCTTCCGGGTCTCGCCGATCGAGGTCGAGACCGCGATGCGCCTGCACCCCGGCATCACCGATTGCGCCGCCGTCGAGGTTGCGATCAAGCCCGATGTCACCGTCATCGCCGCCTTCTACACCGCCCACACGGCCGCTGCCCGAACGCCGAGCTTGTCGCCCATGCCGAGGCCACTCTGGCCCGCTACAAGCAGCCGCGCCTCTTCATCCACCGCGCCGAACTGCCGCGCGGCGCCAACAACAAACTGCTGCGCAAGGCGCTGCGCGACACCTTCGATCCGGGCAAAACCGCACAGTGACCTGTTCGTATTGCGGGTGGTCATCGGCGCACGCGCGCCCCTAGATAACCCCCATCCCGCCGCGCGAACAACCGGAGGCCAGACATGGTCAAGCTCGACATCATTTCCGACCCGATCTGCCCGTGGTGCTATATCGGCAAGGCCAATCTGGACCGCGCGCTGGAAGCGCATCCAGAGCATCCCTTCACCATCGAATGGCATCCGTTCCAGCTGAACCCCGACATGCCAGCGGCCGGCATGGACCGGCGCGACTACCTTGAAACCAAGTTCGGCGGCAAGGACAAGGCGGCAGCCGTTTATGCCCGCATCGACGAGGCCGCCAAGGCGGCGGGCCTCAACGATCAACTGGGAAGGCATCACCCGCACGCCCGAACACGCTGAACGCCCACCGCCTGATCCACTGGGCCGGGATCGAGGGCGCGCAGACATTCGTTGTCGCCTCGCTCTTCAAGGCCTATTTCATCGAGGGCCGCGACATCGGCGATACCGAGGTGCTGGCCGACATCGCCGATGCCTGCGGCCTCGATGCCGCGATGATGCGCCAACTTTTGCAGGGCGACGCCGATCTTGATGATATCCGCGCCCGCGATGAACACTCCCGCAAAATGGGCGTCACCGGCGTGCCGACCTTCGTGATCGCCAGCCAGCACGCCGTGCCCGGCGCACAGCCGCCCGAGCTTTGGGGTCAGGTGATCGAGGATATCATGGCGCAGTTGAAAGACGCCGAGGAATGACGCCCGACCAAACCCCTCAGGATGCCCGAATTCGTTGCCATGATGGCGGTGCTTTTCGCCACGCTGGCCTTCTCCATCGACGCGATGCTGCCCGCCCTGCCGGACATCGCGGCCGAACTCAGCCCCGAGGCGCCGAACCGCGCGCAACTGATCGTACTGTCGTTCGTGCTGGGCATGGGTGTCGGCACCATGCTGACCGGCCCGTTGTCGGATGCGTTCGGCCGCAAGATCGTGATCACCTGGCGGCATCGGCCTTTACATCCTCGGCGCGGTGCTGGCGTTTTACGCCCAGACGCTGGAACTGCTGCTGGCCGCGCGCGTGCTGCAGGGCCTTGGGTGCCGCAAGCCCGCGCATCGTGCCGATGGCGATGATCCGCGACCTATACGAAGGTCGCCGCATGGCGCAGATCACCTCTTTCGTGATGACCGTCTTCATGCTGGTCCCTGCTGTCGCGCCCGGCCATCGGCGCGCTGATCATCGACTTTGCCGGCTGGCGCTACATCTTCGCGGCCTTCATCCTGTTTCGCGCTGATCGGCGGCACCTGGCTGAACCTGCGCCAGCCCGAGACCCTGCCGCGCGAAAAGCGCCGGCCGCTGAATTTCGGCCAGCTCCGGCTGGCGGTGGCCGAGATCGCCTCGCAACCGCATGGTCATGCTTTATACCGCCGTGCTGACGCTGGGCTTTACCCAGATGATGGCGCTGATCGCCTCGATCCAGCCGATCTACGACGTGACCTATGATCAGGGCGTGAACTTCCCGCTATGGTTTGCGCTATCTGCGCTGATCGCCGCAAGCGGCACGATCCTGAACGCGGCCCTCGTGATGCGGGTCGGGATGCGCAGGCTGGCGCTTCGGGCCTATCTGGTGCAGACGATTTTCGCCGCCGCCTTTCTTGTGGCCTGTACCAGCTCGGCCTGATCCCCGCCGGCGCTGGCGTTTCCGCTCTGGTTCATCTGGTCGGTCTCGATCTTCTTCATGGCCGGGCTGACGTTTGGCAATCTCAACGCGCTGGCGCTGCAACCGATGGGCCATATCGCGGGCACGGCCTCGTCGGTGATCGCCGCGATCTCGACGATTCTGTCGGTCATCCTTGCGATCCCGATCGGTCAGGCGTTCAACGGCACGCCCGGTGCCGCTTCTGATCGGCACCGCGATTTGCTCTGGCCTATGCTGGATGCTGATGACCCGCAGCACCGAGGTCGAGGACGGCGTTGTCCAGGCCGCCGACCCGGCCGAATAAGCCTCGCCCGCCCGCTATTCGCGGCACACATAGACCGCGCCACCCACCGCAACCACCGACACGGCCGCTGCGGTCAGTGTCGCGGGCGCGGTGACAACCGACGTTGCAGCCGCCCCCAAGGCACTCAACGAGCTTGCAATGTAGCTTCCCGATCCGCTCAGGATGACTGCGCCGGAACTGTGTTTGATGGCGGAAATATCGCGCGCCGCCTCGGCTGCTCCTTCCACTTTTTCCACTGCCAGACCGGCGATCTGCTGGGCTGCATCCCTGGACGCATTCACCCGGCTGCAGAACGCTTTGGACGGATCCTTGCAAACAAGATAGCTGCCGCGCTTGCCCTGATCATAGCCCAGATAGGTCTGTGCCTGATCGTCATATTGCAGACAGAACGGCGCCCGCTCCGCATCGCTGAGGCCCGGCGTCAGGTGGCGCAGGGTGACATAGGCCGGGCAGGTAATCTCGCCCCTGCCGCCAAACACCTTCTCGCGCAGCGTCGTGTTCTGCGCGACGGTATCGGCGTCGTCGTAGAAAAGTCCGATCTGCTCGCCTGCCGATAGAGGTCGAGCAGGATTCAGCCCGCGCCTCGGCCACCGAGGGGGCAACGGCAATTGCCAGCATCAGACCGGCAAGGGTTTTCAGTAAAGTCATTGTCAGAACACCCAGATAAGACATCAAGCACTCACCTGCTTAGCGCGCGCAGCGACCCGCGCAAGGCCGATCGGCGGCACCGGCGGATCCCTGCAGGGCGTGCCGCGGATATTTCAGTCGTCAGGCCTTTTCCCGGGCCTTCGCCGCCAGATCCTGCGCGATCGAAAACGCGCCGCGGATCTTGTCCTTGTCCTTCGTCCAGTCGCGCCGCACGACGATCTTGTTGTCCTTGACCTTCGCCATCCCGCGCTGCGCCTGAATGAAATCCACCAGCCCCGCCGGATTGGCGTATTTGTCATTGTGAAACTGCACCGTCGCGCCCTTCGGCCCGGCATCCAGCCGCGCGATACCGGCCTTCTTGCATTCCGACTTGATCCGCACGACCAAGAGCAGCGTGTTGACCTCTTTCGGCAGCTTGCCGAAGCGGTCGATCAACTCGGCGGCAAAGCCCTCCAGCTCGACCTTTTCGTGCAAGCTCGACAGCCGCCGGTACAGCCCCAGCCGCACATCAAGATCGGGTACGTAAGCCTCTGGGATCAAGACAGGAACGCCAAGGTTGATCGTCGGCGCCCACTGATCGTCGGCCTCGCTCAGCCCTTCCAGCTGGCCCGACTTGATCTTGGCAATCGCCTCTTCCAGCATCGACTGGTACAGCTCATATCCGACCTCGCGCACATGGCCCGACTGTTCCTCGCCCACAAGGTTGCCCGCGCCGCGAATATCCAGATCCTGCGCTGGCCAGCGTGAACCCGGCCCCCAGCGTATCCAGCGAGCCCAGCACCCGCAGCCGCTTTTCGGCCGTTGGCGTCAGCTTGCGCGCGCGGTTTCGTCGTCAGATACGCATAGGCCCGCGTCTTCGACCGCCCGACCCGCCCCCGGATCTGGTACAACTGCGCCAGCCCGAACATATCCGCGCGGTGCACCACCATCGTGTTGGCCGCCGGAATATCGAGCCCGGATTCCACAATCGAGGTCGCCAGCAGCACATCATACTTGCCATCGTAAAACGCATTCATCCGGTCATCCAGCTCGCCCGCCGCCATCTGCCCATGCGCCACCACGTAGCTTACTTCGGGCACCTGATCGTTCAGGAACGCCTCGATCTCGGGCAGGTCGGAAATCCGGGGTGCCACGTAAAACGACTGCCCGCCCCGGTAATGCTCGCGCAGCAAGGCCTCGCGCACCGTGATCGCATCGAACTCGCGACACGTAGGTCCGGATCGACAGCCGGTCCACCGGCGGCGTGCCGATAATCGAAAGATCGCGCACCCCCGTCAAAGACATCTGCAAGGTGCGCGGAATCGGCGTGGCGGTCAGCGTCAGCACATGCACATCGGATCGCAACTGCTTCAGCCGCTCCTTGTGATTGACGCCGAAATGCTGCTCTTCATCAATGACCAGCAGCCCCAGATTGCGGAACCTGATGCCCTTGGCCAGCAGCGCATGGGTGCCGATCACGATATCGACCGTGCCGTCCGCCAGCCCCTCGCGGGTCCGCGCCGCATCCTTGGCCGACACGAACCGAGACAGCTGCCGCACCTTGACCGGAAAGCCCCGGAAGCGTTCGTGCAAAACCCTTGAAATGCTGGCGCGACAGCAGCGTCGTTGGCGCCACAATGGCCACCTGAACCCCCGACATCGCCGCCACGAACGCCGCGCGCATCGCCACCTCGGTCTTGCCAAAGCCGACATCGCCGCAGATCAGCCGGTCCATCGGACGGCCCGCCGCCAGATCGTCCAGCACTTCCTCGATGGCCTTTTGCTGGTCGTCGGTTTCCTGATACGGGAACCGCGCCGAAAACGCCTCCCACATGCCGTGCGGCGGCTCCAGAATTGGCGCGCGCCGCAACAACCGCTCGGCGGCAATCCGGATCAGCCGGTCGGCAATCGCCCGGATGCGTTCCTTGAGCTTCGCCTTCTTGGCCTGCCACGCGCCACCGCCCAGCCGGTCCAGCAGGCCCTCTTCCTGCCCGTAACGCGAAAGAAGTTCAATGTTTTCAACCGGAAGGTATAGCCTGTCGCCGCCCGCATATTCGATCAGAATGCACTCATGCGCCGCCCCAAGTGCTGTCACCACCTCCAACCCCTGATAGCGCCCGACGCCGTGATCGACATGCACCACCAGATCGCCGGGGGTCAGGCTTTGCGCCTCGGTCAGGAAATTATCCGCGCGGCGCTTTCTTCGGCGCACGCCGGATCAGCCGGTCGCCCAGACACGTCCTGTTCGGAGATCACGGTGACGCCCTTGCCCTCGAACCCGTGTTCCAGCGCCCAGACCGCCAGGATAGACCCCGCCAACCCCTCCGGCACATCGCGGAAATCGCGGATCGGCACAGCGCCGACCAGCCCCTGATCCTCCATCAGCCCCTGCAGATCGTTCCCGCGCGCCCTCCGAATAGCTGGCCACCACCACCTGGCCGGCCTTGCGGCGCGCCTCGACATGATCCTCCAGCGCCCCGAAAAGGCTGACACTTTCCAACTGTCGCTCGGGCGAGAAATTGCGCCCGATCCGCCCGCCCGCATCAATCACGTTCGGGCCCAGGGCTTGCGGCAAGGCACTGAAACTGCAACACCCGATGCCCGGCCACCGCCGCCGTCCCATGCCGCATCGTCCAGATACAAGCAGCCCCGGCGGCGCGGGTTTGTAGACCGTATCCATCCGGTTCTTCTGGCCCATCGCAAGGCGCCGGGTCTCGTATTGATCCTCGATGCTGTCCCACCGCGCCAGCCGTGTCGGCGTGATCTGGTCGTCGAGGCAGACCGTGGCATCCGGCAGATAGTCGAACAGCGTTTCCAGACGCTCGTGAAAGAACGGCAGCCAGTGCTCGACACCCTGATGCTTGCGCCCCGCGCTGACGGCCTCATACAAGCGGATCGTCGGTGCCCGCCGCGCCGAACTCGATCCGGTAATTCTGCCGGAACCGGGTGATCGCGGCCTCGTCCATGATGACCTCGGAAACCGGCGCCAGTTCGATAACCGAAAGCGTTCTCGACCGTCCGCTGCGACACCGGATCGAACCGCCGCGCGCCATCCAGCACGTCGCCGAACAGGTCCAGCCGCACCGGCCCCACCTGCCCCGGCGGATAGATGTCGATGATCCCGCCGCGCACCGCGAAATCGCCGGGCTCGATCACCGTGGGCGCTTGGGTAAAGCCCATTCGCACCAGAAACGACCGCAACGCGGCCTCGTCGATCTGGTGCCCGACCGTGGCGGTGAACGCGGCCTCGCGCAGCACCTCGCGGGCCGGAATGCGCTGCGTCGCCGCCGATAATGTCGTCAGCAGGATGAACTGCGAGGGCATCCCATGCACCAACCCCGCCAGCGTCGCCATGCGCGCGGCAGAGATATCGGCATGCGGACTGACCCGGTCATAGGGCAGACAATCCCACGCCGGAAAGCGATCACAACGGCACGTGCGGCGCAAAGAACTCCAACGCCGCCTGCATCGCCGCCAGCCGTTTGTCGTCGCGCGCGACATGCATCACCGGCTTGCCGGATTTCTCCAGCTCTGCCAGCATGCAGACGCGCGTCATAGCCTTCCGGCGCGCCGCCAACGGTTATGTATTGGGCTTTGGACATAGGCCAGTTCAGGTAAACGCCCTGTGGGCCGGTGTCAACCGCCAAGCGGCCCCACCGACAGATTTTGGAACATGCCCCACATCGCGGTCACGAAAACCGACAGCATGCCGATGAACTGGGTGATGACCCGGTGCCGCGACAAGCCGCCGTTGCAGCGCCTCGCCCGTCGCGGCCTCGTCATCGGATCTTGCGTGCGGTCGTCAGGCTCAGCAACGCGACGATGCACAGTGGAAAGGCCAGCAGGAACAGCGCTTGCGCGAATTCGACCCTGTACCAGAAAGCCCAGAATCGCCAAGCATGGTGATAATGCCGCAACTGAACGCCAGCAGCCACAGCCCCGAGACAGTGCCGATATGCAAGATCCGGTTGATGTTGATCCGGACCATATCGTTCAGATCCGTTTCGGCCTCGCCGCCCTGCCGACGGGCGCGCAGCACCATGTCATAGGGCACGCCCAGCACCCAATGGCTGGTGGTCGACCAGATCACGGCAAGCCCGATCCAGTACCACAGGTTCGAAAACGACCGCATGTCGATCACTTCAAAGACGGTCTCGTACCAGTCCACTGGCGGTTCCCTCAATTTTGCAAGTTCGGCGCGACCCTACGGGCGGGCGCCGCCGATTCCTACCCTTGAGATAACGTGAAATCCATGCCAAGCGGTTTATCTGTGACCCAAGGATGACTGTGATGCCACAATCCGTAGCCCCGTTTCCCGCCGCCCGCTTCCGCCGCCTGCGCCAAAGCGCCGCCCTGCGCGGCCTGCAACGCGAGAATGCGCTGAGTGTCGGACGATCTGATCTGGCCGGTTTTCGTGCAGGACGGTGACGCCACGGAAACCCCGATCACCTCGATGCCGGGCGTCGCGCGGCTGACGATCGACCTGCTGGTCCGCAAGGCCACCGAGGCGCACGCGCTTGGCGTCCACGCGATCTGCCTGTTTCCCTACATCGACCAGTCGCTGAAGACCGACGATTGCGCCGACGCCTGGCACCCCGACAACCTGTCAAACCGGGCCATCCGCGCGCTCAAGGCGGAACTGCCGGACCTTGCGATCATGACCGACGTCGCACTCGATCCCTACAACATCAACGGCCATGACGGATTTGTCGTGGACGGCGAGATCCTGAACGACGAAACCGTCGAAGCGCTGGTGAAAATGGCGCTTGCGCAGGCCGAGGCGGGTGCCGATATCCTCGGACCGTCCGACATGATGGATGGCCGCATCGGCGCGATTCGCACAGCGCTCGAGGCCGCGGGCCACCACAACACCTGCATCATGTCCTACGCCGCGAAATATGCCTCGGCCTTCTACGGCCCGTTCCGCGATGCGGTCGGCGCCACGGGCGCGCTGACAGGCGACAAGAACACCTACCAGATGGACCCCGCCAATTCCGACGAGGCTTTGCGGCTGGTCGAACGCGACCTGTCGGAAGGCGCCGACATGGTCATGGTCAAACCCGGCATGCCCTATCTCGATATCTGCCGCCGGGTGAAAGACCGCTTCGGCGCGCCGACCTTCGCCTATCAGGTCTCTGGCGAATACGCGATGCTGAAGGGTGCCGCCGATCAATGGCTGGCTGGATCATGACAAGGTCATGATGGAAAGCCTTTTGTCATTTAAAAGAGCGGGTTGCGACGGTATCCTCACCTATTTCGCGCCCGCTGCCGCGAAGCTTCTGCGCAGCGCCGGGTAGCGTCCCGGCGCAGGCCATCGCCGGATCGCTGCTCCCTGCACCATCGCTGGTGACAGCCCCGCATTCTTGCCCTATAGTTTGTGCCAGATCGGTCCGCATAAGGCCGACATCCAGAGGCATACCGGCAAGCAAGGGCAATCCCATGAACACCATCTCACGTCGTCTTCTGATCGCAGGCGCTCGCCAGCGGCGCACTTCTGACCGCGGCCTGCAACAACGGCATCGGCGGCACCGGCGGTCCGCAGATCGACGCCCGCGTCGATGAATCGCTGAACTACCTGTTCACCAACTACCCCGGCACCCGCGAACTGCGCGACAAATCCGCCGGCATGCTGGTCATGCCGCTGGTGACAGAGGCGGGCTTCGGCCTCGGCGGATCCTACGGGCGCGGCGCGCTGCGCGTGGGCGGCACCACCGTCGATTACTACTCGGCCACCCAAGCCAGCTTCGGCCTGCAGATCGGCGCGCAGCAATACGCGCATGTGCTGTTCTTCATGACCGAAGAGGCGCTGTCGGAATTCCGCCGCTCGTACGGCTGGGCGGCAGGCGCCGACCTTGAATACGCGGTCAGCGAACAACTGCCGAAAACCTGTCGGCCGAAACCACGACCACGCTCTCGCCGGTCATCGCCGTTGTGTTTGGCCAGGCCGGTCTGATCGTGGGCGCCACCATCGAGGGCACCAAGTACAGCCGCATCATTCCCTGAAACGCGTGGCGTAGGGAAACGCACCGTCACAAAGGTTTTTCTGGCCTTTTCTGCGCATGCAGTATAGGGGGCGACAAACCCCTCTAAAGGCATTGATATGGACCTGCGCAATATTGCGATCATCGCTCACGTTGACCACGGCAAAACCACCCTGGTCGACGAACTTCTGAAACAATCCGGCGCATTCCGCGAAAACCAGGCGGTCGCGGAACGGGCGATGGATTCCAACGATCTGGAACGCGAACGCGGCATCACCATCCTTGCCAAGGCCACCTCCGTCGAATGGAAGGGCGGCCGCATCAACATCGTCGACACCCCCGGCCACGCCGATTTCGGCGGCGAGGTTGAACGCATCCTGTCGATGGTCGATGGCGTTGTCCTGCTGGTCGATGCCGCCGAAGGCCCGATGCCGCAAACGAAATTCGTCACCTCCAAGGCGCTCGCCCTTGGCCTGCGCCCGATCGTGGTGCTGAACAAGGTCGACAAGCCCGATGCCGAACCGGATCGCGCGCTGAACGAAGTGTTCGACCTCTTCGCCAACCTCGGCGCGGATGACGACCAGCTTGATTTCCCGCATCTCTACGCCTCCGGCCGCGCCGGTTGGGCCGACACCGAGCTTGACGGCCCGCGCAAGGATCTCTCGGCTCTGTTCGACCTGGTAGTCAAGCACGTCCCCGCGCCCGCGCAGATCTCGCGTCAGGATGAGCCGTTCCAGATGCTGGCCACCACGCTTGGCGCCGACCCGTTCATCGGCCGCATCCTGACCGGCCGCGTCGAGGCCGGACGCCTCAAAACCGGCGAAACCATCAAGGCGCTGTCGCGCACCGGCGAAAAGCTGGAACAGTTCCGCGTCACCCGGATCATGGCGTTCCGGGGTCTCTCGCAGCAGCCGATCGAAGAGGCGATGGCCGGTGACATCGTCACCATCGCCGGCATGTCGAAGGCCAACGTCGCCGACACGCTTTGCGCGACCTCGGTCGATACCGCCCTGCCCGCGCAACCGATTGATCCGCCGACGATCTCGGTGACCTTCGGGATCAACGACAGCCCGCTTGCAGGCCGCGACGGCATCCAAGGTGCAATCCCGCGTGATCCGCGCGCGGCTGATGAAAGAGGCCGAATCCAACGTCGCCATCCACGTCACCGACACCCCCGGCGGCGAAGCCTTCGAGGTGCACGGCCGCGGCGAATTGCAGATGGGCGTGCTGATCGAGAACATGCGCCGCGAAGGGTTCGAGCTGTCGATCTCGCGCCCGCAGGTGCTCTTCCGCGAAGTCGACGGCCAACGCATGGAACCGATCGAAGAAGTCACCATCGACGTCGATGACGAATATTCCGGTGCAGTGATCGAGAAACTGACCGGCCCGCGGCGCGGTGAACTGGTCGAGATGAAGCCGGCAGGCGTCGGCAAGACCCGCCTGATCGCCCACGTGCCATCGCGCGGTCTGATCGGCTATCACGGCGAATTCCTGACCGACACCCGCGGCAACGGCGTTCTGAACCGCGTCTTCCACGCCTGGGCCCCGCACAAGGGCGAGATTCCCGGCCGCCGTCAGGGCGTGCTGATCTCGATGGAGGCCGGCACTTCGGTGGCCTACGCTCTGTGGAACCTCGAAGATCGCGGCCGCATGTTCATCGGCGCACAGGAACCGGTCTATCAGGGCATGATCATCGGCGAGCACAGCCGCGACAACGATCTGGAAGTGAACCCGCTGAAGGGCAAGAAGCTGACCAACGTGCGGGCTTCCGGCACCGATGAGGCCGTGCGCCTGACCACCCCGGTGCGGATGTCGCTTGAGGAATCGATCGCCTATATCGACACCGATGAGCTGGTCGAAGTCACGCCGAAATCCATCCGCCTGCGCAAGCGGCTTCTGGACCCGCATGAGCGCAAACGCGCCGCGCGGGCCGCAAGTTAAGCGAAAGAAAAGGTATTGCGCCGCGCTTCGCGCGCCGCGGTGCCTCCGGCGGGAATATTTTTGAACAGAAGAACGATGGCAGTGGTCTGCCGCCTAGCGCAGCTTATTCGTCAGTCTCGACCACCAGCAGGTCGCGCTCACTCGCACCCTTGGCGAACGACAGCGCCTCTTGATAGGCGGCGAGTGATAGCAGGCCACCGCATCTTCTAGGGTCGGGAATTTCGCCACCACATTTCGTGGCCGGTCATTGCCTTCCAGCTGCACATAGCGGCCGCCGCGGGCAATGAATTTGCCGCCGTGATCCGCAATAGCTACGCCCGCTAACTTGGCGTATTTCATATAAGATTCTTCGTTCGTGACCTTGACGTGTGCAATCCAGAGTGCGCCCATCTTCAGCCCTCCAATACTTTTTCAGCCGCCGCGATCGCAGCCTTCGCATTCGACACATCAGCACCACCACCCTGCGCCATGTCGGGCCGTCCGCCGCCGCCCTTGCCGCCCAGTTCCGCCACGGCTGCACGCAACAAATCAACGGCGGAAAGCTTTGAAACGAGGTCATCGGTAACCCCCGCCGCCACCGCCGCCTTGCCCCCGGTATCCGCGATCAGCAGCACCGCACCCGATCCGATCCGGGACTTGTGCTCGTCAATCAGACTTGGCAAGTCCTTGCCCGACACGCCGGAAAGAACCTGAGCAACGAAGTCTATCCCATTGATTTTCCTGGAATCCGTTTCAGAACGATTTTGCGAGCCACCCGACATCGCAAGCTCTCGGCGCAATTGCGCCAGCTCGTTCTGCAGCGCCTTGCGGTCGTCCATCAGCGCGCGAACGCGGTCCGTAACCTCACTAGCCTGGGCCTTCAGCATCCCGGCAATATCCGACAACATTCTGGTTTGATTGGATAAATATTCCAGCGCGGCCTGGCCTGTCAGCGCCTCGATCCTGCGGACACCGGCCGCGGACGCGCTGTCACCCAGCACGACGCAAAGACCGATATCGCCGGTCTGGCGCACATGGGTGCCGCCACAAAGCTCGATCGACCAGGTCTTGCCGTCCAGCCCCTTACCGGTATCTGCGTAACCCATTGAAACCACGCGGACTTCGTCGCCGTACTTCTCACCGAACAGCGCCTGCGCGCCGATGCCGCGCGCATCATCCGGCGTCATGATCCGGGTCTCGACCGGCGCGTTCTGGCGAATGAACGCATTCACGTCGCCCTCGATCTTCGCCAGTTCCGCCGCCGACACCGCCTTGCCATGCGAAAAATCGAACCGCAGCCGATCCTCGGCATTCAGCGATCCGCGCTGCGCCACATGGTCGCCCAACGTGTCCCGCAGCGCCTCGTGCAGCAGATGCGTCGCGGAATGGTTCGCCCGGATCGCCGTCCGGCGCGCATGGTCAACCTCAAGTTCCGCGCCTTCGCCGACAGAGACCGCGCCCTCGACAACCTCCACAAAATGGATAAAGACCCCCGCCACTTTCTTGGTGTCAGTGATCCGCGCACGGCCCGACTCCGTCCTCAGCGTGCCGCTATCCCCCACCTGGCCGCCCGCTTCCGCGTAAAACGGCGTCTGGTTCACCACGATTTGCACGCTGTCCCCGGATTGCACCGTATCCACCCGCTTGCCGTCCTTGACCAGAGCGACGATCTGGCCCTCGGCCTTTTCCGTGTCATAGCCCAGGAATTCCGTCGTTCCTTTTTCCTCCGCGATGTCGAACCAGACCGAGGCATCGGCCGTTTCGCCCGATCCCGTCCAAGCGGCGCGCGCCTTGGCCTTCTGCTCGGCCATCGCGGCATCGAACCCGCTGGTATCGACGCCGCGACCCTTCTCGCGCAATGCGTCCTGCGTCAGGTCAAGCGGGAAACCAAACGTGTCGTACAGCTTGAACGCCGCCTCGCCCGGCAAATCGGAACCGTCGGGCAGATGTGAAAGCTCTTCATCCAACAGCCGCAAGCCGCGATCGAGCGTCTGCTTGAACCGGCTTTCTTCCAGCTTCAGCGTTTCTTCGATCATCGTCTGGCCGCGCCGCAATTCCGGATAGGCCTGCCCCATCTGCGCCACCAGCGCCGGCACCAAGCGGTGCATCACGGGATCCTTGGCCCCCAACAGATGCGCATGTCGCATCGCGCGCCGCATGATCCGGCGCAGCACATAGCCGCGCCCCTCGTTCGACGGCATCACCCCGTCGGCCATCAGGAACGAGGTCGAGCGCAAATGATCCGCGATCACCCGGTGATGCACGTTGCCCGGCCCGTCGGGATCGCTCGATGTGGCATGCGCCGACGCCTCGATCAGCGCGCGCATCGTGTCGGTATCGTAATTGTCATGCTTGCCCTGCAACAGCGCACCGATCCGTTCCAGCCCCATGCCGGTGTCGATCGACTGCATGTCGAGGGGCCGCATCGTGCCATCCGCGAACTGCTCGTTCTGCATGAACACGAGGTTCCATATCTCGATGAACCGGTCGCCATCCTCCTCGGCGCTGCCCGGCGGGCCGCCCCAGATATGATCGCCGTGGTCGTAGAAAATTTCCGTGCAGGGGCCGCAGGGGCCGGTCGGGCCCATCATCCAGAAATTGTCATTCGTCGGGATGCGGATGATCCGGTCATCGGGCAGGCCCGCGACCTTCTTCCAGATCGCGGCCGCCTCGTCATCGGTATGGTAAACCGTGACAAGCAGCTTGGACTTGTCGATGCCGTATTCCTTGGTCAGCAATTCCCAGGCATAGGGAATCGCTGCGTCCTTGAAATAGTCGCCGAACGAGAAATTTCCCAGCATTTCAAAGAACGTATGATGGCGCGCGGTATAGCCGACATTGTCGAGATCATTGTGCTTGCCACCGGCGCGCACGCATTTCTGCGCCGTGGTCGCGCGCTTGTAGTCGCGGTGTTCGACGCCGGTGAAAAGGTTCTTGAACTGGACCATGCCGGAATTGGTGAACATCAGCGTCGGGTCGTTGCGCGGCACGAGCGGCGAGCTTTCAACGATCCGGTGATCGTTGCGCTCGAAATAGTTCAGAAACGTGGACCGGATGTCATTGAGGCTGGCCATGGCTGCTGCGAACTTTCGGATGGCGTTGCGGTGTGTCGATCCGGTTTATCGCCAAGCATGAACCCTGTCCACCGCAAGTGAAACGGGCCGAGGCATACGCCCCGGCCCAGCCTTTCACATCGTCGGAAAATCAGCCCTCGAAGACCTCATCGTCGGCCTCGGTGCTGGATGGTTCCTCTGGGACTGCAAGATCGAACTCCAACCCGTGCGCGGCACGGATCTTGTCCTCGATCTCAAGCGCGATGCCGGTGTTTTCCTTGAGGTAGACCTTGGCATTCTCGCGCCCCTGCCCGATGCGTTCATCGCCATAGCTGAACCAGGCGCCGGATTTTTCGACCACACCGGCCTTGACGCCAAGGTCGAGCAGTTCGCCGGTCTTGGAAATGCCTTCGCCGTACATGATGTCGAATTCGACCTGCTTGAAGGGCGGCGCAACCTTGTTCTTCACGACCTTCACCCGGGTCGTGTTGCCGACCACCTCGTCACGATCCTTGATCGCGCCGATGCGGCGGATGTCCAGACGCACCGAGGAGTAGAATTTCAACGCATTGCCGCCGGTCGTGGTTTCCGGGCTGCCGAACATGACGCCGATCTTCATGCGAATCTGGTTGATGAAGATGACCGTGCATTTCGAGCGTGAAATCGACCCGGTCAGCTTGCGCATGGCCTGGCTCATCAGGCGGGCATGCACGCCGAGGCTGCTGTCGCCCATGTCGCCTTCCAGTTCGGATTTCGGGGTCAGCGCCGCAACCGAAGTCGACGACAACCATCGAAACCGCGCCGGACCGGACCAGCGTATCGACAATCTCCAGCCCCTGTTCGCCGGTGTCTGGCTGCGAGATCAGCAATTCGTCCAGATTGACGCCCAGCTTTCTTGCGTAGAGTGGATCAAGCGCATGTTCGGCGTCGACAAAGGCGCAGACGCCGCCTTTTTTCTGTTCTTCTGCAATGCAATGCAGCGTCAGCGTCGTCTTGCCAGAGCTTTCCGGGCCATAGATCTCGACGATCCGCCCCTTCGGAATGCCGCCAATACCAAGCGCTATGTCCAGCCCAATCGAGCCGGTCGAGGTCGATTCGATCTCCTGCACCGGATTGTCGGCGCCAAGACGCATGATCGAGCCCTTGCCGAACTGCCGTTCGATCTGAGCCAGCGCCGACTCGAGCGCCTTCTGCTTTTCGCTTTCGCGCTTTTCAGTCATGTTGAGAATACTTGCCGTGGCCATTGTTCTGCTTCCTTATTTCACACCCTGTAGGGGGCGGCAATCCTGCTGATGTTCGCCTCTTGTTCTCAGGTCATCTATGAGATCAAAAAGAGAACATTTCAAGTAAATTGTTCTTATATGAGGATTGCACTGACTGCTTAAGGAAGAGTTTACGGCAGCAGCCGCGCCACGAATTCAGTGGATCTGATCCTGAACCGTTGCCGTCAGTTCGCTGAGCGAGAACGGTTTCGGCAGGAAAACCGAGTTCGGAATCCGCGCCTGTTGTTCGGCAAAGCTCTCTTCGGCATAGCCGGACACGAAAACGACCTTGACGCCGGGCCGATCCTCCAGCGCCTTGGCAACCCAGCTGGGCCCGTCCATGCCGGGCATGATCACATCGGTGACGAAAACATCGATGTTCAGCGACATATCTTCCAGCATCTTGAGCGCCTCTTCGGCATTCTCGGCCTCAAGCACCGTGTAGCCCCGCATGCGCAACGCGCGCGAGGCGAAGGTGCGCACCGGCGCCTCGTCCTCGACCAGCAGGATGACCCCGCCGGAATGGCTGTGCGTCGGCTTGGGCAGAGGCTTGACGATCTCGACCGCTTCAACCTCGACGGCCGTGTGCGCCGGGAAGAACAGCGTGAACTTGGTGCCGTTGCCGGGCACACTGTCGGCGAAGATGAACCCGCCGGTCTGCTTGACGATGCCGTAGGCCATCGACAGACCAAGGCCAGTGCCCTCGCCCGTCCGTTTCGTGGTGTAGAACGGCTCGAAGATCTTCGGCAGCTTGTCGGTGCCGATACCGACACCCTGATCGGAAACCGAGACAACCACGTACTTGCCCGGCGGCACCGTGGCGCGATCACGTTCGTAGGGTTGCGAAAGATCCTCGATATGGGTCTCGATCCGCACTTCGCCGCCATCGGGCATCGCGTCGCGCGCATTGACGACGAGATTCATGATCACCTGTTCCAGCTGCCGCTTGTCGGCGCGGATCGTGTGCGCTTCGGCATCGTGATTAAGCGCAAGCGTCACCTTTTCACCCACCAGACGGCCCAACAGATGCGCAAGATCGTCCAGCACCTCGCAAATCTCGATCACTTCGGGCTGCAGCGTCTGCTTGCGCGAGAACGCCAGAAGTTGCCCGACAAGGCTGGCGGCCCGATTGGCATTCTGGTGGATCTGCACCAGATCGCCGAAATCCTGATCGCCCTGGTCGTGGCGCAGCAGCAGCAGATCGCAATGGCCGCTAATCGCCGTCAGAAGGTTGTTGAAGTCGTGCGCCACGCCCCCCGCAAGCTGCCCGATTGCCTGCATTTTCTGGCTTTGCACGAACTGCGCTTCCAGTGTCTTGAGCTTGGTCGCATCATGCAGCACGGCAACCAGTACCGTCGCATCATCTTCGACAACCGGCGACAGGGTTATCTGGAAATACACCTCGTGCGCCTGTCGCGACGCCCTTACGAATTCCGATTTCTGCTCGCCCGTGCTTTTGGCTGACGCCTGCAGCCAGTCGGCCACCGGGCGGCCCAGCCCCTCGACCAGATCGCCAAGGAACGCGCCCTGGGCCTGTTCCAGTGCCAGCAACTGCCGAGCCGGGCGGTTGCACAAAAGGATCTCTCCGGTCGGTGCGATCTTGAGCAACGGAACCGGCAATTCATCGAAAAGATTCCAGTCCTGCGGGCCGCTGCGCTGCCTCTCCGCCATACGGAAGCAGATATATTTCCCGGCGTCCCACGGTGCTTTCGATGATGCAGACCTGCGCCTGCACCTTGCCTTCAGCGCCGGAAACCTCGTGAACCTGGCCGGGGCGCAGCGGCAGATCGCTGAAAATCCGGTCAAGCGTCGCCTCGCGCCCGCCCAACAGCCGGCGCAGCGCATCGTTCATGAACAAAACCGTGCCCGACTTGCTGACGGTCAGCATCGGCAGGCTGATCCCCTCGGCGCTGCGGCCCGGATTGGCCTTTTCAACGATATCCTCAAGCCGCCACAGAAACCCGTTCTCACCGATCTGGTGCACTGCCAGCCGCAGATGGCCGCGCCGCATCACCACGTCTTCACGCGCCGATCCCTTGGCCAACGCCTTGTTCTGCAACCGGTAAAGTGTTGCGCCGGGCGAGGCGAACATATCCCCCAGCGCCGACAACAGCGTATCGCCGTCCAGTGCGGTGAACCTTTGCTTGGCAGCCTTGTTGCGGTAACCGATCACGCCTTCGCGGTCGGTGGTGAAACTGGGCGATGCGTCAAGTTCGACAAAGCTGGAAATCGTGTCGCGCAGCGATTTTTGCGCCCGCATATTGCGGCGGTCAAGCGATTGGATCAGCGCCGTGGCCGCCAGAAGCGTCGTGCCCGCCGCCAGAAGAAAAAGACCCAGCGTCGTGTTCGGGCTGTAGAGAGCCGCCGCCAGCACCGAGACCGCCAACGCCAGAAGAAAACCCAGCCGGGGGGCCAGCGCGATTGCCTTGCTTGTCAGCGGCTGCCTGGACAGGGCCGGATGCGACACAGAAGCCTCCCATTACGATTCGTCACTAGGGCATTTCGCGGTGAAATCATTAACCGTGGCTTAAAGGCCGCCAATGCACAACTAAAGGTTGTTTAGTATTGTATTGATGCCCGGGTCAACAGTGCGATGTAAAACCCGTCGCCGCCATCAAGCGGTGTCAGGCGGCGCTCCAGCGTCAACGACCAGTCGGGATGGCGCGCAAGGAATCGGTCGATCGGCCCGCGGTTTTCGCAGGTCAGCATCGAACAGGTCGCATAGGCAAGCGTGCCACCCGGCGCTACGAATTCCAGCGCCTCTTCAAGGATCGCCGATTGCGTTTGCCCCAGTTCGGCAAGGCGTTCCGCTGTCAGCGTCCATTTCGCCTCTGGCGACCGGCGCCACGCACCGCTGCCCGAACACGGCACATCGCACAGCACAAGGTCGTAGCCGCCGGGTTCCAGATCAGACCTGCCCTCGGCCAGCATTATCCCGATCCCCGCCCGCGCGGCCCGGTCCGGCAGATCGCGCATGCGTTGCGGGTTGGCGTCATGCGCGGTGATCCGAACATCCGCGCGGGCGGCCAGCGCCAGGCTCTTGCCACCGCCACCCGCACAATAATCCAGTATTTTCATGTCATTACGGATCGGAATTAAATCCATGACGGCCTGCGAGGCGGCGTCCTGCAACTCAACCCTGCCCTCTGAATAGGCCGCGCTGGTCTGAACCCGCCGGGGGTTTTCGGTAACCTCCAGCGCGGTTGGCGACAGCGCATGCCCGCGCGCGGCGACGCCCAACTGCGACAACTCCGCGATGACATCCGCAGGGGTGCTCAGCCTTGCATTGACGCGCAAAAACACCGGCGCGCGGCTTTGCAGGGCGGCCAGTACGGCATCGCTCTGTGCGCCGAGGCTTTCGTCGAAATGCGGCAGCAGCCAATCGGGGCAGTCCAGCCGCACGCCGCGCGGTGCGTCCTCGATGCGCGGGGCAAGGCGCTCTGCTTCGCTCAACGGCGCGGGCGCGTATTTGTCGCCGGTGAACATGGTGCCCGGGTCGACACCGGCGGCGCGCAAAGCGCCGATCATCAGCCCCCGGCCGCTGTCGGCACCGCCGCGCCACGCAAACGATCTGCGGCAGCGCAGCGCGTCGAAAACATGATCCCGGATCGCCGCGCGGTCGCCCGAACCGGCATAACGGTTTGCCCGCGCCCAATGGGTCAACACCCGTTCGGCCGCGTCGCCATCATGGATGCGGTCCAGAATCTCGATCGCCGCAGATATGCGGGCGGCAGGTGTCACTCGAGGGCCCTCCCGCACAACATTAACTTGTCATCGCAAGGCATTGACAAATCATATAACTCTGTAGTTCGGGCTTTCGCGCGTGATCTGCACGTCATGGACATGGCTTTCCTTCAGCCCGGCGCCGGTGATCTTCACGAACTGGCAATTCCTGCGCATCTCGGCCACCGTCGCGCTGCCGGTATAGCCCATCGCCGCGCGCAGGCCGCCGACCAGCTGGTGCACCACCGCAGCGGCCGAGCCCTTGTAGGGCACCTGCCCCTCGATCCCTTCGGGCACCAGCTTGTCGCTGGCGGCATCCTTCTGGAAATACCGGTCGGCCGAGCCGCGCGCCATCGCGCCAAGACTGCCCATGCCGCGATAGCGATTTGAAGCTGCGGCCCTGATACAGGATCACCTCGCCCGGGCTTCTCGTCGGTGCCGGCGATCATGCTGCCGACCATCGCGCAGGATGCGCCCGCCGCGATCGCCTTGGCGAAATCGCCCGAGTACTTGATGCCGCCATCCGCGATCACCGGCACGTCGCCCGCCGCCGCCGCGCAATCCATGATCGCGGTCAGCTGCGGCACGCCGACGCCCGCCACCATCCGCGTGGTGCAGATCGAGCCCGGCCCGATCCCGACCTTCACCGCATCCGCGCCCGCGTCGATCAGCGCGCGCGTCGCCTCGCCGGTGGCGACGTTGCCGGCCACCACCTGCACCTCGTTCGACAGCTTCTTGACCCGTTCCACCGCGCGCGCCACGCCTTCGGAATGGCCATGCGCCGTGTCGATCACGATCAGATCGCAGCCGGCATCGATCAGCGCCTCCGACCGCTCGAACCCGGCATCGCCCACCGTGGTCGCCGCCGCCACCCGCAACCGGCCCAGCTGGTCCTTGCAGGCCTGCGGGTTCAGCACCGCCTGCTCGGTGTCCTTCAGCGTCAGCAGGCCCGGTCAGCTTGCCCTTGCCATCGGTCACCAGCAGCTTCTCGATCCGGCGCGACCTTCATCAGGCTTTTCGCCTCGTCCAGATCGGCAGGCTCGGTCAGCATCGCCAGATTGTCCGATGGTCATCATCACGCCGCACCGGCGTCTCGTCATCGCTGGCAAAGCGCATGTCGCGGTTGGTCACGATGCCCACCACCTGGCCGTTCTCATCGACCACCGGAAACCCGGTCACGTTGTAGCGCTCCTGCAGCGCCTTGGCGTCGGCCAGCGTCTGGTCGGGGGTCAGGGTGATCGGGTTGTAGACGATACCGCTTTCAAACCGCTTCACCCGGCGCACCTCGCTGCGCCTGCTCCTCGATATCCAGATTGCGGTGGATCACCCCCATGCCGCCCGCCTGCGCCATGGCAATCGCCATGCGCGCCTCGGTCACCGTGTCCATCGCCGAGCTGACAAAGCGGGATGTTCAGCGGATCGCGCGGGTCACGCAGGTCGCGGTATCCGCCGTCGACGGCAGCACCGTTGGACGCGCCGGGAACCAGCAGAACATCATCGAAGGTAAGTGCCTCGCGAATCTCCATTTGGCGTCTCCTTGGAGTTTTTCGTTTGGCGCTTCCCTATTTCACGGGTCGCGTGGAATGAAAAGGGCCAATGGCGCGATTGCCCGCTTTAGCGAAACATCCGACCCGCCCCCCGGATCATATCCGCGCGGCATTCGTCATCGGGCCAAGCTTGCCCGCCGCCCAAAGCTTGAGGATGCGGTACGAGATATACGGGACCGCCAGCGTCGCGGCGATCAGGCCGATGCCGCCAAGGATACGGAACGGCTCGCCGGCGATCGCCAGCAGCAGCATCAGGTTGGCGAAGGCGGCCAGCGGAAAGGTGAAAGACCCCCACATCGGGCTGAACCCGGCGGCAAGCAGATAGCGCAACCGCACCAGGAAAACCGCCATCACGGCGATGGCAAGCCAGCCGAACGCCGCCGCCAGGCCGATCAGCCCCAAAAGCCCCGTGACGATGCCGAAAAGGCAAATCGGTGCCAGGTGGATCGCCAGCATCGGGCGCAGCGGTGCGGGCACGCTCTGGCGGCGCACCAGCCACGCATGGCCGGCCCAGATCGTGATCGCCAGCGGCAGCGTCACAACAAAGATCAGTTCCGAGATCAGACCCGCCCCAAGCGGCGCCGCCGCAACCGGGGCGATGATGAACCCGACAAAGGTCAGATGCCAGACCGGAGTGATGCGGCGCTGCTCCAGCGGCGCCGACCACAGCACCAGCACCACGACAAACGCCACCAGCGCGTGGGCGGCAACGGCCAGCAGCAGCGTCAGGCTGGCGGCGGATGTCGAGTAAGGCACCAGCGTTGCCGCCAGCAACATCGCCGCACCGGTGCCCGCCGAAAGGCCAGCCCGCCCCGGCATGATCCGCAGATCCTGCGCAAACGCGGCAGGCTTGCGCAAGACCTTGGCCAGGTAGGCGAAAAGCGCGAACAGAAACAGCACCGTGACCGCTCCAAGGATCGCCTCGGCGATCAATCCGGGAACCTCGAACACGCCTGCCGCCTGCCTCCAGGCCAGCCCCAGCCCGAAAAGCCCCAGTATCGGGGGAAACACCCCCGGTGGGGTCTGCCGGAATAGTCCCGGCCTGCCTGTCGCCTGCATGATCTGTCCCTCTTGATGTTTGTGCGACTCTTCGACCGGGAGTGATCCGGGCGCAAGCGCTTTCAGGGTGCCTCGGTTCGATCCTTCGCTTTGCCCGTATGGTCAGGAGGAAAGTTTTTCGCGCGCGCCGCGCGCAAGTTCGCGCATCCATGACGACAAACCAAAGACATCGCTTCCCACACCAATAAAGCGGATGCCTGCTGTGGCAAATCGCACCAGATGATCGTCGTCAAACGAAATGATTCCGACGGCCTTTCCCGCGGCAAGTATCCGTGCGGTCATGTGCTCGATCGCCTCCATCACCTCGGCGTGCATGGCACCGCCATGCCCCATATCGGTCGACAGATCCGCGGGCCCGATGAAAACGCAATCGACCCCATCGACGGCGGATATCGCGTCAATGTTGCTCAGCGCGGCCCGACTCTCTGCCTGCACGATCAGGCAAATCTCGTCGTCCGCATTGGTGGCATAGTCCAGTTCTCTGTTGTAGTCCGAGGCCCGCACGACCGCAGCGGCCATGCCGCGGTTTCCCTTGGGTGCATACCGCATGGCGCGCACCAGACGCGCGGCCTCTTCCGCAGTATCGACCATCGGCACCAGAGTGCTTTGCGCGCCAAGGTCAAGCATCTGCTTCAGCATCCATGTCTCACCCGCCGGGACACGAACAACCGGATGCGCGCCGTGGCCTTTCATCACCTGCAACTGCGCCTCGATCGCGACGGGATCGAACGGGCCGTGTTCGCCGTCGATCAGGCACCAGTCAAAACCGGCACCTGCGGCGATCTCGGCAACCGTCCTGTCGCGCAGGCCCATCCACATGCCGATCTGCATCTCGTCGCGCTTCAGCGCGGCCTTCAGGGGATTGGACGGGGCGGGCATGTTTTCACCGTGTCTGAACGTGTGCTACCATGTGTTGATGCACGAAAAAACGTCAACTCCACCTTGTGTCAACCCCCACCGCGCGCCGCAAGGCCAGTTCCTAACAAACCTTTAACGCCAAACGCCAAGCCACTGATTTCATTGAAAACGGGTTTCTGTCCACATGTGGACACTCACCGATACAGCAGCGATTGCCCGTTCGCGAACAGATGAACCTTGCCCGGCACCGCCCCCAGTTTCACGTCCCTGCCCCGCAATTCCCGATGAATTCCCGGCAGCTTCGCGATCACCGGATCACGGGTTCCCTCGGGCACGAAATATAGCTGCGTTACCTCTCCCAGAGCCTCGGTGATATTGACCTTCCCCGAGTACAGCGCCGTCCCCTCCGTCGCCACCAGATCCTCGGGCCGCACCCCGACGTTCACCTTCAGCCCCTTGTCCGCCTCCACCGTCGGCACGTCCGAAATCGCCGTCCCGCCGCCCTCCAGCTTCACCGTCGTCTGCTTGCCCGTTTTCGCGATCTTGCCGGGCAGCAGGTTCATCGCCGGCGAGCCGATGAACTGCGCGACGAACTCATTCTGGGGCCGCTCATAGAGCGTCAGCGGACTGCCGACCTGAGCGATCCCCTTGTTGGCCAGAACAACGATCCGCGTCGCCAGCGTCATCGCCTCGACCTGATCATGCGTCACATAGATCATCGTCGACTCGGGCATCGATTCCTTGAGCTGCGCGATCTCGATCCGCGTCGCCACCCGCAGGGCCGCATCCAGGTTCGAAAGCGGCTCGTCGAACAGATAAACCTTCGGATCGCGCACGATCGACCGCCCGATCGCCACCCGCTGCCGCTGCCCCCCCGACAGCGCCTTGGGCAGGCGGTCGAGATAGGGATCGAGTTGCAGGATCTTCGCGGCCTTTCCGACCGCGGCCTCGATCTCGGCCGGCGTCTTCTTGGCGATCTTCAGCGCGAACGACATGTTCTCGCGCACCGTCATGTGCGGATAAAGCGCGTAGGACTGGAACACCATCGCGATGCCGCGCTGGCTGGGCGGCACGTCGTTCACGACCTGCCCGTCGATCTCCAGCGTCCCGGCGCTGATCTTCTCCAGCCCCGCGATCATCCGCAAAAGCGTGGACTTGCCGCAGCCCGAGGGGCCGACGAAAACGATCAGCTCGCCGGTCTCGATGTCAAGGTTGATGTCCTTGAGCACCTCGACCGTGCCGCCGTAGGTCTTGCCGACATTGGTGAGTTTCAGATCCGCCATTCGTCCCTCCCGTTGGTCCGTTATCCGGCCCGTAATGCGATGCAGGGCTGCCACGGCCCCAGTCTTGCGATGCCGTCCGCGCCTGGATGGGCGCTGTTCAGTTCCGTCGCGATCTGGAACCAGTCTCCTTTGGGCAAGGTGATCTCGGCGGGGATGTGGCTGAGGTTGAAGGCGCAAAAGATCGTCTCGTCCGCCGTCACCCGAAGAAAGCTCAGCACCTTGTCCGATACTTCGATATCCCGCATCTCGCCTTGCCGCAGCGCCGGATGCGCGTGCCGCAGCCCGATCGCCCGCCGGTAGTGATGGATGAGCGAGGCCGGATCGGCCTCCGCGGCGGCAACCGAATGGCGCAGATGGTCCGAAGGCACCGGCAGCCAGGTGCGGGCAGCGGTCGAAAACCCGCCATTCTGGTTCGAAGCCTCCCACACCATCGGCGTCCGGCAGCCGTCGCGGCCCTTGTACTCCGGCCAGAACTCGATGCCATAGGGATCCCGCAAGTCGGCAAAGTCGAGCGTGGCTTCCTTCAACCCCAACTCCTCGCCCTGATAGATGCAGGCCGATCCGCGCAGACACATCAGCAGAGTGATGAAGGCGCGTTCGGCGGCGGGGTTCAGATCCCAGCGCGTGGTGTGGCGCGTCACGTCATGGTTCGAATAGGCCCAGCAGGCCCAGCCATCGGCCGCGACCTTGGCAACCCGCTCCATCACCTCGGCGATGTAGGCCGCACTTGGCCGGTCGCCGGACAATAGTTCGAACGCATAGCACATGTGCATCAGGTCGTTGCCGGCGGTGTATTGCCCCATGATTTCCAGCCCGCGCTGCGCATCGCCGACCTCGCCCACGGCGGCGGCATTGTAGGGTTCCATGACAGCGCGAAGCCGCCGCAGGAATTCCAGGTTTTCGGGCTGGTTCTTCGAATACAGGTGCTCCTGCCAGTTATAGGGGTTCACCGCCGGCGCGATCGTGGCGTTGCGCTTTTCTGGCGGCCAAGGCCGGATTATCCCGCAGCTGGGCATCGTGGAAGTAGAAGTTGATCGTATCCAGCCGGAACCCGTCCACCCCCCGTTCCAGCCAGAACCTTGCGACATCCAGCAACGCCTCTTGCACCTTCGGCTCGTGAAAGTTCAGGTCGGGCTGAGAGGTCAGGAAGTTATGCAGGTAATACTGGCAGCGGCGCGCATCCCAGTGCCAGGCCGGGCCGCCGAAGATCGACAGCCAGTTGTTCGGCGGCGTGCCGTCGGGCTTCGGATCAGCCCAGACATACCAGTTAGCCTTGTCATTGTCGCGCGACAGACGGCTTTGCTTGAACCATGGATGCTGATCCGAGGTATGCGACAGCACGAGGTCGATCATCACCTTGAGCCCCAGCGCATGGGCCGTGTCGATCACCGCGTCGAAATCGGCCAGTGACCCGAACATCGGATCGACATCGCGGTAATCGCTGACATCGTAGCCGAAATCCTTCATCGGAGAGGTGAAGAACGGCGAGATCCAGATCGCATCGACGCCGAGTGAAGCGATATAGGGCAGCCGCTGCACGATGCCCAGAAGGTCGCCGATCCCGTCGCCATTGCTGTCCTGATAGCTGCGCGGATAAATCTGATAGATCACCGCCCCGCGCCACCAATCGGGCTGAAGGGTGTACTCTGTTCCGGTTCGGATGGCCTGAGAGGCGGTCATGATCGTCATCTGTCCTTACTTCACCGAGCCGGCCAGCAGACCGCGCACGAGGTACTTTTGCATGGCAAAGAAGACGACCAGCGGCACTGCGATCGACACGAATGCCGCTGTGGCCAGAATCTCCCAGTTGCCGCCCCTTGTGCCCAGCAATTCGACGATCTGGTTGGTCATCACCGTGGTCTCGCCCGTCGCGTCGATCAGGAACACCTTGGCGACCAGAAGGTCGTTCCAGGTCCACAGGAACTGGAAGATCGCGAAGGAGGCCAGCGCCGGGAACGACAGCGGCAGGATGATCTTGGTGAAGATCTGGAAATCGGTGGCGCCGTCGACCTTGGCATTCTCGATGATGTCGCGCGGCAGGCCGACCATATAGTTGCGCAAGAGGTAGATCGCCAACGGCAATCCGAACCCGGTATGGGCCAGCCAGACGCCCAGATAGCCCTTGCCGATGCCGATGCCCAGATGCAGCCGCAGCAGCGGGATCAGCGCCAGTTGCAGCGGCACCACCAAGAGCGCCACGACCAGCGCGATCAAGCAGCGCGCGTCCGGGGAAATCCATCCAGGCCAGCGCATAGGCGGCAAACGCCGCGATCACGATCGGGATGATCGTGGCCGGGATCGTGACGGTCAGCGTGTTGAAGAACGCTTTCGCCATGCTGTCGGTCGTCGACCCGCTCAGCAGCACGGTTTCGTAGTTGTCGAGCGTGAATTCCGGCGGGGTTTGGGCGGTCACGAAAACCCGCTGGCCGCGCCCGCTGATCTGCTCTTCGTTGCCGGACCAGACGTAATCGCCATTGGCCTGAACGGTCATCGTCTCGCCGTCGCCCAGATCGGCGGTTTCGCCGGCCTCGTATGCGCTGATCTCTCGCGACGATGTGCCCCAGACACTGATCTCGGCCTCGGAACCGCCGTCGAACAGGTTGCCCTCGACCACGTAAAGATCGCCCTTCTGGACCCGGTTCTCATCCGGATCGGCGGTGCGCAGCACCTCGTTCTGCTCCGCCGGGAACATCGCTTTCCACCAGCCCGAGGTCGAGATCTGGTCAGCGGTCCGGAACGACGAGACCAGAAGCCCGACGGTCGGGAACATCCACAAGGCCACCAGCAGGACGACCGACAGATGCACGGCCCAGGTGAGGCTGGATTTGCTGCCTGCGATATTGTCCATATTCCGCTCTCCCTAGCGCATCTCTTTGCGCGCGTTGTAGACGTTCCAGATCAGGATCGGTGACACCAGCACCATGATCACGATCGCACTGGCCGACCCGACGCCCCAGTCATTGGCGCGAAACAGCTTGTCGAACATGTAGTTGGCCAGAACCTGCGTTTCCCACTGGCCGTTGGTCATCGCGTAGACGATGTCGAAGACCTTGAGCACGACCAGCGTGATCGTGGTCCAGACGACGACGATGGTGCTCATGATCTGCGGCACCTTGATCTTGAAGAAGATCTGGAACGGGTTGGCGCCATCGACGATCGCCGCCTCGATGGTTTCCTCGGGGATGCCGCGCAGGGCCGCCGACAGGATCACCATGGCAAAGCCGGTCTGGATCCAGATCAGCACCACCATCAGGAAGAAGTTGTTCCAGAACGGGATCGTCAGCCAGGTCTGCGGCTGCCCGTAGGGGTAGTTGAACGTGACGATGCCAAGGGTCGAGCGCAGCGACAGGAACACGAGATAGATCGCGCCCGCCGCCACGAGCAGGCGCAGCGGGATGAAGCCTGCCCCGCCGCCGTGTTCTTCCTTGGCGAAAATCGGGCGGACGAATATGTAGCCGACATAGGCGACGATGGCCGCGAAGGAGAGCAGGATGATCACCGGCAGGATTTGCAGGAACAGGACCGAACCGAAACCGCCGTCGAATTGCAGCCAGACCGCGTTCAACACGCCGATCTGCTGCTGGTCGGCAGGACGGGTGTCGTAGATCAGCTTGAAGATCACCGCCGCGCCGACGAACGAGATCGCCATCGGCATGAAGATCAGCGATTTGGCGAAGCTGCCCCATTTGATCCGGTCGGTCAGTTGCGCGGCCAGCAGGCCGAAGGCGGTCGAGGCGGCGGGCACGACGATCAGCCACATCATGTTGTTGCGCATCGCTTCCCAGAATTTCGGCTCGCCGAACATCTGCTGGTAGTTGGCCAGCCCGACGAAGGCGCCGCCCTGACTGCGGTCGGTCAAGGACAGCCGCAGCGTCTCGAAGACCGGATAGGCGAGATAGAGACCCAGCGCGAAAATCGCCGGAAACAGGAACAGCCACGGCCGGATCATGCCGGCGCGATTGATGTTGCGCCCGGCATTCGGACCCTTGGGGGGATACAGCACCTTGTCGAGAAACTGGTTGGACAGGTAGAAATATCCGATACAGCCGCCGACGCCGATGATGATGGTCAGCAGGCCCTGGAACGCAGGATGCATGGCTCTCTCCCCAGGAATGACACCGCTTGGTGCCAGGTTGCGAAACCCGGCGTCAGGCCGGATTTCGCTATGTTGTCGTCAGTCTATTTCGCGGCGTCCCAAGAGGATTGGATCGTCGCGGCCACATCCGCGGCGGACTTGCCGCCGGTATAATCGACCATTCCGGTCCAGAACGAGCCTTGCCCCACGGCCCCCGGCATCAGATCCGAGGCGTCGAAACGGAAGGTGGTCGCGCCCAGCAGGATCTCGTTCATCTTGCCAAGCGTCGGATCGCCGAATTTTGACGGATCCACGCCTTTGTGCGGTGTCAGGAAACCCTTGCGCGCCATCCAGATTTCGTGCGCTTCCGGCGTCTGCAGATACTCGATCAGCTCATGCGCGCCGGGGCTGTCATTGGTGATCGCCCAGAGTGTGCCGGCACCCAGAACCGGCGAACCCAGATCCTTGCCCGCATAGGCCGGGAAGTAGAAGAAATCAGCGTCCTCGCCCACAACAGTGCCTTCCGGGAAGAAGGCCGGGATGAAACTGGCCTGCCGGTGCATGTAGCACTGCGGCGGCGACGAGAAGAGACCCTTGGGGCTATCGCGGAAATCGGTCGAGGCGACCGCGCTGGCGCCGCCCGCCACGAAGTCGTCATTGCGTGCGAACCAGCCGAACTCTTCGATCGCTGCGAGCACGCGCTCGTCGGTGAACGGGATTTCGTTCGACACCCATTGGTCATAGACCTCCGGCGGCTGGGTGCGCAGCATCATATCCTCGACCCAGTCGGTCGCCGGCCAGCCGGTGGCGCCGCCCGATCCCAGACCGATACACCACGGAGTGTCGCCATCGGCGACGATCTGCTCGGTCAGCGCCTTCAGTTCTTCCATGGTGGTCGGGCACTTCATAGCCGGCATCCTCGAAATTCTCGGGCACGTACCAGACCAGCGACTTCACATCGACCTTGTAGAAGAAGCCGTAGAGGTTGTCCGCGCCATCCGGACCGGCATAGGTACCCAGATCGACCCAGGACTGACCGGCGGCATAGTTTTCGCGCATCCAGTCGGCGGTGCCGTCGGCCAGCGGCGTCAGGAAACCGCGCTTGGCCATGTCCGCGGCGAGCCCGGGCTGCGGGAAGACCGCGACATTGGGGGCCGATCCGGCCTCGGCATCGACCACGATCTGCTGTTCGAAGCTGTCGGAACCGACATAGCGTACGTCATGCCCGGACTTCTCCGCGAAAACGTTCAGCACTGCCTCGACATTTTCCTGGTCCGGTCCAAGCCAGGGGCCAAAAACCGTGACCTGTCTCGCCGCATGGCTTTCGGCGCATGCCAGCCGGTCAACGCAATTGCGGCCGCCGGCATAAAGCACATGTTTCATTGAATTCCTCCCAAGTGGTTGCCTTACGGCAATCCTTAACTAGGCTCAAACGCGCCAGAATCATCACCCAAAGCGCTTTGGTTCACTTCAACGTTGTTGAATTCAAGTCCACCTGTCAAACGGTATCTGGCCGTCTGAAACATCAATGAATTACTTGGGGTTGTGCTGCACCGCAGAAAAAACACCCTTTGACCTCTTGCCGCGATCCCCGTAGTCTCAACGGGAATTTGAAACCGCTTTGGGTGCATCTGATGAACCTCAAGGAACTCTCCGCGATCCTTGGACTGTCGCAAACGACGGTCAGCCGCGCGCTGAACGACTATCCGGAAGTCAGCGAGGCGACCCGGCGACGCGTCAAGGCGGCGGCGCGCAAGAACAACTATCGCCCGAATACCCGCGCGATGGGCCTGGCGACGGGACGGACCTTGAGCATCGGGCACGTGATCCCGGTTTCGACCCGGCACGAAATCGTCAACCCGATCTTCGCAGACTTCATCGCCGGAGCCGGCGAGGTCTATTCGCGGAACGACTATGACATGCTCCTGTCGGTTGTCGCGGATGTCGACGAAGAGCGGATCTACCGCGACCTCGCCTCGCGGCGCTCGGTGGATGGCGTCATCGTCCACGGCCCACGAGAAGATGATCCCCGGATCGCCCTGCTGCAGGAGGTTGGCCTGCCGTTCGTCGTTCATGGCCGCGCGGGGGCAGGGGATGCCGGATTACAGCTGGGTCGACGTCAACAATCGCCGCGCCTTCGAGCGGGCGACCGACTTCCTGCTGGACCTGGGTCACCGCCGGATCGCGCTGATCAACGGCATCGAGAGCGATGGATTTCGCCCGCCGCCGACGCGACGGATATGTCGCGGCCCTCGCGGGTCGCGGTGTGACGCCCGATCCCGGCCCTGATGCAGTCCGAGGAGATGACCGAGTATTACGGCTACCGCGCCGCGCATCGAGATGCTGACCGGTCCAGATCCGCCGACCGCCTTTCTGGTGTCCTCGATGATCACGGCCATCGGCGTGCGGCGCGCCGTCGGCGGGCCGGACCTGAAACTGGGGCGCGACATTTCGGTCGTGATCCATGACGACGAACTGTCATATCTGAAGAACGGCGAGGATGTACCGATCTTCTCGGCAACCCGATCTTCGGTTCGTCTACGCCGGGCAGCTTTGCGCCGAGATGCTGCTTGACATCATCAGAGACACCGGGACGGCCACCCACGCAGAAACTGCTGGAGGCTGAACTGACCGTCGGCTCATCCACCGGCCCTGCCCCGGCCGCCGCGCCCTGATCCGCGGGCCGCATGGCCCCTTGAACCGCAAGGCGTATCGCCGGATATACAGAGACATGAACAAGCATCCCGCCGACACCTATTCGCTGGTCGCCGATGTCGGCGGCACCAACACCCGCGTCGCACTGGCCGAGGGCACCCGGCTGTTGCCCGACACCGTGCGGAAGTACTCGAACGCGCAGTTTCCCGGGCTGGAAACCGTGCTGCGCCGCTATGTCGAGGAAGAGGATGATGTCGATTGCACCGGCGCCTGCGTCGCCGTGGCCGGGCCCGTGCGCGACGGTGTGGGCGAGTTGACCAATCTGAACTGGACCTTCGACCGCGACAGTCTGGTGCGCGCGACCCGAGCCGAGCAGGTGGCAATCCTGAATGACCTGCAGGCCCAGGGCCATGCGCTTGGGCCATCTTGACCCAGCCAAGATCCGCACGATCATCGAAGGGCGCCCCGCCCGACCCAATGCCGCCCAGACTGGTCATCGGCGTCGGCACCGGGTTCAACGCTGCCGACGGTCTTTGACAGCGAGTTCGGGCGGCTGGTGCCGCCGTCGGAATGCGGCCATGCCAATCTGCCGATACGCACCGAGGCAGAGCTGCGGCTTTGTCAGTATGTCGAAGTCCGCGCACGGTTTTCCGGCGGTCGAGGATGTGCTGTCGGGGCGCGGGCTGGAACGGGTCTATCGCTGGCTGGGCCATGAGGCGGGCGACGAGCGCGAACTGTCCGCCGCCGAAATCATGAGATGCCGTGGACGCCGGCGACGATCCGCGCGCCGAAGAAACCGCCGCGCGTCTTCGTGCGGATTCTGGGCACGGTCGCGGGCAACCTCTCGCTGATCCAGCTGCCGTTTGGCGGGGTCTATCTGATCGGCGGTGTCGCCCGCGCGATGACCCCGCATCTCGACCGCTTCGGCTTTGACGCCGCGTTCCGCGACAAGGGCCGTTTCGCCGGTTTCATGGGCAATTTCAGCGTCTCGGTGATCGAGGACGACTTCGCCGCGCTGATCGGCTGCGCAGGCTACCTTGCTGCCACCGCATAGGTTTGAAGGCCCGTTCACCGCGATACGGCCAGACTGAGTTTCGGCATTGATGACGCGCCAGAGTACCCGCCACAGCGGCGGCAAACGAGATGTGCTATGGTGCCATCAAAGGATCTGCGGCCGATCAAGTACGATGCGCTGAGCCATGCCAGCCCGCCCGAATGGCGGGCCGACGCGCTATAGTGTGAAACGTGTCGTGAACTGATTTGGCTCAAAGCCGACGCGGGCAAACGGCGCTAGGTATTATCCAATTCAATTCAATGGATCGACCGAACGATGAAAGAGCCTGCGCCATTCACGCCGAAAGCACCCGACCTGGTGGCGAACACTCCGCACGCGCTTGAAGTGCAAGAGGCAATCGCATGCTTCAGGACATCATCAGAAAACGGCCTTTCGACAGAGGAAGCGGCAGCGCGGCTTGCCGCCTATGGGCCGAACCAGTTGAGCGCGCGCGCGCGGATCGGTCTGTGGCGCCTGCTGCGCAACCAGTTCGAAAACCCAGTCGTGTTCCTGCTGGCCGCTGCTGCCCTCGTCGCTTTCGCATTTGGCGAGTGGAAGGAAGGCTTGGCTGTCGTCGTTGTCCTTTGGATCAACGGAGTAATGGGGTTTGTGACGGAGTTGCGCGCGGTCCGGTCGATGGAGGCCCTGCGTAGGCTGGGTAACCTGACCACTAAGGTGCGCCGCGGCGGACGAGCGGTCCTTTTGCCGGCTTAGCAAATCGTTCCCGGTGACATCGTCATTCTGGAGGGCGGCGATATCGTCACCGCAGATTTGCGTTTGCTGGAAGTCTCGAACCTGTCGGTGGACGAATCCGCGCTGACGGGTGAATCGGTCGCGGTTGAAAAGAACGTGACACCTGCACCCGCTGACAGCATCATTGCTGAGCAATCGTCAATGGTGTTCAAAGGCACGCATATCACGCGCGGCAATGGACTTGGCGTGGCGGTTGCAACGGGCATGAGGTCGGAACTTGGCCGGATCTCCAAGCTTGTGGAAGAGGCATCACCCGAAACTTCGCCCATTGAACGCCAGATCAATCGGCTCAGCGGGCAGCTGATCCGGTTCACTTTGGCAATTGCAGCAATCGTGGGTGTCGTTGGCGTTCTGAAAGGGCAGGAAACCTTTCTGATGATTGAAGCTGCGATCGCCCTTGCTGTCGCCGCAATTCCTGAAGGCTTGCCGGTTGTTGCGACAATGGCACTGGCGCGCGGCATGTGGCGAATGGCAAGACATAACGCCTTGATCGAGCGTCTGGCCGCCGTCGAAACGCTTGGCGCCACGACTGTGATCCTTACCGACAAGACTGGCACCCTGACTGAAAATGCCATGCAACTGAAAGAGGTCGACTGCCCCGACGGCCTGATCACGATCACCGACAACATGCGAACTTTCAGTAAGGGCGGAGCGGTCGTCGACGCGTCGAAAGAGCCCTGCCTCGATTTGGCGATGAATATCGCAGTGCTCTGCAACAATGCCGAATTGGATCGCAGCACGGAAAATCGCAGCACGGAAAAGGGTATCGGGGATCCCTTGGAGCAAGCCCTGCTTTGGGCTGCAAATGCCATCGGCAAGGACCGTGCGGTGCTGAAAGCGCAGTTTCCAAGAAGTCGAGAGGTTGCCTTTGATTCCGCCTCGAAGATGATGGCAACGGTTCACCAAATGAACGGACGTCATGTCGCCTTTATCAAGGGCGCACCCGAAACGGTGCTGGCACTTTCCACTGACGAATTTGGTGCGCGGGCCCTTGACGGAAAACGTCAGGCCTATTGGCACCAGAGAACCAACGAAATGGCAGCGCGTGGCATGCGGGTTCTGGCAGTTGCGACCAAGCCAATTCCGGACCGGGACGCCGAGGTCTACGGCAAACTGACATTCGTGGGCCTTCTGGGTCTTTATGATCCGCCCCGCGCCGACGTCGCCGAGGCGATCGATAAGTGCCGCACTGCCGGCATCCGTGTCATCATGTTGACAGGGGACCACGCAGTGACCGCAAGGAACATCGCCAAAGCGGTCAATTTGACCGATGCAGAACCGGTAGTGGTTGAAGGGCGCGATCTGCAGGCACCGCCCAATATGCGACCAGACGAATTGCAGATCATTCTGGACGCAAACGTTTTCGCTCGTGTCAGCCCGGCGCAAAAAATGGACCTGATCAAGATTTATCAAAAGGCAGGCCATATTGTTGCGATGACCGGCGACGGCGTGAACGACGCACCCGCCCTGAAACGGCGGACATCGGCGTTGCGATGGGCCTGCGCGGGACGCAGGTTGCGCAAGAGGCGGCGGCGATGGTGCTTCGCGACAACTTCTTCGGTTCGATCGTTGCGGCCATCCGCGAAGGCCGGATCATCTTTCGCAACATCCAGAAGTTCGTGACCTACCTGTTGTCGTGCAATCTGAGCGAAGTCCTGATCGTCGGGCTGGCGGTTCTGTTCGGGTTTGCTCTACCGCTTCTGCCATTGCAAATTCTGTACCTCAATCTCGTGACAGACGTCTTCCCGGCCTTCGCATTGGCCATGTGCGAGGGCAGCGACGACATCCTGAAACGCCCGCCCCGAAATCCGAAAAAGCCGATCATCACCCGGCCCCTTTGGTTGAGCATCATTGCGCATGGCCTCAGTATCGCCGTAGCGACACTGGGCGCATTCGTGATCGCGCAGATGGTCTTGAAACTGTCAACCGACGCAGCGGTCACCGTATCATTCCTGACATTGGCCTTCGCGCAGCTTTGGCACGTCTTCAACATGCGCTCCCCGCATTCAGGTGCGGTTCTAAACGAAGTTTCCCGAAACCGATATGTCTGGATCGCTTTGCTCGTCAGCTTTGCTCTGACCCTTGCCGTTCTGTTCATCCCGGCTGCCGCGACGGCCCTGCACCTCACACCACCGACACCGGATGCCTGGGCACTTGTTCTTGGAATGAGCATCCTGCCGCTCGTCCTTGGTCAGATCGGAATGGCAATCACGTCTTTTTTCTACCGCCGGTCCGCATAGCTTTTGAAAGGTATCCACGCGCGATTTCGTCGATGTTGGACCAACGCCGATCACTGCGTGCCAACCAAATGGCTCACACCGATTATTGACCTCAATCAATTCGCGACGCCTGAAATGCCAGTAACGTTTGGCTAAGGATCACGACTTTGCATGTGAACCAAACTGCCGAGTTGCGGCAATTTCGGGGTGTCCCCGTTTTGTTGCGCTTCGCAAATTCTCAGGGGGTAAAAGACATGACCAATCGAAGAACCATCAAGATGATCGGATCGGCGGCGGCCGCGTGGCTTGCCGCCGCCAGCATCGCTTCGGCCTTCACTGCCTGCCAGGTGACCGATACTGGCGGCATCGACGACAACAGCTTCAACCAGACCGCCTGGAAGGGCGTAGTGGATGCCCAGCAGGCATTCTCGATTGATGGCCGGTTTCTCGAGTCGCAGGCCGAAACGGATTATGAAGCCAACATCAATTCGCTACTGGGCGGCCAGTGCGATGTGATCATCACGGTCGGGTTCCTGCTTGGCGATGCGACCCAAAAGGCAGCGGCGGCCAACCCTGACCAGAAATTCTCGATCGTCGACTTCGCTTATGATCCGCCGATCCCGAATGTTTTGGGTCAGGTCTATGCCACCGACGAAGCCGCGTTTTTGGCCGGGTATCTGTCAGCCGGCATGACCAAATCGGGGATATTGGGAACGTTTGGCGGTATCAATATCCCACCGGTCACGATCTTCATGGATGGCTTTTATCGTGGAGTCGAATATCACAACTCGCAAAAAGGCACGAATGTTACGGTTCTCGGTTGGAACCCTAACTCGCGCGAGGGGCTGTTCACCAACAATTTCGAGTCGCTCGACGATGGGCGCGCCTTTGCGCAGAACCTCTATGACGAGGGCGCGGATATCGTGCTGCCGGTCGCGGGACCGGTTGGCTTGGGATCAGCGGCGCTGGCCGATGAACTGGGGGTCGAGAACCTGAAGATCATCGGCGTGGATGCCGATCTCTACTTCACCGACCCCGAGAAAAAGCACGTCTATCTGACATCGGTGACCAAGCGAATGGATGCGACCGTCATGGACGTTATCGAGCGTGTGATGAACGACACTTTCGAAGGTGGCGTGCTTGTCGGTACGCTTGCCAATGGCGGTGTCGATCTTGCCCCGTTTCATGACATGGAGGCACTTGTTCCCGACGCGCTGAAGGACGAACTTGCCGCCATTCGGCAGGGGATCATCGATGGCACTATAAAAGTGGCGCCCTGACACCGGTAATCGCACGGGCGGGAGGGTCGAGCTTGCCTCGACCGACCCGCCCCCAACGGGGACGGGAAAAACGGTATGGAAATCGAGCTGCGTGGTATCAGCAAGACCTTTGGCCCGGTCGTCGCAAATTCAGATGTGAACCTGCACATCCGGCCGGGCGAAGTGCTGGGGTTGCTGGGCGAGAACGGCGCCGGAAAATCGACGCTGATGAACGTTCTTTCCGGCCTTTATCGCCCTACCTCGGGCGAGATTCTGATCGACGGCAAGCCGGTGGAGTTCGCAGGCCCCGGAGACGCAATCCGCGCCGGGATTGGAATGGTGCATCAGCACTTCATGTTGATCCCGGTCTTCTCGGTCGCCGAAAACGTGGTTCTTGGGGTGGAACCGACATTGCGGGCCGACTACCTTGATCTTGCATCCGCCCGGCAGCAGGTACTCGAGATCAACAAGCAATACGGGCTGGAGGTTGATCCAGACGCAAAGATCGAAACTCTGCCTGTCGGCGTGCAACAACGCGTAGAGATCATCAAGGTGCTGTTCCGTTCGGCAGACGTGCTGATCCTGGACGAACCCACCGCCGTTCTGACCCCGCAAGAGGTCGAGGATTTCTTCGGCATCGTCAGATCCTTGCGCGACGCCGGCAAGGCACTGGTCTTCATCACCCACAAACTGAACGAAATTCTAGAGATTTCCGACCGGATCAGCGTCATTCGTCGCGGCAAGATCGTCGGCGAAGGTGACCCCAAGACCGCAACCCAGAAAGAGCTTGCCGAAATGATGGTCGGGCGTCCTGTCAGCTTTGAGGTTTCCAAGGAACCCTACGCGCCCGGTCCTCCGAAGCTTGAAGTCCGGGACCTGCTTGTGCTGCGCGATAACGATGAGATTGCCGTCGATCATCTGAATTTCGAGGTCAAGAGCGGCGAGATTGTCGGGATTGCGGGGGTGCAGGGAAATGGCCAGTCCGCCTTGATTGAGGCGATCACCGGGGTTAGACGCGTCAGCGGGGGTTCGATTTTGTTCGAGGGGCGCGACATCACCCGAGCGTCCGTGCGTCAGCGGCACAAGTTGGGGATGGCGCATATCCCCGAGGACCGGCAACGCACCGGTATCATTCCCACCTTCACCGTGGCCGAAAACATGGTTCTCGACACGTATTATGACGAACGGTTTTCGTCGGGTCCGCAGATCAACTGGCAGAAGGTCAACGAACGCACGGCGGAATTTGTCAGTGATTTTGATGTCCGTACCCCGTCCGTTTTCAGCCTTGCCGGAGAGCTTTCCGGCGGCAATCAGCAGAAGCTGGTCGTGGCAAGAGAAATGTCCAGAGAGATCAAGCTGTTGATTGCCGGGCAACCGACGCGGGGGCTGGATGTCGGATCAATCGAATACATCCACAAACGTCTGATTGATGCCCGCGACACCGGTGATGGTGTTCTGATGATCTCTTCCGAACTTGATGAAATCATGTCCCTGGCCGATCGGATTCTTGTGATGTTCAAGGGTCGCATCGTCGCAGAATTCGACGCAACCAAAGGCAATGTAGACAAAGGCGCGGTCGGGCTTGCCATGGCAGGAGGTACCGCATGAGCGATATTACCACGCAAGACCTTCTGGCCAAGCGGATTTACGGACGCGGTGACTTTCAGGATATGGTGATCGTTCCGCTTTTCGCCATTTTCGCTGCCCTGTTTCTGGGGGCTCTGACGATGCTGGCGACGAATGTCGATTTAGCGACGATACTGCAATCTTATCTCGCTTTGCTGAAAGGATCGGTCGGATCGCTTAATGCCTGGTCCGAAAGCCTGACCGCTGCGATACCGTTGGTGCTGGCCGGGCTTGGCCTGGCGCTGGGCTTTCGGGCTGGGTTGTTCAATATCGGGGCTGAAGGTCAGGTGTTGATGGGCGGCATGGCGGCCGTCATCTGCGGTTTCAGCTTTTCGGGTTTGCCCGCCGCCATTCTGATGCCAATGTCACTGCTCGCCGGCGCGTTGGCGGGTGCGTTCTACGCATCCATTGCTGGGTGGTTGCGCGCGGCAACCGGTGCTCATGAAGTGATCTCGACCATCATGCTGAACCTGATCTCCTACCGCCTTGTCGATTACATGCTAAGCCTTCCCTTCATCCAGAAAGAGGGTCGCGCAGACCCGATATCCAAGTCGGTTCCGGACGCCGCCGAATTGCCGCGCTTGCTGGCCTGGATTGATCCCAACCTGCGACTGCACGCCGGTATTTTCCTGATGCTGGCCGCCGTTGCGGTGGTCTACTGGGTTCTTTTCAAATCCAAACTGGGGTTCGAGTTTCGGGCCAGCGGCGAAAATCCGGAAGCCGCGCGGTTTGCGGGCATCCGATCCAGTGTCATCATCGTCGCCGCCATGGGTGCTGCCGGAGGACTTGCGGGGCTGGCAGGGGCCAATCAGGTGTTGGGTGTCTTGGGGCGCGCCACGCCGGGTTTTTCGGCCGGGATCGGATTTGATGCGATTGCTGTCGCGCTCTTGGGCCGCTCGCACCCGGTCGGAGTGCTGTTCGCCGGGTTGTTGTTCGGTGGCCTAAGGGCCGGAGGGCGGCAGATGCAGGTCGATGCCGGCGTCAGCATCGACCTGATCGGCATCATTCAGGCGTTGATCATCGTGTTCATTGCAGCGCCCCTTCTGGTGCGAAAAATCTTCCCGTGGGGTTTTCGCGCCAGCCCCGCAAGCAAGGAGTGAACGGCAATGACGGACACTACCCAATCACCCCCAGCAACATCGAGGAAGATAGACACCGGAAAACAGCGTCAGGCCCGCGTGGCTGGTGTTGTTCTGGTAGCACTAGCGGCCTTGGTGGCATTCGTGTTCGGGCCGGATGCGGCAGGTGACGCAACATTCGGGCTATCGCGCCCCACAGACCGTTTTCCGATCCCCAGCCTGGTCGTTCCCGGCGGGCCCTTCACCTACGTCGCCGCGGTCATTCTGGCGTTCATGGGCGTACGGCAGTTCCTGCGCGGCGGGATCCGCTGGACGTCGCTGTCACTTGGCTTCGGTCTTGCGCTCGCGGTTGCCGCATTTCTGGTCTGGGCAACTGTCGGCAAGTCGTTTTCGCTGTCCGGAATGCTGCAAGCCACGATGGTTCGTGCGGTTCCGATCGCTCTGGGTGGCCTTGCCGGCGTCTTGTCAGAGCGGGTCGCGGTCGTGAATATCGCGATAGAGGGCATGTTGCTTGCCGGCGCCTTTAGCGGCGCACTGGTCGGCTCTTTGCTGGGGGGCGTCGGCGGCCTTTTCGCTGCGGTCGCGGTCGGCGGGATTTTCGGTTTCTTGCTCGCGACGCTTGTTGTCACCTACCGGATGGATCAGATCATCGCAGGCGTGGTGATCAACCTTTTCGTGCTTGGCCTGACATCCTATGTCAGCAGCCAGGTCTTTCAGCAGTACCGCTTCCTTAACAACGCGCCGGTCTTTCGCGCCTACAAGGTACCATTGCTGAGCGACATTCCGATAATCGGCCCGATGTTCTTCAATCAAAACCTGTTCGTCTACGGTGCCCTGATCATGGTCGCCGTGGCGACGTACTACTTGTTCTACACACGCTCTGGCCTTCGGGCGCGCGCGGTCGGCGAACATCCAAGGGCTGCTGACACGCTTGGGATCAATGTCTACCGCACACGCTACATCCATGTAACGGTCGCGGGGATGGTTGCCGGGTTTGGCGGCGCGTGGTTCACATTGGGCTCGGTCGGACGGTTCGACGAAGGTATGACCGGCGGACGTGGCTACATCGGTCTGGCTGCAATGATATTCGGACGCTGGCATCCGGTTGGCGCGCTCGCGGCGGCTCTTGTCTTCGGGTTTGCGGATTCACTCCAGCAGAAACTAGCCCTTTTGCAGACGCCGATTCCGTCCGAATTTCTTGCCATGTCGCCCTACATCGCGACGATCATTGTCGTTGCGGGGCTGATCGGTCGCGCCCGAGCACCGGCCGCTGACGGTAAGCCATATGTTAAGGAATAGGCAGCCCTGCCAAGGCCCGCACCGCTCAGCCGGACCGAACGACGATGTCTCGTGGCCTCGCTGGCAGACATTTGGCCGGCTGTCCCGTGCCTTATGTGCGCAACACACGATAGACCGCCGGAATGACCAGTACGGTCAGCAACGTCGATGACGCCAATCCAAACAGCAGCGATATTGCGAGCCCCTGGAAGATAGGATCGGTCAGGATCACCGCGGCCCCAATCATCGCAGCCAAGGCGGTCAGAAGGATCGGCTTGAACCGGATCGCGCCGGCCTCGATCAATACTTCGGTCAGCGGCCGCGCGGGCGAAGCCGCATGGCGAATGAAATCGACCAGCAGGATTGAGTTTCGCACGATAATGCCCGCAAGCGCGATGAAACCAATCATCGAAGTCGCCGAGAAAGGGGCTCCGAACAACCAATGGCCACCGAGGATGCCGATGAAGGTCAGCGGGATTGGCGTCAGGATGACCAGCGGCACCTTGAACGATCCGAACTGCGCGACAACAAGGATGTAGATGCCCAGAAGGGCGACGCCAAAGGCCGCACCCATGTCTCGGAAGGTCACCCAGGTGACTTCCCATTCGCCGTCCCACAGTAGCGTCGTATGATCTTCCGACTCGGGTTGGCCATGCAGCGCAATCTCTGGTTTGGGCAGCCCGGTCCAGTCCTGCGCGTCGATCGCTTCCTGAACGGCCAGCATGCCGTAAAGCGGCGCTTCGAAATTGCCGGCCAGTTCCGCCGTCACCATTTCCGCAGCTCGTCCATTATGGCGAAAGACCGGATAGGACGCCCGCTCTTCGCTGACGCGCACAACGTCTCCAAGCTCGACTACGCCGCGGTCGCCGGGCAGAACATTGGCCGGAATCGGCGTCGTCAGAAAACGTTCGTCCATGGTTTGTTCACCGCGCGGACGTTCGATCCGGATGGGGATCGGCTGTCGGCCCTCACCGCGATGCGAATAGCCGACGGTGCGGCCGCCGTTCAGGATGGCAATCGTGTCAAATACATCCGCCTCTTCGACCCGGAAGAATTCCGCGTCGTCGGTGGAAACGGCGATGCGCAGACGCCGTGCCGGATTGCCGTAGGAATTATCCACGTCAACCACAAAGGGCACAGAGCGGAACGCCTCTTCGACCTTGGCCGCCACATCGCGCCGGGTCTGCGCGTCGGGGCCGTAGATCTCGGCCAGAAGCGTCGCCAGCACCGGCGGGCCCGGCGGCGGCTCGACCACTTTCAGGCTGGCACCCTTTGGCAATGGGATCACCGCAATGCGGTCGCGTATACCAAGCGCGATGTCGTGGCTGGTGCGGTCGCGCTCGCCTTTCGGAGACAGGTTGATCGCAACATCCCCCTGCTCGGGCATGCCACGCAGGTAGGAGTGGCGCACAAGGCCGTTGAAGTTGAACGGCGCGGCGGTTCCCGCATGTGTCTGAACCGAGTGGACCTCGGCCAGGGCCAACACCTCGCGTGCGACCGCCTGCGCCACCGCATCGGTCGCCTCGACCGAGGTGCCCTCTGGCATGTCGATCACGACGGAAAGTTCGGACTTGTTGTCGAACGGCAGAAGTTTGACCGTGACATCCTTGGTATAGAACAGCGTCAGAGAGGCCACAGTCAGTAGCAGAACCACCAGAAGGAACACCCAGCTTCGCGTCTTGCTGGCAAGAATCGGGCCGGCGACGGCCCTATAGGCCGTACCAAGCGGGCCGCCGTGCGTCGCGTCGTGATGGCCGGGTTCGACCGCCCTGCCCGCGGTCTTGAGCATCAACCAAGGCGTCACCGTCACAGCAACGAAGAAGGAAAAAATCATTGCCGCAGAGGCATTGGCCGGAATCGGGCTCATATAGGGGCCCATCAATCCCGAAACGAACAGCATCGGCAAAAGCGCTGCCACGACCGTAAGCGTCGCAACAATGGTCGGATTGCCGACCTCGGCAACCGCGTCGATTGCCGCCTGACGCCTGTCGCGTCCATCGCCCATGCTCCAGTGTCGGGCGATGTTCTCGATCACCACAATCGCATCATCCACCAGAATCCCGATCGAAAAGATCAGCGCGAAAAGTGAAACCCGGTTTAGCGTATATCCCATAAGCCAAGACGCAAAGAGCGTCAGCAGGATGGTCACTGGGATCACGATCGCCACGACCACAGCCTCGCGCCGCCCGATGGCGATCCAGACCAGCGCAATGATCGAGACCGTCGCAAGACCAAGGTGGTAGAGCAGTTCGTTGGCCTTTTCATTGGCGCTTTCGCCATAGTCGCGGGTGACCTCAACTTCCATGCCATCCGGGATCAGCGTACCCTCCAGCGTCTCGACCCGGTGCAGCACTGCCTCTGCTACAGCAACTGCGTTCGAGCCCGCGCGCTTGGCCACAGCCAGCGTCACCGCCGGTCGGCGCAATACGCCATCGTCGGTTTTTGTAACCGTCGACACCAGCAGGTTCTCTCCGGTGTTGGCGAAGGACACCTCAGCGACATCGCGCACATAGACCGGCCGACCGTCGCGCGCGGTCAGCAGCAGATTGCCGATCTCCTCGGGTGAGCGAAGGGTTTCTCCCGCCACAAGTTCGATCTCTTCGCCGGCGTCACGCACGCGGCCAGCGGGAAAGGATGTGTTCGCCCCCGTCGTCTTGGCGGCAAGCTGTTGCAAGGTCACGCCATACAAAGCCAACCGCGCCGGATCCGGCGCGATGCGCAATCGCTCGCTTGTCTCACCGACAATGTAGGTCAGGCCCACATCCGAAATCTTGGCGATCTCGGATCGCAACTCGCGCGCGATCCGTGTCAGGTCATTGGCAGTCACACGATCCGCGGCCTCGGACCGGGGCGACAAGGTAAGCGAAAGAATCGCAACGTCATCGATACCGCGCCCAACAATCAGGGGCTCCGGAACGCCGACCGGAATGCGGTCAAGGTTGGCGCGCACCTTTTCATGAACCCGCAAAATCGCGGTATCCGAGACGGTGCCAACTATGAACCGTGCGGTCACCATCACCATGTCGTCACTGGTCTGGGAATAGACGTGCTCGACGCCATCGATACCCTTGACGATTGTCTCCAGCGGTTCGGTGATCAGCTTGACCGCATCATCCGCCTTCAATCCATCCGCCTTGACATGGATGTCGACCATCGGGACAGATATCTGCGGCTCTTCCTCGCGTGGCAATGAGACCAACGCGACGACGCCAAAAACCAGCGCTGCTAGCAAGAATAGCGGTGTCAGCGGCGAGACGATGAAGGCGCGCGTCAGGCCGCCCGCAATACCAAGCTTCGAAGAAGGCTGAGTCACGGTGTGATCACCACATCGCCGGGCATGAGTTCGGTCAGAACCTCGACAAAATCAGATCCGTCGCGTGAAACCGGTTCGCCCAGAACGACTGTGCGCTCCACCGCTTCCGAACCTTCCTGAACCGAGATAAAATCAATGCCGGATCTGGTGGATACCGCCGCTTGCGGCACAAGCAGCGCCGATCTTTCGCCAACGGGCAATTGTACCAGGACGCGGGCATTGACGAACGCGGTATCCAGGTCAGCCACCTCGACATCGGCAATCACGCGGCCGTTTTCGATCTGCGGATATATCTTTGCAATAGTCCCGGATGATTCCGCCCCCCCCGCGCTGATCCGTATCGCGGCACCCTCTTGCAGCGTGGCCGCATGGCGCTCGGGGATAGCGAGGCGCAGAAAGAAACCGCCGCCGCCGATCGTGGCAACGGGTTCGCCCGCCAGTATGACACCGCCGCGCGTAGCAGGGACGGTCAGAACCCGCCCGTCGTCAGGTGCGAAAACCTGCCCTTCGGTGCCACGCTGAACCGCAATCGCGCGCTCGGCCTCGGTGCTGGCAATCTGGCCGTGCACGACATCTACCGTGGTGCGCAACTGATCCAGCCTTTGCACAGTTGCAACCCCGCGCTCGACAAGCGCCTGACCCCGTTCCAGTTCGGTCTGAGCGGTCTCAAGTTGCGCGCGAAGCGCATCAAGCTGAGCGTCAAGTGCGGCGATCTGGAACGCGATCTTTTCGTCACGGACCACCGCAATTTCCTGCCCTGTCGCTACAAGGTCGCCCTCACTTACCGAAAGCGTTTCGACAATGCCGCCGATGCGTGCCCTGGCGGGAACCGTTTCCTGCGCTTCGACCCGTCCGTAGACAGCCTTCCATTCGGTCAGTTCTGTCTGGGCAAGCGTCAGCGACCCGGCCCAGACAGGCCCGGCCAAAGCAAGGCTGATCAGAATAAAAAGCGCGCGCAAGGGGTAACCCTTTCAGAAAGCGGTGCCGGGCTTCACGCCAAGCCAACGGAACAAAGCTGCTGCCGGACAAAAGCCGGTGAAGGCAGACTGCAGCAAATTCAACCCGATGAAAACAGTGAACCAGACGAATAGCGGCGATACCCAAGCGGTCAATGCGACCGAGAGCAAAACCATGATGCCAGCGAAGGCAAGAACCGAGCGATCAAGAGACATTGTCAACTCCATTGTTAAGTTATATTCAAACTTACGCATGTGTTTCGACAATTTCAAGACGTAGATGCGGCGCCACCACAACATTTGTCAAAGGCGGCGTTTGGGCAACAATCGGCTTAGGCAAGGCCAGCGGATGCGAGCCCCGCACCGAGCTAGCGTCGCGGTGTTGTCAAAGGTCGACCACAATCCGCTTTTCTGCCGCCTCCTGCGCCGCCAGTCCGATCCGAACCGCTTCGAATTCCATCGCGGATCGAGACACTTGCGGCCCCACCCGTTCTGATGCTTTCCAGAAAGAACTTGTGCTGATAATAGGTCGCTCCGTTATGGTCGCCGGCCTCCAGCAGTGTCGCGTCAATCGGAATTCCAAGCTCTGACACCCCTTTCGGCGATCTCGGGCTAACCAAGACCTTGGAAATTGGCGCTGGCCCCAGATCGCCGGGCCAGAACCGGCTTGGCCCGGGCACGAATGCCTCGATTTTTCCGGTCGGTCCAACGGCACAAATCTCTTCCTGATAGCGAGAGCCTTCCGCGAACATGCAAAGCTCAAGCATGGCGCGGGCACCGTTCTTGAAATCGACAATGACATAGGCATTGTCCCAGATATCGGGTGTTTCGCCTTCGTAGCTCTCGTCAAGGTGGTTCACGCTCTGACCCGCCGACGCCATCACCCGGACCGGCTCTGATGCGATAGCAAGGCGCATCAGGTCGAAAAAGTGGCAGCATTTCTCGACAAGCGTGCCGCCGGTATTGCGGTTGAATCGGTTCCAGTTGCCGACCTTTGAGAGGAACGGAAAGCGATGTTCGCGGATCGTCAGCATCCGTATGCCGCCGGTCGCCTGATCAACCTCTTGCAGGAAAGTCGGCAATCGGCGGCATGTAGCGGTATTCCATCGCAACCCAGATGATTGCGGGGTACGCGGCACTCAGATGCTCGACCCGCGCCGCGTCAGACGGAGCCGTAAAAAGCGGCTTTTCGACCAAAAGCGGCAGCGGCGCGTCTGGCAAGGATTTCCTCAATCTGATCGCAGATGCAGCGAAATTCGGCGATGCGATCAGCAGGCGCATCCACCGCGTCGATCGCCAGAAGGTCGGCGATGCTTTTTGCATAGATGGCCTGCGGTGCCAGCGTTTTTGCAATCGCCCGCATTCCGGGATCGGGTTCGAAAATCGCCGCAACGAATCGCATCCGGCAACAGGCGCGATGTTGCGGATGTGCTCCTGCCCCATCATGCCACATCCGATCATGCCGTAATCGAACCAGTCTTGTCATTTCATATCCTATTTGATGCGCGCGACATAACGCGCGATGCCGGTGTCGAACCAGGTGCGGGAAAACTCGGCGGCTTGCTTTCCTGTGACCAGCTTGTCCGCTCGACATAGCCGCAGGCGTCCCGGGCGCAAGCTGGAAATCGTCGCGGCGACCAGTCGGGACATGCGTCGACAGGCCGACACTGTCATCGGCGCTGGCGATCCAAAGTCCAAGACGCTGCTTGTAGTAAAGGTAAAGCGAGTCTGACAGTTCGTCTGGCACATAAGCCTCTCGGCCCAGTGGCCATCCAGCCAGATCTCTTCCAGCGCCACGGACGATCTGGTTCAGGAATCGCATTCGGCGAATGCGGTGGGCACTGTCGGAGCTGCCGAATTCCGGCAGGTCTGCGGGTTTGGTCAGTCGGTCGCAGCGTCCAGCACGCGAGCGGTCGGAAGCCCGCCGCCCTGCAACAGCTCGATCCGGAAGAACGCGTAGACGCCTTCCGCCTCGCCGTCGCGCCCGGACGTAGTTGCCGGATCCTTGCCGCCGCTCCAGCAGCCCCTTGCGCTGCAGCTCTGCCAGCGCCTTGCGCAAGCGTTCCGACCGACATGCCCATTTCGCTGCGGCCATCACCCGTTCGGGTGGCAAACCGATCGCCAGCCAGCATATGACCGGCGCTGATTTCGCGGATCAGCATCTCGCTGATCTGAACATAGACGGGCAAGGCGCCAGGCGTTTTCATCGCATGCCGGCGTCGGACTCGAAAAATTGTTACACTATTGATCTACATCAAGGCGGATGCTACGCAAGTCAAATCAGCAGCCTGCGGAGGGATTCGATGACAGTCGTGCCGGTGACATCCGCCGACCTGGACGCCGCCGAAGTCTCTTGGTTTGCAGCACTCTGTTCCGACGATTACGAATTCCTTGGCGTCCCCGATGGCGCGCTGCGGTCCAGCTGGGACCATTGTTCGAGCATCGTCAAGACAGGCCGAAGCCATGGGCTTCCGCAACATTCTGTGCCCCTCCTCCTATCAGGTTGGGCAGGACACGCTAAGTTTTGTCGCCGGCTGCGCGCCGATCACCGACAAGATCAACATGCTGGCCGCCGTCCGCTGCGGCGAGATGCAACCGATCATGCTGGCCCGCACCATCGCGACGCTGGATCACATGCTGAAGGGGCGGCTGACGGTCAACATCATCTCGTCCGACTTTCCCGGGCAGAAGAGGACAGCGCGTATCCGCTACCAGCGCAGCCGCGAGGTGGTCGAAATCCTGAAACAGGCCTGGACGCAGGACGAGATCAACCACGATGGCGAGATCTATCAGTTCAGCGGTCTGACCACCGAACCGGCCAAGCCCTATCAGACCGGCGGGCCGCTTCTGTATTTCGGCGGTTACTCGCCCGATGCGCTGGAACTCTGCGGGCAGCATTGCGACGTTTACCTGATGTGGCCAGAACCCAAGGACACGATTGCCGAGCGGATGCGCGCCGTGAACGAACGCGCTTCGGCACATGGCCGGACGCTGGATTATGGGCTGCGGGTCCATATGATCGTGCGCGACACCGAGGCCGAGGCGAAGGAATATGCCGAGCATCTGGTATCGAAGCTGGACGACGAATATGGCCGCGTGATCCGTGACCGGGCGCATGACAGTATCTCGCTGGGCGTCAGTCATCAGGCCCGCGCCCGCGAACTGGCCGACCAGTTCGGCTATATAGAGCCGAACTTGTGGACCGGGATCGGCCGCGCACGGTCGGGCTGCGGTGCGGCGCTTGTCGGATCGACGGATCAGGTTATGTCAGAGATCGAGGCCTACCGAAAAATGGGGATCCGGGCGTTCATCTTCTCGGGATATCCGCATCTGGATGAATGCGAGAGTTTCGGGACACGCGTCCTGCCCAATCTCAAGACCTGCTCGTTGCCGCACGAGTACGGCCGTGTTCCGGCCACAACGCCAATGACGCCGCTTGGCGAAGGGGAACGCCGCTGATGAAGCGCATCGAAATCCGGCCCGATCTTACACTGTCGCGGATCGTCTATGGCATGTGGCGTATCGGCGATGACAGCGATACGTCGCCGCGCCATGTCCAGGCGAAGATCGAGGCATGTCTGGAGCAAGGCATCACCACCGTCGATCAGGCCGACATCTATGGCGGCTATACCGCGGAGGCGCTGCTGGGCGCGGCGCTGAAGGCAGCACCGGGATTGCGAGACAAGATCGAGATCGTGACGAAATGCGATATCATTGCGCCTGCCGGAAGGTATTCGGACCGGCGGATCAAGTACTACGACACCAGCCGCGCGCATATCACTTGCCTCGGTCGAGCAATCGCTGCGCGACATGCACACCGACCGGATCGACCTGCTTGCTGATCCACCGGCCCGATCCGATGATGGATCACCGCGAAACCGGCGCAGCGCTGGACGACGTCGTCGCCAGCGGCAAGGTGCGCGCTGTCGGCGTGTCGAATTTCCGCCTGCATGACTGGACGCTGCTGCAATCCGGCGATGCAGAGCCAGCTGGTGACCAATCAGATCGAGATCAGCGTGCTGCATCACGCGCCCTTCACCAATGGTGACATCGCGTTTTTGCAGGAACGTGGCGTGCCACCGATGGCCTGGTCACCACTCGGCGGCGGGTCGCTGTTGCGGCGCGGACAGTCGCGCTGCGCGAGGCTGCTGAAATGCGGGGGCAGGATCAGGGCGTCGACGAAGCCGCCATGGCCGTCGCATGGCTGTTGGCGCATCCGGCGCGAATCCTGCCGGTGCTGGGCACCAACATCGCGGCGCGGATCGCGAAAATCGGCGATGCTTGCAACGTGAAGCATGGATCGTCAGACCTGGTTCGAAATTTACACCGCTGCGCTTGGGCAAGAGGTGCCGTGATGGCCGACGCACCAGAATTTCCCCGCAATGCGCCATTTTGAACCCGGCCCCGGACTCGGACAGGGAATTCCGCGATGCGCTGTCGCGGTTCGGAACCGGTGTCACGATCGTTACCACGACCACCGAGAAGGTCCGATCGGCATCACCGCCAACAGCTTCACCTCGGTCTCGCTCGACCCGCCGCTGGTCTTGTGGTCGGCCGCACTGAAATCACGGCGTTTTCCGTCATTTCGCCGATGCCGAAGACATCTTGCCATTCACGTTCTGGCCGCAGGATCAAGACGAAGCTTTGCTGGGCTTTCTCAAAATCCAACGATGCCTTTCATCGACATCGACTGGATGCCAAGCGAACATGGCAGTCCGCTGATCCAGGGCTGTCTGGCGCGGTTCGAATGCAAGAACTACGCGAGGTATGATGGCGGCGATCATGCCGATCATCGTGTCGCGCGTGATGAATATCTCTTTCCGCGAGGGCGATCCGCTGCTGTTTTTCGGCGGGATGATCGGGCGATTTGCGCAGTCGGTCATAGGCCGCTTTATCCAAACCGGTCAGCATAGACCGGACAAACGGGAGGATGCGCCATGGCGCCACTGTTGGGGATGCTGAGGCCCCTTCAGTTCATCAACGACCACGTCCTGCGGATCGGGCGTGCGCATCGCGATTGTGGCCATTGCGCTGATGGTCGTCGTGATCCTGATACAGGTGTTCTTTCGCTACGTTCTGAACAACGCGCTGCCCTGGCCGGATGAGGCGGCGCGGTTCCTGATGCTGTGGATGACCGGCCTGATTGCGGCTTCGGCCTATCGGCGTGGCGGGTTCGTGGCCATCGACATGCTGGAACTGGCCCTGCCCCGCAAGGTCGGTGCGGTCCTGTCGCTGGTCCTGCTGGTGCTGTCGCTGGTGGTTCTGCTGGTCGGTGTCAGGCTGGGTTGGAACCATGTGAATTCCGGTTGGCTCTTCGCGTCGTCCTCGCTCAAATTGCCACTGTCGATGATCGGGATGACCAGCGTGAAGATCAAACTGGCATACATGTACATGTCGCTCTTCGTTGGGCTGATCCTGTTGACGGCCGTTAACATCGAGCTGATCTTGCGATCGCTCGATCACGCTCGGCGGGCGCGGCGATGATCTGGCGCCTTTGGCCGAACTCGACATACCGGGGGCCGAGTGATGCTGATCTGGTTCCTGCCCCTCTTCCTGCTGTTCCTGATGATCGGTCTGCCGGTCTTCTTCGGCCTGTCTGGCGGCGCCCGGACTGCTGCTTTGGATGAACGGGCAGGAGCGCGACATCGCGCTTGCTTTATCGCAACGTCTACAATGGCATGGACAGTTTCCCGCTTGATGGCCATCCCGTTCTTCATGCTGGCCGGAGAGTTGATGAACCGCGGCGGCATCACCATGCGGCTGGTCGAATTCAGCCAGGCCCTGATGGGCCATTTCCGCGGCGGGCTGGCGCATGTGAACATGCTGTCCTCGATGCTGTTCGCAGGGCTGTCCGGTTCGGCGGTGGCCGACACCTCGGCGCTGGGGTCGATGCTGATCCCGGCGATGGAGAAGCAGGGCTACACCCGCCGCTTCTCTGCGGCGATCACAGCGGCCAGTTCGGTGATCGGGCCGATCATTCCGCCCTCGGGCATCATGATCATCTATGCCTATGTGATGGGCGAAAGCGTCGCCGCGCTGTTCCTTGCCGGCATCGTGCCGGGAATTCTGGTCGGCGTCGGGCTGATGGTCATGGTCAAGATCATGGCCGACAAGTACGACTTTCCCGGTCGCCACGCGGAAATACACCTGGCCAGAGCGCGGGCAGGCCAGCCTCAAGGCGTTCTTTCCGCTGCTGACGCCGGTCATCATTCTGGGCGGCATTCTGGGCGGCGTTTTCACGCCGACCGAAGCGGCGGCGGTCGCTGTTGCCTATGCGATCATCATCGGTATGTTCGTCCTGCGGACCTTGCGGCTACGCGATCTGCCCGAGGTCCTAAGCCGTGCCGCCATGACCTCTGCCGTGGTCCTGCTGCTGGTCGGTGCGGCGATGGCGTTCAAGACAGTGGTCAGCCTTAGCCATGCGCCCGAGGCGCTGGCCGTGTTCATTCTGTCGCTCAGTGACAACCCGCTGATCCTGCTGTTCCTGATCAACCTGCTACTGTTCATCGTCGGCATGTTCCTTGATGCCGGCCCCGCGATCATCATCCTTGGACCGATCCTCGGCCCGATCTTCGTCAGTCTCGGCGTCGATCCCGTGCATTTTGCCATCATCATGAGCGTCAACCTGACCGTCGGGCTTGCGACGCCACCGATGGGGCTGGTGCTCTTCGTCGCCTCATCCGTTTCGGGCGAGCGGGTCGAGGCGATTTCCCGCGCCATCCTGCCATTTCTCGCTGTCGAAGTGTTCGTGATCTTCCTGATCACCTACATTCCGGCGATATCCATGACGATCCCCCGGCTGACGGGTTTCGTAAATTGATCCAGAAACGCAAAAATCCAAATGGGAGGAATCAATGCTGAAAAAAACCTTAAGGTCGCTGATGGTGGCGACGATGCTGGCAGGCATCGGCCCTGTCGGCCACAGCGCAGGATTTCACGATCCGCGCGACCGCAAACTCCAACGAAAACGACGAAGACTATGACGGTCTGATCGTGTTCAAGGACTATGTCGAGAAAGCATCGAACGGCGCGATTGCGGTCGAGTTGTTCATCGGCACACAGCTTTGCGCCAACGGCACCGAGTGCCTGCAGGGCATCGCTGACGGCTCGATTGACGTGTTCGTCACGACATCCGGCGGTGCTGCGGGGATCTTCCCCTATGTTCAGGTTTTTGATCTGCCCTATGTGATGCGCGACGATCGCGTTGCCGAGGCAGTGCTGACCGATGGCGAATTCACCCGCAAGCTGCGCGATCTGGCGTTGGCGGATTCGGGCGGCGCGATCCGGATCATGACGATTGGCAACACCGGCGGCTGGCGCAACTTTGCCAATACCAAACGCCGGGTGGCCAAGCCCGAGTGATCTGGCCGGGTTGAAGATCCGCACGGTCGTCGCCGACCTACCGCAGGAACTGGTCAAGACGCTGGGCGCTTCGCCAACGCCGATCCCGTGGCCCGAGCTCTTCACCTCGCTGCAGACCGGCGTTGTCGAAGGGTCGAAGAACGGCATCACCGACATCATGGGCATGAAATTCCCCGAGGCCGGGCTGCAGTATCTGACGCTGGACGGTCACGCCTACATGGCGGCGATCTGGGTGATGAACAACGAAAAATTCATGTCGATGCCGGAGGATCTGCGCCGCGTTGTCGCCAATGGCTTCAAAGAGTTGCAGCAGGCCACCTTTGCCTCGCCCAAGCGCAAATCGATCCAGGCCTATCAGGATTTCGTCGCTGGTGGCGGTGATCTCTATGTGCCCTCACCCGAGGAAAAGGCGGCCTTCGCCGAGGCCGTGCAGCCGGTTTACGAATGGTTCGACACCAATGTCGAAAACGGCGGCTGACGTGCTGACAGCGCTGCGCGATGCCGTCGCCAAGGCCGAGGCGGATATCGACGCCGATCTCGCCGCCGATACTCAATAAAAACCAAGCGCGGCGCGGTCTTTGACTGCGCCTCGCATTCCGGCGAATGGACAGAGCCAGAGGGTGCGAAACATCACGCATCAATTCGCCTCTTGCGGCACTGGTGTCTGTCAGAACCAGTTATCTCGATGGGGATAGCCCAGTTTGTCACAGATTTCCGCCAATTCATCCAAAAGCAAAGGGTCGACGCGCGCCCAATCCTCTTTCCCATAAGACGGCTTGTCGAAAAGAAACTTCTGTGCAGACGCGTTGGGCTTGATGTCGAGAGCGGCGGCGTGCGTGATTTGCTCTGCAGAAATGTCGATGCCGCACTGTGCAAGCTTTTCGCGGCAGTTCAGCAGATCGGCCGCCAGGTTCTCGGCGCGAATGATCGCAAGCGGAGAATGCTGCAACACCATCTGGTGCCAGTAGACATAGGATCCGATCGCCCGTTCGATGGCGGTTTCATAGTCTGCAATATCCACGCCCAACACGTCGTAGATGTGGAAACGGCGAAACCGAAACGACCGCGCCTGACAATTTTCCATCGCTATCGATGGAATTGCGTCTCGTGGGTGTCGCGAATAGGCAAGGGTTGCCGCGTAGGAAAATTGCTCGGAATGCGCGTCGCCCCACGGACTGTTGGCATCACGCACAACGTGCATCCAGCTGCAAATTCCGTCCCTCTTAAAGCGCTCGTGCCCGACTGCAACCCCGCAAGCGTTCAACACATCCCCAATGTAGTTCGAGGCGCATCGCGGATGCCCGATGACCAGCAAGGGGTAACTCTGGCTCGACCTTGCGCCTTGTTCGCCACGACCGCGCACCCGTTCCAGAACGTCCACGTGACGGATTTCATCGGTGAATACTTCCGTGGAAACTGACCGTTCGGGCGTACGGACAAGAGGCGGATTCTCGGCGTCCAGCCCATCTATCAACCCATGGCGAAGGTCAGAAAAAATCGCGGCATGCGTGTAGGCGCGAGTTTCATGGCCAAGAAAATAGTCCGCGGCACTTCCGATATCGAGCCCAATTCCGCCCGCCATCTTGATGTCGTGGCAGAAATGCTTTCCAAGAAAACCGGCGGCGACCAGAACCACCTCGCCCGGAGCGATAGCCAGTTCGCTCCTTAAACCAAGGTAACGGTCGGGAAACATGGCCTCATGCCGCCGCCCCGGATCGCTGCCGAATTGATCGGCATAAGCGTTCTCGGGAGGTATCAGGTATTGACGCTTCACCGAAATCCCAAGGTTTTTCGGCAAAACCTCGGACAGGTCATGACACGAGATGACGGACACCGCCGATACGCCCGAAAGCACCTCTTTGTATAACTCCCATTTGATGAATGCCTGATGGATATGGCATGTTGTCACGACCTTTCCGGGAAGGTCCACGGTCGGTTCATCCAACAGATACGCGCCCAGCCGCAGAAACATCTGGCGTTGCCGCTGGGCCGCTTTCGCGCCCTGCCGTTCGCTATCAAGTATGCGTCGCGGCGGCACTATGCCCAGAACATCGGCGCTGTTGATTGCGTCCGCGATTGCACGTTCCAACACCTGATGCTGATCGGCGCCCAGCCCCGATGTTCCCCACCAGGTCTTGGTCATCTTGTTGCGAAGGTGAACGGCATCCCGGAATGTGCTGCCTGCGGCGTTTGGCGCGAACGCAGCTTCCCCGTCGCCCAAACGGACAAGCGACGTCGGTTCGCCGGCGATGATGCGCTTGTTCAGGTATCGGGCAATATCCAGAGCATGCTCAAAGCAATTATCGGCCAGAAGCGTTGAAAATGCCGATCGATTCTCCGATTTCCCCGACCTGCCTTAGCAACTCTGTGCGATCCGGCGCGACACTGATCTCTCCCTTCCGGATCTTTTCATAGGTCGCGGCATAAGCTTGGGTTTCCGCCTCAAATTGCGCCCAGCAAACGCCGCCAAGTTCGGCCCGCTGCAGATAGACCGCCTGCCGATGCTCCGCGGCCAAATCGGTCAGCTTGAGCTTGCTTAGCGGATCAGAAAACCGATCCGCAACCGCATCAACCAGTTCGATTTCCCCAAGTCCCTTTTGGAACAGCAAGTCAACCGCAAAAAGCAGCTTCGCCGGCCCAACTCTGCCACGCTTCAAGGCACCGAAGATGATTTCTGCGTCCGTCTGATCGATGCTCCGCACCTTCAGCTTCAACAGGAAATCGCAATAGGTGTCCGCATCAAGCTTGCCTCTCAGCTCAAGTTTTGCCGCATCGGCCAAATGGCTAAGCCCAGCGCGGTTCGCAGAATGGACGTAGTTGCGAAACAGCGTTGGCGATTGAGAGATATCCGCGCCGCAGTCCTTAAGGAACGCCAAGTTCTCCGCGAATTGCCGCAGCGCGCACAAGATCGAGGATAATCGTTCTTGCCCGAAAGTCGCGTCCAACGCCGCCATAGTCCTAAAACGCGGGGCTTGAACCAGATCGGAAATCTGATCCTGATATCTCTTTGCCTGCAATATGAAGCGCAAAAAGGACAGGACGGTTGCCTGTTCTTCCGGTGTGTTTTCCAGGATTTTGTCCAGAAAACCGTCCATGCTGGACAAACCCGAGCAGTAAGCGACCGTACGGATTGGCGCAACCAGGGCGCCGCTGTCAGCTCTGGGCGAAAGATAGGCTGCAGAAATCTGTGAAGTCCTGTCCGCATCGAGACGAAGCAAAAATTGGATAAGCGCCTTCCCTTGGGCAGGTCGTATCCTTGTCAGCTTGCGTAGCGAGCGGCGGTTTTCTGCGCTTAGAAGCGTGCCGAAAGCCGCGGAGTCGCGCTCAGCCTTGATGTCCTTGAGGACATCGCGCAACAGGCGCTGCGCCTTGGCACGCTTTCCGAATGGCAGTTCGATTCCAGAAAACAAGGGCATTTTGGTCATGCAACCTCCGCCTGTACGCCAAGTTCCGAATTCGGAGTGGCTGCCGGGTTTTAGCTATTGGCCTAGCCGATGGTAGGCAATACCCAAAAAAGCCCGGCAACACGGCGTATGGTAGCCGGCGACGGTTAGGCCACGATAGGTGCGCCTTCCGCCCCTCGCATCAAACCCTTGATCCGGAACGATTGTTCTGAATTGGGCAAAGCGTACCCCACCAGGCGAGCAAATCCTTCAGTGTTCCTTTCCCACCGCACTCAACGCGTGGCCGACCAGTGTCATGTAGATATCGCCCGGCGATGTGGAAAACCCCAACCTTGTGTAGAATGCCACCGCACGAGGGTTGTCAGCATAAACCGCCAATCGCAGGAAACCTGCATCCCATTGCGCTTTGGCCCGGTCCCGGACGGCGCCCAAAAGAAGCGCGCCGAGCCTCTGCCCGCGTATCACATCATCCACCCAGAGATCCGACACATAGGCCCCGGCCATTCCACGCGTGGTGGAATAGAGCGGCGAATAGACCGCCGCGCCAACCACTGCGGCACCCTTCTCGGCCAGCATAGCATAGCAAGACGGCACATCGCGAAACGCGGCCGCAGCCAAGTCGCTGTCTTTTGTCCGGTGCGTGTCGCCCATACCGGTTGAGAGATGGCGCAACGCTGCGTTCAGCCGAGCGGCATCCGCGGCCTCGGCGGGCCTGATCGTGATCGCGGTCATGGTCTGCCCCGCGACCAGAACGGAAAACGTGCAGGCATTGCCGAACTGTCTGTCGGCCTGCCATACATGGGGTAGTGCGCAAAGCCAAAGTGCAAACTGCCGCAAAAGGGTCTCATGCTCTCAGGCCTCCGGCGGAAGCACGGAACAGTCCTGAGGATTGATCGCGACCGTCACTTCGGCCCCCATGTCAAACGGACGGCCTTCGATCATGTTCATCGCCTGCAATTGTAGGTCACCGACACGGACAAAATAACGCGCAATCTGGCCCTGATAATCGACTGCCTCCACCACACCTTTCGCGCTGACCGCAACGCCAGTCGCATTTGCGCCGAGCAATCGCAGTTTTTCCGCGCGGACCACCAGCTTGCCACTCTTGGCATCCCCAAGATTGACGGCCCGGTCCCGAGGCACGGGAATTGTTCCGAAGTACTTTGTTTCGAGGGCGATGGTGGAATTGTCGGAATTGGCGACAACCACGTCAAAAATGTTCGACGCCCCAAGAAAATTCGCAACAAATTCGCTCGCAGGGTTATTGTAGACATCCTCGGGCGCGCCGATTTGCTGGATTGCTCCCGCGCTCATGACGATGATCTTGTCTGACATCGCTAACGCCTCGGATTGGTCATGTGTCACAAAGATCGAAGTTACGCCGATGCGATGCTGGATCGCCTTCAATTCAACCCGCATCTCTTCGCGCAAATTCGCATCAAGAGCCGAAAGCGGCTCGTCGAGCAAAAGCACGTCAGGTTCGATGACGATGGCACGCGCCAGCGCAATGCGCTGTTGCTGGCCACCGGAAAGTTGCGTGGGATAACGGTCTTCGACGCCCGGAAGGCGCACGATATCCAGCGCTTCCTTCACTTTCGCGGCAGCATCCGTCTTGGAAACGCCACGATACTTAAGCCCAAAAGCGATGTTTTCACCAATAGTGCGGTGCGGAAAGAGCGCATAATTCTGAAAGACCAGACCTAGATTGCGCTTGTGGATCGGAACGTCGTTGACCCGCGCTCCTCCAACATGGATATCACCGCTGGTTGGCCCCTCAAGCCCTGCGACCATGCGCAGGATCGTCGTTTTGCCACAGCCGGATGGACCAAGCAGCGTCGTGAAAGAACCCTCATCGAAGGTTACATTCACATCTTTGACCGCAATCACCGCGCCAAAGGATTTCCTAACGTTCTTGAGCTCGACGCCTGCCATTCATCTGGCCCCACACTGGTAGTCTTCTGAAATGAACGGGTCACGATTGTGACCCGTTCTGTTTATGCAGGATGGCTTAGCCGCCCTTCACGACCCGGTTCCAAGCGTTGGTGTATTCCTTTTCCAGTGGATTCCATTTGTTGGGATCGCGGAATACCAGATCAGCCAGCTTGCCGGTCGGATCATACGCTGGCAAAGCCTTGATCATATCGGTCATCGGAACCTTGTTTGGGTCCAGAGACGAAGGGTATTTCTGTCCTTCGGCCACCGCAATAGACGTCGCAGGGTCCAGCATGAAGTTCAAAAGCTCCTCTGACTCGGCCATTGGCGAGCCTTTCAGAACGAACATGCTTTCCATCCAGGCCAGACCGTTCTTTGGATCCAGATAGCCTATCGGATGGCCCTGTTCCTGCAATGCGGCCACCCGGCCGGACCAGGCTTCGGTGACGTAGATTTCTTCTTTCGCCAGAAGGTCCATCAACTCGGCGCCCGAGCTCCAGTATTTAAGCACCAGATCGCGACTTTCGCGTGCTTTGTCCCACACGGCATCCCAATCCTCGATATTGTTCGGGTCCTGACCCGATTGCAGTGCACCATACCAGGCACGGTTGGCCGCATCGTTCCAGCCGCCGATTTTGCCCTTCAGCTCTTTCTTCAGCAGCAGATTGGCGCCAAGCGCCTCGGCTTCTTCCTTGGTCACATACTTGGTGTTGTAGGCGATCCCTGTGGTGCCATAGTCGTAAGGCACGGCCGACAGGCTGTTGGGGGTGATTGCACGGAAGGGCGATATAATCGCATCCATCACATTCGAAAGGTTCGGGATATTGGCCTCATTCAACTCGCTGCCATAACCTCCGTCGACCCAACGCTGGTACCAGCTGACGCCAGACGAATGCAGGATATTGTGGCCATCCGTATTGCCTGCGGCCTTGATCTTGGTCAGCACTTCGTTCTCACCGCCAAAGGTCGAGTCAATTACCTTGTTGCCAGAGGCTGCCTCATAGGGATCGAAGGCATTCTTGCGCAAAGCCTCGCTTACGACGCCGCCCCAGCCTTCGAAGTTCAACGTGGTTCCGGCGGCACGGGCCTGTTGCGCCATGCCGACCATGATCCCGCCGCTTAGCCCGGCGGTGATACCTGCGGCTCCCAGTAGGCTCATGAACGTGCGGCGATCCACATCGCCATTGCCCATACGCTCTCGCAGAATTTCGTAGCGTTTCGTGCTGTCAATCTTCTTCATTCGTTCTCTCCTTGTTGAATGATCAGGGCTCTTTGGCCCGCTTAGGTCGTCTTTCGGGAAAAGTAGCGCGCCAGACCGCCCGCCAACAGCGGCACTCCGACGGTTATGACAATCATCACGAAGCCCAGGGCGTTGATTTCGGGGCTGACAGAGTTGCGCAGCATACCAAAAATCTGGGTTGGAACCGTCTCCATTCCGGTCGGGCGCCAGAAGATCGTTGCGGTGATGTTGTCAAACGAGATGGTGAACGCGAAAAGGGCGCCGGCGAAGACCGCTGGCATCAGCAGCGGCAGGGTGATCTGAAAGAATGTCTGAACCGGGCTTGCCCCAAGACTGCGGGCAGCTTCCTCGTATTCCTTCTTGATCCCCACCAGCCGGGCCTGAACGACAAGCACCACGAAGGGCAAGGCAATGATCGAATGCCCCAACAACAGCAGCAGAAACGACCGCGGCATATGCAACCACCGCAGAAAGATCAGCAACCCGACGGCCAAGACCGTCTCTGGCACCAGAACCGGGGAAATCAGCAGTGTTGTGATCAGATCCTTGCCCCGAAACTCATAACGCACCAGCGCCAGCGACGCGAGGATGCCGATGGTTGTAGAAACCAGTGCAGTCAGCAAACCCAACGACATTGATGTCTTGAACGCCCGTACAATTGCCTCGTTCTCGGCCAGTTTGTAGAACCAGCGCAGGCTGAAACCTTCGATCGGAAAGCCGCCAAACTGCGAACTGTTGAAGGCCAGCAAAAGCACCACAGCGATCGGCGCAAACATGAACACATAGACCAGGATCGTATAAAGACGCAGCAGTCCCCAGGCGCGCATACCGATCCCCTACCTGAAAGCTTTGGAAAGCTGGTTGAGACCCATGAGGCGGCTGTAAAGCACCACGACCGACCCCAACAGCACCAGCAATGTGAAGGAAAGCGTGGCCCCCATTGGCCAGTTCAGTTCGCTGACGATAGCGTCATGGATCAGGTTGCCAAACAGATAGTCACTGGGCCCACCAAGGATTAAAGGCGTCACGTAACTGCCTCCTGTCAAAACAAAAACCAGAAGACATCCCGCGGCCAGTCCGGGAAGCGACAACGGCAGCGTAACCTCAAGAAACGCCTGCCACGGTGTTGCACCAAGGGTCCGTGCGGCAGGCTCGAGGTTTCTGTCAATCCCCTCAAGACTGACATAAACGTTGAGGATCATGTACGGTAAGAAGACATGAAGAAAGCCGATTATCACCGTGGTTTCATTGTACATCATCGAGAGCGGCGCATCGATCAGTCCAAGCCATTCCAGCACCCCGTTAAGCGCGCCCTGGTTGCCCAGAATGTGAATCCAACTCAGCGTGCGGATAATGAAGCTGATCCAGAACGGCAGGATCAGCAGCAGCAACAGCAGCCACTGGTGCCGGAACTTCGTCATCGCAATGAAGTAGGCCGGGATATAGCCAAGCACCGCCGCCAGCACCGTGACAATCACAGAAAGGCGCAGAGTTTTCCAGATAGCGATAAGGTAATAGCGATCACTTACAAGTGCCTTCCAGTTTTCGAATTGGAAGGCAACGCGATCCACTGCCAAATCAAGGTTCTCGTAGAATGAATAGACCAGAATGAATGCCATCGGGATCACTACCAGTACCGCGATGGACAAGAGTGCCGGTGTCAGCAGAAGCCATGGACGCTGATCAAACACTTTTTCAGAGCTGGCCATTGATAGCTGATGTCCTCCGACTGCCCTCGATTTTCATCTGGTGGCTTGACTATTGCACCCTGGATGGAAATTACTGAAATTGATATTCATAATGAATGCCATTAACGGATTCAATGCGCAACCAAACAGATGACCGATTTGTCTCCAATCTGGATTGGAACCTGCTGCGCACCTTTGTCGTGATCGTTGAAGAGGGCGGCATTTCGCGCGCTGCGAACAGGCTGTTGCGCGGTCAACCCGCCATAAGCCTTGCCTTGCAACGGCTAGAATCGGAACTGAATTGCCGGGTGATTGAAAGAGGGCGCGGCACGTTCCGCCTTACGGCCGAGGGACGCAAGCTCTATCAGGAATGTGTGGATATCTATGGCGGCATCGCGCAGCTGAAAGAGACCATTGCTTCGCAAGCGGCGGAGATTTCTGGCGAGATCACAATCTTTCTGGCGAGCCATGTGGTGACCCCCTTGCTGGATCAGGTTCTAACGGCGAACTACAGGGCGCATCCAAAGGTGACCTACACGATCAAGACCGCACCCAGCGCAGACGTGGCCAATCGGGTACAAGACAAGACAGCCAGCATTGGCATTTGCCTTGTCAGCCGACGCCTGCCTGATCTGGATTACCAAAACATCTACCGCGAGTTTTTTGGCTTTTATTGCGGGCCGCCCCATCCACTGTTCGGCAAGCGGCACCTTCGGCTGGATGATTTGCGCGATCATGACGCCGTGTCGTTCTACACTGACGATCTTAACGATGCGCTGCGCCCCGTGGCCCTGTTTCGGCAGCATAACGAGATGGCGCAACGGATTGTCGGGCGATCCTCGCATCTGGAGGAATTGCGGCGCATGATCCTGTGCGGTCTGGGCGTCGGACCTTTGCCGTTGCACGTGGCCAAGCGCGATGTCCGCGATGGCCTCTTGTGGCAACTTCCGCCATACAAGAACCCTCCGATTGTGGATATTTTTCTGGTCACCAGCCCACGAAAACGGTTCAACCGCGCCGAGTTGGTGTTCATTGACGCGCTCAAGGCCGCCATCAAGGCAACGCCGCTTGCAGAACGGACGTATTCCTAGTCGATTCCACGAACCGTGAAGTTCAGAACCCGGAAAGACCCAGTGAGCACAGCCGCAAAAGAAGTTGTCATCGTAGGCGCCGGCATAGTCGGCCTTTCCACGGCCTGCCGTATGGCGGAAGACGGATATGTTGTCACCGTCATTGAAAAGGAACGCGCGCCAGGCGCTGGCACCAGCAAGGCGAACGCAGGGCAATTACTTTTTGACCGAATTGGCGCCATGGGGTCCCCGGGATTTCTGCGCAGCTTGCCCGGCACGCTTGCCAATCCTTCTCATGGTGTGCGGGCATACGGATTGGCGCATCCGCTGCGCTGGCCCTGGCTTGGCGCTTTCTTGCGTGAATGCTCCCAAACTGCATGGCAGCAGAATACGAGGCGGCTATTGGAACTTGCCCATGTTTCGCGTGACTCGATGCATGGCTTCTCAACTCGCCACGCGATGGAGTTCGACTGGCGCCAGCCCGGAAAACTGATCACTTACGCCACTGAAAAGGCACTGGTGGCAGCAAGTCGATCGGCCGAGTTCCAAGGCCAGTTTGGCGGAAGACATCACGTTGTTTCCCGCCAAGAATGCATTGAGCATGAGCCTGCCTTGCATAAGACAGGCCGGCAAATTGCAGGTGGGATCCATTTGCCTGATGCAGAGGTTGGCGATTGCAACAAATGCTGTCAGGAGCTGGCACGCATTCTTGTCGAACAACTGGGCGGAACAATTCATTTTGAAACCGCGATGCTCGATATTGTCCGCAAAGGTGGCCGAGTTCTGGCCCTGCAAACCGACCGCCAGGCAATCGTCGGTGATCTCTTTGTCCTCGCAACCGGCATGGCGACGCAAAAACTGCTACGAGATCGATTTGCGGGGAAAAAACAGATTGTCGGCGTGATGGGGATTTCACTCACCTATCCGGTAGCAGACGAGGCGCCCAACCTCAGCGTGACCGATGCATCGGGCAAGTTCGCTGTCGTTCGATTGGGCCAGCGATTGCGCGTGACCGGAAATGCGGTCTTCACGGACAAACTTCGAGCATCTCCACAAGACATCGAGCGTCTGAAACTCAAGGCTCAGGCGTTGGTGCCCGCCGCCGCTCGGTACGGCGACACCCCTGAGGTTTGGGCAGGCGCCAGGCCGCAGACCCCGGACGACCTTCCCATGATTGGGCGCGCGGGAGAGCAAAACCTGTTCGTGAATGCGGGTCATGGTTCGTTAGGCTGGACCCTCGCGTTTGGCTCTGCGGAAGTGTTGCTGCAGGCGATCAAGTCCGTCTGATGCGTAGCGTCAATTGAACCTCTGGGGGGCCCCGTCAAATCACTAAGCACTCGCCTTTGGAAAGACAGAAACCTGCGCCGTTTACTGTACCAAGGACTTCGTTCGCGATTTGACAGATCTGAATTCTGCATCGGGTTGTTGATCCATCGCCCGGCTTCCTGCGCCCGAGAATTGCCGATGGCCTTCGGCCCGGCGACGGTCGTTCAGAGTTCGCACCCACGTCCTCGATGTGCCACTGACAACTGGCAAGGCCGGTCATGTCAGAGCGGGACGAAGCAATCGCGGCCGCCAGTACGGCCGCTCAATTGGGATAAATTGCAGTGTCCCAATACTCGGACAAAATCTTTAAAACATTGATCATTTCGTCAGAAGTGTCGGGTTTTACAAAGTAGCCCGAAATCATGCGGCTGTGCGCTGCTTTGATGTCCTGATGAAAATCCGAAGTGGTAACGACAAACACCGGCGTCGAGCAAAGCTGCTCATCGTTTCGGACTTCGTCGAGGAATTCAAGCCCGCCCATACGCGGCATGTTCAGATCAAGCATCACGACCATCGGGCCCGTCGATTTTTCAGAATCTGCCTCGCCGCGAAGGATCTCAAGCGCTTCGATGCCGTCGCGGGCACGTTTGACGGCTCGCGTGTCACCCAACTTTTCAAAGCCTCGCAAAACGCGTTTCACGTCAAAATCGTTGTCATCGACCAGGAGTACTGCCACGTCCGTTCGCCTCATCTGTTCATTCCGCAGCAATTGATTGTGGGCGCATGCTGGCGATGCCCGGAAGCTTGATCACAAAGGTAGCGCCCTGGCCAGTTTCGGACCGGACAGAAACACTTCCCTGACCTGCCTCGGTCGCCTTGCGCACAATTGCCAGACCAACTCCAGTCGCACTCGCCACCGTTTCCGGATTGAGGGTCTGAAACATTTCAAAGACTCTGTCATGATATTTTCGGGCGATGCCAGGACCGTTGTCGGTGACCGAAAACTCCACATCTCCATTGTCCACGACGGACGAAACCGTGACCCGAAGTTCGTTCACGCCGCCGTGGTGCTGCATGCAATTGTCGAGAAGATTTTCGATGATCTGCTTGAAGCGTTTGGGCGGCATCCGGATCATCGGAAAGTCCCCTGCCAATTCAAGACGATCCGAACCAAGGCCCAGTTTCGCGGCACTCGCAAGGATTGCATCGCGTGACGAAAACTCGAGGACGCGCAGCGGCTCTTGCGTTATCTGTGCGCATTCGAAGACACCTTTGACAACTTTGTCCATTCGGTTGATCAATTGCCGGAGACATTCGATCTGAGCCTGTATTTGCGCTTCTTCCAGAACTTGTGGGAAATCGACGCGCAGATCCTCAACAAGGTAGTCGGTGGCATCTCGCATGCCGCGGATCGGGGTCTTAAGGTCATGCGAGGCGGCATAGGAAAACTGCTCCAGCGCGTCATTGGTTGCCAACAGTTCGCGCTTGTCATGCTGCAGTTCCTCGGTCACCTGATCGGCATAGGTTATTGCACGTCTGTTGGCTTGCGTCTGAAGAACGAACAAGGCCAACAACAGCATGTCGATCACTATCCCGCAGGCAAGGATTATCTGCGGCTGCGATTTGAAGTTCGCCGTCCGGAAATCGAGCGTCGTGCGAATGTCCATCCGCCAGGTTCGGCCAAACATGTTCATGTCGACGGCCCGGCTGAACATCGGCTTGGGATCGTAGCCGGGCTCGTCCGCCGAGTGTTCGTCGTAGATAAGCTGATCGCCGTCGGTGATACTCACCCAGATCTGGCGTTTGGTTGGGTCCAATACGCCTCTCATCAGCTTCTTGACGACGAAAGGAGCGTATACGACGCCGCTGAACTGGTTCTGCCTGGCCCCCGGTGATGCCACGTCGGCCTCTTCGTAAAACGGCGCGTAGAACAAAAAGCCCGGTGTTGCGCCTTCATCCTGCACCAGAGTGATCGGCCCGGTGATTTGCGCCATTCCGCTGTCACGCGCCCGAACAATCCCGTCGAAGCGATTGTTCTCAAAAGACATATCTAGGCCGACGGCAGGTTTGTTGGCTTCTTCGGGTTCTATGTAGGTGATCGGAAGGAAAATATCGCGGTCATGTTGAGGATGAATTTCAAAATAGGGTCGTTCCTGACGTTGGCGTTCAGCGAACGGGCCCAATTCGGCCTTGGTCATGTTCAGGATGACACCTATTCCGTTGATGCCCGGGTATTTCACGTCAATTTGCAAAGTCTCCGAGAATGCCCGCCAACTGCCAAGGTCGATCTCGCCCCGGTTTGCGTTGATCGCCGCGACACCGGCCCAAAGGCCGTCTTCGTAGCGTTGCATCCGCTCTGTCGTCAATTCCAGAATCTGATCGGCAGAGCGATCGAATATCGCTTCGACCTGCGCATTCGCCTGTCTTTCCGAATATTGCCAGACAACGAACGTCAGCAAAAAGGATACCCCGACGACAGCATAATGAACATTGTGCAGCCTTCCCGAACGCTCAATACGCTGCCGTTGATCCGAGTACGCGTTAGTCGGCATACCAACCACCGTGGCGGTTTGCACCGCTCCATACGTCGCGACCGATTGTGAGCTGGCGGTGCATTGATCTCATACGAGATTGCCGAACGGCCCCGCCTCGAGAGGTCGCCTTGGATCCGGAATGCAGCATGAATGTCATCGGCAGTATCATCGGTCAGATATCCAGAAACGTCGCGGAAGGCTGTTGTCAGGTCGCCAAGAGTTGCTTTTCACAGGTTTCCAAAGCAACGTTTTCGATGCTTTCGACAAACTCCCAAAGCCGTTCGCAAGAGAGGATCAGTTCCTCGATTTCTTCATTTCCCTTGGATGCGTTGGCGTCGTCGGTCAGGGCACGAAGCTTTCGGACCTGCCGAAGCATGCGCGACAACAGCGGCCTCATTTCCACGACACATTCGCGCGAAAATCCGCGGAGTGTGGTTTGAAGTGTCGCACGCATCTGTTCCGAGGCGTCGAAGGCGCGGACGAGCTGCGACTTTTCAAGGGCGCTGGCAACAGCACGTCTAAGCCAATGCGGGTCAAGCGCGTCTTTCAGAATGTAGTCGCTGCACCCCGATTTCAGTGCCGCCACCGCAATCGAGGCCTGGGCCACGCCCGCAACCATGATTGTCGCCGCCGATCCGTTCTTCGGATCGCGTTTGATCAAATTCAACGCGCCCAGGCCGTCACCATCCTCGAGCCTGAAGTCGATGAAGATCAAGCTGAAAGTCTGCGCCCTAAGTTCCATCTGCATTTCGGCGATCGAACTCGCCTCCACGAAGATGAAATCCAGCTCAGCCTCATCGCACATTGCCTTGATCCGACGCCGATCAATCGGGTTGTCATCGACAATCAGCGCCTTCTTCCTGTCATTCCGTGTGACTGACGGCTGCTCCTTGGAAAAGACGGTTTCGACTTTCTGAGCTTGGTTCATTGGTACAATTCCTTTTCAACTTCGATGCAACGACGTCCACATCGATCGACCTTTTTCTGTATCGGCCATTCCAACTTGGCTTTTGCGTCACGACCCTGACGATGCGGCAGTTCTGGCCAGGCCATGGCATTCTGATTTCAATGGGAATGAAACGATGAAGGCGCAGCCGCGTCCTTCCGGGTTCGCCTCGACCCGTACGCTTCCGCCGTATTGGTCGACGATCTTTTTCACCATTCCCAAGCCGATTCCGTTGCCGCCACTGGAGTTCAGGCTTTGGAACATCTTGAAGATCCGGTCGGAATGTTTGCTTTCGATGCCCGGCCCGTCGTCGCAGACCCGGAAGTAGCCCAGGTCTATGTCTTCCCAACCGTCGATCTTGATGCTGCCGGTAGTTCGATCATGGTGCTTGACGCTGTTTGCCACGAGATTTCGCATAACGATCGAAAACTCGGCAGGCGAGCACTCGATCTGAGGCATCGAGTTGGCTATCTGAACGTCGAAAGAAGCCGGGAGCCCGGTGATCTGCACACACTCATCTATCAAGGCAAGCGGATCGAACGCTTCGACAGTCATGGCGGCACTGCCGATCCGAGAGAATTCCAGCAGGTCCGTCAGCAATTTGCTCATTCTGCGGCCTTGGGCGGAAATCTCGCCAAGATCGGCCGCGATATTCTCGGGCAACTCGCCGTAGGTACGCACCAGATCGTCCTGCACCCATTCAACCAGAGACAGGATTGCCCGCAGCGGTGATCGAAGGTCATGGCTGGCTATATGTGTGAACTCTTCAAGCTTTTCGTTGGCTCTCTTCAGGTCCAGAATGTGGGACGCTGCGCAACTCTGACATGCAGCCGCTTTGGTCTTCCGCGTGCAAATGCATTTCAGGCCACTCCCGCCGACGCGCGGAATGCGCTTGCGATACTGCGGTCAGGGCTGCGCAGGCCGCCAGATAATCCAACCGCTAGCCAGCCGGCCCTGAACCGAACGCCCCAAGCACCAACGCGGTGGGTCCGGCACATACCCGTGCCAAAAGGATTTCCATTTCTAACCACGCTAAGCCCCCGAATCGTATTCACGCTTTGGCTGATGCAAGGTCACCGAATTGGATTTCGGAACGATTAAATTCTTCGTTCGAATTGTTGCCACTTCGTTAAGCATGCCGGGCAAACCAATAAGATAGGCAATGCAGGCAAGAGAGGCTGCCGGCCACAGTTCCCGGGCCCATGCCTCCTATTCTTGATGGACGTTATCATCGGTTAAATCGGAAGCCTGCAATCTCGGCCAATATGGTATTGTGGCGTAGGTATGAACAGATATGCCAACCCGCTCCAAGGCGTTCAGAGTTCGCAGGTGTTCAGGATGGAGTTACGAAAGATCATCACGCAGCCGGTCGAAACCGTAGGACCGGACACATCGATACGCGCCATCGCCACAAAAATGCGGGATCTTCACATCGGCGCCCTGCCAGTGGTGCATGGCGAACGTGTGATCGGGATTGTCACTGATCGCGATATCGTCACCCGTCTGCTACCGCATCTGGAACTCGCAGACGGGGTGACCGCCGCCCAGATCATGTCAAACGTGGTTCGGCATTGCTACCTCGACCAGGAGATCGAAGACGCTGCAGCAATAATGGGTGACTACCAGATCCGCCGTCTGGTGGTGCTGGATCACGAAGAGCGGCTGGTGGGAATTCTGTCGATCGGAGACATCGCCGAGGATGCATCAGAGCAGATCGCCGGAGAAATCCTTGGCGAGGTCGTCGAAGAGCGGTGATCGATCAACATGTCCGCGCCGGACATGATCGCCGATCTTGGCCCTGACGCGCCACCGGCATCCGGCGCAATCTGGCGTCAGCCCACCGTTGGCGTGATTTCATTGGCCAGTCGTTCGAGGTCGATCCCGGCCATCTCCGCAAGCGCGTCCAGATCGTTGATATGGATGTCCATGTGGTCCGCCATCACAATGATGTCGTTGCGCACCATGCGCCGCAGCGTTCTGCACACGTGAACCGACGATAGCCCCGAAAATTCGCCAAGCTGTTGCTGGGTCAGCGGCAGGTGGAAGGTTTGGTCGGTCGACTCGACCAATCGAGCGAAGCCGAACGCAAAGCTCCAGCAACGAATACGCGATGCGATTTGGCGCACTGCCCCTGCCAAGCCGCAGCATCCGCTCTGCTATCCGAGATTGGTGGGCAGCCGCAAGATGGGTCGAAACGGCCTCGATCGCCGGCCATTCGTGCTTCAGTCGCGCCCATTCAGCCTCGGTCAGGATAGCGACAACGACATCCGTCACCGCTTCGACCTGCAGCGAAGAGGTGTGCCCGTCGGCCGAAACCGGCGACACGATATCGCCCGACAGGACGAAGTCGATGATCTGGGTCTGGCCGTCAGAAAGGGATTTGGACAGCGATAACCACCCCTTCAGGACGCACAGCACGGTCGCGACGTCGTCACCTTCGAAGGTCAATGCTGTTCCGGCGGCGAAGGAATGCGCATTCTTTCGAATAATCGATGCGGGAAAGTCGGCCCGGTGTTTGCTCTCATCAAGGGGAAGTTGCGTCAGCCACTGCTTGGCGGCGAAATCGAGCGTCAGGTCTTCAGCAATAACCATAGCAGTATTCCTCCCAGAAACGCATTTTTACCCATCTCCCCATCGGCGGGTTCAGAAAATCGGCGGGTTCAGAAAAAAAATGTCACAGGAATGGCCCCCAGGCTCAGAGGGCGTCGCCCAACGAACTATCAATCTACTTAAGCAGCCTGATCGACACATACCATGACTTGTATCAATCTGGCCAGTGCAGGCAACAATCTGCCGATCCCCAAGGCCGATTGGAACACAAGATCAAAATGTAGCCATTTCAGAGGCTTGGGTCAAGAACAAGCCAGCCGGAACGCAGTGGTCGCTATCCCTGAAGTTTATTTTCCTGCCGCCGCTTCGCCTGAAGCTTGACCAGTGTTAATGTAATGGGTCGGGCGAAGTATGATCCTTGCAACAAGATAACCGGGCAGTCCGAATGGAGAGTGGCGATGGAAAAGCCAAAGGCGGTTTCAAAAGCACCGACCGACATCGCAAAACAGGCACAGGAAATGCTGGCGGCGATGGCGACTGCCCGGTTGCGGGCCCAACATTTGCCCGAGCCTCAAGCCGCGTTGTTCAAAGTGAAAGCAGAGCCGCCAGGTGGTGAACTGGAACGTTGCCATTGGGAGACCGAAACCGCTGCTGACCGCGGCGCCATCCTGCGTTGGGCCTCTTTGACCGATAGAGAAATTGGGGCATGGCAGACACCTTCATCGAAGCGTCGCGCCAACGATGTCCGTGAATGGATCGACCTCTGCGCGCGTTGCGCCGACAAGATCACCAATGACGGTTCCAAGGCCAGCAAGGAAACGCCGGACAAGCCCGCGACGAACTGCGCATCATTTCACAAAGTCGGGCGCGCAACATTGCATTAAGCGGGTCGTTTCGCAGGCGTGATGGTGACCGCTCCGGCAAACCCGTTCGACGGCATCATGCTGCCGATGCCCCGTCAACCGATCACTACACCCGGTTCTAGCAACGCTCCGAAACCCGGCCTGGCAAGAACCAGCCCCCGCCAACTTGCTGGCGTACACCGCGATTTTCCTGCCAGAGCGCTGGCCGGCAATGACTTGACCAAGGTCAATGCTTCAGGGCGCGCGGCGTCGCAATATTCAATGGAATCGCGGCAGGTCGGGTTCCGATCGTGCCGGTATCGAAGGACGCCAGATGCCAGAAAACGCACAGCAGAAACGCATTGTTGCGGTTGGTCCCAAGCAGTTGGAAGGCGTGCTGCGCATTCCCGCCGCTCCGATCGGGCTGGTCATCTTTGCGCATGGCGCTGGCAGCAGCCGACTAAGCCCGCGCAACAATTTCGTTGCCGATCAGTTGGGACTACGCGGCATTGCCACGCTGCTTTTCGACCTTCTGACCGAGCCCGAGTTCGATGGACCGCGCCAATGTCTTCGACATCCCGCTGCTAAGTGGGCGCATGATCGAGGCGATGGGCTGGGCGCGCGCCAACGCAGCGCTTTCCGGCCTTCCAATCGGCCTGTTCGGGGCCAGCACCGGGGCTGCCGCCGCGCTGGTTGCGGCGGCCCGCGTACCCGAAAACACCGCCGCTGTGGTGTCGCGTGGCGGGCGTCCGGATTTGGCCGGCGACGCCCTGCCCCAGGTGCGCGCTCCCGTCCTTCTGATCGTGGGCGGCGCGGATGATGTCGTGATCGACCTCAACAGGATCGCCGCCGGCAGGCTGGTCTGCCCGCACCGGCTGGAAATCGTGCCGGGCGCCACGCATCTGTTCGAAGAACCGGGCACGATGGAACAGGTAGTCGAACTTGCCGGCAAGTGGTTTGAAACACATTTCCGCGCGATAGGGGCACAGACATGACGAGGTTCCTGAACCGTTCCGAAGCGGGCCGCGCGCTGGCGGCTGCCCTTTCGGAAAAGACCTATCCCGATCCGGTGATCCTCGCCTTGCCACGCGGCGGCGTGCCGGTCGCGATCGAGGTGGCGCGCGTCTTGAAAGCACCGATGGATCTCGTGATGGTCCGCAAGATCGGTGTTCCCTATCAGCCTGAACTCGCTGTCGCAGCCGTCGTGAATGGCGACACGCCCGAGATCGTGGTCAACCACGACGTCGCGGCGCATTGCGGCCTGTCGCGGTCCGATATCGACCAACTGGCAAAGGCGCAGCTGGCCGAAATCGTGCGTCGGCGCGGGGTCTACCTGAAAGGCCGGACGCAGGTTCCCGTCAAGGATCGTACGGCAATCGTTATCGACGACGGCATCGCGACCGGTGCTACGATCCGTGCTTCGCTCAGGGCCGTCCGGCGCCGCAATCCGGCGCGTCTGGTCTTGGCCGTCCCGGTGGCCCCGGCTGACACGATTGTCTCCTTGCGTAGCGAGGTCGATGAAATTGTCTGTCTCTCGACGCCCACCTCATTCGGAGCGATCGGCGCGCACTATGTTGATTTCCACCAGACATCGGACGAAGACGTAATCCGCTTTCTGGACGAAGCCGAGCAGTTGCAGCTTGAAAAACCTTCGTCGTCGAATGGCGCGCCCTGATGCGCGCTGCCAACTCAAGCCGGCAGTTTCCGGCGCGCGGCTATTTCACAGTCACGACCGTCTGGTCGGCATGCTGTACCACCTTGTGCGACACGCTGCCCAGCATGAACCCCCGAACAACGCCAAGCCCGCGACTGCCGATCACGATAATGTCCGCGCTTTCCTCTTTGGCGACCTCAAGGATGGCGTCGGCATAGTCGCCCGACCGGATCAGCGTCTTCACATGCTGCGCCCCTGCCCGTTCGCACCGGGCCTTTGCGCTTTCAACAAGCTGTTCTCCCAGCGATGCCACAATCCTAGACGTCTCCATATCCGAACGCGCCTGATTGAAGAAATCGCTGAGCGGGCCCGCAGTTCTTTCAAATTGCGGCTCGATGTCCTTTATCGCACGCTCGACCATGTGCTCTGCCTCGGCCATCCGGACCATTTCTTCGGCCGGGCGCCCGTGCATCAGAACATGTATGATGGTCAAATCTGCTTTCAACTTGGCCGAAAACTCGGCTGCCAAATCCAATGCCCGCAAAGCATTATCAGATCCGTCGTGAGCCACCAGAATTTTATGGGTCATGTTATGCCTCCCACTTACCCTATTCCCTTTATATCTTAGCCGCGCTCGCCTTCGGCCGCCTTGACGCAGATTAAGCAGCCGCGATAGCCCTGCATTGCAGACCGATCCAGCCGCCCCCCAAGCATATCCACAGCCCCGAACCCCGCCGCCGGTCCCTCGCGACGCTGCGAAGATCGCGGCCAGATTAACGCCGGTTAAAGACGCGTTGGCCGATAGATCGTAGCCTTCAACTACGGCCTGTTGCTGGATTGCGAGGCTCAAAATCCCGTCAAGGTCGCAGTTGGGAGGAGATATCATGGATCATCAAACCACGTCCGCGATTGTGTCGCATGACGCAGATGACACACCCAGTTCCGAGTTCGCGCCGGGGGTTCCTGAAACTGGCCGCGCTGACCGGTGCTGTTGTTTCCACGACCGGTCGTCGGGTATTCGCCAACGGCGACATCGGTTTTTATGCCAAGGACCTGTCGGACGACAAGCTTGTCGACATGTATCGGACGATCCTGAAGATCCGCTGGCACGAACGCACGCAGGCCGACCAGATGCTGACGAACCCGGACTATCGCGGCTACAACCACTTCTATGCCGGCCAAGAGGCGGTCGCGACCGGCGTCTGCGCCACACTTGCGCAACAGCGGGCCGTTCGATCAGATCGACCTTGTCTATTCGTCGCACCGGCCGTCCGGCCATGCCATCGCCAAGGGCGTCGACATCCCGAAGATGTGCGCCGAGATAGATTTCAGGGCCACCGGCCTGAACGGCGGCTATGCGGCCGAGATGCACCTGTCCGACCCAGTCGGTCGGCTTCATCGGCGCCGACGGCATGATCGGCCCGGCACCCGGTGATCGCCTCGGGCTCCGCCTTCGCCTTCCGGGCGCGCGGATCCGATCAGGTGGCGGTGGTCTTCGCCGGTGACGGCAACTACGCCGCGCCGCATTTCCATTCGACGCTGAACAACGCGAAGCTGCTGGATCTGCCGTTGATCTACGTGCTGCGAAAACAACCTCTATCACCAGTACGCGCACTACTCCTATTCCTGCCCGCACAAGGACATCGCCGATGCGGCAGCGGCCTACGGCATTCCGGCGCGGACGGTCGACGGCCAGGACGTGATGCAGGTCTACAACGTCGCGAAGGAGGCGGTGGACCGTGCCCGCGCAGGCGGCGGCCCGAGCTTCATCGAGGCCAAGACCTACCGCTACTACAACCACTGGGGCGCGCCCGGGCGCCAAGGCCGGCGAGCTTGGCGCCTTTGGCTACGATCCGCTGGCGATCACCTCGTTCCGGCCCGAACGCGAGGTCCGGGCCTGGATGCAGCGCGATCCGGTCGATATCGCGCGCAAGATCCTAGTGGACTGGGGCGTGCTGGACGAGGCGCGCGCCCTGCGAGATGGAAGCCGAGATCAAGGCCGAGATCGAAGCAGGCCTTCGCCTGGGCCAGCGAGCAGCCGCTCTGCACCCCGGAAGACGGTCTGAAGCACGTCTTCGCCGAAGGCACCGTTCCCGCCCGCCAGTTCGGCTGAGGCGCAGGACCCGCATTTGAAAGGATAGACTGATGGCACAGAAAAGCTGGATGTATTCGGTCCTGGAGGCCGTACAGTACGAAATGCAGCAAGATCCGGCGATGACCTGGATCTTCGAGCTGACGCCGCCGGTGGCGTCGAACCCCGGCATGCCGGTGATCAACCTGGAAACCGAGTTCGGCCGCAAGCGCGTGGTCAACACCGGGATCGACGAGAACTGGATGGCGTCGGCCGTACTCGGGCGCCGGCCTCGCCGGGTCGCGGTCGGCGACCTATATCCCCTATCAGGGCGCGCTGATGCCGCTTCGAGGTGATCCAGAACGTTGCCGGCAAGCTGCGGCACATGACCGGCGGCAAGGCATCGATGCCGGTGGTCTGGATCATCGAGATGACCGGCCAGACGCCGGGCTTTGCCGGGCAGCATTCCTGCTACGAGGAGGACACCTACTATGCCCATATCCCCGGCGTGCGCACGGTGATCCCGTCGACGCCCTATGATGCCAAGGGCATGATGGTTTCGGCGCTGCGCTCGCCCGATCCGGTGGTCTATCTCTATCCCGCCGGTCTGCGCACGCTGACCGAGGAGGTGCCGGACGAGCAATACGAGGTGCCGCTCGACAAGGCCGCGGTCCGGCATGGAGGGCAGCGACCTCACCATCGTCGGTTCCGGCGGCGGGCATGCCCGAGGTGCTGGAAGCCGCCGAGACCCTGACGGGCGAAGGCATGAGCGTCGAGGTGATCGACCTGCGCGTCCTGAAGGAAATGGACACCGAGACGCTGGTGAATTCGGTCGCCAAGACCAAGCGCCTGCTGACGGTGGACCAGTCCTACTACACGCTCTGTCCGGGCGCCGAGGTGATCGCGCGGGTTGCCGAGAACGTCGATGGGCGCACGCTACAAGCGCGTCGCCTTCCCCGACGCGCCGCCGCCGGCCTCGCCCGAGATGTTCCTGTGGATGCGTCCGAATGCCGACCACATCGCAGGAGCGGCCCGTGCCCTTGTCGGAGCGTGATCCGAAAAAGCGCGGAGCCGTACGCGGCTCGCTGCGACCCCGGGGCAGGCCGGAACAGGCCGCGTTGCACGGCCTGCGCCAGCGGCGTGCTGGCCCGCGACGAGGTGAAAACCGCGTTCTGGGAGGGCGAGCAGTCTCGTCGTCGTCGAGGACATTCCGGCACTCGTCTGCCAGAGTTGCGGCGAGCAGTACTACGAGGATGAGACCGCGATGAGGCTTGACCTCATGCGCGGCAGCGGTTTCTCGCCGCTGAACGCAGTGCGCAGTTTGACGGTGCCGGTTTTTTCGTTCGAAGCGCCCGGACCGATCGTAACGCGGAGAAGAAATGATGCGCAGGCTTAGGCGCCACCGTTCTGATCCTTGGCCTCGCCGGCGCTCATGGTGGCAGCCGGGGCGCTGGCGCAGGACGACCAATTCGACTTCATGCCGCCGGGCGGTCGGGCCTTGCTGCTTGACCTCCTGGGCCAAGTGGATGCCGAGACGCTGGCCGAGACTGCCGCGCGGGATGCAGAGCGCCGAGGACTGGCAAGCTTGGGCGACGTCGCAGGAAGCCGGGCTGGACGACAAGTCACTCGCGACATTCGCAGGCTACGCGGAACTGAACTTCCCCGGTCGGCGAAGACGTTCTGTCAGCGCTTGGCCGGGAGCGGCGACGCTACGCTGCTCCCGCCGGACGGCAAGGACCTTGCCATCGCGCAATGCCAGTTCTGCCATTCGCTGTTCTCCGGCTACCTGATGCAGGACCGCGACGAGACCGGCTGGAAAGGCACGTTCAAGTCGCCGTTTCACTCCGAAATCCCGATGACCGAGGTCGAACGCGACACCTTCGCCAACTACTCCGCTGCTCAACATGCCGCTGAAATTCGAGGACGTGCCACCCGAACTGCGGTTCTGACGCCCGCTGCGACGGAAAGGGACACAAGATGATCAAGGCCGCACCCTTGACCGCCGCGCTGGCCGCGCTTCTTTCGGTAGTCGTCCTGGCCACCGCGTCCGGCACGAGGACGATGTCTTTGACTTCATTCCCGACGGGCGGACGAAGCCTTCTGGAGGCTGTACGCGAGTGCGGGCCTTCCCGACGAGCTTGCCGGCCGAGATCGCCGAAGGCGCAGCGGCGATTCCGCAGTCTGGCGCGAGCGGCTTGAAGCAGCCAAGGCCGAGTCTCCGGCGCTCGCCAACCTCGACGAGTGGCAGACCGACACGCTCGCCTACTACTTGCCGTCGAACGCGCCGCTCGACTCTCGGGCCGAGCTGCCGTGGGACGGTCGCGACATGGCGCTGCAACTCTGCCAGTCGTGCCACATCATCACCGTCGTCATCACGCAGGACCGGACCCGCGAGGCCTGGCTCGGCACCATGAATTCGCCCAGCCATATCGAGATCAAGATGACCGCAGCCCGAACGCGAGGCGCTGGCCGACTACCTCGTCATCAATGCCGGGATCCCGATCGACCAGGTGCCGCCGGCCCTGCGCGCGGGGGGCGCGTCCTACTAAGACCGGCAGTCGGCGGCGAACCGCGGGGACAGGAGGCAGCCCATGCTGTTCACTTCGCTCGAGTTCCTGCTGTTCCTGCCCGCTGGCGGCGCTGTCTTCTGGGTGCTTGCCCGCCCGGCTTCGGCCTGCCATGGCTGTTGCTGGCCAGCCTGATCTTCTACGGCAGTTTCGGGCTTGAGAACCTCGCCTACCTCGGCGTCGTGGCCGCCATCGCCCTGGCTGGCCGGGCGGTACCTGCTGGCCCTGCGCGCCCAGTCCGGCGGCTGGCTGTCTCGGGGTGGGTCGCCGCCATTCTCGCGGTCCTGATCGCTCTCTGAAATACTACGATCCGATCGCGGCGAGGCTATCCCGGGCTGCCGACGCTCGGGCTGACGGCGCCCGGCGGGCTTCTCCTTCTATGCCTTCACGGCCATCGCGCCTGATCGTCGACCGCTATCGCGATCCCGAACCGCCGCGCGCGCCAGCGCGATGCAGGATGTGCTGTACCTGGCCTGGTTTCCCGAAGATCCTCGCCGGTCCGATCGAGCGGATCGGGTCTTTCGTCGACTGAACTGCACCGAAGGCACCGCTGGCCCTCGCGCGCATTGCGCTTGGATGCCAGCTCATCCTCTGGGGTCTGGTCAAGAAGGTGGTCGATCGCCGACAACCTTGCGCCCCTTCGTCGATCGCACCTACGCGATCCCCGACTATGCCGTGCCGATCGAACTGATCATCGCGACCTACTTCTTCGCCTTCCAGATCTACTGCGATTTCTCGGGCTACACCGACATCGCGCGCGGCGGGTCGCAGCTTTTCGGCATCCGGCTGTCGGAGAACTTCCGCCGCTCCTATTTCGCGCAGTCGATCGGCGAGTTCTGGTCGCGGCGCTGGCACATCTCGCTGTCGCGACTGGTTTCGCGACTATCGTCTACTTCCCGCTCGTCGGCACAGAACCGCAGCGGCTTGCGGATGTATTTGGGCGCTGATGGTCGTCTTCGTTGTCAGCGGCATCTGGCATGCCGGTCTCGGCTATGGCATCGGCTGGGGTTTTCTGGCCTGGGGCGCGCTGAACGGCGTCTACATTTGGGTCGAGCGGGCGCTTCAGCCCGCTGCGGCATCGCGTCCGGAAGCGGCTTGCAGGCTCCGCTCTCGGGCGGATCTACGGCGCGGTCGCCGCCCTTTTGGTGTTTCATCTCGTTCTGGTCAGCTGGGTCTTCTTCCGGGCCGGGACCATGGCGGACGCAATGACGATCCTTGCGCGTGTCTGGGCCGCGCTGCCCCAAGTGCCGGGCCTCCTGCTACGCTACCCGTTCACCGCCGAACATGCGTTCCTCGCAGCACTCATCGTCGGCCTTCTGGCGATCGAGTTCGTCATGGAACAGCGCCGCCTTGCCTGCCGGATCGCCCGCGCACCGCGTGCGGTGCGGTGGATCGGCTGGTACGCGTGCCTGTTCGCCCTGATCCTGCTGGGGCGCTGGCAAGGCGAGTCTTTCGTCTACATGCAATTTTGAAGGGCCAGCTGCATGACCACCCGGAACCGGAATATCAAGCTGCCGTCGGGTCGAACCGTCATCGCCTTCGTCGGGGTGTTCCTGCTGCTCTATCTGCTGGCCTTTGCCGTTGCCGAACGGACTATCTCGCGCAGCGGCAACGCGTCTGCCTTTCAAAAACTGTGGGCCGCGCAAGGCACCAAGGCCGACTGGATCGTTCTGGGCGCCTCGCACGCACTTCCGCTGGCCTACGGCGACGTGCCGGACCTGCTTGCTGAAGACACCGGCCAGACCATGCTGGTTCTCGCAGAGGTCGGCGCAGGCCCGCTTTACAGCCGCTTCGTGCTTGATCAGGCGTTAAGCGATGTCCAGCCGCGTGCGCTTCTCTATGTTGTCGACTCGTTCGCATTCTACTCCGCAAGTTGGAACGAGGGCCGGGTCGCCGACCGCTCTTTGTTGCGGCAAACCCCACTTCGGGTCTCGACGATGCGAACATTGTTCAGGCTGGTTCTGACGAACGGCGTCGATCCGCGCGCCTTGCTTGACTATCTGACCGGCTTTTCCAAACTCAACCCGCCAGACCGTTTCCCGCAAGACGGGTGGCAAGGGGCCGAAGGGTTCGACCGCGCCTTCCGGCCGTCACGCCATGCCACCGCCAGCCGGATATCCTACCTCTACCCCCAGCCTCCTGCCGATGAAAACCTCAGCAACTATCTCAACGTCCTGGCCGGCCTGATCACCAAGGCGCAAACCGCCGGCCTTCAGGTGCAGGTCGTCAAATTTCCGATCCCGGACTCCTTCCGCGAGGCATTGCCGAACGAGCCCGAATTCGACCGCGCCCTGCACGAAACGCTGCGCGCGCTGGACGTCCCGCTGCATGACCTGAGCGCAGCGATCGTGGAGCCCAAATATTTCTTCGATACCGATCACCTCAACCGCGCGGGTAGTCGATCAACTCTACAAAAGCGACCTGCTCCCCTTGCTCTTAAACGGGCGCTAGATCGTCAAACCCACCAGGCGCCAGGCACACGCAAGCGCCAGACCGGACGACGGGCGGTCAGCCCGCCCCATCGGAGGCGCCGCGCGCCGTGAGATCAGAAGTGTTGGTGCACCCGACAGGATTCGAACCTGTGGCCTCTGCCTTCGGAGGGCAGCGCTCTATCCAGCTGAGCTACGGGTGCCTGCGCGCGGTATAGCGGCCGTGCCCAAGCCCCGCAATCCGGAAATTCAGCCAAACAGGTCGTGGCAAAGCTCAAGGCCCGCGACCAGCGCATCGACCTCGGCTTCGGTGTTGTACAGCCCGAACGAGGCGCGGCAGGTCGCCGTCACCCCCAGATGCTGCATCAGGGGTTGCGCGCAGTGATGGCCGGCACGCACCGCGATGCCGCGCTTGTCCAGCACGGTCGAGATATCATGAGCATGCGCGGGTCCGTCCATGGTGAACGAAAATATCGCAGCCTTATCAGGGGCATGACCCTGGACCTGCACCCAGTTCAGCCCGTTCAGACGGGTCTTGCGCATAGGCACAGATGCGCGCTTCATGCGCGGCGATATTCTGCATCCCCAGATCCGTCAGATAGTCCAGCGCCACACCCAATCCGATCGTCTGCACGATGCCCGGTGTCCCGGCCTCGAATTTCATCGGCGGATCGTTGTAGGTCACATCTCTCGCGTCACCTCGCGGATCATGTCGCCACCGCCCATGAAGGGCCGCATCTCGGCCATCCGTTCGCGCTTGCAATAGATCGCGCCCGACCCGGAAGGGCCGTACAGCTTGTGGCCGGTGATCGCATAGAAATCGCAGCCGATATCCTGCACGTCCACCGGCATATGCACCGCCGCCTGCGACCCGTCGACAAGCACCGGAATGCCCTGCGCATGGGCGGCTTCGGTGATGGCCTTGACATCAACTTTCGTGCCCAACACATTGGAAAGATGGGTGATTGCGATCAGCTTTGTCTCTCGGGTCGATCGCGTCGATAACCTTTTGGCTATCGAGCGTCCCAATCGCGTCCGGCTCGACCCATTTCAGCACCACACCCTGCCGTTCGCGCAGAAAATGCCAAGGCACGATATTGGCGTGATGCTCCATCACCGACAGCAGGATCTCGTCGCCCGCCTGCAGCCGCGGCATCGCCCAGCCATAGGCGACCATGTTGATGCCTTCGGTGGTCCCGGAATTCATCACGATCTCGTCTTCGGACCCGGCGTTCAGAAACCTGGCGATCTTGCCGCGCACGGCCTCGTATTTCTCGGTCGCAAGATTAGAAAGGTGATGCAAGCCCCTGTGAACATTTGAATATTCCATGGAATAGGCATGCGTCACCGCATCAATCATCGCCTGCGGCTTCTGCGCCGAAGCGCCGTTGTCCAGATACACCAGCGGCTTGCCGTTGACCTGGCGGCTCAGGATCGGGAAATCGGCCCGGACCTTCTCGACGTCATACATGCGACACCCCCGGAACCATCACGCCCGACATCCCGATCAGGATCGACAGCACGATGGCAAAAGCGAACAGGCCCAGGAATATTCCCAAAAACACCGCCGTCGCCGATTTGAAGCCGTGCAACTCCATGATGAACTGGGTCAGCATCCAGAAAAACAGAACCAGCCCCGCAACGCCCACCAGAAACGCCAGAAACGGCGAGATCAGCAGCAGGGCCAGTTGCACCAGTTGCAGGCAGATCATCACGAATTGCAGCCAGGCGACGATGATGATAGCGCCGTCGAAATCGCCGGTGCCACCCAGTCGCCGCCCCACAAAATGGACGGCGAATACCGCAAACAGCATCAGGATCAGTTGCACGAAGCCAAGTGTGAAAGGCGATGCGGCAAAGACGCCGACATCGCTGCCTTCGCCGCCCGACATCAGCACCGACAGCTTCGCAAGGATCGCGCTGAACACAACGGTCAGCAGCAGCATATCCCAGCGCTGCCGACGCGTCAGATCCAGCGACAGCACCATCCGCGCACCCGCTTTAGGATCCTTTACGGTATGGATCGCAGCCTGCGTCAGGCCGTTCAGCGACAGATCCATCAGGCTCGGCCTCCTTTTTCCGCTTCATAAAGCGACAACATCCAGACCGCAACGAAGCTTGCCAGCGCCAGTGCGCCGGTCAGCGCCTTCAGCACCGCCGCCCCAGACAGCCCCGCCACCAACGCCGTTCAGTACCCAGAACGGTGCGGCCACCAGAAGCGACCAGAACAGCGCCAGCCGCGCCGAGTACCAATCGCCCTGCCCGCCCGCCAGCCGCGCCACGATGCGCGACAGCGCAGCGATACCGTAGAGCGCCAGCGGCGCAAGGAACACCCAGCCCAACAACGCCCCGCCGATCCTGGCGTCGAACGGCATCGAGGGATCAAGCTTTGCCGCGAGGCTCAGCCTTGGCCATTGCGCGGCAAAGATCAGAAGGCAGGCCACGACCAGAAAGATCAACGCCCGATCCTCGCGTTTGCCAAGCCCAAGCTGGCGCCGCATCGCCCTGCGGGGATACCGCCAGGCGCGGGCTATGTCGCCGATCACGCCCATCAGTGGTGATGGCGCTGCAACCAGCCGTCAAGCCGCGACAGGATGTCGGCGGCAATCGCGGGATCGTCAATCTCGTCGATCGCTTCGGCCAGAAACGCCAGCACCAGCAGGTCCTGCGCCTGCCCCACGGGCACCCCGCGAGAGCGCAGATAGAACAGCGCATCCTCATCAATCGCGCCCGAGGTCGAGCCATGCGAACAGGCCACGTCATCGGCGTAGATCTCCAGTTCCGGCTTGGCCAGAAACTGCGCGTCGTCGTCCAGCAGCAAGGCCTGACTGATCTGGTAGCCGTCGGTCTTCTGTGCGTCCTGCTTTACAAGGATCTTGCCCTGAAAGACCCCCGTCGCGCCGTTGCGCAGCACCTTCTTGAACACCTGTCGGCTTTCGCAGCCGACCGCGTCATGGGTCACGAACACGGTGTCGTCATGGTGGAAATCGCCGTCGCCGACCGCCGCACCCGCGATATGCGCGACCGCATCGTCGCCGGTCAGTTCAACAACCACCTCGTTGCGGGTCAGCACGCCATTCACCGACAGCGTGAAGCTCTTGAACGTACTCTCGGCCCCCAGCCGTGCGAAGATATGCGTCGCCGCGCGCCGCTCATGGTCGCGGCCCTGCGCGCGCACATGATGGAACGAGGCGCCATCGGCCACCTCGACCTCCATCACCTTGTTGAACCGCGCCGCCGCCGGGCCGTTTTCCAGCACCGTCAGATCGGCGCCGTTCTCGACCCGGATCACATGGTGCAGGATCGCGTCCGAGGTTTCCGCGCGGTGCAGATATTCGATCGAGACCGGCTTGGTGGCCTTGCCGCTTGCCCGGATCAGCAGACCGTCGCCCGCAAACGCGGTGTTCAGCGCCGCAAGCGGACGCTGCACCGGCATCTGCCCACGCGCCTCCAGCACGCCGTAAAGTTCTTTCGCCCAGTGGATATCGGTGGCATGCGCCTCGGCCAGCCGCTCGATCGTCACGCCCGCAAGCGTCAGATCGTCAGACGCCCCGGCATCGAACACACCATCGACAAACACCAGCTTCAGCCGGTCGATCCCTCCGAAAATCGGGCTCTCATTGGCATCGAAAAGTGCCGCGGCCGGCGCATCCGCCTGAACGAGTGTCGCGGGATTTGTGTATTTCCAGTATTCATCGCGCCGCCCCGGCAGCCCCATCGCCTGCACCCGGCTCAGCGCATCGCGGCGCGCCGCCTCGGCCCAGGCCGCGCCTTCGGGCAGGCTCAAAGCCTCCAGCCGGGTCGCGGTGGCCTCGCGTTTCACCTCTGCCAGCGCCATCAGGCCATCTCCTCAAGGATTCCGGCATAGCCGTTGGTCTCGACCTCCAGCGCCAGTTCCGGCCCGCCGGTTTTCACGATCCGGCCATCGGCCATGATATGCACGACATCGGGTTTGATATGGTCCAGCAGGCGCTGGTAATGCGTGATCACAAGGAACGACCGGCCCGCGCTGCGCAACGCATTCACGCCCTCGGCGACCAGCTTCATCGCATCCACATCAAGGCCAGAGTCGGTCTCGTCCAGGATGCACATCTTCGGTTCCAGCATCGCCATTTGCAGGATCTCGTTGCGCTTCTTCTCGCCGCCCGAAAAGCCCACATTCACCGGCCGCTTCAGCATCTCGGCATCGATGTGCAGCGATTTCGCCTTGGCGCGGATTTCCTTGAGGAAATCGGTCGCCGACATCTCTTCCTCGCCGCGCGCCTTCCGTTGCGCATTCACCGCCGTGCGCAGGAAGGTCATGTTGCCGACACCGGGGATTTCGACCGGATACTGAAACGCCAGAAACAGCCCCGCCGCCGCGCGTTCCTCAGGCTCCAGCGCCAGCAGATCGGTGCCGTCCAGCTCGACCGCCCCTTCGGTCACCTCATAGCCGTCGCGCCCCGACAGCACATAGGACAGCGTCGATTTGCCCGACCCGTTCGGCCCCATGATCGCATGGACCTGGCCATCCTCGACCGTCAGATCGACGCCCTTGAGGATCTGCTTGTCCTCTTCCTGAAGTTTGACGTGCAGGTTCTTGATTTTCAACATTTTATCTTCCTTCATTCACTTCCGGTCCAGACAGCACGAGGCCAGCCGCTTCGAAAAAGCGGCCGGTCTCTCGATCAGATCTGATGATTTCGTTTTGCGCGGGCCCTACCGCGCCGGCCCGTTCAGCCGCAGCACCGTCGGCATTTCGGGTGTCTGGTCTCGCGTCTCTCCGACAACGAACGATACGCCCCGGAACAGGATCGACTTCGGCTCGGTGGTTTCGACGACATCCGTCACCCATTCCGGCGAGAACGCCAGTTCGAACGCCCCCGGCCACAGATGCACCATGTTGTGCATCACGCAGATCATCGCGAAAATCCCCATGGTCTTGGCGGTTTCCTGGATCTTGCCCGAAAACCTGAACATCTGTTTCAGCACAAATCCGATCGCCAGCGCCAGCCCGGCGTCGATCGCCATCGTGATATCGGCATCCTCGCCGCTCAGCGTGCCGCCAGCCAACGTGTAGCGCACCCAGCGGGTGATCAGTACGGCCAGCATCCCGATCACAAACGCCCCGACAATCGACATCGGATAGCCAATGGTTTCGCGCAAAGTTGGCAGCGCCGAGATGCCCTTTTTCCGCTTGGGGTCGCGATCTGAGTCTTCCGCCGGCCCGACATAGATCTGACCCATAGTATTCTCGCCCCCTGCGGTTATCCGCTGAAGCCGATCTGCAAATTGCTGTTTTTGTCGGTCGGGGGTAATCATCCTGCTGCCCACCAGTTTGCTCTTGCCAAGTTGACCAGCGCAATTGGGCAGGAATTGGACGCGGGTGGGTCGTTTTCGGGTTTCCCGATCGTTAACAATGCCACCGATCCAGGCAGGATCGGGGCATGCCTCAGCACAACCGCATTCTGAACGCCTGCCCCCGCCATTCAGCCAACCGAGCCTTCCAGCGAGATCGCGACCAGCTGCTGCGCTTCCATCGCGAACTCCATCGGCAGCGCCTGCAACACGTCCTTGCAGAACCCGTTGACGACCAGCGCCACCGCCTCTTCCTCATCCATGCCGCGGCTGCGGCAATAGAACAGTTGATCGTCATCGACCTTGCGATGTCGTCGCCTCATGCTCGACCCGGCTCGAATTGTTCCTGACCTCGATGTAGGGCACCGTGTGCGCGCCGCAATTGCCGCCGATCAGCAGGCTGTCACATTGCGTGTAATTGCGGCTGTTCTTGGCCTTCGGGTGCATCGAAACCAGCCCGCGATAGGTGTTCTGCGCCCGCCCCGCGCTGATCCCCTTCGATACGATCCGGCTTTTCGTGTTCTTGCCCAGATGTACCATCTTGGTGCCGGTATCGGCCTGCTGATAATTGTTGGCGATGGCGATCGAATAGAACTCGCCCTGAGCTGTCGTCGCCGCGCAGAATGCACGACGGATACTTCCACGTCACAGCGCTGACCGGTTTCGACTTGCGTCCACATCACCTTGGCCCGCGCCTCACGGCAATCGGCGCGCTTGGTGACGAAGTTGTAGATCCCGCCCTTGCCGTTCTCGTCGCCCGGATACCAGTTCTGCACCGTGGAATATTTCACCTCGGCATCTTCCAGCATGACGATCTCCACCACCGCCGCATGCAATTGCGTCGTGTCGCGCTTGGGTGCCGTGCAGCCTTCGAGATAGGACACGTACGATCCCTTGTCGGCGATGATCAGCGTGCGCTCGAACTGGCCGGTATTCTCGGCATTGATCCGGAAATAGGTCGACAGTTCCATCGGGCAGCGCACGCCGGGCGGCACGTAGACGAAAGATCCGTCCGAAAAGACGGCCGAGTTCAGCGTCGCAAAGAAATTGTCCGACGCCGGCACGACCGAGCCCAGATACTTCCGCACCAGTTCGGGATGCTCGCGGATCGCTTCGGAGATCGAGCAGAAGATCACGCCCGCCTTCTTCAATTCTGCCTGAAACGTCGTTCCCACGGACACCGAGTCGAACACCGCATCCACGGCCACCCGCCGCCCCTCGGCAGGGACGGCCTCGGCGCCCTCGACACCGGCAAGGATCATCTGCTCTTTCAGCGGAATGCCCAGCTTTTCATAGGTCGCCAACAGCTTCGGATCGACCTCGTCCAGCGACTTCGGCTTGCACCTCCATGCTTTTCGGGCGGGCGTAGTAATACTGGTCCTGATAGTCGATCTTGGGATAATTCACCATCGCCCAGGTCGGCTCTTCCATCTTGCTGCCAGCGGCTCGAACGGCCGACAGCCGCCACTCGGTCATCCATTCGGGCTCTTCGTTCTTGCCAGAGATCAGCCGCACGATATCGGGGTTCACGCCCTTGGGCGCATAATCCATCTCGATATCGGTATTCCCAGCCGTATTTATACTTTCCCGACAAGGACTTGACAGCATCGACCGTATCCTGATCAACGCCCTCTTTCACTTCGACTTTGTCCAAAGCAGTCATATCCTGTTCGCCTTTCCTCACGCGGCCTTCGCGCGAAACTTTCCGTGGGCTGCAGCCCATGCAGCCGCAAACCGCAGCACGTCGTCTTTCGTAGTGTCCGGCCCAAGCGAGACCCTGATCGCGCTCGCGCTCGCCATTTCATCAAATCCCATCGCCTGCAACACCCGGCTCGGCTTGACCTTGCCAGAGGAACAGGCAGACCCCGCCGATATGGCGAATCCCGCCAGATCCATCTGCATCACCTGCGTTTCGCCCTTCCAGCCGGGCGTCACGATAGCAGCTTGTGTTGGGCAAACGTCGCGCGCCCTGCCCGGCAAAGATAGTGCCGGGCGCTGCATCCGCAACCGCTGCTTCCAGACAGATCGCGCAACTCCGCCACCGGCTCCCAGAGGCCATCCGCCAGATCGTGCGCCGCCGCCTTTGCCGCAGCACCGAAACCGGCAATGCCGATCAGATTCTCTGTCCCCGAACGGCGCCCCATCTCCTGCCCGCCGCCCCGGATCCGCGCCTCGACGTCGAGCCCTGCCGCAGCACCAGCGCACCAACGCCCTTCGGCCCGCCGATCTTGTGGGCCGAGATCATCGCCATCCCCGCCCCCAGCCAGTTGAACGCCACCGGCACCTTGCCGAACGCTTGCGTCGCATCGCGTCGCCGCCAGCCCCTCGGGCAGGTCCTGCATCACCCCGGTCTCGGGGTTGGCCAGTTGCAGCGCCGCGCCAGCCGGATCTGACACCGCAACCAGACCGTCGCCGATCCACCGGCAGATCGATGTCGCACCACGCTGTCACCGCATCATGCTCTACCGCAGCGCAGCGCAAGCCCCGCCCGGCCAACGCCAAAGCCGCCGCCTCGGTCGCGCCAGAGGTAAAGACGATATCCGCCCCGTCCGCCCCGAACGCCGCGGCCACCTCGGCCCGCGCGGCCTCGATCACCGCCTTGGCCGCGCGACCTTCGGCATGCACGCTCGACGGATTGCCCACCACATCCATCGCCGCCAGCCATCGCCGCCCGCGCCTCGGACCGCAAAGGCGCTGTCGCATTCCAGTCAAGATAGACCCGCGTGCGTTCATGCGTCGTCCACCACGGTAAAAAGCACCGGCACCGCCGGACAGGGCGTCAGATCGTTGCCGACCACATCCGACAGACGGGTCTGGTGCAGGAACACATAAACATGCGCCGACAGCCCTTCCCACAGCCGGTTGGTCAGCGATTGCGCCCGCGTGCCCGATACCGCGCCCGAGGCGCCCGCCCCGGTATGCATCGCGCTCACCGTCTCATCCACCGCCGACAGAATGTCCGATATCCGGATGTCCGAGGGCGCCTGCGCCAGCTTGTAGCCGCCGCCCGGGCCCGCGCACCGAGATCCACCAGCCCGGCGCGGCGCAGCTTGACGAAGAGCTGCTCGAGATAGGGCAAGCGAGATGTCCTGACGCTTGGAAATTTCGGCAAGCGAACTCAGCGTGTCGGCCCGCTGTGTCGCCAGATCGGCCAGTGCCACCATCGCATACCGGCCCTTGGTGCTCAGTTTCATGGCAACTGCCCTGCAAATTCATTGACGTTCGGCAACAGGATCATTACCTGACTACCAACCCAGACCCGCCCAGCTGCGGGTGATTTAGAATTGTTCTAAGGTGTCCGAGCAAATTCGTCAAGAATTCGGCCGACACTTTTCGCCAAAACGAAAGAGACGCATGCCCGAAGTCATTTTCCCCGGTCCAGAAGGTCGCCTGGAAGGCCGTTATCATCCGCAAAAGGAAAAGGACGCGCCCATCGCGATCATCCTGCATCCGCATCCGCAATTTGGCGGCACGATGAACAACCGCGTCGTCTACAACCTGCATTACGCCTTCCTACAACATGGGCTTCACCGTGCTGCGGTTCAATTTCCGCGGCGTCGGGCGCAGCCAGGGCGAATACGATCAGGGCATCGGCGAGCTTTCGGATGCCGCAAGCGCGCTCGATTACCTGCAATCGATGAACCAGAACTCCAAGCATTGCTGGGTCGCGGGCTTTTCCTTCGGCGCCTGGATCGGCATGCAGCTTTTGATGCGCCGTCCGGAAATCACCGGCTTCATCTCGTGTCTCGCCGCCTGCCAACATGTACGATTTCTCGTTCCTCGCCCCCTGCCCGTCCTCTGGCCTGATCATCAACGGCACCGCCGATCGCGTCGCACCACCACGTGACACCCATGTTCTGGTCGACAAGCTGCACGAGCAGAAGGGCATCACCATCACCCATACCGAGATCGAGGGCGCCGGGCACTTCTTCGAAGACCCGCACATGGACACGATGATCGGCAACGTGAACGATTACGTCCGGCGCCGGCTGACCGAAACCTCGCGCTAAGCTGTCCGACGACCCCCGAATTCAGGAGCATTCGACAATGTCAAAAGCTGACGAGCTTGCAGAGAGGCTTGCAATAGACGCGCTTGCTTATGAAAAACGCAGCGGCAACTCCGCTGTCGTTACCGAAATCGGCAAGATCGTCGGCGCCTCCTCCTCGACCCTGCAAGACGCGTTCCTCACAGCCGTCCGCGTGCTGCGGGCCGAGGCGCAGGCCCGCGCCTATCTCGCAGAGATGGAGACGAAGGGCGAATCCAGCCTGACGATGGCCATCAACGCCGACGACTAAGACAGGACACGCGCGTCGCCTGCAAAACTGCTGCGGATCAACCATTGCGACAATGACCGTGCCATCGCCTGGTCGCCGAGCAGGATGATCCGTTCGGCAGCGATCTCTTCCGCGAAACTGGAATGCCCCATCCACGCCGACGTCAGCGCCTTCAACTGGGCCGTCACGAACAGATCGACATCATGTTTGGGATCGATCGAGCAGATGTCGGTCTCGCTGTCGGGCTTCACGATCAGCCAATAGTTGGCATCTTCGGCCTCGGCCTGCTTCAGGATGAACTGGATCACCAGTTTTCGACGCGGCAGGTTCGCGGCCTTGATCTTGCGCCGGATGTTCCACATCAACAGTTTGTGGTCCAGCTGACCAAGCGGCACCTCGGGGTCGATATTCTTGTGCGCCCATGCCCCGATCCCATAGATCAGCATACGCAGTTCATCGGCCATCGCCGTCGGCACATAGCTGACCTGGCCACTGGTGCCGCTTTGGTGCCGGGTGATCATTCCCTTGGCTTCAAGGTCGCGCAGCCGCTTTGTCAGCAGGCCCGGTGACATCGCGGGCACGCCGCGCTGGATCTCGGTAAACCGGGCTGAACCCTGAAACATCTCGCATAAGATCAGCATCGTCCATCGTGGCTCAAGGATTTCGGCGGCCATCGCGATCGGGCAGAACTGATGATACGGCTGAGTTTGCATGTCGGTGTCTTCCTCTTTGGCCCAACTATGCAGGCATGAGGCGGCGCAGGTCCACTTCAGAAACTATAGCGGGTTTGCTTCACTTCCTGAACTGGAAACAGGCCCGGCCTGCGATCACGCTTGGCCGATCGCAACCCAGCACAAGGAGAATGAAATGCCGTTGGTCGATATCGAAGTGATGGAAGGCGTCTTTGACGACGCCAAGAAGCAGGCGATGATCCAGAAGGTGACAGATGCAATGGTCTCTGTCGAAGGTGAGGCCATGCGCGGCGTGACCTGGGTCCGTATCAAGGAAGTGAAAAGCGGTGACTGGGCCATCGGTGGCAATGTCCTGACGGCGAATGCCATCAAGCAAATGGCCGCCGAATAGCGTATTTCGATCCAAGGAGCCGGCCCTGCCACGCGCGGGGCCGGCCACCGCAACGCCCATCACCGTTCTGCGGCCCGGCTTTCGTATACAACTGTATACGGCCTTCCCCTCTGCTCTGAATTGCGTTATCTGGCGGGCAATCGAACTCAGCCAGAGGGAATGCCCATGACCAAGATCAAAGTCGAGAACCCCGTCGTCGAGCTTGACGGCGACGAGATGACCCGGATCATCTGGGACTTCATCAAGAAGAAACTGATCCTGCCCTATCTCGACATCGACCTGCTGTATTACGATCTTGGTATCGAGGAACGCGACCGCACCGACGACCAGATCACCATCGATGCCGCCAACAAGATCAAAGAGGTCGGCGTCGGCGTCAAATGCGCCACCATCACGCCCGACGAAGGCCGGGTCGAGGAATTCGGCCTCAAGCAGATGTGGCGCTCCCCGAACGGCACGATCCGCAACATCCTTGGCGGCGTCATCTTCCGCGAACCGATCATCTGCAAGAACGTGCCCCGCCTGGTGCCCGGCTGGACCAAGCCGATCATCGTCGGCCGTCATGCTTACGGCGACCAGTACCGCGCCACCGATTTCCAGTTTCCCGGGCAAGGGCAAGCTGACGATGAAATTCGTCGGCGAGGACGGCGAAGTGATCGAACGCGAGGTGTTCGACGCCCCCGACGCCGGCGTCGCGCTGGCGATGTACAACCTCGACGACTCGATCCGCGATTTCGCCCGCGCCTCGCTGAACTACGGCCTGAACCGCGGCTATCCGGTCTACCTGTCGACCAAGAACACCATCCTCAAGGTCTATGACGGCCGCTTCAAGGACATGTTCCAGGAAATCTTCGACGCCGAATTCGCCGACAAGTTCAAGAAGGCCGGCATCACCTACGAACACCGCCTGATCGACGACATGGTCGCCGCCGCGATGAAATGGTCCGGCGGCTATGTCTGGGCCTGCAAGAACTACGATGGCGACGTGCAGTCCGATACCGTGGCGCAGGGCTTCGGCTCGCTCGGCCTGATGACCTCGCAGCTGATGACCCCCGACGGCAAGATCGTCGAGGCCGAGGCCGCGCACGGCACCGTCACCCGCCATTACCGCCAGCACCAGAAGGGCGAGGCAACCTCGACCAACTCGATCGCCTCGATCTTCGCCTGGACCGGCGGGCTCAAGCACCGCGCCAAGCTGGACGACAACGCCAAGCTGATGAACTTCGCCGAAACGCTGGAAAAGGTCGTCGTCGACACCGTCGAGACCGGCTTCATGACCAAGGATCTGGCCCTGCTGGTCGGCCCCGACCAGAAATGGCTGACCACCGAAGGCTTCCTCGAAAAGATCGACGAGAACCTGAACAAGGCCCTCGCCTGATCCCACCAAATAACAAACGGCGGCAGATAATCCTGGCGCCGTTTGCCTGCCTCATCCCCTACTCGTCACTCGCCGCCCGAAAGCGGCCGCTTCAGCGCCCGCGATTGTGGGTGCGCTGATACAAATCCCCAACAATCCGGCTGGCGGTCTTCTCGAAAAGGCACGGGATCACCGCATGAACCATGGCCGCAATTGCCGCCCCGAACAGACGCAGCGAGAATCCCCCGGCAAACAGCGCATGTTCCAGATAGCTTTCATCGACGCTTTGCGGATGGTCGATGAAGGTGCGGCGGATGATATCGCTCATGGTCTGCTCCCGTTGATGTCCCCTTTACTCTAACAAAACCGGGCTGGATCGTTTTCCCAAACTTTCGACCAATTTCTATTTGTTTGGGATAATATCTCGGATATGGTCAATTCATGATAACGCTTGATGCATCCGATCACCGCATCCTCACCGAATTGCAACGCAATGCCGATCTCGGTGTAGAGGATTTGGGCGAACGTGTCGGCCTGTCGCGCAACGCCTGCTGGCGACGCGTCAAGGCGCTTGAGGCCAGCGGTGTGATCCGCAAACGCGTCGCCCTGCTCGATCCCACCAAACTCGACCTCGGCCTGTCGGTCTTCATCCTGATCCGAACCTCCAGCCACGATGCCGGCTGGTTGGCGAAATTCGCCCGCGCGATGCGCGAGATGCCAGAGATCCTCGGCGCCTACCGGATGACCGGCGATCTCGATTACCTGATCCGCGCCCGCGTCGCCGATGTCGCGGGCTATGACCAGCTTTACCGCCGCCTGATCGAACGCGTCGAGATGTCGGATGTCTCGGCCAGCTTCGTGATGGAGGAACTCAAGGAAACCACCGAGCTGCCGATCTGACGCCGGGTCAGGGTCGACCCCATGGGCGTATCGGTGCAATGGCACGAATCTCCGGTCTGCCTCTCGAACCGCTCGACGACGTTGGCGTGACAAGGATCAATGGTTAAAACTGCAACGCGGTGTATCCTGAAATTGGTGATTTCAGACAGGAATTGACCATGCCTTTTTCAGTTGAGGAATTCTTCGCCGTGTTCGCCCGATACAACGAGGCGATCTGGCCGCTGCAAATCGTGGCCTACCTCGCCGGAGCGTTTGTTGCCGTGCTTCTGTTTCGCAAATCCCGTCTGTCCACACGGGTCATCGCGCTGGTTTTGGCCGCCATGTGGGCGACGAACGGCCTTGGGTATCACTGGGCTTTCTTCGCCGACGTGAACCCGGCGGCGCGTCTCTTCGCCGCTCTCTTTGCGGTGCAGGCGCTCCTTCTGCTGGCCTCGCCGTGGCTGTTTTCCAATCTGGCGTTTGTCGTCAAAGGCGATGCGCGGTCGATAATCGGACTGGCGATGATCGTCTTCGCTGCGGCGCTCTACCCGGTTTGGGCGCGCTGGCTGGCCATACCTATCCATCAACGCCTGTCTTCGGGGTCGCGCCTTGCCCGACAACGATTTTCACGGTCGGCGTCCTGCTGACCGGCAATTGGCGGGCTGTCCGATGGCTGCTTATCATCCCGGCCATCTGGTCCGCTATTGGCGGGTCGGCGGCGATCCTGTTGCAGGTTCCACAGGATTTTGCATTGATGGCGACCCTGCTGATCGTTCTGGTGTTCGCCGTCGGTCACAGGCAGGGCAAATCGTTTGCTCGGCACAAAACAAAACCCCGGCTGGATTTGCCTCCGCCGCAGTCTCGCTGAAAAAGCCAGGCTTGACCCCTCGACCGCAAAATCCCGCATAACCGGGCCGAACGGATTGCAGTCATACCCCACGCAAAACCCCGCGCGGGTGGCGCGGGGTTCATCCTGTCACGGCAACGGAATGTTACTCGGCCGCTTCCGGCGTATCGGGGCGATCTGCCGCCGGGGCCTTGGGCTTGCGGGGCCGGGGCGCGCGCTTCTTGGGCTGCTTTTCCTCGGGTGTTTCCACCAGACCGCTGTCCTGTCGTCACTTACCACATCAAGCACGTCCGGCTGTTCCTGCCGGCCCTGATCGTGGCCGTCCCGAGTGCCGCGGCTGGTCACGCTCGTCCCGGCGGTTCGCGCGGTTCGCGATCCTGATCGAGCCTCGCGCGGCTCGCGGTCATCCGACTGCTGCTGCTGCGGCTGTTGCTGCTGCTGCCGGTCGTCGCGCTGCTGGCGCTCCTGATGCTCGCGTTCCTGCTGTTCGCGCCGCGCATCCATCTCGCGCTGCGCTTCGGCCAGCATCCGCGTGTAATGCTCGGCATGCTGCTGAAAGTTCTCGGCCGCCACGCGGTCATTGCGACAGCTGGGCATCGCGCGCCAGCTGATTGTATTTCTCGATGATCTGCTGCGGCGTGCCGCGCACCTTGCCCTCGGGGCCGGAGCTGTCGAAGACCCGGTTGACGATATTGCCGACGGAACGGTTGCGGTTCATTGCTGCTGCCCCCTTCGACCGCGATCGTGACTTGGAAGATCTCATGTTGTTCTGTTACCAGCCTTGTTTTGTGGGCTTTTGCCTGAACCTGTGCCAATATTGGCTTGGCTGCCGTAACCCTGGGTTCCTGCGAATTTTAGGCATATCCGGCGAGGGGGACAAAACCAGTCCCGCCAACCGCGTGGCATCGAATAAGCATGGGACAGCGCGGGAAAACAAGCCAAAATTGCGCGATCATTGGCTTTTTGCGCGGAATTGCCGCCGAAATTCCAACAATCCGGCCCGTAACTCAACCATTGCGCAACGGCTTCGACCACCCGGTCGCGCCCGTCAAGGTCGGGATGCACCGCGATCCCGCTCAGACCGGCACTCGGCCAGAATGGCCGTAACCGCCGCGGCCTGCGTCGGCCCGATCTCCAGCAATACCCGCCCGCCCGGCGCCAGATGCGCGGCCAAGCCCCGCCGCAATCGCGCGATAGGCCTCCAGCCCGTCGCCGCCCGGCGTCAGCGCGGTACGCGGCTCGTAGTCGCGCACCTCGGGCTCCAGCTCGGCCATTTCCGCCTGCGGCGATATAGGGCGGGTTCGACACGATCAGATCGAACCGGCCCCGGATCGCGCGAACCAGTCGAGCATGACAGCAGCGCGACCCGCCGGCAACCCGCAGCGCTTCGGCATTGTTGCCGCGCGACCGCCAGTGCCGCGTGCGAGATGTCGGTGCCGATGCCCCGGCCGCCGGGCCGCTCGGCCAGCAAGCTCAGCAGCGATGCAGCCCGACCCGGTGCCAAGATCCAGAACCCGCGCGAACGGCTCGCGCCAGCGCCACCTCGATCAGCGTCTCGGTGTCGGGCCGCGGGTCCAGCACATCCGGCGTCACCTGAACCTGCGCCCATAAAACTCCCGCGCGCCGGTGATATGCGACACCGGCACCCGCGCCGCCCGCTGCTGCAGCGCACTGCTCATAGGCCGCGGCCACTTCGACCGTCAGCGGCCTGATCGCCCGATCAGCACCAGCCGATCCCGCGACACGCCCGGCCGCAAGACGCCAGCAAGATCCGCGCATCCGTCCGCGGGTTCGCCACCCCCGCCGCCGCCAGCACCCGCGCGCCCGTCTGCCTGCGCCTGCGACCCCGGTCATTCCGGCGCGGATCGCCCGTCATTCCATCTCGGCCAGCATCCGCGCCTGATCGTCGGCGATCAGCGCGTCGATCACCTCGGTCAGATCGCCCTGCATGACCTGATCGAGCTTGTAGAGCGTCAGGTTGATCCGGTGATCGGTCATCCGGCCTTGCGGAAAATTATAGGTCCGGATCCGCTCCGACCGGTCGCCCGACCCGACCTGGCTCTTGCGCGTCGCCGACCGTTCGCTATCCACCCGCTGCCGCTCCATGTCGTAAAGCCGCGCGCGCAGAACCTGCATCGCGATCTCGCGGTTGCGGTGCTGCGATTTCTCGGCACTCGTCACCATGATGCCGGTCGGGATATGGGTGATCCGCACCGCCGAATCGGTGGTGTTCACATGCTGCCCGCCTGCCCCGCTGGCGCGCATCGTGTCGATCCGGATATCGGTCGCCGGAATGTCGATATCGACCTCCTCGCGCCTCCGGCAGCACCGCCACCGTCGCCGCCGAGGTATGGATCCGCCCGCCGCGATTCGGTCTGCCGGCACCCGCTGCACCCGGTGCACGCCGCTTTCGTATTTCAGCCGCGCAAACACGCCCTCGCCGCGGACATTGGCGATCACTTCCTTGATCCCGCCAAGTTCGGTCTGCTGCATCTCGACGATATCGAAGGTCCAGCCCTGCGCCTCGGCATAGCGCTGATACATCCGCAACAGATCGCCGGCAAACAAAGCCGCCTCCTCGCCGCCGGTGCCGGGCCGGATCTCGAGGATCGCGGGGCGCGCATCGGCGGCGTCCTTGGGCAACAGCGCCAGCCGCAAGGCCTGCTCGACCTGCGGGCAGCCGCTCGCGCAGCACCGGCAGCTCCTCCTCGGCCAGCGCCTTCATCTCGGGGTCGTTCAGCAGCGCCTCGGCCTCGGCGATATCGGCGCAAAAGCTGGCGGTAGACCTCGATCTCGGCCACAACGGGGCGCAATTCGGAATATTCCCGGCCCAAGCGCGGCAATATCGCCGCCGCCCGGTCGGCCATCTTGCGCCTCGAGAAACTCGAACCGCTCGGTGATCTGCTGCAATCTGTCAAAGGGTACCATACGCGCCTGTTGCCCGCTGGCGGCCCGGCGGTCAAGAGGGTGCAAACCGCCACATTCACCGCCGACCTGCGAACAGCCGGTGCATTCTCGCAGTCGCACTCCTGACACCGCCCTTGGCACAGGCAGAGGATTTCAAGCATCGTGAAAAGGCCGAAAACGCGCCACCCCTGCCGGTGATCGGGATGTATTGCACCGATAGCAACGGCAACCGGCGCGAACTGGGCGAGGTGATCTGCATCACCGCCTAGTGCCAGACCGGAACCGCGAAATGCGACATGAACCTCAACAACGTGATGTGGCGCAAACTGCAAGACGGCTGCCCGGGGGTTTCGCTGGCGCTCTCACCGCTGTACCGGCTGCAACGCCTGCACCCAGGCCTCGACACGGGCGCGGTTGACCCCCAGATCTCCACCGCCGAAACGCAGGCGGGCTAACACCGTCAGCACGGCTGCCCCCCGGCACCGCTTCGGCCGCCACGGTCGTATAGTCGGGAAACCCCCAGAGCCGCGACCGCGTCACGAACGTGATCCGCCCGTCAGCCGCACTGCCGGCCAGAACCTTGGTGCGCGGTGTGTCCAACGCGCGCGCGGCGAACGCCGTCAGCGCAGCCTCAGGGGCAACCTGCATCTGCACTTGCGTCCTGAAACTGCCCCCGGGCGGCGCCGCGGCGGTTTCGGGATCGACATGCCAGCGCGCCGGATCGCTTGGCGCCAGCCGCACATAAAGCCCGACACCCACCAGAACCAGTAAAGCCAGGATCAGATATTTCATGGCCGTGCATGTAGCCCGCTGAACGCCCGACACAACGCGCAGCGCAACACTCTCTTTATCTTTTGTTCAAAAATATCCCCGCCGGAGGCGCACCCGAGCCGCCCCGCCAGGGGCGGCGAGAAATCTCTTGCGCCGATAGGCGCACACTCTGCCAGCACCCCATCAGCGCCGCACAACGCCCGGCAGGATGCACAGCATCTCGTAAAGCAGATTGGCCCCGGTCAGCGCGGTATTGCCCGACGGATCATAGGGCGGCGACACCTCGACCAGATCACAGCCGACGATATCCAGCCCGGCACAGCCCCCGGATCAGCTCGACCGCCTGCGGCGTGGTCAGCCCGGCAATTTCGGGCGTGCCGGTGCCCGGCGCAAAGCCGGATCGAGGCTGTCGATGTCATAGCTGATATAGACCGGCCCCGCCCCGATCTGCCGCCCGGATCCGCATCGGCCAGCGGCGGCGAGCGACTTGTGCCACACCTCCTCGGCCTGCACGACCTGAAAGCCCCAGCCGCGCGCCTCGTTGAAATCCTCCGCGGTGTAGCCGGTGCCGCGCAAACCGATCTGCCAGACCCGGGCGGAGTCGATCAGACCGCTCCTCATAGGCGCGGCGAAACGGCGTGCCATGCGCGATCTTCTCGCCGAACATATGCTCATTGATATCGGCATGGGCATCGACATGGACCAGCCCGACCGGCCCATGCTTCTTGGCAATCGCGCGCAGGATCGGCAGCGTCAGGGTATGATCGCCGCCCATCGTCATCGGCACGGCACCGTGACCGATGATCGCGTCGTAAGCCGCTGTGATCCGGCGCACGACATCGCTTCAGATCGAAACGTGTTGATCGCCACATCGCCGATATCGGCACAATTCAGACTGTCGAACGGCGCCGCCCCGGTGCCCATGTTGTAGGGCCGCAGCATCGCGCTTTCGGCCCGGATCGCCTTTGGCCCGAACCGTGTGCCCGACCGCCACGAGGTGCCGATATCCATCGGCACCCCGACAAAGGCCACATCCAGCCCTTCGGCCGTCTCGGCGAGGGCAGCCGCATGAACGTGTTCGGCCCGGCAAACCGTGGCATCTCGTTGCCGCCAAGCGGCTGGTTGGTCATTGCGCGTGCCTTCTTGTTCCAGCAATACAGCGTCAGCAGCTCCATCGCGACATGCGCCCCCGCGATCGCCGTGGCCCCGGTCGTGTCATAGGGCGGCGAGACCTCGACGACATCGCCGCCGACCATGTTGATCCCCGCCAGATCGCGCAGGATCGCCGCCGCCTGCCAGCTCGCCAGCCCGCCCCAGACCGGCGTGCCGGTGCCGGGCGCGAAGGCCGGGTCAAGCGCGTCGATATCGAAGGTCACATAGGTCGGATGATCGCCGACGATGCTCTTTGGCGCGCGTGACCGCAGCCGCCGTGCCCTGTTCGTGCACCGTCCGCGCATCGATATATTCGATCCCGAGATAGTCGTCGCAATCCGTGCGAATGCCGATCTGGACCGAGCGTTTGGGGTCGACCAGCCCGGTCTTCACCGCCTTGTAGAAAAACGTGCCGTGGTCGATCCGGTCCATGTCGTCATCGGCCCAAAGATCGGAATGGGCGTCGAAATGAATCACCGACATCGGCCCGTACTTCTCGGCATAGGCGCGCAGGATCGGCAGGGTGATGAAATGATCGCCGCCCAGCGTCACCGTTCCCGGCCCTGCCGCCAGAATGCCCGCGATATGCGCCTGCAACAGCCCGGGAACACTGGGCGTATGGGCATAGTCGAAGGCCAGATCGCCGTAATCGACGATGGCGAAATCGGACAAGCGGATCGAACCCGTCCCAGCCATAGGGCGGATCATAGGGTTGCAGGGCGACTGGCCTCGCGGATCGCGCGCGGCCCGAACCGGGTGCCGGTCCGGTGCGTCACCGCCTGATCGAACGGCACGCCGGTGACCGCCAGATCGACGCCGGTCAGATCCTTGGAATACTGGCGGCGCAGGAACGACGTCGCGCCGCCAAAGGCGTTCTCATAGGCCAGCCCTTGCGGTCCTTGCGGGTGAAGGCGAGGTCGATCTGTTTCTTTGCGTCTTCAAGGGCCATGTCGTGCTCCGTTTGCTGATGTCGGACCGGGGCGCTGCCCCGGACCCCGGGATATTTCCAGACAATAAGCTCACAGCGGCTGCGCCCGTTCGACCAGCCGCGCGAAGAACGAGGCGCCGACGGGCGCGACCTCGTCGTTGAAATCATAGGCCGGGTGATGCAGCCCCGGCCGTATCGCCCTGCCCGAGGAAGAGGTAGGCGCCGGGGCGTGCCTCGAGCATATAGGCGAAATCCTCGGCCCCCATCTCGCGCGCCGAAGCGGCATCGACCGCCGCCTCGCCGGACACCTCGCGCGCGACATCCGCGGCAAATTCGGTCTCGGTCGGCGTGGTTCACCGTCGGCGGGATAGCCCAGCTGGAAATCCAGCTCGGCCTCGACGCCGAAGGCCAGCGCATGCCCATCGACGATCTCCTGCATCCGGCGGATCACCATGGCCTGCACGCCCTTGTCGAAGGTGCGGACCGTGCCGCAGATATAGGCCTTGTCGGGCACGATATTGTCGGCCGATGCCGGTGTGGATCTGCGTGACCGAGATCACCAGATCCTCGGCGGCGTAGTGGTTGCGGCTGACGATGGTCTGGATCGCCTGCACGATGCCGACCGCCGCCATGACCGGATCGCGGGTTTCATGCGGCATGGCCCCATGACCGCCCTGTGCCGGTGATATGGATCTCGAACGTATCGACCGCGGCCATGATCGGCCCCGGCGTGGTCATGAAATGCCCCAACGGCACGCCGGGCGCATTGTGCAGCGCATAGACCTGGCGATGCCGAAGCGGTCCATGATGCCTTCCTTGACCATGACCTCGGCGCCGCCGCCCATTCCTCGGCCGGCTGGAAGATCAGCGCGACCCGGCCGCGGAACCGCCGCGTCTCGGCCAGATAGCGCGCCGCCCCCAGCAGCATCGTGGTATGCCCGTCATGGCCGCAGGCATGCATCTTGCCGGGCGTTTCGCGGCATAGTCCGCCCCGGTGTCTTCCTGCATCGGCAGCGCATCCATGTCGGCGCGCAAACCGATGGTCGGCCCCGTCGCCCTGCCCCTCGATGATCGCGACGATGCCGCTGGTCGCGATCCCTTCGTGGATCTCGTCGACGCCGAATTCGCGCAGCCGTTCGACCACGAAAGCCGCCGTCTCGTGGCAGTCGAACTCGAGTTCGGGGTGCCGGTGCATCCAGCGCCGCCATTCCTTCATGTCGTCGGCAAAATCGGCGATGCGGTTGACGACGGGCATGTGGACTCGCCTTGTCTGGGATTGCGATAACCCGGCCAAAGAACCTGAAAGCGCGGACGGCAAGCAATGACGAAATCCATCCGGACGCCCTCGATCCATGATCCCGACCGGCGGCCTGCCCCGCCTGCTCGAAATCATGCGCCGCCTGCGCGACCCCGAAACCGGCTGCCCCTGGGATATCGAACAGGATTTCGCCACGATCGCGCCCTACACGATCGAGGAAGCCTATGAGGTCGCCGACGCGATCGAGCGGCAGGACTGGGCCGAGCTGGAGGGCGAGTTGGGCGATCTGCTGCTGCAGACCGTCTATCACACCCAGATGGGCGAAGAGGCCGGGCTGTTTCACTTTCGACAGCGTTGCCAACGCGATGTCCGACAAGATGGTCGCCCGCCACCCGCATGTGTTCGGCGACGGAATCCCGCGACAAATCGGCGACCAGCAGACCCGCGACTGGGAAAAGATCAAGGCCGCCGAACGTGCCGCGCAAGCGCCGAGGGCGGCGCGCTGGACGGCGTGGCCGTCGGCCTGCCCGCCCTGATGCGTGCCGTGAAGCTGCAAAAACGCGCCGCCCGCGTCGGCTTCGACTGGCCCTCGACACGATCAGGTCCTCGACAAGATCGCCGAAGAGGCGCGCGAACTGGTCGAGGCCCGCGACAGCCTGTCGCACGCCGAGATGACCGAGGAATTCGGCGATCTGCTGTTCGTCATCGCCAATCTCGCGCGCCACCTGAAGATCGACCCCGAAGACGCCCTGCGCGGCGCCAATGCCAAATTCACCCGCCGGTTTCAGGGCGTCGAGGCCCGGCTGCAGGCCAGCGGGCAAACGCCCCGAACAGTCCGATCTGGCAGAGATGGACGCGCTGTGGGACGCGGTGAAGGCGGACGAGCGAAATTTATCCGACTGATATGATCGGGTATTGACCCGACAAAAAGACTCAGGTTTAACGGCGCCAGTAACCAACGGAGCTATCCGATGACCCTACGCGCACTCTCGCTCACCTCTGCCGCCGCTCGCCTGCGCCGCGCCCGCTCTTGGCCGAAGAGGTCAACATCTACACCACCCGCCAGCCCGAACTGATCCAGCCGGTGATGGACGCCTTCACCGACGAAACCGGCATCGCCGTCAACCTCGGCTTCGTCGAGGAGGGCATCATCGAGCGCCTGGTGGCCGAGGGCAAGCCGCTCGCCCGCCGATCTGGTGATGACCGTCGATATCGCCAACCTGCACGCAGATCGTCGACGCCGGCGTGATCCAGCCGGTCGACAAGCGAGGTGCTGGCCGCCGCGATCCCCGCGTCCCTGCGCGACGCTGACAACCTGTGGTTCGGCCTGACCACCCGCGCGCGCATCGTCTATGCCTCGAAGGACCGCGTCGCGGAGGGCGAAGTCACGACCTACGAAGATCTCGCCTCCGACAAGTGGAAGGGCCGGATCTGCACCCGCTCGGGCACCCATGACTACAACCTCGCGCTGCCTGTCCGCCGTGATCGCCCATGACGGCGAAGACGGCCGCCAAGGACTGGGCCGCCGGCGTCAAGGCCAACCTCGCGCGCAAGCCGCAAGGCAATGACCGCGCGCAGGTCAAGGCGATCTGGGCCGGCGAATGCGACATCTCGCTCGGCAACACCTATTACATGGGCCTGATGCTCGCCGATCCCGAACAGCAGCCCTGGGCCGACTGCGGTGCGCATCGTCTTCCCGACGTTCGAGGATGGCGGCACCCATGTGAACGTCTCGGGCGTCGCGCTGACCAAGGCCGCGCCGAACAAGGACAACGCGATCAGGCTGATGGAATTTCTGGTCTCGCCGGAGGCGCAGACGATCTATGCCGAGGTCAACAACGAATACCCGGTCCTGCCCGGCGCCAAGGTCTCGGACCTCGTGGCAAGCTGGGGCGACTTCACCCCCGATGACATCGACCTGACCGAGGTCGCCAAACAGCGCGCGGCCGCTCTGCGGATCATGGAAGAGGTCGATTTCGACGGCTGATTCCGGTTCAGATTTCGTAAACACGCCGCGCGGTCCGTCCCTCGGGCCGCGCAGTTGCGTTCGGCGCGGCGGTGGCGGCAAAATGTTGTACAAAAAAGCGTTCAACATTTTCGAATGTTTTAAGATAAAGCATACAACATTGCAGGTTTCGCGGCTTTGCGCCGGGGCGGCAAAACCGCTGGACAACCCGGCCCCGACTTGCGACTGACTTGATGAAATCAGGAGTTCCCATGCCCCGCAAGATCATCATCGACACCGATCCCGGACAGGATGATGCCGTCGCGATCCTGCTGGCGCTGGCCAGCCCCGAGGATGTCGAGGTGCTGGGAATCGTCGCCGTCGCGGGCAATGTGCCGCTGCACCACACCGCCAGAAATGCCCGCATTGTCTGCGAGGTAGCTGGCAAAGTTGATGTTCCGGTCTTCGCCGGATGCGACGCACCCGTTGCAGCGCAAACTGGTCACGGCCGAGCATGTCCACGGCAAGACCGGGCTGGACGGCATCGAGTTGCCCGACCCGAAAATGCCGCTGCAGGACCAGCATGGCGTTGATTTCATTATCGAAACCCTGCGCCGCGAGCCGTCCGGCACCGTCACGCTCTGCCCGCTTGGGCCGCTCACCAACATCGCCACCGCCTTTCGCAAAGCGCCCGATATCGTCGGCCCGCGTGCAGGAAATCGTGCTGATGGGCGGCGCCTATTTCGAGGTCGGCAACATCACGCCCGCCGCCGAGTTCAACATCTATGTCGATCCGGAAGCCGCTGATATCGTGTTTAAATCCGGCGCACCTGTCACCGTGATGTCGCTCGATATCACCCACAAGGCGCTGGTCACCCACGCCGCGCGTCGCGGCGTTCGAGGCACTCGGCACCCATGTCGGCAAGGTCGTCGCCAGCTGGACGCATTTCTTCGAACGTTTCGACGTGGCGAAATACGGCTCGGAAGGCGCGCCGCTGCACGATCCCGACGGTCATCGCCTACCTGATCCAGCCAGAACTTTTTTCCAGCAGATTCATCAATGTAGAGATCGAAACCGGTTCAGAATCTGACGCTCGGCATGACCGTCGCCGACTGGTGGGGCGTCTCGGGCCGCAAGCCCAATGCCACGTGGATGGGCAACATCGCCGACGACGGTTTCTTCGATCTGCTCACCGAGCGTCTGGCCCGGCTATGAGCGCTGCCCTGCACCTTGCCACGATCGACGATCTGGACCGGCTGGAACCGATGGTCGCGGGCTACCACTGCCTTCGAAGGCATTGATTCCGACGAAGAAAACCGCCGCGCCGCGCTCGCCCCGCTGCTGGACAGGCACGCCGCACGGCGTCGTCTACCTGATCGGAATGCGCCGCGCGCCGGTTGGCTATATCGTCATCAGCTTCGGCTATTCCGTCGAACTCGGCGGCATCGACGGTTTCATCGACGAGTTCTTCATCCGCGAAAACGTCCGCGGGCGCGGCATGGGCACAGAGGTTCTGACCTCGCTTCTGCCCGCCCTCGGCGAACACGGCGTCAAGGCGCTGCATCTTGAGGTGGCCCGAAAAATGCCCGACGCACAAAGGGTTTACGCCCGCGCCGGGTTCCACCTGCGCGATGGCTATTGCCTGATGACCAAGCGATATTAGATTGTCGCGCATGACAGTTCATATCCCCTTCGACAACTCCTACTGCCCGCCTGCCGCGAGGCTTTCTACACGCGCCAGAACCCGTCGCCCGTGGCCGAGCCCGGCCTGATCGCGGTCAACGATGCGCTGGCGCCGCGAACTCGGCATCGACCCGGCCGAACTGCGCAGCCCCGAGGGCATCGAGGTTCTGGCCGGCAACCGCATCCCCGAAGGCGCAGAGCCCTTGGCGCAGGTCTATGCCGGCCACCAGTTCGCCGGATGGGTGCCGCGCCTCGGCGATGGCCGCGCGGTCCTTGCTGGGCGAAGTCATTGATAAGGCAGGACAACGCCGCGACATCCAGCTGAAGGGCGCGGGCCGCACGCCCTATTCGCGTGGCGGCGACGGCCGCGCCTGGCTGGGGCCGGTTCTGCGCGAATATCTGGTCTCAGAAGCGATGCACGCCTTTGGCATCCCCACCACCCGCGCGCTGGCGGCCGTCACGACCGGCCAAGAGGTTCTGCGCGAAACCGCGCTGCCCGGCGCGGTCCTGACCCGCGTCGCCGCCAGCCACATCCGCGTCGGCACCTTCCAGTATTTCGCGGCGCGGCAGGATATCGACGCATTGCAGGCGCTGACCGATTACGTCATCGCCCGTCATTACCCCGAGGCCGAAACCCCACTGGACCTGCTGAACGCCGTGATCGCCCGGCAGGCCGCGGCTGATCGCCCGCTGGATGGGCGTCGGCTTCATCCACGGCGTGATGAACACCGACAACATGGCGGTGTCGGGCGAAACCATCGACTATGGCCCCTGCGCCTTCATGGACGCCTACCACCCCGAAACCGTCTATTCCTCGATCGACAGTTTCGGGCGCTATGCCTATTTCCGCCAGCCCGAGATCGCGGTCTGGAACCTGGCGCAGTTCGCCAGTTGTCTGTTGCCGCTGATGGGCGAGAAAGACGCCGCCATCGCCGCCGCGACCCAGGCCGTTCACCGATTTCCGGATGATCTACGCCAGATGAATACCTGACCGTGTTCCGCGCCAAGATCGGGCTGACATCAGCCGAGGACGGCGATGCCGCCCTGATCCAGAACCTGCTGGATTGGATGGCGGCAAAGCAGCGCCGATTTTACCAATACATTCCGAGCAGTATCAGGCGATGTTGTTCCGGACGGCCTGGCCGACTGGGCGCGGCAATGGCGCGATCGGCGCGACCGGGACAAGGGCGATGCGGCGGCGATCATGGCGGCGGCCGAACCCTGCCTTCATCCCGCGCAATCACCGGATCGAGCAGGCGATCCAGGCGGCGGTCGGCGGTAATCTTGCGCCGTTTCATCGCCTGAGTACGTGCTGATGCGCCCCTTCTCGGATCAACCAGACGCCGCCGATCTGCAACGCCCGCCTGAACCCGAAGAGGTCGTTCAGCGCACCTTCTGCGGCACCTGAACATCGGCTCGGCTTTGGGCGGTTGATCAGCAGTATCCCTGCGGCCACCAAGGCGCCTGCCGCGAAGATCGACACCCCCGCATGCTCCCCCAGCAAAAGCCAGCCCAGCAGGATACCGAAGATCGGCGACAGGAAGCTGAACGAGGCCACGCTTGAGGCGGGATAGATCGACAACAGCCAGATCCAGAACAGGAACCCTGCCCCCGCAACGAGCGCAATCCAAGTGCCAGGAGCGCAATTGGCTGGCGTCATGGCGAAGTCCTGATATCGATGCGTACCCACTAGAGCAGATGGCTGCGCCGGACCATGACTTTCTCGATGCCGGCGCGTAATGTCCGGACCTGCTCTTGCACGTAGCCTGTCTCAATAGGTCCCCATCCACAATAGAAGCCGTTGAGAGAGATTTCCGTCTCGCCGGCCCGGTCGCCGGCCAGCACTATCTCGACCTGGAGCGGCCAAGCGTTGGCGCAGGCCGGCTCGATTTCCGTGCAGAGAAGGGTATCTCCCTGCTGGCTCTGGGGAAAGGGTAACCCGTGCATCGGGAAAACCCACTCCTCCTGCTGATTCAGCACCTCACGCGAGGTGACCGGCAACCTCACCTCAGGCGCAGTGTGCAGAATGTCTCGCAACAGGCCAACGGTCAGGTCCGCTCCGGGCTCGGCCAGCAGATGTTCCAAGTTGTCGAGTACGAGCAGCAGGCGCCTTTCGCTCAGGTGTCCCAGCAGCTGGAAACACGGTTCCGTCTGATGGCGCAGACCTATCTCCAGGCATCGGCTATGGAGGCGACCGAGAGATCGGGGAACCGAACGCCCTGGAGAGGAACAAAACAGGCGCCGTCTGCGTCAGGCATTTGCCCGGCTCCACGGCCGTCTCCACAGCTCGCCCGCATTGCCAATGCCGCCGGGTCCAAAGAGCGTTAGGAGCCGGCAGTATTGGTCGCGGAGAAGGGAGACGATTTCTGCCATTTCGCTCTCTCTGTCCACAAAGGGGGTGGACTGTGCCGGAAGATTGTACTTATAAGATTTCATGAGCTGGCACTATCCTTCAACCTTGCCTATGACCGCGGTTCGCTGAGAATTTTCCGCGCTCACAAAAGCCACGGTTGCTTCCGTCCACAGGGGTAGGTGCGAGGTGACGGCGAAGCATGTGGCCGAAGTTCTGCATTTTTCTGCACGGATTGCGAGGAACAGTATTATCGCCCGGTATGTGTCTGATGTCAATGCCTAGAAAAGACCGGTCTCAACCACAACATCTGGCTGACCCATTTCTTCCACGATGGGGAAGACGCCTATCCGAATCCTCGACCGCTGGATCGACGAGAAGGGCGAAGCACGCCAGTACGTCGACACGATCCTGGCCCACTTGCAGACCCATTCCCTCGACCGTACCGAAGAGGTGCTGCAAGTCTATCTGACCTGTCAAAGCGTGCTGGACGCCGAGCAGGATCCACGGGTCCAGGACCTGCTGCAGATGGCCTTCACCCAGCTCCGGGCACGGGCGACAACGCTGGAGACGGAGGCGCAGCGCCGGCAGTTCTGGTCCGTCCCGGCGCACCGGACGGTGCAGGTTCGCGATGGCGGGGCATCCCTAGCACAAGAGTATCCGCGTGCCGTCCCCGGCACGGGTCAGCAGAGATCTGGCTTGCGCAATGGTTTGTGACCCGTGTCGGAGACGTTGGTATGCTGATCTTACGCCTATCGTCGCCACGATCGCCGGTTGCTACTCCGCCGGCATAACCGCAGCGACCATCAGGTGGGCGAAGGAGGTGTCGCCAAACATGACCCAAGGCTCGGGACCGGGTGTCGTGCCATAGGCCGACAGGTCACCTGGTGTGAGGACCATGATGTGCGGTCCACCCGACCCCAATCCTGGCCGGGGGGCGGTTCGGTGGCGAAGGGATCGGTGGTGCTGGGACCGCCGCCGCCGTCGAGCATGTAGGCGATACCAGGCGCTGTGATTTCCGGCAGTTCCTCTTGCGCCGTCTTGGCCCTGAAGTATGTCATCCACACGTCGTCCACGCAGAGACCGTGACCCACGTCTTCAGGTACATACTCTTCGGGCGGGAAGCAAGTCCAGCGGTTGGTGCCCTGGCGCAGCACGATCATCTCACCGCCTGGTTCGCTGGGCCAGTCCATGACGGTGGCATTGTCGGTGATGGCCGGACCGACTGCCCGCAAGGCCTTCTCGATCCTGGCTTCTACTGTGCCGGCGGCCGCCATCTCACCCTCTGCCGCCGCCGCCATGGGCACGGCGACCATCAGGTGGGCGAAGGAGGTGTCGCCATACATAACCCAGGGCTCGGGACCGGGTGTCGTTCCCATCGGCAGACAGGTCACCTGGCGTGAGGATCATGATGTGCGGTCCACCGCGTCCCCAGATCCTGGCCGGGCGCCGGTTCGGTGGCGAAGGGATCGGTCGTGCTGGCGCCGCCGCCGCCGCCGAGCATGTAGGCAATACCGGGCGTTGTGACTTCCGGCAGTTCCACGCGTGCCGATTTCGCCTTTTGGAACGCCAGCCACACCTCGTCCACGCACATGCCGCGACCCACGTCTTCCGGTAGATGCGCTTCGGGCGGGAAACAGGTCCAGCGGTTGGTGCCCTCACGCAGCACGATCATCTCACCGCCCGGCTCGCTGGGCCAGTCCATGACGGTGGCATTGTCGGTGATGGCCGGACCGGCTGCCTGCAAGGCCTTCTCTATCCTGGCTTCCACCGTCGCATCGTCCTGCATTGCGACTGCATCCTCTGCGCTGCCGGCCTGTAGTGCCGGATCAACAACCATCGTACAGCCCGCCAGCAGTGTGGCAATCAACGTAATCACTGCGAGAACAATCTTGACCTTCATCGTTGCTTCCCCTTTTAATGTTTGGTGGTCTGATCGCTAAATGGCCACGATATGTTCGTAGGGGCGCTCGCTTGCTGCGCCCGTGCCCTGGGACACCCGGGGCCGGCAAGCAGGCCCCCTACAGAGAAAATCGCAGGTGCTTCGCGATCAGACCATCTAAGCCGGTGACCATGACATGCGCTCGGGTACGCCAGGGTGTCAGCCGGAGGGATCCTCGCCGGACGTGCTGTGGTCGAGCAATCCGCGTGGGCTCGTGGATAGATAGGCGACAACTGCCGGCCAACCGCGAAAGTTGTGGGTCTCGCCCGTCACAACGTGCCGGACCTGGACGCGTACATCGACACCCGGCGGGCCGCGCCGTTCTTGCCACACACGCAGCAAGAATAGCTGCGACCGCTGCGTTGATCTGGCGTCCATCGTCAGACTCTGCCCTCCTAGCTGCGTATGCCTGCCGTTCTGTAGTGCATGCCGCCGCCAGGATGACGGATCGTGCGATCGGCAGGCGATCGGCGCCGGCAGACGCAGCGATCGCCCTGCGATTCAGCGTGTCGATTCGATGGGATATGGGCGTGCAGCGAGAGGTACACGTGGATGACGCTGAAGAAAATGCAGCGATTATGCGTCTGGCCACTCCGGTATGAATCGCCGGGGGTCACCAGACGCGCCCGGATGATGGATGTTCACAGAATCAAATCGGTAAGCCCAGCATCGGTTAAAACCGACGCCTGATATGCGAAGTGCGTTGGAAACGCACTGGTCGAGAATACCTAACCTGCTTATGGAAATTCACAAAATAGACGGGTAATCCGAACCCGCCACGCCGTAAACGACGTGGCTACAAGAATACGCCTCCTAAAGGGGGCTTCAGCCTCCGCCGTTTCGTAGCCTGCTGCTTCAGCGCGGGAGCCCTCTCTGGGCGCGGCTCCCGGGTCCGTTCGTGGGGTGGGTTAGCTCGATTCATCGAGCGTTGTTTGCTAGCTCCTGGACTTCATCCAGGAGCGGCAGCAGCAGGGGGGCTAGGCTAGTTTCTGTTGCGAAATGAACTTTGGCTCACGCAAAGCCGCAAAGCCGCCAAGAAATTGCTCGAGGAACCTCTTTGCGCCTTGGCGCCTTGGTAGCGCAGCGGCCTTTGCGAGAGATATTTTGCATTTCGCAATGCGTACTAGACTAGGGAACTACCCGGAACTCCTGCAAATACCAGACGCATTCTCGCTCTGGCGACAACCGCTTCATACCGTATTCCATATATCATATACCGTATACTGTATTCCGTATACCGTATTCCATATTCCTACCACCCACCTAGCTGTCTGAGCAAATCGGCCGCTCGCAGGAGGTCATGGGTGTCATGGCCTTCTGTAAACCGATCATAGATGGGCTTGAGCAGGGCATGGGCGGCGGCTTTTTTGCCCTGTGTCTGCCAATATGCGGCCAAGCTGGTTGCGGCGCGCAGCTCCAGCGCCCTGGCCTGTTGGCGGCGGGCCACTTCAAGGGCGCGATTGAAGTGCTGCTCCACGTGCTCTACGGGCGCATGCTGGGCCGCGGCCAGCAAAGCGGAGACGCGGTGGACCTCGGCTTGCCAACGCCTTTCTCCGGCTGTATGGCAGATGGCCTGCGCCTCTTGCAGCAGAGCGCCGGCTGGTTCAAGTTCCCCGGCGCCTATTACAGATAGGCTAGCTCGCCAGACGCAGGGGCTGGTGCATGGTGTGGCCCATCTGGCGGAAGTCGTTCACGCCTTTTGTGATGAGCCGCACCGCCCATCCATCACGCTCGCGGCGGCGCCAGCGCCCATCCCAGACAGAATTTCCCACTGGCGATGGCCATCGGCAGTTCATATTGCGTGCCCAGCCTGAACATTTGCTCGCCCAATGTGGCGACGGCATCAACATCCCCCAACATCCTGTATACGAGGGACACATGAACAGATTGTTCGTGTGATGAAAGGGTGATATGTCTGGATTGGGGTGAAAGGCCGGCCCAGCATCACGGCCATCAGCGTCACCGCCACCAGCACGTCGCCGCCATCTGGCGCCCACTTCGGTGATCGACCACAGCGCCACTTCGTCGAAGCGCGCGAACGCCGGCAGCACGCCCGACCAGACCCAGGCCAGGCCCACTACCAGCAGGGTCAGCGTGATTGCGCGCAACAGGCTGCGGGTCTGCGCGTTGACCTTCTCGAGCGTGATCTCGTCTTCGCGCTCGGCGGCGATGGCCTCACCGCCGTCGATCGCCTCGCCACCGCCTTCTGCCCGTGCCTGCGCCTCGGCCTCGCGTCTTTGTTCAAGCCGGCGCAGCGCCAGTCGCCGCTCGCCCAGCACGAACCACCTCAGCAGCATCGCGCGCACCACTACCACGGCAGTGATCATGCCGACGCTGGCGAACATCGAACCGAAGACGATGCCGGCCGAATAGACGTAACCGTCCATGGCCAACACCGCGCAGGCCACCAGCGCAAACGGCAGCAGCACGCGCATCGCCCGGCGCCGTCGCGAGGGTTCGATGCTGGCGCCGCGCCGGTGCGTGAGCTGGTCTGGCGCCAGCAGGCGCCATAGCGCCCATGCACTGACAATAGACGCCGCCACCATCGCCACCCGCGCCTGCACCGCGATGGCCAGCTCCTGGTTGCGGATGAAGGCCAGCGAGCCGATAAGGAACAGCGGCAGCAAACCCAGCATCAGGCGCGGCGTCCAGTGCGCCAGCGCCTCGCGGCGCGGCCGGCTCCAGCGGAAATGCGCGTGCGCCAGGCCGCGCTCTCGCACCAGCCAGCGCAGGAACACCAGGGTGAACGTCGGCATCGCAACGCTGGCCAGGGCCCGGCCCAGCGAGTCGCTGTACTTGCCGGGCGTTCCCAGGTCCTGCAGCAGCATGCCCGCCAGCAACAGCGCCACGACCCAGGGCAGCGACGCGAGAAAGTCCAGCCCAGGGCCAGTAGCGTCGGCGCATGCGCACTTCGCGCATCACCTGCGCCAGTGCGTCCAGGCGACCGCGCGCATGGTGCTGCAGCACCAGCAGCACCACGACCAGCAGCACGCTGGCGATCAGGCGCCAGGGTGATTCCGAGAACGAGCGCTGAGCGCCAGCTCGAAGGTGGTGACAGGACGCGATGGCTTCACCAGGTCGTAGAGCCCGGCAGGCACCTGTGCCAGCCAGGCGCTGTCCACCGGCGGATGGCTGCGGATCCACAGCAGATGGCGGTCGAGGGTCTGGCGCAGCTGGTGGTTGGCGTCGATGCGGGCCTTGAGGCTGCGCTCGCTCTGTTCGAGCGCGGCTGACCCGGCGCCACATCAGCGGCTCGAGCCGGTCGGTCAGGTCCAGGCGTTCGCGCAGCAGATCTTCGAGCAGCTCCTGCTGGCCGGCGTCGCCGACCTGGCCTTCATCGTCCACGCCCGGGGCGGTGTCGCGAAGTCGCGCGCGGCGCGGGCGGGATCGGCCAGTTCGCGCTGAAGTTCGTTGAGGCCGATCATGCGCAGGCGCAGCTCGCCCAGGGTCTGTTCGACCTCGTCCAGCTCATCGTCGCAGGATCGCCTCGGGCTCGAGCCGGCGCAGTTCGGCCCACAGCCAGTTGCCGACCTCTTCGCTGCGGCCGCCCAGCTCCACGCGCGACAGGCTGTCGCGCAGGCCGGCCTGGTCGCGGGCCAGGTCCTGGTCCTGCTCCGCTAGGTAGCGAGGCGTCGGCTGGCGAGGCGCTCATTGGTCTGCACCAGCTCGTCGGCCAGGCGCACGTTCTCGGCGGCCGCGCTGGCCGCCACGCGGACCTGCCGCGACGTATCCCTTGGCGCCGCTCGGTGACGTCGGCGGCGAGCTTCTCGAGCGCTTCGCGACCGATCGCGGCGATGCGCTCCTGCAACAGCGCCAACCGCGGCATGCGCAGGTCCAGGTCATGGCGCAACGTGCGCAACTCCAGCTCCTGCAGCCGCTGGCGGGTGCCGCCGATGTCCTGCTGGACCTGCCGCAGGGCCAGTTCGGCCGCAGTGGCCTGCCGAGCTCGGCGGCGTTGCGCAGGCGACGTGCGTCGGTCAGTTCAGCCGGCTCGTCGGTGACGGCCACTACCGGCGCAGCGCCAGCTCGTCGACGCGGCGCTGCAGGTCGGCGATCGACGACTCGGGGACGACTCGGGGCCGGCCGGCTGCGCCAGCGAGCGGGAAAGATCGGTGGTGAGCGCCGCCACGCGCTCGCGCAGCTGGTTGATCGCCATGCGCTCCTGTTCCAGCGCCGTTTCCAGCGTTTCGACGTTGGTGGTGCGCGGCAGCTCGCGCGCTCCAATCCGCGAGCGACTTGCGGGCATCGATGGCCAGCTGGGTCTCCAGCGCCGCGGTGCGGGCGGGCGCGTTGGCGGCTTCGGCGAGCAGTGCTTCGCGCCGCTGTGCAAACGCTTTGGCGTCGGCCTCGGCGGCGGCCGCGGCCTCGCGCAGGTCGGCCAGCGCTTTTTCCTGTGCGCCGGGGTCGCCTCCGGATGCGCCCAGACCCAGGGGCAGCGAGGCGGACGCCAACGACGGCGCGAAGCACAGGGCGAGGGCGCACAGCGCCAAAGCCCAGGGGGAAGACAAGGTGGAACCGGAGGACATGCGCATGGCGCAAGGCTAGCCCTGCCGGGCGCGGCCGGCAATTCGCCGGCGCAGCGCGGCTCTGGGACAATGCCGCCATGCCCGAACTGCCCGAAGTGGAAACCACCCGACGCGGCCTCGCACCCCACGTCGAGGGGCGCGTGGTGACCGGCGTGGTGCTGCGGCGACCCGACCTGCGCTGGCCGATCCCGCCCGAGGTGGCGGCGCTGCTGCCGGGCCAACGCGTGCTGGGCGTGCGCCGGCGCGCCAAGTACCTGCTGCTCGACACCGCTCCGGGCAGCGCGCTGCTGCACCTGGGCATGTCGGGCATGCTGCGCGTGCTGCCGGCCGGCACGCCGGTGGAAACCCACGACCACGTCGACCTCGCCCTGGATTCGGGCCGCGTGCTGCGCTTCACCGACCCGCGCCGCTTCGGCTGCCTGCTTTGGCAGCCCGCCGGGCGACACCCACGAACTGCTGCAGCACCTGGGTCCGGAGCCGCTGTCGGACGACTTCGACGCCGACTACCTCTTCCGGCGCAGCCGCGGCCGCAAGGCGCCCATCAAGGCCTTCCTGATGGACCAGGCCGTGGTGGTGGGCGTGGGCAACATCTATGCGGCCGAAAGCCTGTTCCGGGCCGGCATCGCCCCGGCCCGGGCCGCCGGCTCGGTCAGCCGCGAGCGCTACGCCCGGCTGGTGGCGGCGGTGAAGACCATCCTCGCCCATGCCATCACCCGCGGCGGCACCACCCTGCGCGACTTCCTGAGCCCGGACGGCGCGCCGGGCTACTTCGAACAGGAACTGTTCGTCTACGGCCGCGAAGGCGAGGCCTGCCGTACCTGCGGCCGCACGATCCGCGACGGCCGCATGGGCAACCGGGCCACCGCCTGGTGCCCCGGCTGCCAGCGATAAGTTCGATTCCGACCCGGCAGCGCACGGTGTGGCTATATTGTCGGCATCCCGCGAAGACGGGACCCGGGGAACCATGAACGAAACGGCGGACATCACCCAGTGGCTCAGTGCCGCGCGCGGGGGCGACAAATCGGCACTCGACCGCGTGCTGGCGACCCTGTATCGCGAGCTGCACGGCATGGCGCGGCGCCAGCTGGGCGGCCAGCAGCATGGCCACACCCTGGACACCACCGCCCTGGTGCACGAGGCCTACCTCAAGCTGGCCGGCCGCGCCGAAGCCGAGTTCGAGGACCGTGCCCACTTCTTCGCCTACGCCGCCTCGCGCCATGCGCTCGGTGGTGGTGGACTACGCCCGCCAGCGCATGGCGGTGAAGCGCGGCGGCGACCTGCACCGGGTCACCGACCTGCCCGAGGACGCCGGCGGCGGCATGCGCCTGGACGAGGACATGCTGGGCCTGGACGTGGCCCTGAACAAACTGCACGACCTCGACCCGCGCCTGGCCCAGGTGGTGGAGATGCGCTACTTCGCCGGCCTGTCCGAGACCGAAATCGCCGGCCTGCTCAAGCGCTCCGAGCGCAGCGTGCGCCGCGACTGGCAGAAGGCCCGCATGTTCCTGCTGGCCGCGCTGCAGGGCTGAGCCCGGGTCGTCCCCGTGGACCCTGAGCGCTGGAGCCGGCTGTCCACCCTGCTCGACGAGCTGCTTGAGCTCGACGAGCCCGTGCGCGCCCGGCGACTGGCCGAGATCGTGCTGGCCGAACGCCGAACTGGGTGAGCGAGCTGCAGCGCATGATGGCGCTCGAGGACGAACGGCCGGACTTCCTGTCCGCAGTCGGTGGTGGACGCGGCGGTGTTCTCGCCCCAGCCCGGGCAGTCGATCGGACCCTACAAGCTCGAAAGCCCGATCGGCGAAGGCGGCATGGGCCAGGTGTGGCTGGCGATCCGCGCCGACGGCCTCTACCACCGCCGGGTGGCGCTCAAGCTGCTGCGCCCGGGCCTGGGCGACGCCGGCCTGCGCACCCGCTTCACCCGCGAACGGCAGATCCTGGCGCGGCTGGGCCACGCCCACATCGCGCGCCTGCTCGACGCCGGCGTCAGCAGCGACGGCCAGCCCTACCTGGCGCTGGACTACGTGCAGGGCGAGCCCATCACCGACTACGCGCGCACGCTGTCGCTGCCGTCGCACGACCGCCTGCGCCTGTTCCTGCAGGTGTGCGCCGCGGTCAGCCATGCCCACGCCAACCTGGTGGTGCACCGCGACCTCAAGCCGTCCAACATCATGGTGACGCCGGCCGGCGAGGTCTGCCTGCTGGACTTCGGCATCGCCAAGCTGCTCGACGAATCCGCCGACGGCCAGGGCGCGATCACCGGCACGGGCACGCGCGCCTTCACCCTGCACTACGCCGCGCCCGAGCAGCTGCGCAACGGCGTCATCACCACCATGACCGACGTGTATTCGCTCGGCGTGGTGCTGTACGAACTGCTGGTGGGCCGAAAACCCTACGACCCGGCGCGCGCCCAGCGACGCGGCCTGGGAAGAAGCCATCCTCACCGGGGATCCGGTGCGGCCCTCGGTGGCCGCACTGCGCCTGGCACGCGAGAGCGGCGCGCCGCATCCACGCCGGCTGGCGTCGGAACTGTCCGGCGACCTCGACAACATCCTGCTCAAGGCGCTGGCCAAGGCCCCCGAGGACCGCTACGTCTCGGTCGAGGCGCTGGCCCAGGACCTGCGCCGGCACCTCGGCGGCGAGCCGGTGCTGGCGCGGCCGCAAAGCCTGGGCTACCGCACGCAGAAGTTCCTGCGGCGCAATTCGGTGGCCATGATCGTGGTGATGTCGGTGCTGGGCCTGATGGTGACGGCGCTGGGCTTCATGTACTGGCAGTCAAGCAAGGCGATCATCGAGGCGCAGCGCGCGCAGGCGATGCAGGACTTCGTGGTGGCCCTGTTCGAGAACACCGACCAGGCCGGCAACGGCGACGGCCTGGACGTGCGCACGCTGCTCGACGCCGGCGTGCGCCGCGCCGATACCGAGCTGCTTGGCGCAACCGCAGGCGCGCGCCGAACTGCTGGGCCTGGTAGCGCGCCTGCGCCAGGGCCTGGGCGACGACCGCAGGGCGCTGGAGCTGCTGGACCGGCAGTCGCAGGTGCTGGCCACCCTGGCGGGCGACGCGCCGGCGCGCATCGGCATTGAAGCGGCAGCGCTGCGCGGCCGCAGCCTGCGCGCACTGGGCCAGCCCGAAGTGTGCGTGCGCGCGCTGCTGCCGTGGATGCCGGTGAGCGCACAGCAGGCCTCGCTGAACAGCCGCGCACGGTGTCCGAATTCCTGTCGCAGCTGGGCCGCTGCCATCGCCAGCTGGGCGGCCTGGACGTCGCGCGCGACCTGTTCGGCAAGGCGCTGGTGCTGCGCAGCGGGCCCGCCGAACTCCAAAGCGCTGCAGGCCGAAAGCAAGGCCGACCTGGCGGGTCTGCTGGCCGACGAAGGGCGCCACGTCGAAGCCATCACCGCCATGCGCGAAGCGCTGGCCCTGCTGCGCAGAGAGCGGCGGCGACCGCAACGCGCTGGGCGTGGAAATCTGGCGCGACCTGGGCAGCCTGCACCGCATGGTGGGCGACCCGCTGGAAAGCGAAGCGTCCTATCGGCAAGCGCTGGAGATCGCCCTCAACCGATTCGGGCCCAGCCATCCGGCCAGCACCGGCGTGCAGCGGCCGCTGGGCGCAATCCTGGTCGAAGCGGGCAAGCTCACCGAAGCCGAACGCCTGCTGCGCCAGGCGCACGAGCGCCTGCTGGTGCGCTTCGGGCCCGAGCACGCTGAGGTGGCGGCGTCGTGGCAGGCACTGGGGCAGCTGGCGCTGGAACAGGGTCGGCTGCCGGAGGCACAGGATGCCTTTCAGCGCAGCCTGCAGCTGCGCCGGCGCAGCAACGAACTGGGCGTACGCGGTTCAGTGCTGTGCGACCTTGCCCGCACGCGCCTGAGCCTGGGTCAGGCCGAAAGCGCCGAACTGCTGGCGCACGAGTGCCGGCAGCAGGCGCTGGCCTACGACCCGGTGATGGTCGCGCGGTCGGAGCAGCTGCTGGCCGACGTCGCCGCGGCGCGCGGCAATCCCGAGGCCGCCGCGGCGCTGCTGGCCTCGGCCAAGCAGCGGCTGCTGGCCGCGGGCATCGACCCCGCCGCGCCCATGGTGGCCATCATCAACATCGCGCGCGCCCGCCTGCTGGTGGACGCGGCGACTTCGCCGAAGCCCAGGCCACGCTTTCCGCGCTGCGGGCGCTGCCGCGCCCGCGCACCCTGGAAGTCAACGACGTGGCCTGGCGTACCCAGGCGCTGCAGGCGCGCCTGCTCTGCCGCCAAGGCCTCGCCGGCGAAGGACGCGAGCTGGCCGCCGCCGCCCTGGACGCCGCCAGCGCCAGGCTGCCCGAGCGGCAGCGCCTGCTCGACGAGCTCGCCGAGCTCAGCAGCCCCTGCGGCCGCGGTTAGTCGCCGCCGGTCGCCCAGCGGCAGCTGCGGCTGCTGCAGGTCGATCACGCCTTCGCCGGCCATGACCTTCTTGAACTCGCCGCGGCTCACCGACACGTAGCGCTCGTTGCCGCCGATCTCGACCTGCGGGCCGTCGGTGACAGCGCGCGCCCGTGCTCGTCCACGCGCACCACCATGGTGGCCTTGCGGCCGGTGTGGCAGATGGTCTTGATCTCGACCAGGTTGTCGGCCCAGGCCAGCAGGTACTGGCTGCCCTCGAACAGCTCGCCGCGGAAATCGGTGCGCAGGCCATAGGCCAGCACCGGCACGTTCAGCCGGTCGACGACGTCGGTGAGCTGCCACACCTGCGCCTTGCGACAGGAACTGCGCCTCGTCCACCAGCACGCAGTGCAGCGGGCCCTTGGCGGCGATGTCGGCGGCGACCATGCGCCTGCAGGTCGTCGTCGCGGCCGAAGATGGTGCCGCGGGCCTTGAGGCCGATGCGCGACGCCACCACGCCTTCGCCGAAGCGGTCGTCGAGCCGCGGGGTGAGGATGAGCGTGCGCATGCCGCGCTCGTGGTAGTTGTGCGCGCTCTGCAGCAGGGTGGTGGTCTTCCCGGCGTTCATCGCCGAGTAGTAGAAATAGAGCTTGGCCAAGTCGGGATCCGGCAGGCGGGATGCCGCCATTATCGCCGGGCCGCGGCCCCTTTGGGGACCGCGGCGCGACGCGGGGCGATCAGCGCGGGCTGTCGTCCTCGCCCTCGCCCTCGCCCTCGTCCTCGGCGGTGGCGTCGGCGGGGACCGTGAATTCACCCACGGACTGCAGTTCGCCGATGTCCACGCGGCCTTCGCCGAATTCCTTCCAGTCGCTGTCCTGCATGCGGAAGTACAGGTTGGGGTTCCAGAACTTTTCGTCGTAGTAGTCCGAGCCGTCGATGATGGTGGAGCCGTTCGGACCAGGGATCTCGATCTTGAGGCTGCCCGCGAAGCCGGTGCGGCTGCCCGTGACCTTCAGCCGGGCCTGCCGCAGCTTCTGGGCCAGGCGCGGCTTGGCGTAGGGGTCGGCGTACTCGAGGTAGATCGCGTCGCCGATCTCCAGCGCGCGCGCCGCTCGGCCTGGGTCATGTCGCCCCAGTATTTCTCGCGCTGCACCAGCATCATCTTGTAGGCGCGCTCGGACGCCAGGTCCATCCAGACGTAGGCGGCGGGGCGGTCCACCGGCGTGCCCAGGCCCTTCCACAGCATCTCGGCAATCATGCCCTGCGAAGGCTTGTCGGCGTAACGCGCGGCGCGGCGGAAATACACCATCGCCTGCTCGTAGTTGCCATCGCGGTATTCGGACAGGCCCAACAGCCGGAAGCGCAGGTCGGGGTGGTAGCTCAGGAAGCCCTCGGACGTCATCACGAGTTCATCGGTGTCGTCCTGGCTCCGACCGGGCGGCGGCCGGCAGCGGCGACAGCAGCGCCAGGCCAAGGGCGAGCAGCATGGGACGGGTGAACTTCATCAATGGCTCCGGGGCATCAAGGGTGAGGGGGCAGCGCGACTATAGAGGGGATGGGCGGGGACGGTAATCGGTCGCAAGTCACGGTGGCGCGACGGGCGTGGTCCATCCCAGCAGCGCCATCGCCAGTTCCCACTCGCGATCCCCGGGCGCCGTGACGGTGAGCACGCGGCCATCGTCGGGATGCGGGAACGACAGCTGCCAGGCGTGCAGCAGCATGCGGTGCACGCCGCGCATGCGGAAGGCGTGGTTGTGGCGGCCGTCGCCGTGGCTGGAGTCGCCGATCATGTGGTGGTGGATGTGCTTGAGGTGGCGGCGGATCTGCCGGAAGCGGCCGGTCTGCGGCGTGCAGCACAGCAGCGCGTAGCGCGACGTCGGGTGCTGCGCGCTGGGGATGTCGAGCTCGGCGGTGGCCAGGCGCCGATAGGTGGTCACCGCCGGCTTCTTCTGCGGCTTGCCGGGGCCGCCGTCCAGCGGATGGTCGATCAGGCCTTCTTCGGGCTCGGGCCAGCCGCGGCACACGGCCAGGTAGTCCTTGCGGAACGCCTGCGACATCAGGCTCTTGCCCAGCGCCGACGCCGCTGTCGCGGTCGAAGGCCAGCAGCAGGCAGCCGCTGGTGGCGCGGTCGAGGCGGTGCACCAGGAACACCGGCTTGCCGAACTGTTCGCGCAGGCGGTCGGCGGCGAAGTCGGTTTCGCCGCGCGCCAGCGCGCTGTCGTGCACCATCAGGCCGGCGGGTTTGTTGACCACCGCGAGGCGTTGTCGGCGAACAGGACGTCGAGAGCGAGGGTCACGAGGGCCCAGGGCAGGGAGCGGACGCGATTCTCGCATGATCGGCCGGTCCGGGATGCGGGCGCGGGCCTTCGGCGTTAGGCTGGTCATCCACAAGTCCAGGAGATTTCGCCATGGCAAGCTCGAATCGCGGCTGGCTGCTCGGAGTCGCTGCGTGGCTGTGCACCGCCGCCGCTACGGCCCTTCCGCCCGACGGCCATGGCGTGCTGGCGCCCGGCGATGCCGCCGACCATGTCAGTGAAGCGCTCGACCGGCAGCTGGTGGACGAAGTCAACCGCAACCTCGCAACCCTGGCCGCCAGCGGCCAGCGCCCGCCCAAGGTCCAGGCCCTGTCGGGCCTGTCCTGGCCACTGGGCCCGGTGAACGGCGCAGGCACGCAGTGGCACGGCATCTCCAACTTCGTGGACCTGGACCCGGCCTTCCCCAACCAGCTGCGTGACTACACCTGCGGCACCCGCACCTATGACCAGGCCTCGGGCTACAACCACCGCGGCATCGACTATTTCATCTGGCCCTTTGCCTGGACCCTGATGGACGCCGGCTCGGTGGACGTGCTCGCGGTGGCGCCGGGAACGCTGGTGGCCAAGGGCGACGGCAATCCGGACCGCTCCTGCTCGTTCAGTGCGCCCGATACGCCAAACTACGCGGTGGTGCAGCACTCCGACGGCACCGTGGCCCGCTACCTGCACATGAAGACCGGTTCGGTGACGAGCCTGGCGATCGGTGCACCGATCCCCGCCGGCACGCCGCTGGGCAAGGTCGGCAGCAGCGGCGTTTCCACCGGGCCACACCTGCATCTGGAGCTGCGGGCCGACAACACCGTCGGCGCCGCCGTGATCGAGCCCCACAACGGCACCTGCAACACGGCGCCTTCGCTCTGGGCCGCGCAGCGTGAGTACCGGCAGTCCAGGGTGAACCGGCTGAGCACGCACGGAGCCGCGCCGCAGCTTCCGTCCTGCCCAAGCACCGTCGAGCAGCCGAACCTGAAGAACAGTTTCGTGCCCGGCGACACCATCACTTACATGGCTGCCTACCGCGACCAGGGTTCGGGCCAGGTCACCAACTACCGAATTTTGCGGCCCGATGGCGGCGTGCATGAAAGCTGGAACCACAGCCAGACTTCGGGCGACTGGTACAGCGGCTCGTACTGGTACTGGAATCGCAGCCTGCCGGCCGGTGCGCCACTGGGGCTGTGGACGTTCGAAACCGTCTACGAAGGCCGGACCACGCGCCACAGTTTCCAGGTATACTTCCAAATACGGGTTTGGTTTTAGCGCCAATTATTTGTTCCAGCTTATTAATCGTGTCTTTGATTGATAACAGAAACCCCGAACCCAGATCAACAGTGCGGCCCTCTACATTTTCTGATACAGCTAAAGATAGAAGCCCTTTAGCGACATCTTCTACATAAACCCAATCAATCTGCCTGGTACCGCTGGTGAGTCTGGGAATTTTTCCCCGGAGCAATGAAAGCGTCACATATGGGATTAGCTTACTCAGATCGTTTTGCCCAGGTCCATAGACCATAAAAACCCTGGCTATTGTTACCGGTGTCTTGTATAAAGCATGAAACATTCGGGCATAAGCGCTGGCAGACCACTTCGCAGCAGCGTAAGGCGAACTTGGAATCACATTAGCTTTGTCCGGTTCCTCCTGAGAGCCAACCAGAACAATTCGCGTACACCCCAATTTCGTCGCACAAGTCAACAGATTCACCGTTGATGATAAGTTGCTTTGGTATGTGAGAATAACATTTTCTAAATCTCGGGCTCCCACGACATAGCTCGCCAGATGAAAAATATAATCCGGCTTAACATCGTTTAAAATATGATTAACGTCAGTAAGTTTCGACAGATCGCCTTGCCACCAAATAGTGCCGGCACTATCATTGGTGCGTTGCTCGCGAGACACCCCATGAACTTCAGCTCCAGCAAAATTTAGAAGATTGCATAGATGAGAACCAATAAACCCACTTGCACCTGTCACAAGTACTTTTTTATTGTCATAGACCCCTTGATTTATCATTTTTTATATATTCCCTTCAGGGCTCGTCCTTATTATTATGACCGGCAACGTTTTAACAATTGGTATTCGACAAGTAAATCCGCAACCCCTTTAATCAATTCAAAATCTAATCCCGAACGATCCGATATGTCCAATAAACTGTGGTCGCCATCAGAAAAATTCAAAACCCACAGCATGGCAAACTGCTTTTCCTGACCCTCATTCCCACCGCCGATTTTATCGTACAGCCCTCGCTTTCCAAGAAGAGGTTCACATTTCGGATTTTGATTCATATAGTAACGGTTGTTGTCAATCGTATGCGCGATTGCCGTGCATACAAGAAGAGATTCATATAGATACCGGGGCCGAATAAATTCAAGATTATCTGCCGATGTATGGTATTCCGGGTACTGACCATAGGGTGTTCTTCCGAAACACCCAACGGGAAGATTGAATCCCGGGGGAACAATATTGCCGCTCATCGTAGCCGTAAGGAATAAAATCAACAATTTCATGTTCATGGCCTGAGTGTTTCAATACATTTCTCGAAGCTTGGTCAATCTCTGCATCCCCCCTGCGACTCCTCTTGTAATGAAACTTACCCGAGTCCCCTACCCCAGCAATAACCAGACCGTGCTTTATCTTCGAGACATCAGGCTCATTCAGTCCCAACCATGTGATCGATCCGATTGTGCCGGGAATAAATAGAAATCGGTAGGTGTACTCATTGGAAATACGTGATAAGTATTTTGCGAAAAAGGTTGCTAATGATATCCCGGAAAGGTTGTCATTACAAAGAGAGGGGTGACAAATATGGCATGATATTAAAAACTCGTCCTGTATTCTACCTTGGACAACATACTCACCGTACGTTAAATACCCCTCTTCGAGACTCGAGTCGATGCACACTTCATAATCATCCTCTTTCAAAGTTGAAAGCTGATTTTGACTCATGCAGAATCCCCACGCCTCATTATAATAGCTCGTCCGATAAGGAATCCAGTCAGGGTGCTCCGGTAATGTGTAGATGTGGTCCTTAAGTTCATCCAGGGGCAATCTTTTATGTATCGGAATGCTGTAACTCAACACATGGAGATTGGATACTTTAAAATCAATGACACGTTCACCTTTCGAATTTTTTATATACGCATCTTTGATGTTCCACTCTTTTGGAACGGTCCAGTCAAAAACCTTTGTTCCAGTAGGGATTTCCCTTTTCGATATCGGTATATGTTTCTGAATTTCTGAAAGTGTCTCTCGAAGGCCGTTTCCTGTGATACTCCGGCATATCGGATAAAGCCTTTCGATGAGCTTATACATCTCTTCGGCGGTATCTTTTCTTGGGAACATTTTTTTAAATTCGTTCAGATCCATGGGTTCCACTATCAATACTTAAAATCCGGTAATTGTCTATCCTTTTCAGATATCACCCTTTCGCCTTCCGGCCATTGAATGTTGAATATCGGATCATTCCACCTGATTCCGCTCGCATATTGCGGATTGTAAAATTCCGACATTTGATAGAATATTTCGGTATTGTCTTCAAGCGTTTGGAAACCATGTGCAAATCCCTCCGGGACATACAACATTTTTCCGTTGTGTGCCGTAAGCTCGACCGAAACCCACTGTTTGAAAGTCTCAGACGAGGGTCTCAGATCTATAATGACATCAAAAATCGCTCCCAGTGTGCACCTCACCAATTTTGCCTCTTCATAGGGTTTTTTTTGAAAATGAAGACCTCGAAGCGTTCCCTTTTTTTTATTGAATGAGAGATTGCATTGAACAACACGCGGGTTGAGTTCCATGCATCTCGAAATTCGCGATGCAAAAGGATCGGGTAAAAAAACCTCGGTCATCTTCCATCTTTTCCAGCTCGATGATGAATGCGCCTTTTAGTTTTGTTTCGTTGAAAATCATGAATACGTTTCAACTTCTGGAATGAATGTAACGAATTGACCTCCCCATTCTCTGATAAATGCCATCTGATCAATAATCTCATCCTTAAGGTTCCAGGGCATAATAATGAGATAGTCGGGTCGGGTCTCTTCGATTTTATCTGGGGTGATAAATGGGAATGTGAGTACCAGGCAAAAAAGGATTCTGTTTATGCGGGCTTCGATCCACCGTGTAATCGATAAAATCGTTTCGTATACCGCAGTAATTCAACAGGGTGTTTCCTTTTGCCGGTGCACCGTATCCGACCAGTGATTTCCCCTGTCGTTTTTGCTCGATAAGGAAAGACAAAATCTGCCGTTTTGTTTCATACACTTTTGGCGCAAAGGTCAAATAGTGTTCCAATCGGCCATAGCCGCAGGCGTATTCTTTTTGAAATAAAGCCTCAACCCGTTGATTGGCTTTTCGATTCCTATTTTCAATATGACATGCATAGATTCGTAAAGATCCTCCATGAGTCGGGAGCTCCTCCACATCGAAAATTTTCAAACCATGTTCGTTGAAAACACGGTTGACACTGATAAATGAAAAATAGGAAAAATGTTCATGGTAGATAGTGTCGAACTGATTCTCTTCCATCAAGCGCACTAAATGGGGAAATTCCATGGTGATGATGCCATCAGGCTTCAGGATGATTTTCATCCCTTTTACAAAGTCATTTAAATCCGGAACATGGGCCAATACGTTGTTGCCGATGAGAAGATCGGCATGCTTTCCTTCTTTGGTCAGTTCGATAGCGGTCTGTTCACCGAAAAATTCGACAACAGTGTCGGTATCCCGGCACTCATTGCGGCTTTCGCCACGTTCTTTGCCGGTTCAATACCGAGCACCGGAATACCCCTTTCCACAAAATACTGAAGGAGATATCCGTCGTTGCTGGCGATTTCCACAACCTGAGAGCCGGCATTAAACCGGTATGTTTGAACCATGTGGTCTGCATAAGTTTTGGCATGCTTCAACCAGGAATCCGAGTAGGAAGAAAAATAGGCATAGTCACTGAAAATATTCTCAGATGATTGATGGGCCGGCAGCTGAACCAGGAGACATTTCTCGCACACATATACACACAACGGGAAGAACACTTCCCTTGCTTGAGCTTGTTGGACATCAAGGTAGGAGTTGGCAAGCGGCGACATCCCTAGATCCAAAAAAGAATGCGTGAGGGAAGTATCACAGAATCTGCATCGATTATTTTTTGAATTCATATTCTATCCAATTCTTTACCCAAAATCGCTTGGGCATTGATTATAACAGGTCCGAGATCTTTGAATAAATCATTTTTCACCATGAAACCGTCTGAGCACTTACACGGGTTTCACCCATTTCAAATCGTCCGTCAACAGTCGTCGTTCTTGTAATTCGGTAAGCACTTTAAGCCGCATATATCTAGAATTATGAAAATCCGGATCGTTGAACCGCATGGCCCTCAGACCTTGTTCCAATTCATTGATAGAAGCGATCAGGTCAAATTTCGGCTGGTGGTTCGGTGCTATCCTTTTGAATAGATCAAAATTGACCTTATACGACCGATTGTCAGGAGCCGCTTTTTCATTGATCGATATCTTGACTCCCGGAATAACTCTGGCCACTGCTTCGGCTAAATCCTTGACCTGGTAGTTCCAGGCTTCGCTCCCGACGTTCACCGCTAAGAAGTTACCACCATTTTGAACAGTTCTTGAAATTGCCCATTCAACGGCCCTTGCCATGTCTTTGACATGGATCAGCGGCCGCCAGGGTGTCCCGTCACTCAGGATATTTATATTGTTCGAAGAAACCGCCCCGGCAACAAAATCATTCAATACCAAGTCCAAGCGTAATCGTGAACTCATGCCACAAGCCGTTGCAAATCTCAAGCAGGTTACCTTGAACGTATTACTTGCAAGCTTCTCCAGATCTTTTTCTGTGGCGACTTTTGATTTGGCATACGCCGTTAAAGGGTTTAATGATGCTGTCTCTGCTTTTGATTGATTGTCAGCCGTTTTACCGTACATGCTGCAACTGGAAGCATAAATAAATGAATCAACACCCATTGATTTGGCTTTTTGGGCAATATCGACACTGGCACCATGATTTATGTCCTTGGTTAATTCTTCGTAGGTATTCCCCATGGGATCATTCGACAGGGCAGCCAAATGAACGATGGCGTTAACATCTTTTAAAAGCTCTTTTGGAAACCGGCGGATGTCTTTAAAGTGTTGTATGTCGATCCGGCACTCCGGAAGCGTTGGGGTATTGGTCAGGCACCCTGCGAAATATCCCATATCAAAACCGACCAATACGGCCCCAGGTAGAGTCTTTTTTAAATGTTCCACCACGACAGGACCGATATATCCCATATTGCCTGTAATCAAAATTTTCATTGGTTAATCTCCATGCGAGGCCCATTCATGAAATAGTTTCTCATGTTTCTGTGATAATGAGGCGTTCCATCCGGCCGATGCAAACAGTTACCATATTTTCCAGGGAGCTTTTCCTGCCCATAGATCTTCCAGCATATTTTTTTCCTTCAACGTATCCATACACGACCAGAAACCATCATGTTTAAAACCCATCAATTGGTTTTCACCGGACAGGCTTTTGATCGGCTCCTGTTCCCAAATAGTTTCGTCATTATCGATATAATCAATGGCTTTTTTATTCAGAACAAAGAACCCACCGTTTATCCAGCCCTCTGCTTCCTTCGATTTTTCATAAAATTTGACATTCCTCTCCCTCAAAGGAAATTCTGCCGAACCGGGCGGGTGACCTGACAGTCGTTACGGTCGCTATCTTGCCATGCGATTTGTGAAATTCGATAAGCTCCTGCAAATTGAGATCCGTAACCCCGTCCCCATAGGTGAACATAAAGGTCTCATCTTCATCAATCCAGTCTTCCAAGCCGTTTGAGCCGTCCACCCGTCTTGGTGTTGAGTCCGGTATCCACGAGATGAACCGTCCAGTCGGGTTGTTTACCGTCATGAATGGTTTTTTTCCCGGTCGACAAATCGATGGTGATGTCGTTGTTGATGGCATAAAAATTGAGAAAATACTCTTTGATATGTTCACCCTTGTAGCCGAGCGCGATGATAAACTCCTTGATGCCGTAATGGGCAAATATATTCATGATGTGCCACAACATCGGTTTGCCCCCGATTTCAACCATGGGTTTTGGCCGCATGGTTGTTTCTTCTGATAGCCGGGTGCCAAATCCGCCAGCCAGAATGATTGCCTTCATTCATTCGTTATCCTTTTTTCGAGAGTGCGTGCTTTTAGTTGCTGTTATTTTTATCTAAGTTGAGCGTTTCAAATTTTGGATACAAAAACTTCTCGAATCAACTACCACCCGTGAAACGGGTGGCTTGGATTTCCCCCAAAATGGGGGAAAAACAAAGGAGACGGCACGTCTCCGTAAGTTCAGGTTCGGAACCGCGTGCCAAGCACGCGGTTTCTAGAACAATCAAAATATGCTCTGTTTATGGGTACATTTCTTCAGTTTGCATATGACTCTTTGGTATACTTACAAAACAACCATATGGTGTATTGTTCCCACCATATGGTTGTTTATAGAGAATTAAATTTTATCTCAGTGATTCAATAAAGCAGCTGCTACCGCCACCGCCGCCACCATTTTTATCTTTATCTTTATCGTCGTCAGGAACAGCAGGGCAATATGATACCTCATCATTGAAATGTTGCAAGATCTCATCAGCTGTCAATACCCTGCCGTATATGGCAACCTCGTCCAGTGTGCCGTTATAGTTGTACCCATCACCCAGATTGAGCCAACCCATGTTGAGGTCAGATGTTGCAGATTCAAATCCTTCTCCAATGTCGTAAGTGATATCTACCGAATCATTTAATACGCCATCTACGTATAGTCTGTTTTCATTTGTGAGCAAAATCTCTTACCACGGCAACATGATGCCATATCTCCGTCTGTTAAGTCATCGTTCCCTTCAAGAAACTCTCCTGTCGCCCTTGTACCAATTCCTGTACCATTTGTAGCTATTAAAACAAAAGCAGCCGTGCCGTCATCGCCCACAATCCAGTCCACCATTGCATGTCGCTAGTTGCACCGTCATCCCTACCCACAACAACTTCATGCTACGGATCACTAAATGCGTCGTCCGTTCTTCTGATCCAATATTCGATTGAGAAACTGTCATCAGAGGCCCAATTGAAGGAATCATCTGCCGGCACATTAACCCCTGTGTCAGCACCATTAAATTGTTGTGCGCCATCCACTATCCCGGCGACTGGCGGTGGGGCTGAGAGCGCCCACGCCATCGTTGACGCCTACAGAGTCTGATAGGAAGTACCGTTGACCTCGTCAAGTGCCCATAAAGAAGTAATGCCATCTGGACATTGAGCATACGCTGAACTTGTTACAAGAAGAACGACACCTAACAACTCCCAATCAAAGATGTATATAAAGTAGCTCTCCATTTTTTCATCATCATCTTGTCCTCCTTTATTAAATATTCAGTTAATTAATTTGGAAACGCCAAACAACAATTCCAACATTCGTTAGTTGCTGATGGCACTGATAAAACATAACCCACTGCCGGAATCATCACTATCATCATTCTCTGGTTTTATATATTGGGGAAGAATATCCTCCAGGCTTGCGAACCATACATCAGCCATTTTACCATACCCCGAATCCACGACAAATGGATCCACAACAAGATCTGGATGGAGATTATCATACATATCTCCACCATTCATCTGTTAAGTCATATAATGATGCCGGCATCATTCTCCATGTCTACCAAAATTATTTTGTCCCCATCGGCGATACGGTTGTTTGCCAAGGTCTCAAGATTATTATTATAGGTTGTCGTATCTTGGCTGTAAGCAACACGATTGATAATTTTTGCGAGAATAACCGTAATATGTTCACTGTATTCATCTATTTCGTCCAGAATATTTTCAACACCTGCTAGTATTCGGTTTCCGAGATCGTTTGTGCCGATATGAAGCAATATCACATCTGGGGAGTAATATTGCAAATATGGGCCACTTGTAATTACTTTATCCGGATCAGGGTATTGGATTGATACCTGTATCCAGTAAAAACGCAAGTTGATCGGCTGTAATTCCAGGAAACCCTGCATTATCGTAATCAAATGCCGGCAACACATCTTGACCTGCTTTTTCGCTACCAACAAAATCAACCTTGATAATCCGCATTATCCAACCATAGCCACAAGGGCCAACGATAACCAGTTCTTTCTGCTGCAGTTCGGGTTTCATCTGAACTGGCTATCATAAGTTATTGAATCTCCAAGCGGCATTATTTTCACCGGAGTATTATTCTGACTGCCTCTATTCGTGACACCCCCGAGTGCACAATACCCCCTGGAAAGGTAATAATGCATCTTGAATCTCATTTATGGTCAATACACGTCGATAGATAGCGATCTCATCCATCGAACCGTTAAAGAAAGAACCTGGTGTGCTTCCATCTATATATCCGATGTTGATAGGTGCTGTGGATTTAAAGCCTGAGTTGTAAATGATATTCTCCGAATCTTCTATTTTTCCATCCACATATAGGCGGTTTTCACGATTTTCAGCGTCCCTCACAACAGCAATATGATGCCATTTCATATTGTCCAATGTTTTGTTGCCTTCTATAAGATTGGATTCGCCGTCAGCGGAAGTTAAAGAGAAAGCAGCTTTTCCAGATGCGTTGACAGAAAGCCACCACTGCATGCTTGTTCGGTATCATCTCTTCCTATTAGAACCTCTCTGCTTGAAGAAATTCCTGGTGATCTTTTAACCCAAAGTTCGATGGAAAAGCTATCCGTCGCACCAAAGTCAAACATTTTGTTTGCAGGGGCATCGATACCGGTATTGATGCCATTGAATTTCTGACTATTGCTATCAACGCCCTGGCCGCTAATGACAGGGCAGTTATTTGAACATATGGCAGCATTTGCGTATCCTGTTTCGTCTAGATAGCCTTCGAAATCTTGGCTTATTGCGTCCTCATCCAATTTCCAATAGGAGATCATTTTTTCAGGGCACAGGGCTTTTGCAGTACCAATGTCGATAATCGTCCAGCAAAGGAGAACAGATACAGCAGCAAATAAACGATTCATAGTATGATATTTCCTCAAACGGTTGCAGATAGTAAGTTTTCAGAGGTCTTTTCTTCTTCAGACATATTAAATCTTTTAATAATACAATCAACCTTTTTTATGGTTGCGGTTCATATGCACAGATAGCTCCGCCCCCTCAGTTACAGGCCAAAAGCCACTTTTGTACTGAATGAAAGCAAGATTTGATTAAAAACGATTAACTTAAGAAAGCAATTAATGTGCCACGAATCGTAGCTTCTCAATTTTGGATCATTTTACAAATACAGTACATGTAATGTAAACACTTAGCGTAGTAGTCTCAGATTTTGAGCTCGGATTGACAAGTCTTGCTGCAGAGGGATCTTTCAATTTTTTGGGAAAATCACACCAGCATTGTGAATTTTAATTCATGAAAACTATGTAATTTTCTGCCACATCATGGTAATGTTTGCCAAATATACCGCTATCCTGATATAATGACTCAATAAATTTATCTATTCTTATGTATAATTTATTATAATTATATGTTTTTTATTAAAATTGCAAGATAAAAGTTGTAAAAGATCGAGACGGATGATAAATTTTATCTCATAAATGAGCGTTTCAAATTAGGTTTTATTTTGGCATGAAAAATGCTGTATAGTTTTTACCATTCTTAGCTGCAAAATCTGTGTATTTTGGATTTGCGGGCCATGGTCTTTTTCGTGGTTTCGTGATAAAAGATCTTTTCCTTTTCCGGTTTGTCCGGGTTGGGTTATGTATATAAGAACAAGAATATTTTCAGGTAGTTATAGTGCCGTAAAATGAAAAAATTCAAAAACAAAGACATCTCCATATCAGACCTGGCAAATGAATTTCACGTCAGCAAGTCGGCTATTGAGCTTTATGGTGTTCATCGGTTGCTACAACCCATTTCCGGCAAAACAACCCAGCCGGTCTATCGCCCCCTCGATAAAGCACGTTTAAAATTTATTGCCAGAGCCAAAGAAGCCGACTACACGATTGGCGATATAAAGGACCTGATCGGTGTACTCGATCTCGAAAAAGACGAAATTGATCAGATTGAAGAAAGCCTGGTCTATTGTAAAAATAAATCTGCTGCGCTCACAGACACCCTGGAAGATCTCGATGCCCTGGAGCAAATTAATGTCACCTGCGATATAGAACTTCTGGAAGCGTATAAAACCGATCTGAACAATTTAAAATATGGACTGGATATTGCGCCCATAACAACAGCGCTGCCGGATCCTATTACAGAAACGTCCCATGCAAAACCCAGAACGCTTGTATACAGCCATATTGACGACCAGATAAATGCCGGTGCGCCGGCCATTGCGCCAAAAAAATCACGAATGCCTCTGGTTGTTGTTGCGGGGATCTTCCTGGTGGCCATATCCGGCTATTTATACCTTGGTGGTGACCTTGTTCCTGACATCGTCAAATAATTTGGTGGCAACCCCCAAAGTGGATCCGGTCGAAATGACGACTGCAACAGCCGCTTCGAACGAAGACCGATGAAATAAATCTGTCTGAAACAGATACGAATACAGATGAAAGTGTCGACACCCTGGCCAATAAACCCGACTCAACAAAAGCGTCGATTTTGCTGCTCGATTTCCCGGTATTAAAAAATGAATTGAATTCCCCGTCTGCCGACCCCATGGAAAGCAGGCCCGAGACCTATTCAGACGAACAAACCCAGGACACGAAAAATACCCAGGCCCTGCTGGACGTCATCAACGAATCCCGGGAAAAAACGCCCAAACCGGGCACGCCCGAGAAAGAAAGAGACAGAAGATGTCTTTTTAAAACAGCTGGTTGCCGATTTGAAAAAAAAAT
>CAVQOV010000007.1:0-117229 GCA_963714615.1 uncultured Alphaproteobacteria bacterium | reverse complement strand
CCTACGTCTTTGATAGCGCTTTCAACATCGTAAATCAGGGCGCGGGATATTGGGGTGGGTCGGCTACCGCACTCACAAAATCCGGAAATACCCTTATTGGCAGTGAAGGGCATCGATTAATCAGTTCATCGGGACATTTTCATCGATCAGCTGGACCATTCCTACCGCCGAGAACTGGCACGGTTTTCAGGTTGCCACTGCGTCTGTGTCGGCTGTGCCAATCCCGGCAAGCGGACTGCTGTTGTTGGCGGGCGTGGGAGGCTTGACTCTTGCCGGCGCAAAAACAAAGCAGCCTGACCAAACTGCATTCGAGATTGAGGGGCGTTCCGTCGGAGCGCCCCTTTCTCATTGGTTCCGGTCATCTCTCGCAGTTGATGTGTCCCATCTCGCGCAAGCGGCCGCACCCGTCATAGCGCCGCTCCAACAGCGCCGCGAACGCCTCGCGGTCGCCGGCAGCGGCCGCCAGGGCCAGCGCTTCATCTGTCACACTCATCCGCATCACAGTGAGTATGACGCAGGCCGGGGGTCAATCCTTGGAAAAAATCCGAGCAACGCCAAAAATACAAGCACCGCGCCCGGCGCCGCGTGCCTCGGTATGTGTATTGTCAAAGCACGGTCCGGCACGATGCTGCTGGCTTGGACCGGATGTCTGCTTTGCGGGACGAAGCAGTAATTCGATCTGGTCATTCGAAGGTCCGCACGAGCGCGGATAGCAGACATTTCCGCTTTACCACTGAAGACAAATTTTCGATCGGCGATGCTCGGCCCAGAGGCGTAACCTCAACCGTCCGATGAGACACGTTATATGGAGCTAGCAGTACGCTTGAGCCATTCCACGAAGGCATCCACCTCTGGCCGATGACTGGCCTTTTTCGTCATCACAAGGTCATAGCCGATCCCGGTGCTGAGTGAGCAGTTCGGGAAAGGTTGCACCAAAAGCCCGGCATCGATGGGATCACGCAAGATCGGCCAACTCGCCAAGATAATCCCTTGCCCGGATATCGCTGCCTGTACCGCCAATCCGTAATCGCTGAAACGCAGGCCACTGCTGGTATCCAGGCCTTCCAATCCTGATTTTGTGGCCCATTCGCCCCAATCGAACCAACGCCTTGTTCGGGTCGCCCAAGGTAATTGAGACATGTCCCAGTGGATCAGAGGCACTTCGAGCAGCTGCTCGATAACCTCGATAGCGGGAGGTCCGCTGGCGCATGCAGGACTGCATGCCGGGAAAACAACATCGTCGAAGAGACGGTGGATGATCAGATCGGCTGCGCTTTTAACCCCGTATCGGATCGCGACATCGACTTCAGTTCGTGACAGGTCGACGATCCGTTGGGAAGAGTCGATCAAAACGTTGATATTTGGATGGCGTGCTCGAAAATCCTCTAGCCTCGGGACCAGCCAAGTCGTTGCAAGGGAGGCCTCGACAGACACGATCAAGCGTTCGCCGGAATGTGCGCCCTGCATCTTTTGGACGGCATCTGCCATGTGGCGCATGCCAAGGGACAAGTTTCCGGTCGCGGCTTTTGCCGTTTCCGTCAGTGCGATGCCGCGCCCCTGCCGCCCGACTAGTTTTTTGCCAAGGGCATCTTCGAGTTTACCCACAAGCTGCTTGATCGCCGCTGGCGTGACACGCAGTTCCTCGGCTGCGCCCTGATAGCTTTGATGTCGTGCAACTGCTTCCAGGGCACGTAGAGAATTCAGGGAAGGCATCCAGCTTGGCATACGTTAGTTTTTCTAAATTATGCCGACAGATCAAATGATTTCTTCCAAGACAAATTCCGTCATAGGGTGCTTCTGAGAGGTGCCTTGGCGCAATCGCAGCTCGGTGGCGCTAAACGAATTCTATGTTTCCAGAACAACCTTCAAAAGCTCGTGGGGAGAAATCAATGAGATCGAGTGACGGAAAAACACGCAGCGTGGTGACCGACATGGCGGGCGCGGGATGGGACTACGCGCTGACACGCCACCCATATCATGAATACGAGCGTCCCAAAGGTGCGCATTACTGCGTCTACAACCGTCGCCTGATGGCTGTTTGCTTTGATGACCACTCGACCGAAGAAGGGTATTGGCGGCTTCGTAGGCAGGCGGCTGTGTTGCACACCGGTGAGTATGTGCTGGAGTTCCGCGGACCCGATGCCGAGGCGCTGTTGAACAAGGTGTTCACCAAAGATATCACCAAGGTGAAGGTCGGACGCTGTGGCTATGGTCTGGCATGTTACGAAGACGGTGGGCTGCTGGTCGACGGGGTGCTTCTGCGTCTGGCCGAAGATCGGTTCTGGTACGCGCAGGCGGATGGTGACTTTTATAGCTGGGCGCGCGCGCATGCCGCTGGGATGAACGTGTCCATCACCGACCCGAACGTTTTTGTCAGCCAAGTTCAAGGGCCCAATGCTCTGAAAATTCTGGAATCTGCTGCGGGTGGTCTGCCTGACAAGTTCACCTATTTTGCCTGCGCCCACGTGAACCTGGGCGGGCAAGAGGTTGTGATTACCCGCACGGGATATACGAACGAGCTGGGTTGGGAGTTCTATACAGAACCGCACCACGACGCCGATGCGCTTTGGGCGCACCTGCAAAATGCCGGAGCAGATTGCGGAATGGAGATCTTTGGCCTGGACGCCATGAACATCCGCCGGATTGAAGCAGGCATCCTGAACGCAGGGGCGGACTTCAATTCAACGACGACGCCCTATGCAGCGGGGCTGGGCCGGTTTGTCGATGAAGACAAGGTTGACTTTATCGGGAAGGCCGCTTTGCAAACGGCAGACAAGGGCAGACGCTCGCATGGGATCAAATGCGCAGACGGCGAGCCCTTGATTGCCGGGTCAGTTCAGATTGACGGAACGCCTGTTGGTGTTGTGACAGCCGGTGCCACATCACCCTTTCTGGGGCACGGGATTGGAATCGCGTTGATGGACAGTGCCGAACATGGCCTGGGCACCGAGATCGAAGTTTCCTGCAAGGATGGATCGCTGCGCGCTGGCGTGTTGGTTGAGCTGCCAATGTACGACCAAGCCTGCGAGATTTCCCGCGGCAAGCTAATTGACATCCCCGGGTAGGTATCGCGGCCTCAAAGTCGACTTATGGCGCTTCTGGGACCTTCATGTGTCCCGCGCCATCTGTCACATTGGCCTCAAACCGGCCATTCGCCATCACGCCCGCTGGCGTTACGTCATGTCAGGTTCCGTTGGCCCGGTCTGGGCCCGATCTCGCGCAAGCGGCCGCACCCGTATCTTGTGTCAATCCCCACCGCGCGCCGCAGCGCAATCGTTAAGGATGGCCTAACGCGAAAGGCCATCCTCTTGATTTACAAGGGTTCTGTTCTGTGTCCACATGTGGACGCAAGGCTCCCTCAGACCGAGATGCAGATGTATTTCATCTCCATGAACTCATCCATCCCGTGCCGCGACCCTTCGCGGCCAAGCCCGGATTGCTTGACCCCGCCAAACGGCGCCACCTCGGTCGAGATCAGCCCGGTATTGATCCCGACCATGCCGTATTCCAGCGCCTCGGCCACCTTCGTGACGCGGCTCAGATCCTTGGCGTAGAAATAGGCCGCCAGGCCGAAGATCGTGTCATTGGCCATCGCGATCACCTCGTCGACGGTATCGAACTTGAACAGCGGCGCCAGCGGCCCGAAGGTTTCCTCTTTCGAGAACAGCATGTCCTGCGTCGCTCCGGTGATGATCGTCGGCTCAAAGAACGTGCCGCCCTTTTCATGCGGCTTGCCGCCGGTCAGACGACCTTGCCGCCCTTGGTCATGGCATCGGCGATATGCTCCTCGACCTTCTCGACGGCGGCTTTGTTGATCAGCGGCCCAAGCTGCGATCCGCTTTCCAGCCCGTCGCCGACCTTCATCTTTTCGACCGCAGCGGCAAGTTTCTCGGCAAAGGCATCATAGACCCCGGCCTGCACATAGAGCCGGTTGGCGCAGACGCAGGTCTGGCCGTTGTTGCGGTATTTGCTGATCATGGCGCCTTCGACGGCGGCATCCAGATCGGCATCGTCGAACACGATGAACGGCGCATTGCCGCCCAGTTCCATCGAGCATTTCATGATCTGGTCGGCGGCCTGTTTCAGCAGGATACGGCCCACCTCGGTCGAGCCGGTAAAGGTCAGCTTGCGCACCGCCGGGTTCTCGCAGAACTCCTTGCCGATGTCGGACGACCGCGATGACGGCACGATCGACAGCACGCCCTTGGGGATGCCCGCCCGTTCGGCCAGCACACCCAGCGCCAGTGCCGACAAGCGGCGTTTCGGCCGCGGGGCGGGCGACAAAGGCGCAGCCCGCCGCCAATGCCGGCCCGGCCTTGCGCGTGATCATCGCGTTGGGGAAATTCCACGGCGTGATCGATGCCGCGACCCCGATCGGCTGGCGGATCACGGTGATCCGCTTGTCGCGCTGGTGGCCGGGGATCGTCTCGCCGTAGACCCGCTTGGCCTCTTCGGCGAACCATTCGATGAACGAGGCGCCATAAAGCACCTCGCCCTTGGCCTCGGCCTGCGGCTTGCCCTGTTCGGCGGTCAGGATCGTGCCCAGATCCTCGGCGTGTTCGACCATCAGATCGAACCACTTGCGCAGCACCGCGGCGCGCTCCTTGCCGGTCCACGCCGCCCAGTCCTTCTGGGCCGTCTCGGCCGCCGCAATCGCACGCGGCAACCTCGGCGCGGCTCAGATCGGCGACCTTGGCGATCACGTCGCCGCGCGCCGGGTTGGTCACGTCAAACGTCTTGCCGCCTTCTGCGTCCACCCATTCGCCCGCAAGATAGGCCTTGGTCGCCAGCAAGTCGGGGTCTTTCAGCAGGCTGGAAAGATCGGTCGGGGAATCGAGCATGGGTCACCTCTGTCTGGGATATTGAACGGCAATGCATGGGCACCGGGGCCTTGTCCAGATATATAGGCACAAATGCAAGGGGGGCAAAATGGGGGGGCAAAATGGACCCGGACATCGCTTATGAAAACGCCAGCTTCATTCCGGATGGCGCCGCCTATCCCGAGCGCTGGCAAACCGAGGCCCGTGCCTGGCGCGAGGCACAGCATGATATCGGCCGCGCCCGGCTGAACCTTGCCTATGGCTCAACCGAGCGTCAGGGCCTCGACCTATTCCTGCCCGCAGGCCGGCCCAAGGGGCTGCTGATCTTCATCCACGGCGGCTACTGGCGGATGTTCGAGCGTCAGTGCTGGTCGCATTTCGCCGCCGGGGCCACAGCGCGCGGCTGGGCCGTGGCGATGCCGTCCTACACGCTGGCGCCCCAGGCCCGGATCCGCGAAATCACCGCCGAGATCGCGAACGCCGTCGACCCATGCCGCCGGGCTGGCCCCCGGTTCCATCGTCATCACCGGCCATTCGGCGGGCGGCCATCTTGCCGCGCGGATGGTCTGCCGCGATGTGGCCCTGCCAGACGCGGTCGCGGCAAGGATCAAACGCGTCGTGCCGATCTCGCCACTCAGCGATCTGCGCCCGCTGATGCAGACAAAAATGAACGATGACCTGCGCCTCGATGCCGCCGAGGCCGGTACCGAGAGCCCCGCCTTGCAGCGCGCCCTCCGCGATATCCCCGTCACCGTCTGGGTTGGGGCCGAGGAGCGCCCCGCCTTCCTCGATCAGGCCCGATGGCTGGCTGACGCTTGGCCAAACGCCAAGCTGCATGTCGATCCCGGCCGGCACCATTTCGATGTGATAGACGGCCTGCGCGATCCCGACAGCCCGCTGATGTGCGCGCTTCTGGGCGGGCTATAGATCGCGCCAGCAGGTTTGCGTATCACCCTTTGCCGGGGTCGCCGCGTGAACCCCGCGCGCAATCGCCCGCGCAAGGCAAACCGCCGCCGCATGGCCGATCAGCAGCGCCTCGCCCACCGGATCGGCAAGCGCGCGCGCGCCGGTGGCCGCCGCGAAAACCAGATCGCCGTCCATCGGTGTATGGCTCGGCACCAGCGCCCGCGCCATGCCGTCATGCGCCGCAATCGCCATCCGTTTCGCCTCCGCCTGCGTCAGAGCCGCATCGGTGGCAACCACCGCGATCGTCGTGTTCTGCGCGGCCCCGTGCTTGGTAACGGGCAGCGCGCCGGGATCGTGATCGACGGCCACACCCAGCCCGCCGAACTCGCCGCCAATCTCCCACGGCGCCGCCCAGAACTGCCGCCCGCCCGGCACCACGGCCGACCCCAGGGCATTCACCGCCACCAGTGCGCCAACTGTCACCCCCGACGGCAGCACCAAAGAGGCCGAGCCCAGCCCGCCCTTGCAATGCGCTGTCGTCGCCCCGGTCCCGGCTCCCGCCGTTCCCAGCGCAAACTCCACCCCCGCAACGCCCAACGCGCGCTTGCCCAAGGCCGGATAGGGGTTCTCGGCCCAGGCCTTTTCGCCGCCGTTCAGCAAATCGAACAGTATCGCCGCTGGCACGATCGGTACCCGCTGCCCGCCAACATCGAACCCGCGCCCCGCACGCCGCAACGCATCCGCCACGCCCGAGGCCGCCGACAACCCCAAGGCCGACCCACCAGACAGGACCAGCGCATCCACCTGCTGCACCAGATTTTCCGGCGCCAGCAGATCGGTCTCGCGGGTGCCGGGCGCTCCGCCCATCACATGCACCGCCGCCACGAAAGGCCGCGCGCATGTCAGCACCGTCACACCCGATTTCACCTGATGATTTTCAGCGTTGCCGACCACAAGGCCCGCAACATCGGTGATCAGGTTCCGCGCTCCGGGCACCAGCCTCTCACCACTCATCATCTTTATCCCTCAAATATCCCGCGGGGGGGGGCGGCACGGGCCGTGGGGGCTGCGCAGGCCCCCCTTTTCGCATTCAGATGCACCGCCCGCCATCCACTTCAAGCGCCACTCCGGTGATCATCGCAGCCTCGTTGGAACATAAGAACGTCGCCGCGTTGGCCAGATCCTCGGGCGTCGAAAACCGCCCCAGTGGGATCGTCGCCAGAAACTTCGCCCGCCGCTCCGGCGTGTCCTCGCCCAGAAATGAGGCCAACAGCGGCGTTTCGCCAGCAACCGGACACAGCGCGTTCACCCGGATGCCAGAGGGCGCCAGTTCCACCGCCATCGTCTTGGTCGCCGTCACCATCCAGCCCTTCGAGGCATTGTACCAGTTCAAACCCGGCCGCGGCGACAGCCCGGCGGTCGAGGCGATGTTCAGAATGTTGCCGCTGCCATTGGCCTTCATGTGCGGCACCACATGCCGCGCGGTCAGGTAAACCGACTTGGCGTTCACCGCCAGCACCCGGTCGAACTCCGCTTCCGGCACCTCCTCCATCGGCATCGGCAGATGCGTGATGCCGGCGTTGTTGATCACGATGTCCAGCTTGCCGAAGGTCTCGATCGCCGCATGGATCATCGCGCCGACATTGCCGTTCACCGAAACATCGACCTCGAACGCAATGCCGTGGATCTCTTCGGCGATGGTCTGTGCCGCATCCATGTTGATGTCGGCCACCATCACCCGTGCCCCCTCGTTGGCAAACCGGCGGCAGATCCCGGCGCCAAAGCCCGAACCACCCCCAGTCACGATCGCAGTCTTTCCCCCAAGTCGCATCGCACCCCTCCCGATTTCTGCCAAGTCTTTCACGAAACCGGTCGGCGGCAAAGGGGGCGGCTGGGGTGGGGCGTCGAACGGTTGTCGAAGGCCTGTAGAAATCCATGAATGTTGTACAACAAAGCGGTCAACAAATGTCTGTGTTGTACAACATCGCGTACAACACTAGTGATTCCGGGGCCTCGCGGCCTGCGTGGAATCTGCGTGACAGCCCGTGCGGACCAGCTATGATCCGCGCCAGAGTCGCAGCGATGGCGTCGCCGCATTCATGGCTCTTGTCGTCCTGAACGCCGGGATCTTTTGGGGTCCAGGCGGACATACGCCGGGCCCGTTCCAGAGGGTCGAAAAATGACGAACACACGCACCGAATTCTACCGCTTTCACAATGGCGAAAAAGCGCCCCTGCAATTTGCCGCGACAGAGTATGACGCCCGGCTGTCGGGCCTGCGCAAGATCATGCAACAGGCCGGGGTGGATGCCGCGGTCCTGACCTCGATGCACAACATCGCCTACTACTCCGGCTTTCTCTATTGCAGCTTCGGGCGGCCCTATGCCTTGGTCGTAACTCCTTCTGAAAGCGTAACAATTTCTGCCGGCATCGATGCGGGCCAGCCATGGCGCAGGTGCCACGGCGACAACATCACCTATAGCGACTGGCAGCGCGACAACTACTGGCGCGCAGTGTGTTCCGTGGCCGGTGAAGGCAAGGTAATTGGCATTGAAGAGGATCACCTGACCCTGCTGCAATCGGCGAAACTCACCAGCTTCCTTGCGCCCAAATCCCGCGTCGATATCGCCCCCGCCACCATGCGCCAGCGGATGCACAAAAGCCCTGCCGAAATCACCCTGATCCGCGAGGGCGCGCGCATCGCCGACATCGGCGGTTTCGCCATCCACGACGCGGTTCGCGAAGGTGCTCGGGAAATTGACATCGCCATGGCCGGTCGCGACGCCATGGAATCCGAAATCGCCCGCGCCTTCCCCCAAGCCGAGTACCGCGACACCTGGGTCTGGTTCCAATCCGGGCTCAATACCGACGGTGCCCACAACCCGGTAACGGGCCGGAAACTGGAACGCGGCGACATCCTCTCTCTCAATACTTTTCCTATGATTTCAGGATATTACACCGCCCTCGAACGCACGATGTTCGTCGGCGAAGTCGATGACGCCTCACTCAAATACTGGCAGGCCAACATCGGTGCACATGAATTGGGGATGAGCCTTATCAGGCCCGGCGCCTCCTGCTCCGAGATCACGGCGGGCGTCAACGCGTTCTTTGAAGATCGCGACCTTTTGCAGTACCGCTCGTTCGGCTACGGTCATTCCTTCGGTGTGCTGTCGCACTATTACGGCCGCGAGGCGGGCCTTGAACTGCGCGAGGATATCGACACGGTTCTGGAACCCGGAATGGTCATCTCGATGGAACCGATGCTGACCATTCCAAACGGGCGCCCCGGTGCGGGCGGCTACCGCGAGCATGACATTCTCGTCGTGACGAAGGACGGTGCCGAGGATATCACGAGGTACCCCTTTGGGCCGGATTTCAACGTCATCCGTTGATTCACAATGCCGGAAAGAAACAGGCCCACGCCCAACTGGCGCGGGCCTGTTTTCTGCATTTGGAATGGTCAGGCTTTCTTTATCACCTTGATAAGAAACAAAAGAATGACTGCGCCAATCGTCGCATGAATGATCGAAACGATAATACCACCGCCCATGCCCAGCCCGATCCTGGGAAAAATCAGCCCTGCAAGAACCGCCCCAACAATGCCCACAACGATGTTACCGACCAGCCCAAACCCATAGCCCTGAACAAGTTGCCCAGCCAGCCAGCCGGCAATTGCTCCAATGATCAGCATGATTAGAATTGCCATTCGAAATTCTCCCTGATTTCTGTTTTATGGCGGCAGAATAACGGAAACCCAAACTAAAATCTCACCAAAACGAAGATCGGCGAAACGCCGAATTCATGCCATCGTCAAAGCTGGATCACATAGTCTTTCGTCGTCGTTTCAATGACTTCCCATGTCCCGACGAAACCGGGCCGCAGAACAAAACTATCACCTGGCCTGACCGTCCAAGCATCGCCGCCATCTTCCGTCAGCACCGAAATGCCCGACAGAATCCGGCAATATTCCCATTCATCATAGGAAATCCGCCATTTTCCGGGCGTTGCCTGCCAGATGCCGCAGTAAAGCCCGTCACGATCTTCGATGTTCCAGGTCGTGAAAGCGGGATCGCCGGCCAGCACCTTTTCCGGCGCAGGGCGCTCTGTTTGCGGTGCGGTATCCGCTGTAGTCACCAAGATCATATTTGCTGTCATGTTGCCCCCAAATCCCCAGTGTCGGAAAGCTAGCCGACGCCTTTGTGCCCCGCAACGCGCAACCGGCGGAAATCGGATGACGTGGGGATGATAATTGCGTTAACATTCCCCATATATGAGCCAAGTCATTGAAAAGATGAAGGAGTGCACATGGCTGACTTTGACGCGCAGATTCGGAAAAGCCAGGAAGAAGTTGCGGAAGCCCAGTCCAAGATCTCCGAACTGACCAGCCGGATTGAAACCGCTCGCCATAAGTTGGAGAGCGGCGATGACATTGCCATCGACATCGAGAATGCCACTCTCGACGATGTGCATGCCCATACTGAATTGATGAACGCCAATATCGCCGAACTCATCATGGGCCTTGATGACGTGACCACCGCATTCTCCAGGGATTTCGACGAAATGCGCAACAAGACGGGGTGGGAAAGCTTCGTCGGCGTATTCTCGAAGGGTAAATCCGACAGCCTGCGTCAGGAACGGATGCGAACCGCCTCGATCGACGACAAGCTGCAAGATCTGATCGGTAAGTCAGATGTTATTGTGAAACTGTTGGAAAACCAGCTTAACGTGTTGAATGTACAGAAAGAAAAGGTTGAGGGCAATCTTACCGAAACCCTCGACGAACGCGAGTTCACCGTCGGAGATCTGGAAACCACTCGTGCTGAAATCCAGGGCATGGACCCAAAGATCATCGCGCTGGAAAACAAAATTTCCGTTGAGCAGGACGCAGCCGCACGGACCAAACTGGAAACCGAGCTTGCCGCACTGAACACCAAATACAATGCGCTGGTGCAGTCCGAACAGGTCATGCTGGCAAAGTCCCAGACGTTGGAGCGTTATATCGAAAAGGGCAAGACCTGGATGGATTCGTTGCAGAACCAGGCAGCGACGCAGATGGTGCTGATCAACAAGCTGCAAACCGATACCAAACAGCGGGTGGTGCTGTATGACGCGCTGTCCAAGTCGCTGAAAACGGCTCAGCAACAGGACGTTGCGCATCGGATCAACGAGATCGGCGTGAAGACGGATCAGGAGGCGCAGGCGGCGATGGCCGGCATCGGCTCGGCCACCAACACCCGCATGGCCGACATGCTGGAGGCGCATGAGGATCACATGGTCTTTGCCCGCAAGGTACTGGAGCAGAAGGCAAAAGCTGATGAACGCTTTGCGCGCCGTTTCCAGAAAATCGTCGAGAAGCACGACAAGAATCTGTACGGGGCCTAGGTGGCAACCGAGACCGACAGCCGGGACATCAAGGCGGAATTGACCCACGATCATGTCGGCCTGTCGGATACATTTTCGACGCGCCGGTACTTCCGAAAGTTCGAAGTTATCACTGGCCATCTGGCCCGTGTCGCCGCCACGATGGAGGTCGAACGCCGCCTGTCGAAACAGGACGTGGCCATCGTCGGCCACTATATTCAGGCGATTTCGCGTACCTTCCAAGCGCTTGCAATGAAATACCTGATGACGGGGCGCGACACCGGCACCTTCTTCGGCTCGCTGGCTTTCGACGCCCATGAAAGCGGCTTTCCAGTTTTCCGCGAACTTATGACAATGGCCAATGACGCTCAGCAGGCAGAGCGTCATCTGAAAGGCATGATGTCTGTCGCCGATCTGAAGTCGGAAATGATCCGTACCATTGTTGGCGACCTGACGATCCCCACCAAACTGCAATTCGCCCTGTCGCAGCGTCTGTATTACGAGGCATTGGCGCGCGGTGGCTTATTCTGGGCTCAGAATGATCCTGACGTGATCTGGCTGGGCAATCAGCCAGAGGACCGACGGCTATATCAGCTGCACTGGGCGGTCTATGACAGTCAGGTAAATCTCCCGACAATCTACCTGATGGAGCTGGAGGATACTGGTCGCACCGCGTTGCCGAAGGATCAAAGACGCTGGCCCGAAGCGCAAAGCCATTTGATGGCGCAATCTGTGGCAGGGCTTAAACTGTTGACGATCGCGCAGGGTTTTGACTTGGATTTTGACGATCTGCACCCCAAACGCCTGCGTCGCATCCATGTCGGGCCGATGTACTCAAGCGCCTATACTCGGCAGTCCGGTCCGATCCGCAAAGTTTTGGAAGACGCGAAATCGCCAGAAGGCGAAGACTGGACCTTGGCATGGACAGTCGAGGATCTGGAAAGTGAGCGCGTCGAGGTTCAGAAATCCGGCTGGTTCGGAAAAGTCGAGCGCGAGATCTTTGCGCTGGATCCATTCTCGGGGCGCGGTGCGGATACCGGTGCAACCCGAATGGAACGCGCGGTCATTCTACCAGAACGACCTTATCAGGTGCTGGCCGAACTTGATCCGCCGGGTTTTCGTGATGTGCGTAAATTCGTGGTCAGTCCGCAGGGCCGGGTTCTGAGTTACCGATAAGAAGAAAGGAAAAAGCCTGATGAGCATGCCTGCTGACCAGATGGAACTGCGCGAGGAAGATATAGCCGGCCATGCTGCCGCAGCGCTTGAAATGCTGATGGGGATCGACCACAGTCCGAGGCTGGCCAAGGCGCGGCTGTCCGCTCCTACGCCGGAGCGTTCACCGGGAATGGCCGCGATGAACCGGCGCTTCCGCTCGACAACGCCGGGAATGATCACCCGCACGATCAGCCGACCGGAAGGCGTGCGGCTGCTGGACCGGCTGGCCGAGATGGACGACGACGATCCGCTGACCTCACCGGTGCAGGCCAGCGTGGCAATCGCGCTGCGACGCGCCCTTGCGATTGCCCTTGCCGTCGGGGATGCCTTTTCCGAACAGACCGGCCTGTCCGAACTCAAGCGGCGGAACTTGGAAACCGGCGTGGACACCTCACGCACAACCGAGTTTTCCGAACTTCTGACGGCAGAGGCGTTGGCAGTTCTCTACACATTCGGCAACGCAGCGGCTTTTCTGCTGGCCAATCAGGCCACCGAGCGGACGGTTGAAGTTGGCGCCGTGGACGAGGTGCTGACTGACAATGCGCCGCTGGCCTTGCATGGTGCGATATGGGAACTCGATCAGGTTCTTGCAACGTATGCCCGCGACGATGCGACGCTGGTCGCGGCGATCCTTGCGTATGCCGAACAGCTGATGGAAAAAGTCGCACTACGCGCCCAGACCGCGCCGCGAACCGCGCCGTTCGCCGATGCGCGCTATCGGGTCGAGGCGGATGATTTCACGATCCAGGGCTTCAGCCCCGCGCTCCGCGCCCGCGGCACCACCCTGACGATGACGTTCAAGAAACCCACAGAAGTCGTCGGTAACCATATCGCCAAGTATCAGGCGATGAAACTGGCCAAGATGCTGATGGCCTACGATTTTGAACGCAAGCTTAACCCGTTCGCCGAGATGGGCGGCTTTATTTTCACCTTCATGGGCGACGGAAAACCCGGCACCGGCAAGACCACGCTGATCCAGATGATGGCGGGGCTGCTGCATGGCTACTGCCAGGCCGCGGGCTACCCGTTCCGTTACCAAAATTTCAGCATCGATCAGATCGACAGCTACCAGGGCAAATCCGGCCAGAACGCCAAGGCTTTCGTGACCAACGTGCTCGACCCCAACGTGATCGGTTTCGGCACCATTGACGATATCGACCAGATTGCAGGCAAGCGCGGCGACCGTCAGTCCAGCGCTGGCCAGCAAGAGGTTACGGCCGTGTTCATGGAGGCGTTTTCCGGTGCCAACACCGTGGTGCGCGGCAATAGCACTTTTGGCATGTTTTCGAACTATCCGGAAAACGTCGACGAGGCTCTGCGCCAACGCGCGGGAGCGCGCTTTTTGGTTGACGGCCCGCAAAGCCGCGAGGACTACATCGACATCTTGCACCTCTTGATGGGCAAGAACCATGCGATCCCGCTGGGGGATCACGGGCTTTACGCCGCGCAAGAGATCAAGCGGGCCGTTGCCGAGAGTTTCGAACGCCACGGTCGCCCGCAAGAGGACGGTCTGCTGCTGGTCTGGGACAACGTGCAACGCGATATTGGCAAGCTGGATACGATCGCCAAGCTGGGAGCCTATCTCAAGGCAATCCAGCAAGCTGATGACCGCTTCACCGGACGTGCGATCAAGAACATCACTGATGCAATCAAAGTCCGGGCAATGGACTTCGAATTGCCCGATGAGTGGATGGAAAACCCCGACTTGTTCGTCTTCAGGACATATGACGAAAAACTGTCCATGATCAAAGAGATGACCCGTCCGATCACCGTCGATATGGTGATCCAGGAAATCAACCGCTACGCCGATAGTGAATTTCGCTACGCCGACAAATCTGACGAGATCGCAATCGAGAATGCGGTGCGAGAGATGGGGCGGATGGACGAAGCGCGGCGGCGCTACGCGGTCAGGACTGGCCAGCGATGATCCAGCCAGAGCCCATAGGTCTGCTGAATACCGGGTTGCCAGTGGCAGTTCTGTCGGCACTTGCGGCTCTGCTGCCGCGGGTCTTTGTTGAGCGTGACACGCGCTCTCAGCGACGCCTCGCGGTTAGCATTTTCTCGACCGCTCTCAGCCTGTTTGTATTGGGTGCGGCAATCTTCGGTGTCGTATATGCCCTGCGCGGATCGCCGGTTGGCGCTGCCCTGACGCAGACGCCATTCGCATCCATCATGGTTCTATTGCGCCTGTCGGCCCTGTCGGCGATCATCTGGCTGCCAATCCTCGCCCTGAGATGGTTTTCGGCGGCCCAGTCAGTAGAGCGTCGACGCGGCGAAGATATCATGCGGGGGAACGGCGCATGAGACGATTGATCGCAAAGGGACTGATGTTCGGCAACCTGATGCCGGTCACGTCGGAGCAGCTTGTTGATCGCTACAACCGGGCACTGAAAAGCCTGATCGGGAAAGAAACGAAGCTCACCGATTTCCATATTGATCTTTCCGGCTACTCTCCGGAAATTGGCGACGAGCTCGACGACCCGCTCTACCTCAACCCGAACGGCTGCAACCGACAGTTTATTTTGCTTTCGACCGCGCAGAAAACCGCTCCGCTGCTGAATGCCAAATTTTCCACCTCACGCCCGATCTTGCGCCGGTTCATCGAAGATAACGAGGCCGAGCTGTTTGCCCTGACGACCCGCGATGCGGTGGCGGGGGAGTTGGCCAATTCGGTCTTCGACTTGTCCTCGCCCGAGCGTCTTTTCGACATCCGCCGGATCAAGGTAGAGGCTGACACCACCGGTAGCCATGTCGCCGAGGGCCAAAAGCTGGCGGAACTGATCGACCGTTTCAAAACTGAAGATGACGCCTGGTGGGATGACCTGCTGATCGCCGAGATGATCGGGCTGGCGCAGACCACCGGTGATGTCACGCGAAATCCGATCTCGCTGAAACCGCTGATTGTCGATCAGGGCAACTTCTGGACCGCGCATTTTGGCGGGCTCTACATCTTCCGCGACGTGCCGCATCCGGCGGCGATTTCCATTGGGCCGAAGGACCGATTGGGAAAGCTTCCCATAGCACATGTTTTCGACCGCAATGATCGCAACATGATCGCAAGGTTCTTGGATATGAACGACCTTGTTGAACCCATCGTTCGGGCGCGCAACGTGGATGCCGCCGCCATTCTGGGTCAGAAGATGGATTTCATTCTGGTCGACGCGGCGGCCAGCCTGGGTGAGGATCTGGGCGCGCGCGACAAGGCGTGATCTGCGGCACTTGGCGCACAAGTTGGGGCGCGCGCTGCCAGAGGAGTTTCATGGCCTTGCGGCGCTCAAACGCTGGGTCGAAACTCGATGGCCCTTGGCCTAGCATCAGTTCCGAACATCCGGCCTATTTCTACACACTGCGCGCCCGACCACATGCCGATCGCGACCTTGTCAACCAGCTGCTGGCTGAGTTGGCGCCGCTGGACGTGCGCCAGCTCTTCATCTGCCACAAGGAACTCTTCTATGCGCTTTATTCAGATTGGTCCGAGGCCAAGAAGCGATATGTAGTCGATTTTCTGGTACATGAGTACCAAGTCGACAAGGCCGGAACGCGCGACGCGCTGTTCGGAAATGAAGAACCGATGCACGTACCTGGCCCCGGCGAAGAAGAGCAACTGATTGACATCGTTGGACCTTGGGGCGCGGTGACAAGGAGAAAGAGATGATAGGTGCAATCCGGCTGGCGGTCTTTGGATTTCTGTTCCTTGCCGTGGTCTACCTGTTGGTATCGGTCTATTCTCGATCAATCCGGCGCGAGAAACTTGAAGAAAAGTGGGACAATGAGATTAAAACCGGCGACCGTGACGCCTATATAGCGGAAGGCATGCAAGACTATGAGACCGGATTTCGCAAAAAACTGATCGTCCTTGTGATCATCGTGCCGATCTTGGTGGTCGGTGGTTTGCTCTATGCCGTTAACTTTATGTGAGGCCCTGAATGCGTTACGTCAAATGGACCTTCTGGATTGTGATCCTGACTCTGCTTTTCGGGTTCTTCCACTACACGCTGCCGCAGCATGACATCGTGCGGATTACCAACACCGACGTCCGCCGTATCGACTTCGGCGAAAACTCGATCTTCTGGGCCTCGCCCGACGTCGGGACCACCGTGGCGGGCAACCGCGACGTGCGGTTCATCGAGGCATTTTACGCCCAACGGCAAGCCGATGGTCTACCGCAATGAGGACACTGGCTGGGGTTGGCCGCCCTATTTCAAGCTCGATTCCTCGAACCTGCAAGCCGAGGCAGAGGACTTGAAATCGACCAAGGCGAACCCGCAATGGGTCTCGCTCACGCATTACGGCTGGCGCAACGAATTCCTGACCATCTACCCGAACGCGATCGGCATAAAGGCAGTGGCCGGTCCGGAAGTTCGCATCATCCCCTGGGTCAATATCTTCATCTTCCTGATCCTTGCGCTGCTTTTGTTCGCGCTGTGGCGTATGTGGGTGCAGTTTCGGGAACGTTCCATCGATCCGGTGCTCGAAGATATCGACGAAGCCTCGGATGCTGCGCGCGACAGGGCACGTGGGATTTGGGGCAGGTTCGTGCGGTGGGTGTCAACATGGCGGAGCAAACCGCGCGGCTGAACGGGTGGCCAACGCCTTAGGGAACAATGGCTTCCAGAGGGTCGTATCGGGCTGGCCCCGCCGCACCGAACGCCACATCTGGCAGGCTGTCGGGCTTTAGGCGGATATTGCGCAGCTCTGCCAGGCTGAAGAAGCGGCGATTGCGTCACGATCCTTTCGGGATCGCGCCAAGCGGGGTCGATCTGGCCGCCGGTGATGCGGCAGCGAAAGAACAGATCGACCTGATGAAAACCGCTTTCGGGATCGTGAAACTCATTGACCAAGGGCAAGATCACCTACTGCAATGTCAGGCCCGGTCTCCTCATGGACCTCCCGCGCCAGATTGTCGGGCAGCGACTGCCCGGATGTGACGCCGCCGCCGGGCGCGCACCAGAGGTCGGAGCCACGCGCGCTGGGATAGGCGTTGACCAGCAGCAAACGGGCGTCGTGAACGATGATCGCGCGGGCAGCAAGTCGGGGCGAGCGGTGTCTCATGTGTATCTTGATCGCTTGTGTCGGCAGGGTATTGGCAAGCATCATCTCGCAACTGTCTGGCAAAGACCTACTATCTTACATCACATGTTTAGGATAATTGGCCCTTGTGTTGGCATTGATGCCCGGTCTTGCACACGCGGATTGCGTGGTGATTGCTGCATGGGCTTGCGCGGACCGAGACCTCGATGGTGATCATGGAAGAGGCGCTGAAGCGGCCGGATACAGCGTTGTGAACAAGGGCTATCCGTCAACCAAGGCACCGATCGATGATCTGGTGGCGCAGGTCGGGCCCGCCGTCGCCGCCTGCGGCGCAACGCCGGTGCATTTCGTGACCCATTCGATGGGCGGTATCCTGGTGCGCGCCTGGCTGGAGGGCAACCGGCCCGATCAGATGGGGCGGGTGCGTGATGATGGCGCCGCCGAACCACGGCTCCGAACTGGTGGACTATTTTGGTGACCTCGGCGCATTTCAATGGCTGAACGGACCCGCCGGGCTGGAACTGGGGACCTCCGACGAAAGCGTGCCAAACCAGTTGGGCTTTCCGCGGTTCGAACTGGGCGTAATCGCTGGGCAACCGATCGCTGAACCCGCTCTACTCGAGCGTGATCGAAGGCGAGGATGACGGCAAGGTTTCTGTCCAGTCGACGGTTATCGCAGGAATGGATGACCATATCGTGCTGCCGGTCACACATACCTTCATGATGCTGAATCCGCTGGTGATCGCCGAAGTGATTGAGTTCCTGCGTCACGGGCGTTTCGACCATCAAGCTGACGCTGGCTGATGTGCTGCGCGAAGTAATCCGGCAATAGTCGCCGGGGGATGTGTGTCCGGGACCCCTGCCTGAATTTTTCGGAATGATGGCCTAACCGACGGTGCCAAGGATGCGGTTGACGTGGCCCATCTTGCGGCCAGGCTTGGCCTCGGCCTTGCCGTAGAGATGGATGGCGGTGGTGCCATCTCGGGCGATCTCGGGGATGCGGGCCAGGTCTTCGCCGATCAGGTTGGTCATTTCCACGTCGACATGACGGGTGCCGTCACCAAGTGGCCAGCCAGCGACGGCGCGGATGTGCTGCTCGAACTGGTCGATGGTGCAGCCGTTCTGGGTCCAGTGGCCCGAATTGTGCACCCGTGGGGCGAATTCGTTTACGATGAGGCCCTGTTCGGTGACGAAGAGTTCCACGCCGATCACGCCGATGTAGTCGAGTGCGTTCAGGATCTTGGCGGCGATCAAAATGGCGTCAGTGCGCTGAGTTGGCGACAGGCGTGCGGGCACGCGGGTGGTGTGCAGGATGCCGTTCTTGTGGACGTTTTCACCGGGATCATAGCAGGCGACTTGTCCGCTGGCGCTTCGCGCGCCAATAACAGAAACCTCATGGCTGAAATCGATGAAGCCTTCCAGCAGGGCAGGGGCGCCGGACATATCCTCTATCGCCAAAGTGGTGTCGGCAGGTGACATCAGGCGGGACTGACCCTTGCCATCGTAACCAAGACGGCGGGTTTTCAGGATCGAAGGAGTGCCAATCCTCGCGATGGCTGCGTTCAGGTCATCAAGGGTCTCGACGGCCGCAAAGGGGGCGGTTTGCAGGCCGAGGTCTCTCAGGAAGTTTTTTTCGGTCAGCCGGTCCTGACTGATCCGCAGCGCCTCCCGGCCCGGGCGGACGGGACGCAGGGCCTCAAGGGTGTCGAGAGCGGCGGTTGGGATGTTCTCAAATTCATAGGTGATGACATCGACCGATTGCGCAAAGCCGGTCAGCGCATCAATGTCGTCATAGCTTGCTGTCGTTACATGGGCTGCTACATGCCCCGCCGGCGGGTGTGCGCCAGGCTCGAAAATATGGCACTGAAAGCCGAGGCGCGCGGCGGCGACCGAAAGCATCCGGCCAAGCTGGCCACCGCCGAGGATGCCGATTGTGGCGCCGGGCGCGAGGGGATCAGTCATCGCTGGGCTCGTCTGGAATCGAGGCTGAAAGCGCCTCTCGCCAGCCTTCGAGCCTGGCAGCGAGGACATCATCGTGCAGGGCCAGGATCTCTGCTGCCATGAGGCCTGCGTTGGCCGCCCCGGCAGAACCAATGGCCATGGTGGCGACAGGAAAGCCTTTGGGCATCTGGACGATGGAATAAAGGCTGTCGAGACCGCCGAGCGCCTTGGTCTGAATTGGCACGCCGATCACGGGGATCCGGGTTTTTGAAGCCATCATGCCGGGCAGGTGCGCGGCCCCGCCGGCGCCTGCGATGATCACATGCAGGCCGCGCGCCACGGCAGTGTTGCCATAGGACCAAAGTCGGTCAGTGGTGCGATGGGCCGAGACGATCTTTTTTTCATAGCTCACACCCAGTTCATCCAGCACCGCCGCCGCTTCGCGCATCGTCGGCCAGTCAGACTGGCTGCCCATGATAATGCCGACTTTTGTCTCTGCCATTGTGTCGCTCCGGTTCAGGGAAGCGGCACTATAGCCAGATCAGGGGGTCACGCAATAATGTCCGGCGTCAGTTCGTCCTCGATCTGCGCGATCTGATCCTTCAAGTGCAGTTTCTGCTTTTTTAACCGGCGCAGGCGCAACTGATCCCCGCGCCCGCTGTCCTGAAGCGCGTGGATGGCGTCGTCAAGGTCGCGATGCTCGCAGCGCAGTACCTCGAGTTTGACGCGCAGCACTTCGATGTGGTCCATCCGGGTGGATTTGTTCATTACGATCCTTGCCCCAACTCGGTTCCGGGTGGCTGCGGAAGCGTATCGGGTTTGGAGGTCTGCGCCAAGCAATTGCGGGCCGCGCGCCTCTTGCAGTCCTCGCCTCGGTCCCCCCATATCTTGCTTAGGGTTGCCGCTGAACGGGGCCTTGAACAGGACTGTCGCTTTCTTGAAGGACGTGTCGATGACGAAACTGACGCTAAGCACCCACCCGATGCTTTTGGGGTTCGACCAGCTGGAACGGCTGATGGAACGGACCGCGAAATCTGAGATGGCGGGTATCCTCCCTTCAACATCGAGCAGACGAGCGATCATTCGTTCCGGATCACGCTGGCAGTTGCCGGGTTTTCCGAGGCCGATCTGGCGATCACTGTCGAAGATGGGCAGTTGATCGATGCGCGGTCGGCAGAACGACGACGATGATGCGCGTGTGTTCCTGCATCGCGGGATCGCAACTCGCCAGTTCCAGCGCAGTTTTGTGCTGGCAGAAGGCGTCGAGGTCGCGGGGGCCCTGATGGAGAGCGGTTTGTTGCATGTTGACCTGAAGCGATCGCAGGCCACGTCTGTTGTGCAGACAATTAAGATCGACCGCGGATAAAAAGGGGAAGAGCATGAATACGAGATTCAAGAATTTGCCGGGCGGCGAAGATCATATCGTGTATGTCCGCGCTGTCGACGTTGCCGACCTGCCAGACGATGTGCAGGAGGCCGCTCAAGGTGCAGAGCGGATATACGCCGTGCACAACGCCGATGGTGAGCGACTGGCTTTGGTGCGTGACCGCAGAATGGCGTTCGTGCTGGCGCGACAGAATGATCTTGCGCCGGTGAATGTGCACTGAACCGCAACTAAACTCGAGCAGCGCCGCATTCTGCCTTTGGTGGAGCTGTCGAGGCTTCGAGCCACTCCTTTGATAGCATATTTTGCTACAAAGGAGGCGGGGTGGTGAAATTCGCAAGGATGCGGTGCAAATTGGACTGACCGGAAAAGCGCCCTTCCGGATGCCCCGCCGAGGCGTGGAGCTCACTACTCCGTTCTTGGCGCTTTTGCGCGGTCACCGCCATCACCCTTATGGCTTGGTTGTAAACTGTCTTGGGTGTGGGAATGCCGCAGAACCAGCCGGAGTCTTTCACAAAACCCGCCAATTCTTGGCCACGCGCAGGCCGTCCCTGGCTAGGGTGAGAACATGTGCGCGCTACCGTTGTGCCGTTGCCTAAATCGGCTTTTCGGTCGGGAATCCCTGACTGTTTGAAACCCGGCCGCTGCGCTACACTTCATCAAATTTCAAATCCGACCGACGAATTTCCGAAGAACCGTTTTTTTATAGGAGGCGAAGATGTCATTTGGCATATTCGATGGTATTTCAAAGAGCCTGGCACGCGATAGTGGACGCGATTTGGCCAAGAATTTCGGCGGAGCGAACGAAAGCACTTCAACGTTCAACGCAAAATTCAATCACATGTGGGAACTGACGTGGCGGGCGAAGGCCTATGCAGATGCTAACCATGGCACCATGGTTGCAGCGGTCACGGACAATCTCAACCGGCTCAAGGACATCACTGACACCGCAACGCTGACGTCAACCGGTGTGACGACGCGTCGGACTTCATCTCAGGGTCTTGACCATCTGCGCACGTACCGCGTTGCGCCGGTCTCAGGAAAGTATGTCGTATTTTCGGATATCCACATTACCGATGCGAACAACCGGCAGGACTTTTTTGCCCGTGCCAACAAGGCGCTCTATCTTGATGTTCTGCGCGCCTACTACTCCCCTAACGATTTTTCCCTCGTCGAGAACGGCGACGTTGAAGAACTGTTGATCTACGAACCCGATATCAATGGCATGCCGGATTTCGAAACGGCAAGCTGGCAGACCATATTCAATGACCGGGAAACGCGCAAATTCGACCAGTTCGTGCGCATTCTTCAGGACCACGCCGACTATTACCATCTTGTGCATGACGAGTTTCTGGCGCGCGGCCGGTATTATCGGACCATCGGGAACCACGATACCGATATGGCCACGACGGCCTACACAGCCGCCATCAACTCGCACCTTGGGATCGAATGGCCCGAAGCAAGCGACCTTCTGTTTTTGTCCGACGGCGATGATACTGACATGATCATCTGTCACGGGCATCAGTTCGATGCCTATTGCGTGGCAGCCCACGCCAAATTCGCCGGTGAAAGCTTTAGCGAGGGTGGCGGCTGGGCATATCAGGGGCCAGATCGGCTCTGGTCGCTTGCCGAGGATGGACGGAACTTCATCAACAAGTGGCTGGATGGGTCCAAGCATTTCTTCAACATGCTGGTCAGCGACGATCCGGCGGTGCCGCAAACCACGCTTGGGCTGGCCGAGGCCGTTGCCGGACAGGCCATCGGGAACCTGCATGACACAACGAAATGGGAGGTTCTCTACAACAAGAACATCGCCTGGGAGTATTTTGATAACTCGGATCCTCAGGATGCGTTCGATGACGAGGTCAAGACGGGCGAACGCTGGTACAAGTTCCGCCATATGGACGAATTGCACATAGTCGCCCGCCTGGAGGCGCGCTATGGCAACAATGGCCCGCGCCTGCTTCTTGGCCACAGCCACGAGCCGCGCATCAACCCAGGCAAACCTGCCCCCATCACGATGTCTGCGGCAAAGGCAACCAACTATCTCAACTCGGCCGCTGCGGGCCGGTTTGAAAACCTGATTTGGGGGATCGAGATCGACGGCGGGTCCGCAACCGTCGTGTCCTGGAGCCGTGACAACGCCAGCAACGACATGGTGCGCACGGTCTGGGGCGAGCATGACACGCTCAATGTGCGGACTTTGCACGCGGATAGCCGCCAATCCTTTTCGCCGACGCCCACTGGCGGGGCGTCCGAGGACGAGCGTCGGTCCATCATTCCGGCAATTGCCAATATGATGTTTTCCGCGTGATCCATTTCAATCGTCAATTCAAAGGAGACTAATTATGGGAAGATCTACTACGCGTATCCCGGCGAAAAAAGCGGGCAACAAGCCTGGTGCAACTGCACGAACCCAGTCAGGTGGCATTGACACCTCGGTGGTGGTGACCGCCAGTTCAATCGAAAAGGCAGTCGGCCCTTTATTGATGTTGGTCGTTGAAAGTGATGGGGCCAGTTTCTTAGTGAACGGTTCCAGCCACGAATTCCACGTGACTGCATCGCATGCCAACTACGCGGCCATGTTCTCGCAATTGCTGACCGCACAAAGCAACGGAAGCGATGTGGCGGTGAAATACAACCCCATGGGCATCGCTCAACAGGGAAACCGGCGCAGCGTCGTGGCGCTTGCGACCGGCGTCAATGCGATCATCATCGGGGCCAGTTTCTGATGAATGATTGACTGCCGCATGATTGCCTACAAGGCCGGTCTCGTTGGTTCTGTCGCAAGGTTTCATTGCCGGGGCTGGCCGCCGGCCTGCCCTTGATATGGGGGCGTTGTGATCCTCCCCCACTGAACTGGTCCGCCCCGATAGTTAGGAAACGGAGGATTGACCTGCTACCCTGGTTTGGACCACCCGGCTGGAGATTTTCCGCGGGGTTAGGGCTCAGGTCTGTGCTATGTCCGCGACGTCTGAGCCTTCATCAGCGATATCGGCGGGTTGTTTCCGATGGCGCTGTGCGGTCGTACTTCGTTGTAGTCTCTACGCCACTCCTCCATTTTTGACCGGGCGTCGTCAAGGCTCATGAACCAATGCGTGTTCAGGCATTCGGCCCGGAACTTGCCGTTGAAGCTCTCGATGAAGGCGTTGTCGGTTGGCTTTCCGGGTCGGGAGAAGTCGAGAGTAACGTCCGTTCTGATAGGCCCAAAGATCCAGGTCGCGGGAGATGAACTCGCTGCCGTGATCGACCCGGATCGTCTTAGGATAGCCGATCTGGCGACAGACCCGCTCAAGTGTTTGACCACATCCTCGCCACGATAGCTGAACCTCGGATCAGTCGCTGGAAGAACCGCGAGAACGTATCAACGATGGTCAAAATGCGGAGCTTGCGACCGGTCACAAGCTGATCATGCACGAAGTCCCTTACGGCGAGTGCTTGCATTCGCCTACCGGGCAACGCATGGCCCATGTTTCGTTGCTCAGCGTCGCCTCTACCCGATCCTCGCGCAGTTTGGCTTTCACCCGGCGCTTGGGTGTTTTGTTCCGCAATTGCAGGCCCATCTCGTTGTAGAGACGGTAAACCCGCTTGGCATTCACTTCCCAGCCCTCTGAGGTGCCCCTGGATTTGCAGACGCTTTGCCCCCTGGCTTTGAGGCGAGGAGGCCGACATGGGGACAAGCAATTACAGCGACGAGTTCAAGCGCGATGCGGTGCATCAGATCACGGTGCGGGGCGATCCGGTTCGGGAGGTGTCCCGGCGTTTGGGTGTCAGCACGCATTCTTTGTACAAGTGGATGAAGCTGTTCGCCGATCCCGCGCCGAAGACGTCGGGCGTGGATCACGAGGCCGAGAACCGGCGGTTGAAGCGTGAGCTGGCGCGGGTCATCGAGGAGCGCGACATCCTCAAAGAGGCAACGGCGTACTTCGCGCGCGAGTCCCGACGACGTACGCCTTCATCAGGGCGCATCGGGAGGAGTTCAGCATCCGGGCCATGTGCCGGGTGCTGCGGGTGCATTTCAGCGGCTTCTATGCATGGCTCAGGGAACCGTTAAGCCGCCGTGCGCAGGAAGATATCCGTCAGACCGAACTGATCCGGCGGGCCTGGGCCGACAGCGGCAAGGTCTACGGCTATCGCAAGCTCGCTGACGATCTGCGCGATCAGGGAGAGCGGGTTTCCGAGAACCGGGTGGCCCGGCTGGCAGGGTTGGCTGGGATCTCCGCGCAGGTCGGCTACAAGCGGCGCCCCGGGCGCTACGGCGGCAAGCCAGCCGTCGTGGCCGAGAACAGGCTGGCGCAGCAGTTCCAGACGTCTCGGCCCGATCAGGTCTGGGTGACGGACATCACCTATCTGAGGACACATGAGGGCTGGCTGTATCTCTGTGTCGTTATCGATCTGTTCTCCCGCCGTGTCGTCGGCTGGTCGGCTCAAACGCGCATGACCACAGACCTGGCCTTGCAAGCCCTGCTCATGGCCGTCTGGCGACGCAAGCCCAAGCCAGGCAAAGTGACGATCCATTCGGACCAGGGCTCGCAATTCACCAGCCGCGAATGGCAATCGTTCTTGGCACAGCACAACCTCGAAGCCAGCATGAGCCGCAGAGGAAACTGCCATGACAACGCAGTGGCCGAGAGCTTCTTCCAGCTCTTGAAGCGGGAACGGATCAGGCGCCGCACATACCCGACACGCGACGCCGCAAGGCAGGACGTGTTCGACTACATCGAGATGTTCTACAACCCGAAACGCAAGCACACCAACAACGGCATGCTGTCGCCCCCTCTCGGGTTGCATGCAAGCACCTGCCGGCAATGTTGACTTCGAAATCAGACAGCAGAAACTGACGAAGGCAGGTGTCTAGGAAACTAGGGGCACCTCAGTCTTGTCTGTCTTGTTACGCATCGCAGAAAAGGCTGCATTCACTTGCCGCGCTTCCATGCAAACGACATCAAAACCCTCGGCTTGCAGGCCGAAGAACAAATGTTGGCTCATCGTGCCCGCCTCAAAACCAATCCGCTCAACAGGATGCGGGAAATCCCTCAGGAAATCTGAGATATCACCAACTGCACAAGCAAGCTCGCGTTCAAACGCAACTCTGCCCTTGGTATCGACGATGCAAACTGCGCACGAAGGCAGCGACACATCCAATCCAGCATAATATTCCATCTTCAATCTCCCTTGTTCACAGTAATCCTGTGATCCTATCGGGAGCTCGACCTCAGAACAGAGGCAACCCAACTACGCATGCTTCGTCCGCATTGCTGACCTTGGTGCATTCCGCAGCGAACGATCCGCTTTCCGCCGATTCTGTGGAAAAACAGCGTGTTGCTGGCGCAGAAAATGGGCCCTCTTTCAGGGCGCGGGCGCCGTTCTGGTCAGACGCTTTGCGGTTTCTGCGGTGCGGGAAAGATCTTGGCCAGTTTGCGGAGGTTCTGGGCGGTTGCGGCGAGAAGGAATTCGTCGTTTGCGCCGCAGGGGCCGCGTAATCGGAGGCGGCCGAGACCGAGAATACGCTTGAGGTGGGCGAAGAGCATCTCGACCTTCTTTCTGAGCTTCATCGAGATGTCGTATTGCCTGGTCTTGGCGATATCGCGGGCGACCTGGCGGGCGTCTTCATGTTCCTCGCGGGTGATCTTGCGCGCATCGGCATTCGGGCAGCACTTGGCTTTGGATGGGCAGGCCTGGCAGACCTCTTTCAAGGCACGATAGCGAGCCGTGCCCTTGCCGGTCGGTCCACGGTTCGGGTCCGAGTAGTTGCGCCGGAACTGTTTGAGCGCGTGACCTTCAGGGCAGATATATTGGTCGTTTTCGGCGTCCCACTCGAAGTCCGCCCGTGTCCAAGTTCCGTCATTGCGCCCAGACTTGTCGAAGACAGGAATGTGCGGCGCGATCTTGCGATCGACCAGCCAGCCCAGAAGCGGCCCGGTGCCATAGGCCGTGTCCGCGATCAGACGTTCCGGGTGCAGATCGAACTTGTCCCTCACACGCTGGAGCATGGTTTTGGTCGATCCAACCTCGGCCTGCCGGATCGATCTTGTCGCCTCGACGTCAACGATGACACCGTGATCCGTATCGATCAGGTAATTGTCGGAATAGCTGAAGAATGCAGGGCCCTTGCGGGCCGCGGTCCATTGGCTGGCCGGATCGGAATGCGAGGTGAACTTGGGCTGGACCTCGCTCGCGGCACCGAAGGCAGCCTCATCCAGCGTGTCGAGGTACTCGCGAACCGCGCGGGGCGCATCTACTGGATTGATCTGCGAGGCGTCCCATTCATCCTTCGGCGTCGAGTTCTGCTTGTTCGCGTCCGCCTCGATCAGGCTGGCATCGACGGCGAGCCGCTGCCCGCTCACTAGCCCTTCCTCGATGCATCGTGCCACGGTTGTCTCAAAGAGGTGGCGCAGCAGTTCGCTCTCGCGGAAACGGCCATGGCGGTTCTTGGAAAACGTCGAGTGGTCTGGCACCCGGTCGGTCAGATCGAGACGGCAGAACCAGCGATAGGCAAGGTTCAGATGCACCTCCTCACACAAGCGGCGCTCCGACCGGATGCCGAAGCAATAGCCTACCAGCAGCATCCGGATCAGCAGTTCGGGGTCGACGGAAGGACGTCCCGTGTGGCTGTAGAAATCCGCGAGATGTGCGCGGATACCTCCCAGATAGACAAACCGATCAATCGACCGCAGCAGGTGGTCCTGCGGCACATGATCTTCCAGCGAAAACTCGTAGAACAGCGCCGCCTGCGCTTCCTGCCTTGGCCCCATCATCGCTTGATCTCCTGCTGCTCACTGGAATTGAATCAGCGACTTACACCTCGATCAAGAGCGAGTTTTTCAACGAAATAAGCCCAGAGCAGACATGCCCCGGCTCCGAAGCGTGCAGTTGCAGCAAGCAGGTCGCCTCAGTTGACCTGAAAGGCACGCAGCGCCGCAACCTGGAAAGCAGCCATTGGATGTCGGCGTCCTTATCTATCTGACACGCGTTCCTATCTGTTTGACACTTCACCATCGACATACGGAGACCAATTCCTTATTGGTAAAACCAATACGAAGCCGCCGCAGTTGTCCACCGTCGAATGGACGGGTCAGATTGGTAGGGGTTCGAATGTCAAATGGGGCTAATGCTGCACTTACGCAGCTGCGTGCTTGGCTAGCCCAGGACGCAATCGCCAACGGCGGCAAGTTGCCAGCCGAGCGAGAGCTTTGCGAATTGCTCGGCGTGTCGCGCGGCGAATTGCGCAAGGCTCTGGCTGTGTTGGAACAGGAGGGCGCACTTTGGCGGCAGGTCGGAAAAGGCACCTTCGTTGGTCTGAAACCCGCAGACGAAATGACATCCTTGTCAGCAGTAGCCGCGCGGAGCAGCCCGGGCGAAGTGATGCGCGCGCGACTGAAATTCGAACCGATGCTTGCGGCGGAGGCCGCGATAAATGCCAGCGCTTCTGATATTGAACAACTACGCATCTGCATTGCAGCGTCGCGCGATGCGCGAACATGGCGCGAATACGAGACCTGCGACAATCGTTTTCATCGCACCGTAGCGCTAGCCGCTAGCAATGAATTGCTCTTATCCATGTTCGATCACCTAAATGCCGTGCGCCGCGCCGTGGTCTGGTCGCGGGGCCGTGCCGATCAGGGCCCGCCGCCATCCAACCATCATAGCTTCGCCGAGCATGACCGGATATTCGAGGCGTTTTCGGGCCGCGACCCGCAGGCGGCGAACACCGCCATGCGCCGCCACCTGATGGCCGTCGAAGCCGCGTTGATTGACAAGCAGGAAGCGGCAGAATGATAGGGCTGACATTTGCCACCTGGGATCATGACCGATGCATGGCGCTGCATCAGGGACAGGTGACAGTGCCAGGTGTCGAATTAGAATGCAGCATCCATCCCACCTCAAAGCTGTTTCCCTGGGCCGTGCAAGAGGCGCGGTTTGACATCACCGAGATGTCGGTCAGCAGCTACGTGTTGCAACTGTCGTGCGGTGGATCGGATTACACAGCGATCCCGGCCTTTGTCAGCAGGGCGTTCAGGCACGCGGGGTTCTTCGCGCGAGCGGGGGCCGGGATCACATCGCCAGCCGACTTCGCCGGCCGCCGGATCGGCGTGCCGGAATATCAGATGACTGCGGCCCTGTGGATGCGCGGCATCATGGCTGACGAATACGGCGTCGATTGCAGCGCGATCCACTGGTTCACCGGGGCGCTGGACGAGGGCATCAGGCGCGAGAGGCTGGAACTGGCGCTGCCGCCAGGCATGGTGGTTGAGCCGATCAAGGACGGCGACACTCTGCAGGATATGTTGCTGCGTGGTGAAATCGACGGGCTTCTGGCACCAAAGCCACCACAGGCGTTTCTGGATGGAAATCCGGCGCTGATCCGCCTGTTTCCAGATTTCGAAACCGCGGAACAGGCCTATTTCCGAAGAACCGGACTCTTCCCGATCATGCATCTGATCGGACTTAGAAAAACAGTCGCGGCAGAACATCCGTGGTTGGCCCGCGCGCTTTACGATGGTTTTGTCGAGGCCCGCGATCTGGCGTTAAAGCGTCTGCGCGACGTTTGGCTCGGAAACGCCAACCGCCTGTCGCTGCCCTGGCTGGGCGCATCCATGGAGCGGACGTTGGCGACGCTTGGCCCGGACTACTGGAGCTACGGGTTCAACAGGAATCGGGCCGAGATCGAAGCCATCTGCCGCTATTCCGCGGACCAGCACCTCGCCGCCAATCGCGTAAAACCCGAGGCGTTATTCCACCCATCGGTGCTGGACACATGAGCGCCGATCTCCTCCATGCCGGGCTGGGCTGGCCAGTTGCCTCGGCATTGCTGGCTGTGAGCTTTGCGGCATCGTTTATCACCGTCGCCTTCGGCATCGGCGGTGGGGCGGTGATGCTGGCGGTCTTGGCAATCCTGCTGCCTGCGCCTGCAATCATTCCGGTGCACGGCGTTGTGCAGCTTGGTTCGAACGTCGGTCGCGCGGCGATCATGTCGCGGCACCTTTACCTGCCCATCGTGGCGCCCTTCGGCATCGGCGCGCTGATCGGCGTGGCGCTAGGCGGTACATTCGTGGTTCAGCTTGATCCGGCCACGATCCAGATTGGCGTCGGATGCTTCATTTTGTGGTCGATCCTCGCCAAGCCGCCCGCTTTCATGCGCCGTTCAGCGGGCGTTGCGGGGGGCTTTTCGAGCTTTCTGACGATGTTCTTCGGCGGCACCGGACCCTTCGTCGCGGCCTTCGTCAAGACGCAGGGACTGGACCGCATGGGATTTGTCGCGACCCATGCCACGCTGATGACACTGCAGCATCTGCTGAAAACATTCACTTTCGCATTCCTCGGGTTTGCCTTCGCCAAATGGGCGGGGATCATCGCGCTTCTGATTCTGTTCGGTTTTCTGGGCACCCTGGCGGGACGGCAAGTCCTGACCCGCATCGACGAAAGACGCTTCAGGTTTGCGCTGAACGCCATTCTGGCTGTGCTGGCACTAAGGCTGATCTACGCGGGGGGCGCCGATTATCTCAGCTACTGGCGCGACAGTCATGGATAACGCGAACGACCAAGACAATACCTTGGGGGCCGTGCGTAAACCCCGGGGAGAAAAGAAAAACAATGCGCAAGAAAACCCAATGGAGGACCAAATGAACCGAATCAAGACAATGAACCGTCGTAGTTTCCTGCACACCACTGCCGCCGCGTCCGGAGCGGCACTGGCGATGCCGGGGCTTGTCCGCGCAGCCGGGTATCCGGAAGGCAACATCAATGTCATCATTCCGACGGCCGAAGGTGGCGGCGCCGACCGCAACTTCCGAGCCTTCACGAGCATTTGGAAGGATAAGCTGGGTACAGAGTTCGAGCCGGGCTACTATCCCGGCGCGTCGGGCCGCGTGGGATATGAGATCTATATGGGTAAATCCGAACCCGACTGTTACAATCTGATCTTTGGCAATATGGGCCCCGAGGTGCTTAACTGGGCGATGAAGGCACCCGAATTCGACATCAACGATTACTTCTATTTCGGTCAGGTAGATGTTGATCCGTGCTGTCTGTTCGTCGGCAGCAGAAAGCCCCCTTCAGACACTGGATGACGTGATTGCAGAGGGCAAAAAACGTCGGCTTACTGTTGGCACCAGCCGCATGGCGCACCCCGCCTCGATCGGCCTGCTGGCGCTTGGCGAAAAGACCGGGGCGGATTTCAACCTTGTGCCACTGCAAGGCGGAAAGGGCACCGTTGCAGGGGCGGTCACCGGAGAAGTCGACTTCTCAGTCCTGACCTCTGGCTCTGTCATTGCTGCGGGTGAAAGCGTCAAGACGCTGCTGGTGTTCGGCAAGAACCGGGTCGGAGAGCGGCTGAACAACGCGCCCGACATCAACGACGCGTTCGGCATGGACCTGCCGGAAATGCTGTCGGCCCGCGCGTTCGGCATCCACCGCAAGGCGGCAGAGGATTTCCCGGACCGCTATGAAAAGCTGACCACCACCTTCCGCGAATGCTTTGACGATCCGGCCTTGATGGAGGCCTATCTGGAGACCGGGGGCACGCCCGAATATCTCAGCTATGGCGGACCGGAGGAATGCGCCGCCTTTGCCGCGTCGATGCTGGAACTTGGCGCCCGCTACAAGTCGCTGCTGAGCGGCGCCTGAGCCGATGAGCGCGGCGGGGTTGTCCTGCCGCGCATCCGCCTGCCCCACAACCTCAGAGGTCACACATGACGTTGAAGCCCGACACGCCAAAGCGACAGCTTGGCGGAGAGCTCGTAATTCCAGCGCTAGCGATCGCGTTCACCTTGTATTTTTTCTCGACTATCTGGAACTCACCCTGGACAGCACAAGTCAGCGCGTTCCTGGTGGGCGGCGTCCTGCTGTTCGTCTGCGCGATCTTTCTTGTCCGGGTGGTGCTGATGCTGCAGTCGGGCGAGGGCAACTTGGGTTTCGGCAACCTGTTCAGCCGCTCGGACATCAGCTCTGGCCGGATCGGGTTGTTCGCGACGACGATCGGCTATTGCGTGCTGATCGACCAGTTGGGGTTCACGCTGACCACATTCCTGTTCCTGTCGATCAGCATGTTCATCCTGGCCAAGGGCCGCAACGCGGGGTTCATCACGCTGATTTCCGCGGTCATGGCGCTGGCGGGTTGGGCGGTGTTCATCTGGGCCTTCGACACCCGGTTTCCGCGGGGCTGGTTCGAGACGACGATGAAGGCGGTTCTGAGCAATGGGTGACACAGCCGCAATCCTGCTGGAGGTCTTCCTTGAGACAATCGGCTATTGGTACATCATCGTCCCCACGATCTTTCTGGGTCTGATCGTCGGCGGCATCCCCGGTTTTTCCGCCGCCAATACCATCATTATCCTGATGCCCCTGACCCTGGCGATGAGCCTTCAGGGGGGTCTGATCTTCATGGTCGCGCTGTATTGTTCTGCCCGCATGGGGGCGGGGATTCCGGCGATCCTGGTGAACATCCCCGGCACCGCGGGGGCGGCGGCGACGCCGCTGGACGGCTATCCGATGGCCAAGCAGGGCAAGGGCCAGCAGGCGCTGTCAATTTCCTTCGTGGCCTCCTGTCTGGGCGGTCTGCTGACCACGATCCTGGCGCTGGCGGCGATGCCGATCCTGGCGCGGGTCGGCTTTTACATGCATTCGACCGAGATGATCGTGGTGATGCTGTTCGGCATCTCGCTGATCGCCTCGATCGCCGCGCAGGACATGGTCAAGGGTCTGATCGCGGGATTTCTGGGGCTGATGATCGGGTCGATCGGCACCGATGTGGTCTATGCCACGCCGCGCGGCACCTTCGGGTTTCTGGAACTGTACGACGGGGTTCCGCTGATCCCCGCTTTGGTTGGTCTTTTCGCAGTGTCCGAGGCGTTCATCATCATCGAAAAGAAGGTGATCGTGACCCATGAGGGCGACGTCAAGAAACCAAGCTGGCACGCCACGTTCGAGGGTATCAGCATCGCGCTGAAACGCTGGTGGCACATCGTCTGGACGTCGCTTATCGGTCTGGTGATCGGCGTGATCCCCGGCGCCGGCGCCTCGATCGCCAGCTTCGTGGCCTATCAGCAATCGCGGTCGTTCTCGAAAACACCCGAGCTTTACGGCACCGGCCACCCCGAGGGGCTGATCGCGCCGGAATCGGCGAATAACGGCGTCACCTCGGGCACCTTGGTGCCGCTGCTGGTACTGGGCATTCCGGGCGGCGCGACGGCGGCGATCATGCTGGTCGTGATGCAGTATCACGGCGTCAGCTTCGGCCCGTCGCTGTTCGAGAACCAGCCGAAGGTCGGCTACGGCATGTTCATGGCGATGGCGGTGTCCTACGTTCTGATGATTTTCACCATCCTGCCGCTCAGCCGCTACATGAGCCATGTAACGACGATCCCCACGATCTACCTTGCGCCGATGATCATCTCGTTCACGCTGGTCGGGGCGTTCGTGCCGCGCGAATACATGTTCGACCTGTACCTGGCGTTGGGGTTTGGCGTGCTGGGCTATATAGCCCGGCGCACTGGCTATCACGTCGCGGCAATCCTGATCGGCGTGATCCTTGGCCCGCTTCTGGAAAAATACTTCCTCTGGTCGCTCAAGAAATCCGATGGCGACATCATGGTGCTGTTCTCGTCCACGCTTGGCAACATCCTGTGGCTGTGCCTGCTGCTGTCACTCGTACTGCCCGCAGTCTTCGCCATCCAACGCAAACGCAAATCACTAGGGTTGGCTGCCGAATGAAACAGGAAGTCGAGTACCAACTGACACGCAACATCCGCCGCCTGGGTCACCTTCCGATCGAAGGCGGCGGGCAGGTCGTGGTCGAGGGTGGCTATGCTTTCATCGGCCACATGAAACCGCCGATGGGCACCTCTATCATCGACGTGTCGAATCCTGCGGCGCCGGTTGTCGTGGCCCATGTGCCGCCGCCGGATGAGTGGTCGCACACCCACAAGGTGCGGGTCTGCGGCGATATCATGATCACCAATGTCGAGCAGGATCGCCGCCATTTCCTGCGCAAGGGCGAAAGGATCGCCGGCATCCGCAAGGAACTGGGCGCGGCCGCGACCGACGCGCAGATCGCCGAGCGGCTGGGGGTCAAGCCCGCTGACATCGCGGATCTGGAGCAGGCTCTGGCGCGCGGCTATCGAAGCGGCGGGTTTCGCGTCTGGGATATTTCTGACAGGACCGCGCCGAAACTGCTGTCTTACATCAAGACGCACGGCTTTGGCGTGCATCGCTTCGACATGGATGCGAACTACGCCTATATCTCGACCGAGATGCAGGGCTATATCGGCAACATCCTTGTGGTCTACGACATCTCCGATCCTGCCAACCCGACCGAGGTTTCGCGCTGGCACATGCCGGGCCAGCATATCGCGGGCGGCGAGACCCCGACATGGGAAGGCTACGGCGTGCGGCTGCACCATGCGATGCGCAGTGGCGATGAGTTGTGGGCCGCCGTCTGGCATGCCGGGTTCCGGGTGCTGGATGCCAGCGACATCCGCAATCTGACCGTGAAGGGCAGCTACCGCTTTCCCACGGCCATCCCGGAACCGACCCACACGGTGATGCCGCTGGAGCAGCTTATCGACGGCCGCCGCTATGCCGTGGCGATCGACGAAGAGCATGACCATCAGCCGGGCCGTCTGCACGGTTTCATCTGGGTGATCGACGTGACCGACCCTGCCGCGATGGAACCCGTCGCGGCATGGGATCTGAGTGAGCGCGCCTGCCCTTGGGTGGGCCAACCCGGCGTGCGGTTCGGCGGCCACCAGTTCCGGGAAAAGCTGGACAGTACGCTGGTTTACGCGACCTGGTTCGCCGGCGGCCTGCGGGTCCTGGACCTTGCCAATCCGAAACTGCCGGTCGAGGTGGCGCATTACATGGTACCTGGCGCCGACGGCACGCCGCCGCAATCGAACGATGTGGATGTCGACGAAAACGGCCTGATCTACCTGCTGGACCGCAGTAACGGTTTCGAGATTCTGGAGATGAAAACATGACCGATACCGACCTGCTGCCGCCCAGCATCGACCCGAACACCAAGGCGCTTGGCATTCGCCGCGTCAGTGCGCGGAACGAGGCGTCGACCCGCACCGTGATGATGGTGCGCGACCATGTCGTCATCACCGATGAGAAGGAATTGAACACCGGTCCGACGCCGCTGGAAATGACGCTGAGTTCGTTGTTGGGCTGCGAGGGCGTGATCATCAACCGCTGCGCCGAGGCGATGAACTTTTCCTACACCGCCGTCGACATGGAGGCGGACGGAGAGGTTGACCAGCGCGGATCGCGCGGGGTGCAGGGAGTGCGGCCCTATTTCAACTGGGTCCGGATGCGGATCCGCATCCACACGGATGAACCGCAGGAAAGGCTGGAACGGCTGGTGCGCAACGTCGAGTCCCGCTGCCCGGTGATGAACCTGTTCAAATCCGCCGATGTCGATCTGGATATCAGATGGGAGCGCGTGGAGCCGTGAGCCTGACGATCCGTGTGAATGGCAAGACGCACAAGATCGCGTCCGATCCCGACACGCCGCTGATCTATGTCCTGCGCGACGAGCTAAAGTTGAAGGGCACCAAGCTGGGGTGTGGGCTAGAACAATGCGGCGCTTGCGCGGTGCTTGTCGACGGCAAGGTGGTGCTGTCGTGCGTGTCTACCGTTGAGATGTTCAACGGTCAGGACATAACCACCGTCGAAGGAATAGAGGCCACGGAAACAGGCCGTCGGGTGCAGGCCGCGTTTGTTGAAGCGTCTGCCGCGCAATGCGGCTATTGCACCGCGGGTTTAGTGGTCGCAACCACTGGGCTTTTGACCGAAACGCCCGATCCCGACCGTGAAACAACGCTTACGGCACTGACCCCGCATCTGTGCCGATGCGGTTCCCACCCCCGGGTGCTGAAGGCGGTGGAAAGGGCTACGCGCGGATGAGCATTGCCGAAACGCCCCTGCTGTCCGACTGGCTTGCCTTCCACGACGGGCGGCTGGTGATACACAGCGGCAAGGTCGATATCGGCCAGCGGATCTCGACCGCGCTTGTTCAGATCGTGCACGAGGAACTGACCATTCCACACAGCCAGATCGACGTGGCCCCCGTTCGCACCGGGCAATCCCCAGATGAAGGCATCACGTCAGGTAGCAACTCGATCGAGCAATCCGGCCACGCCCTGCGCTGCGCCGCCGCCACGCTGCGTGGACAGTTGATCGCTGTTGTCGCCGGGCAGACCGGAACCGAACCGCAAGATTGGCGAGTTGAGCATGGCTCGCTTTGCCTGCCTGCCACCAATCATCGAATCCCGATCGCCGATCTGGCGGGTCATCTTGATCCGTCCACCGTGGTCGATCCCGATGTCGTCTTTCGTGTCGTGGACCGTCATACCAGCCCGGCCCCCGCCATGCGCGGCATGGCCGAACTGGTGAACGGCCAGTATACCTTTGTCCATGATCTGGAGGCGCCGGGCATGCAGCACGCCCGCGTTATCCGCCCGCCGAACATGAATGCGCGGCTGCGAAGTGACGAAACTGCCTTGGCGCAGTGGGTCGACAAGGATCAACGCCTGATCCGCGACGGTAGTTTTCTGGCCATCACCGGTCCGAAGGAATGGCCCGTGGTAAAGGCTGCTGCACGCCTCGCCGCCGCATGCGATTGGGACATGGGAGACGACCTGCCGGAACTGGACGTTTTCTCCCGACTGACGGCAGAAAATGCTGTGAGGCTGCCTGTCATCGACAGTACCCCTTCCGACGGCCCGCTGCCCGCGCCACTTCCAAACCCCACAGTTACCGCACGCTATGAGCGCCCATACCAATTGCATGGTGCACTTGGCCCCTCTGCGGCGATGGCTACATGGACGGACGAAACCTTGACGATCCAATGCCACAGCCAGGGCATCTATCCATTGTGCAACAGCATCGCCGACAGCCTTGCGCTTGACCCCGCCCAAGTGGTCATCACCCATGTTCCGGGGGCTGGTTGCTACGGCCACAATGGGGCCGACGATGTGGCGTTCGAGGCGGCGCTGATCGCGATGCAGATCCCTGATACTCCGGTCCTGCTGAAATGGACCAGAGAGGATGAACACCGCTGGGAGCCCTTCGCCCCGGCAATGGCAGTCGATTTGGCCGCGCAGCTGAAGAATGGCAAGATTAGCGCCTATTCAGCAGAGGTCTTCAGTGACACACACCGCGGCCGCCCAAGACCTGGACCGGATCGCGCGGGACCGGGCAAACTGCTGGCCAATCGCTTTCGCGCCGACCCCATTGGCCCGCCAGCCGCCCAGCCCAACATGGTCCGACACGGCGGTATGCATCGCAATCTGGATCCGATCTATGAAATCCCGAAAAAGCGATTTGTGAAGAACCTGGTGATGGGCCTGCCGCACCGAACCTCGGCCATGCGCTGCCTTGGGGCTGCGCTGAATATCTTCGGTCTGGAAAGCTTCATCGACGAACTGGCGGAGCAGGCCGCGATGGACCCGACCGCGTTTCGCCGCGCTCACCTGACCGACGCGCGGGCCGTTGCGATACTGGATGAACTTGGCCGGCAGGTTTCGGTCCTGCCGCCACTACCCCCGACGGGCGGGCGCGGGCTGGCTTATGCCCAGTACAAGAACCAGATGACCCGGGTGGGTGTCAGTGTCGATCTCACGGTGGACGACAGGGCCCAGGTGCGGCTTCTGCACGCGGTGATCGTGGCCGATGCCGGCCGGGTCGTGGATGCCGAGGGACTGAAAGCGCAACTTGAAGGCGGCTTCGTTCAGGCAGCAAGCTGGGCACTGCACGAAGAAGTGCGGTGGGACCGCGACGGCATAGTGTCAAAGGACTGGGACACCTACCCGGTAATCCGCTTCGACAACATTCCTTCGATAGATGTGACCGTTCTGGAGCGTGGTTGCGCAAGATCCGCCGGCGCAGGAGAAGCGTCTCCCGGGCCAACCATTGCAGCGATCGCAAACGCCATTTTTGGTGCAACCGGGCTTCGGATGCGGCGAATGCCGTTCACACCCGATATGATCTTAAGCCGAGCGCGCGAAGCTTAGAAACAAGGCTTGCAGTTCAGTGTGGCAGGCCTCGTCAGATTATCCGGATCTCATAGGGTTTGAGAGGCTTTTTTGTCTTCCGGCCTTTGTTCTGCACGGCTTTTCTTCTTACTGCCAAATGATCTGTTTGCTTTTTGAACCGGATAGGGCGGGACGGAGTAGCTCTTGCAGATTCTCTGATTGTGTGGACGTCTCAAACCGAACGACATTGCGATGTGCCGTGCCCGCGACCGAGTTCAATGGGCAATGTCATTTGTCGCCGACAACAATGACGTCTGTCGTCCGTCTTGCGGCGCTTTGTTACTTTTACGGCGATGAGCAAGTTTAACGGCAACTTAATCCTCCCGAGTGCATGCTGCGAATGGCCAGATTTCGATCGAGGCATTTGAGCCGCCAAGAACGTCCACTTCGGAAAAATGCGCCGCACCGCGGAGGGCTGGATTTATAGCCCCCTGGGAAAGTGCGACCGATCATGCTGCTGCACCCGCACAAGTCTGGAAAGTCCGCATGTGAGACATCGGACACGCATGCGGCGAACGACTGGTTTGGATTTTGGCCGTTCGGCACTTAGCGAATGGCCGCTTCTGGGAAAATGTGCTGCACTGCCGCAGAGTCTGCGCGACTGCGCAATCTGGACCGTGGATCAATGCTACGATCTACGCGGCGGTTGCATCAGGCCGGTTTGTCCCGCGTAGCGGTCGTTCGTGGCGGGCACTGCGAATGTCCGGTTCCGGTCCTCACGACCCGAAAAGGGGCCGTAATGTTACATCAGCGGTATTATCGCAGCACACGAAGGTAGAAAGATCGTATCCTGCGTCCAACAGACTATTTTAAACCCATACCTCTTTCTGGGAAACAGGTCGCCTTTTGACCGTTGGCTTCCTGCCAGCGCCCGATGGAACGTCGGGTCTTGAAGCCAGGCAGACCATCGGCCCCGCCGACATCATGGCCTTGCTTCTCCAGTGATCGCTGCATTGCTGCGATATCCGATCGATAAAGATTGTCGACTGCGTCCCAACGGGCAGAGAAATCTCCAACACCGTATTGAATTCGATCCCCGACATGGCCCACGAAGAGGGCATAGAGATCACTCATGTTGTAGTCTTTTAGGACATAGAAATTGGGGGTCACGATGAAGGCGGGCCCATTTCTCCCTGCAGGCATCAGCAGATATCCCTCGCCACGTCTTTCATTGTCAGGGAACGGCCGCCCTGAAACGCGCCCGATGCCCATCTCCTCCCATCTGGAGATGCGGCGCCCCTGATCTGGTCCCTCAAGGGTGCAGGAGACAGAAGCAGGGACAGTGACTTCAAACCCCCAATCCCGACCGGCCACCCATCCGTGCTGATCCAGATAATTTCCGATAGAGGCAATCGTGTCGGCTTCTGACCTCCAGATATCAGCCCGCCCGTCGCCATCCCAATCGGCCGCATATTTCAGGAAATTCGACGGCATAAACTGTGGCTGTCCAAGTGCACCTGCCCAACTGCTTTTCATGGCACCCATTGGAGCATGACCTGCCTGGGCGATCTCAAGAGCCGCGATAAGTTCGGCTTCGAAGTAATCTTTCCGGGTACTCATGAAGGCTTTGGTGCCGAGTACCTCAAAGACATTATTGGGGATGGCGACGCGCCCGTATCCGCTTTCGCGGCCCCAGATTGCCAGGATGATGCGGCCAGGCACGCCGGTTTTGCGTTCTACTGATTTGAGGGTCGTGGCGTGCTGTCTTGCCATCTGGCGGCCCACAGATGTCGCACCATCCACGGAGCCGCGGTTGAAGTACTTGCCCGGGGAGCCAAACTCCGCTTGTCGCTGCTGCTTAGGCACTTCGGCCTCGGCTCCCGGCGGAACCAGATCTGGCAGCTTCCAGTTTAGAGTAACACCTGAGAATGCTGCGTTAAATGTATTGCTGGAGACGCCTCTGGATCTGGCTTGCGGCCACACTGTCTGAACCAGCCAGCTTTGAAACTGCTGCTCGATGGTTGCTTTGTTCTGAGCCTGCCCTTGCGTTGCCAGCAGGGCGAGAGATGCGAGGAGGGCGGCCAGGAGCTTCATGGAATCCCTGTGGATCTGAAGGGAAGGGTTGGCTCCTCAGCTACCTTTTGGCGTGCCAATGCGTCAACGACATTAGTCGGTCTCCGACGCGCAGATCATCTGAAGGTAGCTGCGCTGTAGCGACCATACCTCAGTTATCGTGCCAGTTGCAGCCGGTAACTAGACTGCTTCCCATATAGTGCGCCATATTCTTACCAAAAAAGACGTATACACAGACACTTGATGCCAATCAGCAGGCAAGCCGGGAATGAATCGTGCAGCAAGTTTCAGTCGTTGGGACGTTCTAAGTCGGGCTGTTTCGATTGATCTCGAAGTCGATCCCGACAAGGCGAGGATCTTTGCGCTTGCGGCAGTTGCACAGGATCCCGATGCACCAAAGGTAGTCGCCAAGCACAACATTGCAGCGGCTTTGACCGAACTCGACGCGTTCTGCCAAAGTTTTGACCACGTCATCGGGCACAATATTCTGCGTCACGATTTGCCTCATCTGGCCGCTGCGTCGCCAAGATTTGTGGCTCTGGCAGAAGCACCCATAGACACGCTCTGGCTCAACCCGCTTGCGTTTCCGCGAAACCCTTACCATCACCTTGTTAAACACTACCAGGATGGACGGCTTCAGACGGGTCATGTGAATGAACCTGAATTTGATGCCCGGCTCGTGTTCGAAGTTCTGGAAAACCAGATTGGGGCATTTGCTGAGCTCAATCGGAAATCCCCTGATGCCCTTACAGCTTACCACTTTCTGTGCTGCCGCTCCCCGCAGAGCGCAAAGCACATCACGGATACAACATGGTCCGGCCCGCGGTTCCTCGGACTGACAAGCCGGGGAGGGGAGAGCACATGAAGAAGATCCGCTGCGCCGTCTACACCCGCAAATCGTCTGAAGACGGGCTGGAGCAGGAGTTCAATTCGCTTGACGCACAGCGGGAGGCCTGTGCCGCCTATGTCGCCAGCCAGAAACAGGAGGGCTGGGTGCTGCTGCCCGACACCTATGACGATGGCGGCCTGTCAGGCGGTTCGCTGGAACGGCCAGCCCTGCAACACATGCTGGATCATATCCGGGACGGCCGGGTGGATCAGATCATCGTCTACAAGATCGACCGCCTGACGCGGTCGCTGGCCGACTTTGCCAAGATCGTCGAGACGACTGGATGCAGCAGGTGCGTCCGTCGTCTCGGTCACCCAGTCTTTCAATACGGCAACAAGTATGGGGCGGCTGACGCTCAATATGCTGCTGAGCTTTGCACAGTTCGAACGCGAGGTGACGGCAGAGCGGATCCGGGACAAGATCGCGGCGTCCAAGCGCAAGGGTCTCTGGATGGGGGGCTCCGTGCCGATCGGCTATGATCCGGATGGCCGGACACTGAAGATCAATGCGGCTGAGGCAGCAACAATCCGCACCCTCTATGATCTCTACGAGCAGTTCGGCACGATCCGGGCGGTCACCGAGGCGGCGGAACGTCTCAACCTGCGCACCCGTCGGAGAGAAACCACGACCGGCAAGGTAAGCGGAGGCGGGTCCTTCGGACGCGGCCATATCTATCAGATCCTGACCAACCCACTTTATGCTGGTCGCATCCGGCACCAGAAGGCGATCCACGAGGGCCAGCAACCCGCCCTCATTGACCCGGACCGCTGGGACCAGATCCAGGCACAGTTACAGGACGGTGCATCCCGATCCCGGGCAAAGATCACGGCCAGAACCAGATCGCTTCTCTGTGGCAGTCTCTTCGATTAGACCGGGGATCGGCTGACGCCATCCCACAGCAAGACCCGGACAGGCACGCGTCTGCGCTACTACATCTCCCGCCGCCTTGTTGCGAAGAGCGGTGAGCCCAACCTGAATGGCTGGCGGCTGCCGGCCGAAGAGCTTGAGACGAAGATTGCAGCAAAAGTGCTATACCTGATCTCGGCCCCGTCCTTCGCTGGCCGCATTGTTCCGGGTGCACGGGCCGAGGAGATTGGCCGGGTTCGGTCGGCGCTGATGGAGATCATTGCGCAAGAGCCGACCGAAGCAACCCTGACCCTGATCGCGCGCGTTGATGTCAGACCCGGCGTGATCCGCATCAGCCTCGACCCGGATCTCATTGCGATCGCAGTTGGAATCGGCCGGGACGATCTTTTCGAAGAGGCGCTGCAGCACAGCTTCCCGTTCCAGCTGCGAAAACGCGGCGTTGAGACCAGACTCATCCTGGCTGACAGTCCGACCGGCGTTGACGAAAAGCTTGTCCTGAACATCGCCAGAGCGCATCACTGGTTCGGGCAAATCAAAGCTGGCAAGACCTTCACGGAGATTGCTGAGGCAGAAGCGCGTTCAAAACGCCGGGTTCAGCAGATGATCGATCTCGCCTTCCTGGCCCCAGACATCATCCGTGATGTTCTGGACGGCCGCCAGCCCCTCGGCTTCACCTCCGACCGGTGCCTGCGCCATAGCCTGCCATTTGACTGGGCAGAACAGCGCAAGGTTCTCGCGACTCTCTGATCGTCTTTTCCCAACCTCGTATCGCGGAAATGCCGGGTGCAGACTTCTGCAGGTCCGCGGCCAGATCCTGCGCAAAGTTTTGGTCTGTCGATGCAGGGATGTCCGACAACGCCCTGAAATCGCGTCACAATCCAGGGCCACCCGTGCCCGGTCTGCAATGGGAGGAATGTGTGGCTGGGGTGGTAGGATTTGAACCTACGATACACGGTACCAAAAACCGATGCCTTACCGCTTGGCTACACCCCAACGTGAGCGGGTAATTACGCGCTCACTGGTTTGGGTTCAAGACCCGTTTTGGCAAAACCCGTGGCTATTTCTCAGGGGCTTCCTTGCCGAGTAGGGTGTCGTTCGCGTGTTCACGGACGCTTGGCGTTGCCCGCCCGGTCAAGTTCGGATGAATAGGTGGCATTCACGTGTTCCTTCGATGGTGTCGTTTCGTCTACGGGCCTGGCGGTGGCGCCTTCGTCAGCGCCGGGGACGCCGGCATTCTCTGGCCGCAGGCCGTTTGAGGCGTTGCCTTCACCTGTCGGATAGCCACGCCCCCGGGTTTAGCAAGAAACCGGTTCCATTCTGCCTGATCCTGCCGACCGTTCGCAAAAGATGCCATCGTCGTCTTGTTGCCACTGCACCAGATCCGGCGTTGGTTTGCGACAGGACGTTTCTTGTGCCGGGTCAGAGCATCTGGTCGTAGTCGCCGACAGAGCTTTCGGTGCGGATGAAGCCATCGATATCGGCGAAAGATCGCGCGCAATTCGGCATCGCTTTCCGGGCTTTCGCAGACCACGACCAGATTGGGTGTGTTGGACGATGCGCGCACCAGCCCCCAACCTCCATTGTCCAGGATCACGCGTGCGCCATTCACAGTGACGATGGTGTCGATGGCGCGTCCGGCGATCTTGCCGCCGTTCGCGTGGTGGTCGTCAAGCCGTTTCACGATCCGATCCAGAACCGCCGTATTTCTCAAGGTCCGGGCAGAAGGGCGACATGGTCGGGCTTGAAAAGGTCGGCGGCAGAGCGCGGCGCAGGTCAGACATCGATTTGTCGGGGTTGCGGTCCATCAGCTTGCACAGCTCGACCGCAACCCGCATGCCGCAGTCGTAGCCGCGGCCGATCGGTTCGGCGAGAAAGTAGTGGCCCGATTTCTCGAACCCCGCCAGCGCCCCCAGTTCGCGCACGCGACGTTTCATGTAGGAATGCCCGGTTTTCCAGTAGTCCGCCTTGGCGCCGTATTTCTTCAACTCGGGGTCAGAGGCGAAAAGCCCGGTCGATTTCACATCCGCCACGAAGGTCGAACCGGGATAGATCTTGGCCAGATCACGCGCCATGATGACGCCCACCTTGTCGGCGAAGATCTCTTCGCCCTCGTCATCCACGACGCCGCAGCGGTCGCCGTCGCCGTCGAAGCCAAGCGCCATATCTGCGCCAGAGGCGCGCACGGCATCTGCCATGTCGTGCAGCATTTCCATCGCTTCGGGGTTCGGGTTGTAATGCGGAAAGGTGTAATCCAGCCGGGTGTGCAGCGGCACGACCTCTGCGCCGATGCGCTCCAGCAGTTGCGGCGCAAAGGCCGATGCGGTGCCATTGCCGGTGGCGCAGACGACTTTCAATGGTCGCGTCAGGCGGAAATCGCCGGCCAGATCGTCGAGATAAGCCTCCATCACGCCATGCACGCGCTCGTAGCTCCCACCATCGCGCGCGCTGGCCTTGCCCGCCAGAACCAGCGCTTTCAGCTCGGACATCTCGTCGGGGCCATGTGTCAGGGGCCGGTCAAAGCCCATCTTGACGCCGGTCCAGCCGTTCGGATTGTGCGATGCCGTCACCATTGCCACCGCGGGCACATCCAGATGGAACTGGCTGAAATAGGCCATCGGCGACAAGCGCCGGGCCGATATCCCTGACGCGAATGCCGGCCTGCATCAGGCCGAGCATCAGCGCGTTCTTGATCGACAGTGAATAGTCGCGATAATCGTTGCCCACCGCGATTTCGGGTTTGATGCCGCGCCGATGCATCTGAGTGCCGATGCCAAGGCCAAGTGCGGTGATGCCGGGCAGATTGATCTCGTCGGGATATTTCCAGCGTGCATCATATTCGCGGAACCCGGTCGGGGCGATCATCGGTTCACTGAGGAAATCCCAGCAGTTCTGTTGACGGTCTGAAGCGGTTTTGTCACGAATAGGAACCTTCTGAGAACTGAGCGTCAAAGCCTGATCGGGTCGGATTTTGCCAGCCTGTCAAATGCCATCAGGCTGTTCAACAGCGCTGGCATCCGGTCCAGCGGGATCATGTTCGGCCCGTCGGACGGCGCATTGTCGGGATCCTCATGCGTCTCGATAAACACTGCGGCAATTCCCAACGATACCGCGGCCCGCGCCATCACCGGCGCGAATTCGCGCTGCCCGCCAGAGGTTCCGCCAAGTCCGCCCGGGCTGCTGCACCGAATGGGTCGCATCCATCACCACCGGGATAGCCTGTCTGCATCATCTGCGGCAGGCTGCGCATGTCGGCCACAAGCGTGTTGTAGCCGAAACTGGTGCCGCGCTCGGTCAGCAGGATGCGGGTATTGCCGGTGGATTCGATCTTGGAGACCACATTCGGCATGTCCCAGGGCGCCAGGAACTGACCCTTCTTGACGTTGACCGCAGCGCCGGTTTCGCCGGCCGCCAGCAGCAGGTCGGTCTGGCGGCACAGAAAGGCCGGGATCTGCAGGATGTCCACCGCCTCGGCCGCCGGCGCGCATTGCTCGGCGGTATGCACATCCGTCAGGACCGGCACGTCCAGCATCCTGCCGGACCTCGATCAAGCGCCTCCAACCCGGCCTCGATCCCCATGCCGCGCCGGCCGGACAGCGAGGTGCGGTTGGCCTTGTCATAGGACGCCTTGAAGACGTATTGCGCGCCGACCGCGTCGCAGGCGGCTTTCATCGCCGCGCCGATCATCAGCGCGTGGTCCAGGCTTTCCAGCTGGCACGGCCCCGCGATCACCGTCAGCGGCCGGTCGTTGCCAACCGCCAGCTTTCCAATCTCGATGGTCTTCATGCTATGCGGATACCTGCTCTCTCAGGATGGACGCTGTCAGCGACACCATCAGATAGATACCGCAGAAGATCAGGAATGCCACGACCGTATTCTCGAAAGCGCGCGGATAGGTCGGTTCGTCCGGCGCCACCGGGCTGACCCCGAGCGACAGATAGCGGACCTGCCGGTTCGCCTCGATCCGCGCGGTTTCAAGCTGTTGCAGCGACTGCTGCATCATCGCCTGACGGGTCTGCAGATCCAGTTCGGCCATCCGCAACTCGCCGCTGATCCGCGCAAGCGACGTCGTTTCCGTCCCGCTTTCGGTCAGTTTCGACCGCAGCTCGGCGATCAGCGTTTCCAGCCGGTTGATGTCGCCCTGCACCCCGTCCACGCGCGCCTGGTTGGGGCTGGGATTGTCCAGAAGCTGCTGAAGCTGCAGCTGCTTTTCCTGCAACTGCGTCTCGAATGTCGAGATCTGGCCCATCTGAGCCGAGGTTTCCGACGCGGCGTCGATGACGCCCAGCTTTTCCTGCAACTCCAGCACGCGGCTCCTGCGCGGCGACCATCTTGTTCTCGGCCTCCTCATAGCTTTCGCGGGCGCCCTGCATCTGGTCTTCGCGCAGCCGTTGGGTCAGGTTGTCGACCTGCTCCTCGGCATAGTCGATCAGCGCGCGGGAATACTCGGCGCTGACCTGCGGGTCGGCGGCGACGACTTCCATCTTCACGATGCCCTCGGTCGGATCATAGCCGATCTTCACCGACCGCTTGTAAAGCTTGTAGGCCTCCTCGTTGGTGCTGTCGGGCTCGAGCCGCTGCAACGGGTCGATGAAGTCCTGGCTGAAATGGCTCTTGAAGCCGATATCCTCGATCGAGCCGCAGCATCGCGTCGCGCGACTGCAGATAGCTCTGCACCGTGATCGAATCCTGCGAGGTGGCAAAGCCGGTGCCCGAAAACAGACCGCCCAACGGCCGCCGCCGCCGCCGGCGCGTTGGCCTGCTGGATCAGGAATTCCGACTTGGTGGCGTAAAGCGGGGTCGCGATCCGGTAGAAGTAGAATCCGACCAGGAAGGTCGGCAGCAGAACGAAGATAGCGAGCCGTGTCGCGAGCAAGCAGCATCTTGCGCCGGCGTCGACGCGCGATGTCGTGCTGGATCATGTAGACTTCGCGGGCGCGTCCGTCCTCGGTCAGTACCTCGGTCGACGGGCAGCTCGCTTTGGCCACCGTCTGCGGCAGCTTGTTGTCGCCGGGCTTCTTCTCGTCCTCCGGCACCACAAGTTCCAGCATGGTAGCGCGCTGGAACGGGTCGATGCCCTTCAGGCGCAGTTGCCGGACCGCGTCGAAGTCCGAAATCGGCGTCAAGCCGTGCCTTTGCGCCACCCGCCGGGCCATGCGCAAGCTGACGTCCGGTCAGAGCCCTCTTGCTTGATCGCTTCGATCTCTGTCGGCCCCAGATCGACGTCGTCTTCGTCGGTGTCGGGCTGTTCAGCCGTCGGATAGGGCTGTGTCGCCGAATCCGTCCTCGTCGATCGGCTCGTCGTGCGCCGCCGTCGAACGGAGTCTGCGCTGCCTGATCGGCCGTATCGGCCCTCCGGGCGCAGGATCGAGCGGTTCGGCCAGCGCGCCGCTGCGTCGAATGCGGAACTTTCTTGGCCTTAGGTTTCGTAGTCATAAATCGCCTTTGCCTCTTCCAGCGTGTCGAACATCACGAAACTGACCGTCCCGGATGACTGCCGCCGATCTGCAGAACTTCTCCAGCGTGGAGGCCTGATGCGACACGATCACCACGGTCGCGTTGTTCCAGCCTTTCGCGCAGGATCGAGCCGGCCTTGCGGTTGAACTCTGCATCGGTCGTGCCTGGCATGCCTTCGTCGATCAGATAGATGTCGAATTCCAGCGCCAGCAGCAGCGCAAAGCTGAACCGCGCCCGCATACCCGAACTGTAGGTGCCGACCGGCATGTCGTAATATTCGCTGATGCCGGTCAGCCAGCGCGTGAATGCTTCCATATAGTCGGGGTCGATTCCGTAAAGCCGCGCGATGAAGCGGGCGTTCTCGCGCCCGGTGTGCTTGTTGACCACACCGCCCATGAACCCCAGCGGAAACGAGACACGGCAGGCTCTTCCGGATCGTGCCCTCATCGGGCTTTTCCAGGCCCGCCATCATGTTGATGACCGTCGTCTTGCCGGTGCCGTTTGGCGCAAGAATGCCAAGCGAATTGCCCAACTCCACGCGAAACGAAGCGCGGTCAAGGATCACCTTGCGCTGCTTGCCCGTCCAGAAGGACTTGCTCACGTTGTTGAATTCCAGCATGCTCTGCGCCCCGGCACCGCTCGTTTGCCTGTCAGTCCTTAGCAGACTTTGGTTAACGATGGACTTTAGCCGCCCATTCTGGCGGCATTATGTCGGAACCGGATCGGCTGAATCCAACGCTAATCGTCACGCCTGTACCCTGATGCAAAGGCTTCGAAACGGCGAAATGCCGCTGTTTTGCGCGCTTCCCCTGGAGAATGGCCAATCGGGGCGGTGGGTTTCGCGCGCAACACGGACCGCAGACGACTCTGCCACGTGGCATGTTCTTCCCATGGCTGCCGCTGGCCGCAGACCATTTTTTGATGGCCGGCAATCCGGATCGCAATTCACGTCGGACCGTCCACGAAGACGGCGATACATCGGCAAATTGGAAAGTTCTTACCAGGTTAGCGCTAACTGCTTGTGCGCAAAAGGCTTGCTCCGTATTGATTGATTCCAACGCGCGGCGGTGGGGCCGGGCAAGCGTCCAAGTCCCGCACCGGCGAAAACGAATGTTCGGGGGAGGATTGTGCGGAACTGTCGGCACAGCCATATCTGTTGGCGCTCTGGCTGTTGCTTTCGGGCATCTACAAGCCGCTGGTCGTCGGTTTCGGCCTCGCCTCGGTACTCGTTGTGTCTTTTCGTCGTTGCCCGCATGGACGACGCCGACGACGACCGCGTCCAGACTGCGGCTGAAGCCGGTCGCAGGCGGCGAAGTATTTCTGTCTGGCTGCTGGTCGAGATCGCCAAGGCCAACTGGGCCGTCACGAAGATCATCCTGTCGCCAAACATGCCGATCCGGCAGCATTTCTTCGCGATCCCCTACACGCAAAAGACCGATCTCGGGCAGGTGATCTTCGCCAATTCGATCACGCTGACGCCGGGCACGATCACCATCGAGACCGAACCGGACACGTTCCTTGTTCATGCGGTCGCTTATACCGACGACGACATCGCGGCCCTGGCCGACATGGATCGGCGCGTCAGCAACAACCGAAAAAGTGGTCGCCGCCTGATGTTTGCCGTCGCAACGATAGCGATCATGATCGCGATGGTTCTGGTGCTGGTGCGCCTTTATCTGCGGACCGACGGTCTATGACCGGGTGCTGGCCGTCAATTCTTTCGGCACACATACGGTTCTGTTGATCGGGGCGATGGGTTTCCTGAACGGCAGACCGGATTTCCTTGATATCGCGCTGCTTTACGCGCTGATCAACTTCGTCGGCACGATCGCGATCCTGAAGTTCTTTCGCTATCGCAAGATCGGCGACGTGTCGCAGGACGATCGCAACGAAAGGGTCGGCTCATGATGCATGCTGGGACGCCTGATCCTCGTACCTGAGCTGGTTCTTCATCCTGTCAGGCTCGTTCTTCATGATCGTCGGGGCATTCGGCACTCTACGCTTTCCCGATTTCTGGTCGCGTCTGCATGCGGCCTCGATCACCGACTCGGCGGGCGTCATCCTGTTGCTGATCGGGATGTGCCTGCATTCGGGCCTGACGCTTGTCACGGTCAAGCTGATCATCATCGGGGCGTTCCTGTTCATCACCGGTCCGACCTCGACCCATGCCGTCGCGAATGCCGCGCTGGTCTCTGGGTCTGCGCCCGAAAGAGGCGCCGGGCCTTGTCGGGGGCAGAGCCGCGCAAGCTTTCGGAACCGGACGCCACGTCCGATCAGAAATGAGTAGCGGGTGCGCCATAGAAACCTTCATTAACATAGCCCTGTTCACCATGCTGGTCGTGACCGCCATAGCCGTGGTGCGCGTTACGCAGCCTGTTCGCAGTCGCGATGTTCTCGGGTGTTTTCAGCCTGCTGTCGGCGCTGCTGTTCGTCGGGCTCGATGCGGTCGACGTGGCCTTTACCGAAGCGGCGGTCGGCGCCGGCATCTCGACGGTTCTGGTGCTTGGCACGCTGGCCCTGACCTCGCGGCATGAGAAGCCGTCGAACGCGCTCGCCGGTCATTCCGCTTTTCGTGGTGTTCGTGACGGGCGCCGCGCTGATCTACGGCACGATGGACATGCCGAACTTCGGATCGGCAGACGCACCGGCACAGACCCATGTCTCGCCCGATTACATCGAGCGCAGTCCGCACGAAATCGGGGTTCCGAACGTCGTGACGGCGATCCTTGCCAGCTACCGGGGCTACGACACGCTGGGCGAAACCGCCGTTGTATTCACCGCCGGTATCGGCGTGCTGCTGCTGATCAGCGGGTTGCGGCGCCGACGCGAGGACGACGATGAAGACGAAAGCGGGACAGGGTAATGCGCCACCACCTTATCTTGCGGGTGATCACCAAGCTCCTTGTCGGCACGATCATCCTGTTTGCCTTCTATGTGCAGTTCCACGGTGACTATTCACCGGGCGGCGGATTTCAGGCCGGGGTCATCATGGCGGTGGCCTTCATCATCTATGGCATCGTCTTCGGCCTGGAAAAGGTCCAACAGGTCTTTCCGCCTTGGGTGGTGCACAAGCTTCTGGCGCTGGGCGTGCTGATCTATGCGGGCACCGGCATCGTCAGCCTCATCGGCGGGTTCGAATATCTCGACTATTCGGTGTTCTCGCCGCACCACCCCGAACATGGTCAGCACTGGGGCATCCTTGTGGTCGAATTCGGTGTCGGTGTCACCGTGACCGGAGTGATGGTCGCGATCTACTACGCCTTCGCCGGCCGACCGCCGCAGCCTCAGCGACGAGGAATGGTGATGGGCGGGTCTATGAGCTGGGACTTCATCGTCGGCCACGTCTATTACTGGCTGTTCATCGTGCTGATGATGACGGGTCTCTATATCGTCGTTGCCAAGGGCAATCTCGTGAAGAAGATCGTCGGGCTGAACATCTTTCAGACCTCGGTCTTCATGCTCTACATCTCGATGGGCAAGATCACCGGCGGCACTGCACCGATCTTTCCCGTCGACATGAAGATCGATCCTGACGTGGTCTATTCGAACCCGCTGCCGCATGTGCTGATCCTGACCGCGATTGTCGTCGGGATCGCCACGACAGCGCTGGGTCTGGCGCTGATCGTGCGGATCCGCGAAGAATTCGGCACCATCGAGGAAGACGAAATCGTCGTGATCGAGCAGGCGATGGCCCGCGAAGAAAATGAACGCTACACCAATGCGACGGGCGAACGGGCGTAATGGCGAGCGAAACAACCCAGCATGTCGCCATGACCCTGGCGGATCACCTGCCGGTGCTTCAGGTGCTGGTGCCGTTTCGTTGCCGCACCGCTGATCGTTCTGTTCGGAAGCCGAAAGCTGGCATGGCCGCTGGCCTTCGTCGCCAGTGCGGTCGCCTTCGTGATTTCAGTGCTGCTGCTGCGACAGGTGATCGACGGAAGCGTGCATTTCCTATCATATCGGCGGCTGGGCGCCGCCGCTGGGCATCGAATACCGGATCGATGCGGCCAACGCGTTCGTGCTGCTGCTGGTCACCGGCATCAGCACGGTGGTCCTGCCCTATGCCCGACGAAAGCGTCGGCACACGAGATACCGCAGCGTCATCACACGCTGTTCTACGCCTGCTACCTGCTGTGCCTGACCGGCCTTCTGGGGGTGGCGGCAACGGGCGACGCGTTCAACGTCTTCGTCTTCCTCGAAATTTCGTCGCTGTCGACCTATGTGCTGATCGCGCAAGGCTCCTACGCGACAAGCGCGCGCTGACGGCGGCCTATGACTATCTGATCATGGGCACGATCGGCGCCACCTTCTTCGTGATCGGCCTCGGCCTGCTCTACATGGCGACCGGCACGCTCAACATGGCCGACATCGCCGACGCGGATCGCCGATCAGGGCGGCAACCGCACGGTGCACGCGGCCTTTGCCTTCATCGTCGTCGGCATCGGTCTGAAGGTGGCGATCTATCCGCTGCATCCCTGGCTGCCGAACGCCTACACCTATGCGCCCTCGGCCGTGACCGCATTCCTGGCCGCAACCGCAACCAAGGTCGCGATCTATGTGCATGCTGCGGTTCATGTTCTCGGTCTTCCAGCCGGCCTTCCTGTTCGAAGTCAACACGCTGGAATTCATCATCCTGCCCTTCGCTGTCATCGCGATGTTCGCCGCCTCCTTCATCGCGATCTTTCCAGACCGATCTGAAACGGATGCTGGCCTATTCCAGCATCGCGCAGATCGGCTACATCCTGCTGGGCATCGCGCTTCTTGACCGCAAACCGGCCTGACCGCCGCGATCGTGCATCTGTTCAACCACGGCATCACCAAGGCCGCGCTTTTCATGGGCGTCGGCGCGCTCGTGCTGCGCGCGGGTGGGTCGTTCTACGACCGCGTCTATGGGCTTGGCCGGGCCATGCCGTGGACGAGTGCCGCGCATCGTGATCGGCGGGCTCAGCCTGATCGGCGTGCCGGGAACGGCCGGCTTCGTCAGCAAATGGGTGCTGGTGCAGGCGGCGCTGGAAAAGGGCTGGTGGCCGCGTGGCGGTCCTGATCGTGCTCTCGTCGCTGCTGGCGGTGATCTATGTCTGGCGCATGGTCGAGGCGCTTTACCTGGCCCCCGCCAGAGGGCTTGAGGCCCAGGAGGTCCCGTTCTGGATGCTGGTGCCGATCTGGATCATGGCGCTGGCCTGCATCTACTTCGGGCTGGCCACCGACGTAACGCTTGACGCGGCGCGATCGGCGGCCGAGGGGCTGCTGGCCGGCTCGTCCGGAATGCACTAGGTGGGAATGACGTTGGACACCAATACCGCCATACTGCTGACCATGCTGATCCCCGCCGGCGCGATGGTCACGCAACCTCGTGTTCCGCAATCAGCCCAACCTGCGCGACGGCCTGACCCTTGCCGCCGCGGTGGCGACCTTCCTGACGGTGCTGCGCATCCTGTCGCAACGTCGGCAACGGCACCACCGAGCCGCTGGTGCTGTTCGAGGTGCTGCCCGGCCTCGACCTCGCCTTCAACGTCGAGCCGCTTGGGCCTGCTGTTCGCGATCGTCGCCTCGGGGCTCTGGATGGTCACCCATATCTACGGCATCGGCTACATGCGCGGAAACAAGGAAAGCCATCACGCGCGGTTCTTCGCCTGCTTCTCGCTTGCGATATCGCGCGGTCATGGGCATCGCCTTTGCCGCCAACATGTTCACGCTTGTTCCTGTTCTACGAGGTGCTGACCCTTTCGACCTATCCGCTGGTCGCCCACAAGGGCACGCCGGAGGCGATCCGCGGCGCGCGCACCTATCTGGGCATCCTGATCGGCACCTCGATCGGTCTGCAACTGGTCGCGATCATCTGGACCTACGTCATCGCCGGCACGCTCGATTTCGCACGGGGCGGCATCCTTGAGGGCCACATCGCCGGCCCGATGGTTGCGGTCTTGCTGGCGCTTTACGCCTTCGGCATCGGCAAGGCGGCGCTGATGCCGTTCCACCGCTGGCTGCCCGCCGCGATGGTCGCGCCGACGCCGGTCAGTGCGCTGCTGCACGCCGTGGCCGTCGTCAAGGCCGGCGTGTTCACCATGCTCAAGGTCGGCGTCTACATCTTCGGCATCGACTTTCTGGCCGAGACCGGCGCGTCGGAATGGCTGATGTGGCTGGCGGCGTTCTCGATCATCGCCGCCTCGGTCGTGGCGCTGACCAAGGACAACCTGAAGGCGCGGCTGGCCTATTCCACCGTCAGCCAGCTGTGCTACATCACGCTTGGCATGGCGCTGGCGACCTCGATGGGCGCGTTGGGCGGCGGCATGCACATCGCCATGCACGCGATGGGCAAGATCACGCTTTTCATGTGCGCAGGCTCGATCTATGTCGCCACCCACAAGACCAATATCAGCCAGATGACCGGCCTTGGCCGCGTCATGCCGATCACCTTTGGGGCCTTCCTGATCGGCGCGCTGTCGATCATCGGCCTGCCGCCGCTGGGCGGATCGTGGAGCAAGTGGCTGCTGGTCGTCGGGGCTGCCGATACCGGCCAATGGATGATGATCGGCGTGTCTGATGCTCAGCTCGCTGCTGAACGTGGCCTATCTGCTGTCGATGGTCGGGCAAGGGTTCTTCCTGACCGATCCAGAGGCACCGCCCTACACCAGCATGGCCGAGGCGCCGTTGTTGTGCTGGCTGCCGCCCGCGCTGACCGCGTTCGGCTGTGTCATCCTGTTTTTCATCGCCGGCGATCTGCAGAGCTTTCTGGCGCCCATCGTGGCACCGAACTAGGAGATATCGCTATGGCCAAGGCCAAGACATCCGATGACGATCCCGCCCGCTATCCGCCGCTGGGCCGTGCGTTGCTTTGGGTCGAGAAGAAAAGAAACGTCGATCGCATCGTCTACGCTCTTTACATCCTTTGCGCAGGCCTCTTCGTCGCCGATTTTCTCTATCACAAGCATGTCTATTTGGGGATCGAGGAGTTCCCCGGTTTCTACGCGCTCTACGGATTCGTCATGTGCGCCATGCTTGTCATCTGCGCCAAGGCCATGCGCGTGGTCCTGAAACGGCCCGAAGACTACTACGCACCTAACGATGTGGAGTCCGAGGATTATCCCGAGGATCAGTTGGAGAGGATCGATACAGATGGCTGAGAGCTTCCCCATCGCCTTCCTCTTCTTCGCAGGTGCAGCCCTTCTTTTCGCCTTGCCGAAAGGTCATGCCCGCGCCGCATTATTATTGGCAGTCCCAGTGGTCGCCGGTCTGATGGTCTGGTCGCTGCCGGAGGGCAATTTGTGGACCGCGCGGCTGATCGGTCTCGACCTGGAATTCATGCGTGTCGACCGGCTGTCCCGTATCTTCGCGCTGATCTTCTCGCTCGCGGCCTTCCTCGGCAATCTCTACGCTTGGCATGTCCGCGACACCGTGCAGCAGGTCGCGGCACTGCTCTATGCGGGCTCCGCCATCGGCGCGGTGTTTGCGGGCGACCTGATCACGCTGTTCCTCTACTGGGAGGGCACGGCCATTGCCTCGGTCTTCCTGATCTGGGCGCGGCGGACCGAGGGCGCCTATCACACCGGCATGCGCTACCTGATCATGCAGATCGGCTCGGGCGTGATCCTGCTGGCCGGGAGCGGCGCTGTTCTACCGCGAAACCGGCACTATCGCGTTCGAGAAGATGACCCTCGGCTCGCCCGGAACCTGGCTGATCTTCCTGGCCTTCGGCATCAAATGCGCCTTCCCGCTGCTGCACAACTGGTTGCAGGACGCTATCCGGCGGCGACCGTCACCGGCACCGTGATCCTGTCGGCCTTCACCACCAAACTGGCGGTCTATGCGCTGGCGCGCGGTTTTCCGGGCACCGAGATTCTGATCTATATCGGCGCGATCATGACGCTTTTCCCGATCTTCTTTGCGGTGATCGAAAACGACCTGCGCCGGGTGCTGGCCTACAGCCTGAACAACCAGCTGGGGTTCATGGTCGTCGGCGTCGGCATCGGCACCGAATTGGCGCTGAACGGCACCGCCTCGCACGCCTTCGCGCACATCCTTTACAAGGCGCTTCTGTTCATGAGCGTCGGAGCAGTCCTGTTTCGCACCGGCACCGCCAAGGGGTCCGAACTTGGTGGCCTCTACAAGACCATGCCGCTCACCATGATCTTCTGTGTCGTCGGCGCCGCCTCGATCTCGGCCTTTCCGCTGTTTTCGGGCTTCGTATCAAAGTCGCTGATCCTGTCTGCCGCAACGCATGAAGGCTACTACGTCGTCTGGGGTATCCTTCTGTTCGCCTCGGCCGGTGTGTTCCACCATTCGGGCATCAAGATCCCGTACTTCGCATTCTTCGCGCATGACAGCGGATTGCGCCCGAAAGAGGCACCGTTCCACATGCTGCTTGCGATGGGCATTACCGCGTTCCTGTGCATTGCCATCGGCATTTTTCCGGCGCCGCTCTACGCGCTCTTGCCCTATGACGTGGATTACGTGCCCTACACAACGACCCATGTCGTGACCCAGTTGCAGCTTCTGTTCTTCTCAGCGCTGGCCTTCACGGTTCTGATGCGGACCGGCATCTACCCGCCGGAATTGAAATCGGTCAACCTCGATACCGACTGGACCTACCGGCGTTTCCTGCCAAGGATCATCGGCGCAGTCGCCACGGCCATTGCAGCCATGTGGTCCGCTCAGGCGCGGTTCTGGACACGCCGCCGCGATCAGGTTGTTGCCCGGCTGTTCAGGGAATACGGGCCCGAGGGTCGCGTTGCCCAAAGCGCGCCCACAGGCGTCGATGGTTCTGTGGATCGCGGTCTTTCTGGGCGTCACGCTGATCGTCAATTTCCTAAGCTGAGATGGCCCGATTGCAGCCGATGCCAAGCCCGGCTAGGCAAGACGGCATGACCGAGTCCATCGACAGCCTGAAGGCGGAACTGGCGGGATGCGAAATCTGCAAGGATCGCTTCGCCGCGACCGTCACGGCCCACAGCCCCCGTCCCGTGATCTGGTTTTCGCCGGGCGCCCGCATCCTGATTGCAGGTCAGGCGCCGGGGCAGCGGGTCCACAGCTCTGGCAAGCCCTTCACCGACCCGTCCGGCGACCGGCTGCGCGACTGGATGGGAATTGATGAGACGACCTTCTATGACCGGACCCGGATCGGCATCGTGCCGATGGCATTCTGCTTTCCGGGCTATGATGCCAAAGGGTCAGACCTGCCGCCGCCGCCCGTCTGCGCCCGCACCTGGCGGGGCCGGATCATGGGCCAACTCGGCGCAGTGCGGCTCACGCTTCTGGTCGGCGGTCACGCGATCAAGTGGCACCTGAAGGATAAATCCAGCGTGACCGACAGCGTCAAACGCTGGCGCGACCATGCGCCAGAGGTCTTTGCCCTGCCGCATCCATCGTGGCGCAACACCGGCTGGCTGAAAAAGAATCCGTGGTTTGAGGCCGACCTGCTGCCGGTTCTGCGCGCGCGGGTGCAAGAGGTGCTGAATGACGGATGAGACCCCCCTCGACCGCGCCCATGCAGCGATGGACGCCGGCGGCGACGCCGACCGCCTGCGCTTCTACGAACGCCTTGCCGATGCCGAGTTGTTCCTGCTGCTGGCCGCAGAGGCTCAGGATGACCGGATCGAGCCACAAACCTACCCCGTCGACGAAGAGACCTATGTTCTGGTCTTCGACCGGATCGAGCGTCTGGCCGAATTCGCGGGCCAGATCACACCCTATGCGGCCCTGTCCGGTCGCGCGATCGTCGCTCTGCTGCAAAACCAGCATCTTGGGCTTGGCGTCAATCTGGGTGTCGCGCCGTCCAGCATACTGCTGCCATCAAGCGCCGTCGACTGGCTGGCGCGAGACCACGGCGACCCGTCCGCAAGAGATGACAGAACGACCGTCGGAACTGCGCGCACCACACGCCGTCCCGCAACAGGTTCTGACCGGCCTCGACGTCAAACTGGCCTTGGCCGCCGGTCTTGCCCGCAGTGCCTATCTGGCAGAGGTGCAGTATGCCGGCGGCGGTCTGGGCCATCTTCTGGCCTTCGTCGATGCGATCCCGGGCGCGGAAACCGCGCTCAGCCAGGCCGTGTCCGAAGCGCTGGTTTTTTCGGGGATCGAGGCGGCAGAGATCGACGTCGCCTTCTTTGCAGCGTCGGATCCGCTTTGCGCCAGGCTGGCGCGCGTCGGACTGCGCTTTGATCTGCCTGAACCGACAGCACCCGCATCCGGCCCCGCGGCCCCGGGATCAGACCCCGACCGCCCGCCGAAACTGCGCTAGTACCCCGCCTCGCGGTCGACCAGAAACAACAGCGGCTCTGCGGCCTCGCTGCGGCGGATGTTCTCTGCAATCACTTCCGAGGCGGTTTCTGCGCGCGTCTCGGACGCGATATGCGGCGTGACGGTCACGCCGGGATGCGCCCAGAACGGATGGTCCGGCGGCAGCGGCTCGGTGCGGAACACGTCAAGCGTGGCATGGGCAAGATGGCCAGCGTCCAGCGCTTCCAGCAAAGCGGCATCCTCGATCAGCGCCCCGCGTCCGGGGTTCAGCACGAACGCGCCTTCAGGCATCAGCGCGAACCTTTCGCGGTTCATCAGGTTCTCGGTCGCAGAGGTCAGCGGCAACAGCAGCACCAAAATCTGGGATCCCGCAAGAATGTCGCGCAAGCCTGTATCGCCGTGCAAACATGTGATACCGTCGATCTGCCTAGCCGACCGGCTCCAGCCTGAAACCCGGAAATTCAACGCCGCCAGTGCCTGCGCACAGGCGCCTCCCAGTTCACCAAGCCCCAGAATGCCAACCGACCGGTGCCGCGCCAGTGGCGGGATAACAGGGTTCCAGACGCCGTCTTGCCGCAGAATGTGACGGTCCATTCCCAGATGATGGCGCAGCACATGCCCCGTCACCCATTCGACCATCCCCTCGGACAGCCCGCTGTCGACCATCCGCGTCAGCGGCATCGTCAGCGTCTGGTTCGTCACGATGCTTTCGACCCCGGCCCAAAGGCTCAGCACCGCCTTGGCTCGTGTGAACGGTGTGAAATCCGAAACCGGCCCGTTCGGCGCATAGACGATGTAGTCGACCTTGGTGGGATCAATCTCGCGTCCCAGCACAGCATCCAACCCGGCCCGCCGAAACGCGTCCTCCAGCGCCCCGCGGTAAAACTCCCAGCGCTCGGGCGCCGCCGAAAACAGCACGTTCAGCGTCACTTTTTGCCCCTCGGCCTGTGCACATGCGCGCTTTGCACCAGCCCGAAGGCCGCCAACAGCACCAGCATCGCCGACCCGCCCCACGATACCATCGGCAGCGGCACGCCGACGACCGGGGCCAGCCCCATCACCATCGACATGTTGACCGCGAAATACAGGAAAAACGTGGCCGCAATGCCAAGCGTCACCAGCGCGCCGTAGCGATCCTTGTTGCGCATCGCCGAAACGATGCAGAAAAAGATGATCAGCGCGTAAAGCGTCAGCAAGGATATCCCGCCGATGAACCCGAATTCCTCGGCCAGCGTGGTGAAAATGAAATCGGTGTGCTTTTCGGGCAGAAAGTTCAGCCGGCTCTGCGTGCCTTGCATGAAGCCGCGCCCCGTCCAGCCCCCCGAGCCCAGCGCGATCTTCGACTGGGTAATGTGATAGCCCGCGCCAAGCGGATCGTTCGAGGGATCAAGGAAGGTATCGATCCGCCGGTACTGATAGTCCTTGAGCAATTGCCAGCTTGTGCCGCGCGATACGATGACCGCATAGATCGCACCCACCCCCGAGGAAACGACTGCCGCGAAATACAGCCAGTGCACGCCTGCGACGAACATCATGATGCCGCCGCCCATGATCAGCAAAAGCGCCGTACCAAGATCGGGTTGCTTGAGGACCAGAAAGGTCGGCACAAGGATCAGAACCAGCGGAATGAATACCCACAGAGGATGCGAGGTTTTCTTGACATCCAGCCAGTCGTAATAGGCCGCCAGCACCATCACCAACGTGACTTTCGTCAGTTCCGAAGGTTGCAGCACGAAGAACCCCAGGTCGATCCAGCGTTGCGCGCCCATGCCGGTAACGCCGATCAGTTCGACCAGAACCAGCAGCCCCAGCGATCCGGCATAGGCCAAGGCCGACACGTTGCGCCAGAACCAGATCGGCACCATCGCCACGATCAGCATCGCCACCATGCCGACGGCAAAGCGCTTCATCTGCGGCTCGGCCCATGGTGTCAGCGACCCGCCCGCAACCGAATAAAGCATCACGAAACCGATGCCGGCGACCGTCATCAGCAGGACGATCACGGGCCAGTTGAGGTAAAGTACCTTGCGCAAACCCGACGGAACGCTGGTAACATTGTACTCAAGATAGCTCACGCGCGGATTTTCCCGTTGCTGGTCTGGCTGGGGTCACGCAACACCAGATTTTGCAGCACCTCCTCGATCCGCCCGCGCTGGCTGGACGGATAGGCGGTCAGCGGCGGCATTTCACCGTACAGGGCACGCAGCACGATGTCGCGGGCGATCGGCGCGGCGGCGGTGGACCCGCCCATGCCATGTTCAACCACAACCGAACACGCGATGCGTGGCGCCTCGATTGGCGCAAACGAGACAAACAATGCATGGTCGCGGCGTTCCCAAGGCAAATCCTTGTTGCTGGTAACGCCGCGCGCGCGTTCCGCGGCGGTGATGTTGCGCACCTGACTGGTGCCGGTCTTGCCAGCCATCCGCATATCTTCGGCCTCGATCCGAGACGAATAGGCGGTGCCGCGATTGCTGTTGGAAACCGCGATCATGCCGCCCTGCACGGCACGCAAATTCGCAGCATTGACCTCAAGTGGCGCGGGCACGGGCACATCCACCTCGATCCCGTTCACCGTCTTTATCAGCCGCGGGCTGACCGCCAGCCCAGAGGCCAGCCGCGCCGCCATCACCGCCAATTGCAGGGGCGAGGCCAGAACGAAGCCCTGTCCGATCCCGGAATTCAGCGTGTCGCCGACCATCCACTCCTCGCCATAGCGCGCGCGTTTCCAGGCCATCGTCGGCATGTTGCCCTCGGCCACTGCAGACATCGGCAGCTGGTGCTGAATGCCCATCCCCAGCTTGCGGGCCATCTCGCTGATCCTCTCGATCCCGGCGCGCTCGGCGAGTTCGTAGAAATAAACGTCGCACGATTGCTGCAAGCTGGCGTTCAGATTGACATGGCCATGCCCGCCGCGCTTCCAGCAATGGAACCGGCGATTGCCAAGTTTCTTGTAACCGGGGCACCAAACCGTTTCCTGCGGTCCGACCACGCCTGCCTCCAGGGCGGCCATCGCGACAACCATCTTGAAGGTCGATCCCGGCGGGTAGGTGCCCTGAACCGTCTTGTTGGCCAGCGGGCGATACTTGTTCTCGGTCAGTTCGCTGTAGTCGCGCACCGAAATACCGCGCACGAACTTGTTGGGGTCAAAGGACGGGGCAGAAGCCATCGCCAGAAGATCGCCGTTCCTCACATCCATCACGACGGCCGCAGCGCTTTCGCCGACCAGCCGTGCCTGCGCGAAATTTTGCAGCCCCGCGTCCAGCGTCAACTGCACGTTCTCGCCGCTGATGCCCTCGATCCGGTCCAGCTCGCGCATGACCCGGCCGACCGAATTGACCTCGATCCGCCGGGTTCCGGCGCGACCGCGCAGTTCGCCCTCCATCTTGCCCTCGACGCCGATCTTGCCGATCTGGAATTTCGGAATCTGCAAGATCGGGTCCGGATCCTGTAATTTTGAAAGATCATAGTCGCTGACCGGCCCGACATATCCCACGATATGCGCGAAATCCTCGGCCAACGGATAGAAGCGGGAAAGCCCAACCTCGGGCGACACACCGGGCAGGGCAGGGGCGTTGACCGCAACCTCCGCCACATCCTGCCAGCTTAACCGGTCGGCAATGGTCACCGGCACGAACGGCGACAGTCGTTTGAGTTCCTTGCGCGCGCGTTCCAGATCCTCGGGCGCCAGCGCCACCAGCTTGGTGATCCGCTCCAGCACCTCGTCCACATCGCCGGCGTCCTCGCGCACGATGACGATGCGGTAATTCTGCTCGTTCCCGGCGATCAGAATCCCGGTCCGGTCGTAGATCAGCCCGCGCGCCGGCGGCAACAGCCGCATGTTGATGCGGTTTTCATCGGCCAGCATCCGGAACTCGTCTGCCTGATCGACCTGCATGTAGCGCATCCGCGCGGCCAACACGCCCATGAACGCCAACTGCGAGCCGCCCAGAAACAGCGCGCGCCGGGTGATCTTGCGCGCACTGTCCGCACTGTCCTTGGGTGAGCGTCTCATAGCGGATGCCCCAATTGATCAACTTCTCCGGGTGCGATCTTGCGGATACCGAATACCATGCGAGAGACGCCGACGACAAACGGATAACTCGCGATCGTCGCGGTCAATTGCAGCATGATCAAACCGAAACTGGGTTGGTTCACCACAAAGATCATCTGAATCAGCCGCGCCGCCAGCGTCATCGCGATCAGCACGCCCGAGATCAGAACCCATTCCACCAGAAATGGCAAATCACGCGAATGCGGTTCACGCGAGCGCAGGAATTCTGACCCCAGAACAACCATGCCGGACCACAGCCCCGGCGGGCGCATGAACAACAGGTCCATCGTCAGAAACACTACCGCAATCAGGAAAACAGGCACGAAATCCGGTCGCCGCAGAACCCAGGCAAAGGCAAAGGCCACAGCCAGGTCGGGGCCTGGCCAGCGTCCCGCCGCCAGATCCAGCGGCAACACCTCGAAAAACATCACCACCGCACCAATCAGCAGGAACAGGGCCCGGTACAGCCAGCGCCGCGACGTGATCGGATCAACCATCTGCGGCACTTTCACCGGCGGCGGCATCGACGTCGGGCAACATCGGCAGGACTGAAGGCGCCAGCAGTGCCCCCGGATCAGTGATGGTTTCGGAAGGGTGGCTGCGGATCACCCGCAGGAACTCCAGCCGGCCATAATCGGCCGCCAGCCGGACCCGCAGGCGCCGGTCGGTGCCCATGGCGACCTGTCCCACCAGAATGCCCGCCGGAAACACGCCGCCATCGCCCGAGGACACCACCCTGTCGCCGGGCCGCACCACTTCCGGGCTTTCCAGAAAATCGATCGGCGGTGTTGCGCTGTTGTCTCCGACCAGCAATGCCTTCTGGCCGGACGGCTGGATCGACACCGGAATGCGGCTGTTGCTGTCGGTCAGCAGGATCACCCGAGAGGTATTCCGCCCAACCCCGGAAATCCGCCCGACCAGCCCGACCCCGTCCATCGTGGCCCAACCATCGACGATGCCGTCCCGCTCGCCCACGTTCAGCAGCACCGATTGCCGGAACGGTGACCCGCTGTCGGCCAGCACGACGCCGGTCACAAAGGTATATTTCGGATCCAGCCGGACATTGTTCAGATCCAGCAGCTTGGCGTTCTTCTGCTCCAGTTGCAGTGCCGCCTCTTTCCAGGCCTTCATCTGCTGCAACTCGCGCCGCAATTCCTGGTTCTGCTCATAGATGCGGGTGTAGGACTGGAACCCCTCGATCATCCCGGCCACCTTGGTCACCGGCACCAGCGCCCAGTCGAACGAGGGCACGATCTGATCCACCAGTGCCGCGCGGAACCGTTCCACCCGCGGGCTGTCGATCCGCCACAAAAGGAAAACCGCGAACAGAAACAACACCAGCCCCCCGACCAGAATGCGTCGGATCGGGCGAACATATTCGTCGCTATTGCCTCTGTCTCTTGCCACGACTGCCCCCAAAGAGCCGGCGCCGACCGGCCCGCTTAGCTATCGTAGTCTATCACATGCCGAAGTTGCTTTTCATATTCCAGCGCCTTGCCGGTGCCCAGAGCAACACAATTGAGTGACTCGTCGGCCACCGAAATCGCAAGGCCGGTCTGTTCGCGCAACGCCAGATCCAGATCGCCCAACAGTGCGCCGCCGCCTGTCAGCATCACACCGCGATCCACGATATCTGCCGCCAGATCGGGCGGGGTCGCTTCCAGTGCGGTCATCACCGCCTCGCAGATCTGCTGCACCGGTTCGGCCAGCGCCTCGGCGACCTGCGCCTGATTGATCTCGGTTTCCTTGGGCACGCCGTTCAACAGATCGCGCCCCCGGATCTGCATGCTGGCCCCACGCCCGTCGTCGGGCATCCGCGCCGTGCCGATGCTGGTCTTGATCCGTTCGGCCGTGCTTTCGCCAATCAAAAGGTTCTGCTGGCGGCGCAGATAGCTGATGATCGCCTCGTCCATGCGGTCGCCGCCAACGCGGACCGAGCGCGCATAAACGATGTCACCCAGCGACAGCACCGCCACCTCGGTGGTGCCGCCGCCGATATCGACGACCATGTTGCCGGTCGGATCGGTGATCGGCATGCCCGCGCCAATCGCCGCCGCGATCGGTTCAGCGATCAGCCCGGCGCGCCGCGCGCCTGCCGACAGAACCGACTGTCGGATCGCGCGCTTTTCAACCGGCGTCGCACCATGCGGGACACAGACGATGATCTTGGGTTTCGAGAACGTCGTGCGCTTGTGAACCTTGCGGATGAAATGCTTGATCATTTCCTCAGCGGTGTCGAAATCCGCGATCACACCCTCGCGCATCGGCCGGATCGCCTGAATGGATGCCGGGCGTGCGGCCCAGCATCAGCTTGGCATCCTCGCCCACCGCCAGCACCTGCTTGCGTCCGTCCTTGATGTGATAGGCCACGACCGATGGCTCGTTCAGAACGATGCCCTTGCCGCGCACATAGACCAGCGTGTTTGCCGTCCCCAGGTCGATCGCCATGTCAGACGAAAACAAACCACCCCAACTTGCCATTCCAGCTGTCCCGATTCCCAAATTCCAAAAAGCCCGCGACGATAAGAGTCGCGGGCCACTTGCCTTTATAGGGATGCTGCGCAAAAGGCGAAAGGGTTACTAACACCTAAATCAGCGTGTTGTTGCCGCGCTGCCGATCAGGATACAGACTTGTACGAAACCGATTTTACGTCCGCATCCGGCCCCGACCGCTCTCGCCGCAGCAAAAGCCGGTTCAGCGCGTTGACATAGGCCTTGGCGCTGGCGACCACCGTATCGGTATCTGCCGCCTGACCCGTTGCTATCATGCCATCTTCTTCCATCCGGACACTGACCGTCGCCTGAGCGTCGGTACCTTCGGTGACCGCATGAACCTGATAAAGTTGCAAGCGGGCGTTGTGCGGAAATAGCACTTTTACTGCATTGAAGGTTGCGTCCACCGGGCCGTCCCCGGTTGCGGTCACTTGCTTGTCCACCCCGTCCACCGACAGAATCAGGTCTGCCGATTGCGGTGCTTCGGTGCCGCAGATCACCCGCAGGAACTTGACCTGGAGGCGGTCCGCCTCGCCCTCAAGCGCTGGTGTCGCGCATCAGCGCCAGCAGATCATCGTCGAAGATCTCTTTCTTGCGGTCGGCCAGCGCCTTGAACCGGACGAAGACGTCGTTCAACTGGTTGTCGGCCAGTTCATAGCCCAGATCCTTGAGTTTGGAGCGCAGCGCCGCCCGCCCCGAATGCTTGCCCATGACAAGGTTCGTCTCGGTCAGACCCACATCCTCGGGGCGCATGATCTCGAAGGTCTCGGCGTTCTTGAGCATGCCATCCTGATGGATGCCGCTTTCATGCGCAAACGCGTTCTTGCCCACGATCGCCTTGTTGAACTGCACCGGAAAACCGCTGACCGTGGCGACCCTGCGCGAGATGTTCATGATCTTCGTCGTGTCGATCCCGGTGCGGTAGGGCATGATGTCATTGCGCACTTTCAGCGCCATCACCACCTCTTCCAGCGCGGTATTCCCGGCGCGTTCCCCAAGCCCGTTGATCGTGCACTCGACCTGCCGCGCGCCGGCCTCGACCGCCGCCAAGGAATTCGCCGTCGCCATCCCAAGGTCGTTGTGACAATGCGTGGCGAACATGATCGCATCCGCCCCCGGTACGGTCTCGATCAACATCCGGATCAGCGCTGCACTTTCGCGCGGCGCGGTATAGCCAACCGTATCGGGAATGTTGATCGTCGTCGCCCCGGCCTTGATCGCGATCTCGACCACCCGGCACAGATAATCATGCTCGGTCCGGGTCGCATCCATCGGCGACCACTGCACGTTATCGCACAGGTTCCGTGCATGGGTCACCGTCTCATGGATGCGGTTTGCCATCTCATCCTGGTCCAGGTTCGGGATCGCCCGGTGCAGCGGCGAGGTGCCGATGAAGGTGTGGATTCGCGGGCGACGGGCATGTTTCACGGCCTCCCAGCAGCGGTCGATATCCTTCAGGTTCGCCCGCGCCAACCCGCAGATCACCGCGGTTTTCGCCATCTTGGAAATCTCGGACACCGCCTGGAAGTCGCCCTCGCTGGCAATCGGAAAACCGGCCTCGATGATATCGACGCCCATTTCGTCCAGAAGCCCCGCAATCTCCAGCTTCTCGTGATGGGTCATCGTCGCGCCGGGGCTCTGTTCGCCATCGCGCAACGTGGTGTCGAAAATCAGGACGCGGTCCTGTTTTGTCTTGTCGGTCATCGGAATATCTCTCTTCGTTCTTAGCGTTTGGTGTGCTGGCGCTGGTCACCTCTTGAGCGGTCGCGCCAATGGCACGCTCAGAGGTGGCTAAGAAGCAATAGGCCATGAAGCGGCAGCGCGCACAAAGCGTCGCAGGCGGGAATATGATGGGCCGCAATGTCCATAGCGGAAATATACGGGCTGCTCGCAAGAATGAAAGCATATTTTTTCGGCCGGGATTCGGGGCCGACTGTATATTGATTCAGGTCAATGCGCATTCTGCAAGTCGCATTACATTCAAATTAATATATATGTAACCAAACACCGATCCCGCCGTGATCGCTAAGCGGCTATGCGCGACGGGACTTGGACAAGGAGCAAGGCAATGGCGCATGTCGTCGTGTTGGGGGCGGGGCTGGGTGGCTCGATCCAGGCCTATGAACTTCGGGAAATGCTGGACAAGTCCGATACTGTCACGGTGATTTCCGACAAGCCCTATTTCCAGTTCACACCCTCCAATCCCTGGGCCGGCGTCGGCTGGCGCAAGAAGTCCGATATCACGGTCGATCTGGCCCCGGTGATGAAACGGCGCGGGATCGAGTTCATCTGCGATGCGGCAACCAAGCTGGAGCCGAAGGAAAACCGCGTTACGCTGCAAAGCGGGCGTCAGGTCAGCTATGACTATCTGGTGATCGCGACCGGCCCGGAACTTGCCTTCGACGAGATCGAGGGCTTCGGCCCCGAGGCGAACACCCACTCCGTCTGCCACATCGAACATGCAGAACTGTCAGGCGAGAACTGGGAGAAATTCTGCGCCGATCCCGGCCCGATCGTCGTGGGCGCGGTGCAGGGCGCCTCGTGCTTCGGCCCGGCCTATGAATACGCCATGACCATGGACACCGATCTGCGCCGCCGCAAAATCCGTGACAAGGTGCCGATGACCTTCATCACCCCCGAACCCTATATCGGCCATCTTGGCCTCGGCGGCGTCGGCGACACCAAGGGCATGCTCGGAATCGATCATGCGCGACCGTGACATCAAATGGGTCACCAACGCCAAGGTCGCCAAGTTCGAGCCTGGCCGCGTGCATTTCACCGAAGTGAACGAGGACGGGACCGAGAAGAAGCAACACGAAGAGCCGTTCAAATACGCCATGCTGCTGCCCGCCTTCCGGGGCATCCCGGCGCTGCGCGGCATCGAGGGGTTGGTCAATCCGCGCGGTTTCGTGCTGACCGACGAGTTTCAACGCAACCCGACCTATCGCAATATCTTCGGCATCGGTGTTTGCATCGCCATCGCGCCGCCTGTGGCCACCCCGGTGCCCACCGGCGTGCCAAAGACCGGCTTCATGATCGAAAGCATGGTAACTGCAACCGCGCACAACATCCCGCGGCTGATCCGCGGCGAAGAGCCAAAGGAACGCCCGACCTGGAACGCCTTCTGCCTTGCCGATTTCGGTGACCGTGGGGCTGCGTTCCTCGCGATGCCGCAAAACCCGCCGCGCAACGTCAACTGGTCCTCCGAGGGGCGCTGGGTCCACTGGGCCAAGCTGCTGTTCGAGCGCTATTTCCTGCGCAAGGTACGGCGCGGCATCAGCGAACCGTTCTACGAGAAATACGCAATGCGGCTCTTGAAGATCAACAAACTGAAATCCTGAGACCCAGCTGCCCCGGGCCCGAACCGGGGCCGCTGCCGCCCTGCGGGTTTGATCCGGTGCACGATGCGCTACCTCACCCCTGACGGAGGTGAGACATGCGGGTATTGGTGATTGGTTCCAGCGGCGGCATCGGCGGTGCGCTGGCGGCGGCGCTGCGGGGGCAGGGAGCAGAGGTAACGCCCCTGTCTCGCCGCGAAAACGGTCTCGATGTCACCGACGAAGCATCGGTTGAGGCCGCCCTGTCCGCGATCAAAGGCCACTTCGATTTGATCCTTGTCGCTACCGGTGCGCTGGAAATCGCGGAGAACGGGCCGGAAAAGACGATCCGCGCTCTCTCGGCCAAGGCCATGCTTGACCAGTTCGCGCTCAATGCCGTTGGCCCCGCGCTGGTTCTGAAACACAGCCTGCACCTGCTGCCCCGCAATGGACGGGCGGTCTTTGCAGCTCTTTCGGCGCGGGTCGGCTCGATCGGCGACAACCGGCTGGGCGGCTGGTATTCCTACCGCGCCGCCAAGGCGGCCCTTAACCAGATCATTCGCACCGCCAGCATCGAACTGGCCCGCAGCCATCCCGAACTGATCTGCGTCGCGCTGCATCCCGGCACCGTCGCCACCGATTTCACCGCCAAATACCTCGGCCGCCACCCCGCGGTGTCACCGCAGGTGGCGGCGGAAAACCTGCTTTCGGTCATTGAACGCCTGAATCCCGCGCAAACCGGCGGATTCTTCGACTGGGCGGGTAAACCGGTCGCTTGGTAGCTAGGCTGGTAGCTACACGCTATTGGCTGGCAGCGGGCGCGCTGGCGTCGGGTTCCGGTTCGCTCAGCGCCCCGTTCTCCCAATTCCCGGCCGCCTCCTGCCCCGAGGCATAGCGGATCGTGCCCGCCCCCTGCCGCTTGCCGCCCACGAAATTGCCCTCGTAGACATCGCCGTTGGCATAGGTCGCAACACCTTTGCCATCGATCTCTCCGGCCTTCCACTCGCCGGTATACTTGAATCCGTCGGCCATGGTGATCTGGCCGTTGCCTTCGCGCTGACCGTTCACGAATTCGCCGACATAGACGCTGCCATCGGCATAAACCGCCCGGCCCATGCCCGCGCGCTGGCCCTCGACCCACTGGCCGGTATAGGTGTAGCCGTCGGGATAGGTCATCGTGCCCTGGCCGTGGTTCTGCGCGTTCTTGAATTCGCCCTCATAGACCAAACCATTGGAATAACGCGCAATTCCCTTGCCCTCGATCACTCCGGCCTTCCACTCGCCTTCATAGGTGTTGCCATCGGGATAGGTGATCTTGCCGACGCCATTGGCCAGATCGTCCTTGAACTGTCCCTCATAGACGGATCCGTCGGGATAGGTCACCTTGCCGTCGCCCTCGATCCGGCCCTCGACCCAGTTGCCCTCATAGACATAGCCGTCGGTACCGGTGAAGGTGCCGCTGCCCATGGCGTTTGTCACCGGCGAACTCGCCCTCATAGGTGTCACCATTGGCATAGGTCACCTTGCCCTTGCCCAGGCGTTCGCCATTGACCAGCTCGCCCTCGTAAACATCGCCATTGGCCTGCGTCAGCGTGCCGGTGCCGTTGATCTGGCCGTCCTTCCACTGTCCGACATAGGTCAGCCCGTCCGGCATCGTCAGCGTGCCTTCGCCGTCGCGTTCGTTCTGCGCCAGCTCGCCTTCGTAGACGCACCGTCGGGATAGGTGATCCGGCCCGCGCCCTCCTTGATCCCGTTGACCCATGAGCCTTCGTAGACATAGCCATCCGGGCTTTCCATCCGGCCCTGTCCATGATGCAGTGCCTCCTTGAAACCGCCCTCGTATTTCACGCCATTGGCATAGACAGCCACGCCCGATCCGTCGATCTTGCCGTCCAGCCAGTCACCTTCATAGGTGCCGCCATCGGCAAATGTGATCTTGCCGAAACCTTCCGGCTTGCCCTTGGCAAACGCGCCCTCATAGACCGAGCCGTTGGGAAAGTGCGCGACGCCCTGGCCGCGGATCTCGCCCTCGACCCACTCTCCGGAGTATTCATAGCCGTTGGGCAGCCGGTAGGTGCCGGTGCCATCTTGCTTGCCATCCTTGAAGGTGCCTTCGTAGACGCCGCCATCGTCGTATTGCTTGACCAGCACATCGCCCGATTGCGCAAAGCCCGCACCACAACTGGCCGACAGCATCGCCAAGCCGGCAATGCCGCAGCGTAACGCCCTTGCGCCGTTCGTTTTTACCCGCACGTCAGCCCCCATTTACCCCCGCATCCCAGCATCGAAACGAATGCCGGATCAACGTAGTAGACCCATTTCGCCGCTGACAACGCTTTTTGGCGCTGCGGCGCTTTCCCTTCGCGCCGGACCTGCTAAGACATGGGGCAAGTTTGCAGGATCACGACCATGGCCAACACGCTTTCGCCTGACGCTTGCCCAGCTGAACCCGACGGTCGGCGATATCGCCGGCAATGCCGCCAAGGCGCTGGACGCGTGGCGTCAAGGCCAAGGCGGCGGGCGCCGACATGGTCGCGCTGCCCGAGATGTTCATTACCGGCTATCAGGCGCAGGATCTGGTGATGAAACCTGCCTTCGGCATCGCCTGCCTTGATGCGATTGAGGATCTGGCCGCCGCCACACGCCGACGGCCCCGCCATCGGTATCGGCGGCCCGCTGGCCGAAGTCGACAATCTCTATAACGCCTATTTCATCCTGCAAGGCGGCAAGATCACGGCGCAGGTGCGCAAGCACCACCTGCCCAATTACGCCGTATTCGACGAAAAGCGCATCTTCGATCCGGCCCCCATCGCCGGCCCGGTCCGCGTCGGCCCGCTGCGCATCGGCACCCCGATCTGCGAGGATGCCTGGTACCCCGATGTCTGCGAAGCGATGGCCGAAAGCGGGCGCCGAGATCCTGTTCGTTCCGAACGGCTCGCCCTATTACCGCGACAAGTTCGACCGGCGGCTGACCAACATGGTCGCCGCGTGGTCGAGAACGACCTGCCGCTGATCTACCTCAACATGGTCGGCGGTCAGGACGACCAGATGTTCGACGGTGGCTCCTTCGCGCTCAACCGCGGCGGCAAGCTGGCGCTGCAAATGCCGCTGTTCGACGAGGCGACTCCAGCATGTCGATCTCGACCGAAACAGACGACAGGCTGGGTCGTCGAGGAGGGGCCCAAGGCGACCCACCCGGACGCTTGGGAACGCGATTACCGCGTCATGGTCGAGGCCTTGCGCGACTACATGGCGCAAGACCGGGTTCCAGAAAGTGCTGCTCGGCCTGTCGGGCGGCATCGACTCCGCCCTCGTCGCGACCATCGCGGTCGACGCGCTTGGGGCCGAAAACGTCCGCTGCGTGATGCTGCCCTCCGAATACACCTCGCAAGGCTCGCTCGATGACGCCAAAGCGGTCGCCGAAACCCTCGGCTGCCGCTACGATTTCGTGCCGATCAGCGAAAGCCAGCACGCCGTCACCAACAGCGCTCGCGCCGCTCTTCGAAGGCACCGAACCCGGCCTGACCGAGGAAAACATCCAGTCGCGCCTGCGCGGCCTGCTGCTGATGGCGCTGTCCAACAAGTTCGGCGAGATGCTGCTGACCACCGGCAACAAATCCGAAGTCGCGGTCGGCTATGCCACGATCTACGGCGACATGGCGGGCGGCTACAACCCGATCAAGGATCTCTACAAGATGCGGGTTTTCGAGACCTGCCGCTGGCGCAACGCCAATCACCGCGACTGGATGAAGGGCCCTGCGGGCACCGTGATTCCGCCGAATATCATCGACAAACCGCCCTCGGCCGAGCTGCGCCCCGACCAGAAGGACGAAGACAGCCTGCCGCCCTACAAGGATCTCGACGTGATCCTCGAACAACTGGTGGATCACGAGGCATCGGTCGCCGAGGTCGTCGAACTCGGCTACGACCGCGCCACCGTGAAAAAGGTCGAAAACCTGATCTACATCTCGGAATACAAACGCTTCCAGTCCGCCCCGGGCCCGCGTCTGACACCGCGCGCCTTCTGGCTTGATCGCCGCTACCCGATCGTCAACCGCTGGCGCGACCCGTCCTGACCCTTCATCATTTGTCCGGAAATATCCCCGCCGGAGGCAGCGGGCGCCTGCAAAGGCGCCCCACTCCTCTTGCCTGCGTCCGGGGGAACTTCGCATCTCTGCATTTGCGCACAGACCCTCCTGTTTTCCAGCAGTTTTCTGCGGCCCTGCGGAACCCATATTGACGTTTGAAAGTTAACCCACGGAGGTTCAAATGAATAACGTCAAACTCGCCATCGTCTTTTATTCGACATACGGCACCAATCACGCCGTTGCCGAAACCGCAGCAAAGGCCGCCCGCACCAAGGGCGCCGAGGTCCGGCTTGTCCGCGTCGCCGAAACCGCGCCCGAGGACGTGGTTAAGGGTCAGGAAGCCTGGGCCAGGCAACTCGACAAGATGCAAGACGTCCCCGTTGCCAAGCTTGACGATATGGAATGGGCCAACGCCTATCTTTTCGTGGCACCCACCCGCTTTGGCTCGATGCCGTCGCAACTGCGCGCCTTTATCGACACGCTGGGCGGGCTCTGGTCTCAGGGCAAACTGGCGAACAAGGCGGTCAGCGCCATGACATCGGCGCAAAACCTGCACGGCGGCCAGGAATCCACGCTGCTCGGGCTTTACACCACGCTGATGCACTGGGGCACGATCATCGTCACGCCCGGCTATACCGACAACGCCGTGGCCGAGGCTGGCGGCAATCCCTACGGCTTCTCGACCCAACCCGGAGCGCTCGATGACAAGGCCAAGGCTGCCATCGCCCACCAGACCGGCCGCCTGATCGAGGTCGCGGCGAAACTCGCCGGAACCGAAGCAAAAAGCGCGAAAGAAGCGGCCTAAAGCTCGGTCAATTCGCATCCCGGCAACAACCGCTCTGCATCCGCACGGGTGCAGAGCTGCGTTGCCTCGGTCAAGACCGCAGCACTTGCGGCTGCCGTTCCGTGCCGCAAGGCATCGGCCCAGTCCGCACCGCGCGCCAGCGCCAACGTGAACGCGCCGACGAAACTGTCGCCCGCGCCCACCGCGCTGACGATATCGGTGATGGCGCGCGCGCAATGCAGCGCCCGGCCTTTCGTTACGAGCGTTGAACCATCGGCACCCCGCGCGATGATCACCGTCTGCGCGACGCCGCGTTTCACCAGCGCGCCCGCGAAACCGGCGCTGTCGCCGCGGGTGCGCAATTCATGCCCCGCCAGATCCTCGGCCTCGCCCGAATCCATCCGCAACACCGCAACACCGCACGGATGATCGACCAGATGCCGCAACGGCGCGCCCGAGGTATCCGCGATCACCCGCGCCCCGGTCCCCGCCAGCCGCGCCGAAAGCCGCGCGATAAAGTCGTCAGGCACCCCCGGCGGGTTGCTGCCCGAGATCACCACAAGGTTGCCCGACCCGATGCTGGTCCCAATCGCCGCCAGCGCATCGTCAACGATGGCCTGCGTCCACCCTGGCCCCGGCATCACGAACCGATATTGCTCGCCGGTCGAGCGGTCTGTCACCGCAAGACTCTGGCGGGTTTCGCCCTCGACCGGAAAGGCCGCAACTTGGATATCCTCTGCCGCCAAAAGTGCGGCCAGCCGCTGCCCGGTTACGCCGCCAAGCGCCACGAAGGCCAGGCTGTCGCCGCCCAGATGCCGGATCGCCCGCGACACGTTGATGCCACCACCGCCGGGATCGAAACTTGGCATGTCACAGCGCAGCTTCGGACCGGGCCGCACCTTGTCGGCGGCGGTCGAAAGATCGACCGTCGGGTTCAGCGTGATCGTCAGGATGTCCGTCATGTCCGCCCCGCCTGCCAGAATGGCTGCATTCTGGAACGATTTTCATCGAACGAACAGCCACAAAGCGGGGCGGCGGGCGACCCTATTAATCCATCATCATCTGGTAGCTGGCCGGCACATACCGGAACCCGTCGTCGCGGGTCTCGACATAGCCCATCGCGGGCCACGGCATGTGATACCCGATCATCGGCACCTTGTCCGCAGCCAACATTCCCAGCACCTTGCGGCGCGACTGCGCGGCCATCGCCTTGTCCATGTCGAACTTTACCTCCCAGTCGGGGTATGCCAGCGACCAGACGTAATGGTTGGCGGTATCCGCGATCAGCGCCAGTTGGGCGCCCTCGCTTTCCAGCATGTATCCCATATGTCCGGGCGTGTGGCCCGCAGCCAAAAGCGCGGTCACACCGCTCGCCACGCTGCCGCCATCGTCCAGAAAGCTCATCTTGTCGGCCATGCGGCGAACATTCGCGTCGAAGCCCTCGTTGCCCGCCGCCGCCCAGTGGTCGTACTCAGCCGAACCGGTGACGTAGCGCGCATTGGCGAAAGTCGGCCGCGCCATCCGTCATCATGCCGCCGATATGATCGCCATGCATATGCGTCAGCACCACGATATCAACCTGATCGGGCGTGTATCCGGCCGCCGTCAGCGCCCCGGTGATGCCCGCCCCGTCCAGCCCGGTATCGAACAAGATCAGCTCGGAGCCTGTATTCACCACCGTCGGGGTGAAAAAGAACTGCGATTTGTCGGTGGGCAGGTAGTTGTCGCGCGATACTTCGGCGAAGTCCTCGGCAGGCACGTTCATGCCGAAGATGCCCTGCGGCTCCTCGACCGTCCGGGTTCCGGCCAGCAAGGCGGTAACCTCGAAGCCACCCAGCTTGAACCGGTTGTAGGGGGCAACCGCCATCCCCTTCATCTCGGCGCTGGCCCGCGCCGGGCGCGCGGCACCAAGCAGCCCTCCGGCAAAAGGCAGTGCGACAGCACCGCGCAACGCGGTTCGGCGCGATATAAGTGATGTTGCTTTTGACATTTGACGTCTCCCTGTTGCTGGCTGGTTATCTAGAAGCCCAAGCCGGATCGTCCAGATCGCCGCTTGAATTCACCGTGAACGGCCCGCGGGCCCCGCGCGGATATGGACAAAACCGCGCCACTGTGAAAGACCGCCCGACGTTCAGGAGATCGCAAGAATGACAGTCACCCGCTTCGCCCCGTCGCCCACCGGCTATCTGCATATCGGCAACCTGCGTGCCGCGCTCTTCAACTACCTGATTGCGCGCAAGGCGGGCGGGCAGTTCATCCTGCGCCTCGACGATACCGACCCGGAACGCTCCAAAAAGGAATATGCCGACCAGATCCAACGCGATCTGGAGTGGCTCGGCCTCACCTGGGACCGGTTTGAGCGTCAGTCCGACCGGCTCGACCGCTACAACGCCGCCGCCGACGATCTGCGTGCCAAGGGCCGGTTCTACGAGTGCTTCGAGACGCCCACCGAGCTGGACCTCAAGCGCAAGAAACTGCTGAACATGGGCAAGCCTCCGGTTTATGACCGCGCCGGGCTGGAACTGACCGAAGCCGCCAAGCAAAAGCTGCGCGCCGAACGCGGCCCCGGCCACTGGCGCTTCAAGCTGGATCATGAGCGGATCGAATGGACCGACGGCATCCTCGGGCCGCTTTCGCTCGATGCCGCCTCGGTCTCTGATCCGGTGCTGATCCGCGCCGACGGCCAGTATCTTTATACGCTCGCCTCGGTCACCGACGATATCGACTTTGGCGTGACCTATGTCGTGCGCGGCGCCGACCATGTGACCAACACAGCCACGCAAATCCAGATCATCCGTGCCCTCGGCGGCACCCCGCCGCAATTTGCGCATCACTCGCTTCTGACCGGCCCGCAGGGCGAGGCGCTGTCCAAACGCCTCGGCACGCTCGCCCTCAAAGACCTGCGCGACCGCGGCGTGGAACCCATGGCGATCCTGTCGCTGATGGCCCGTCTGGGTTCTGCCGACCCGGTGGAACTGCGCGCCAGCATGGACGAGTTGATCGCGGGCTTCGACATCTCGCGCTTCGGCTCCGCGCCGACCAAATTCGATCCCGAGGATCTGTTCCCGCTGACCTCCCACCATCTGCAATCGCTGCCCTACGCGGCCGTTGCCGATGACGTGCGCGCGCTCGGTGTGCCCGACACCATCGCCCAGCAGTTCTGGACCGTCGTCAAGGCAAACATCACCGTAAAGGCCGACATGGCCGACTGGTGGGCGCTCTTTCGCGATGGCCCCAAGCCGTCGATCCCGCTGGAAGACCGAGAGTTTGTGGCCGAGGCGCTGGCCCTGCTGCCGCCGCCGCCCTACGGCCCGGAAACGTGGTCCACATGGACCAACGCGGTGAAGGACAAGACCGGCCGCAAGGGCAGGGCGCTGTTCATGCCGCTGCGCCTTGCCGTGACGGGGCGCGCCCACGGCCCCGAAATGGCCGATGTCATGCCGCTGATGCAGGTCGCCCCCAGGATCAAATGATCCGCGACCCCAGCGCCCTGAGATACTGATCCACCATATCGGCCTCATCCGCCGTCAACCGCTGGTGCCGCGAATACACCGGATCCTTCCGGTCATCGCGGATCGGCGCCTCCCAGCCATCGGTCGTCTCAAAGAACCGCGCTACCCCGGCCTCGCCGAACTCGCGCAGATAGCCCTGCACCACGACGTCCAGATAGCTCAGCAGGATCGGATGCCGCTCGCTCGGCGTGCCATGGCGCCCGTCGGCGATGGCATAGACCTGAACTTTGACCCGCTCGACCGCGTCATGGCGCAACTGATGCGCGATATCCGACCGCTCATAGGCATGCTCGCGTTGATCCAGCAGCGCCCAGTCGCCGCCGGGCACCAGTGCTGTCAGCCCGTCGATCTCTGATCCCGCCGCCGGAACCGATGTCAGAAACGCCGCCGGGCGCAGTTCGGTATGGCGCCAGACCCGCCGCCATCCGGTCAGCACGGCAGGCCGACAGTCATGATAATCATGCGTCGTGCGGTTGACCAAAGAGCCGTATCCGAAAAAGCAATTGTCGCTCATGCGCCAGATATCGAACGGTATGCGCCGGAATACAAGGGCTTGCCGCGCCTTGGCACTTGTCATAGCGTCACCCCGTCGATGCCGGGAGAATCTGGCCCCGCCAGTGCCGAAGGAGCAACCGCCCCGGAAACTCTCAGGCCAACGGACCGCATCGGCCAAGCACTCTGGAGAGTGGCGCAAAGACACGCCCGCCGAAGGGATAACGATCTCAGGCGAACGGACAGAGGGGGCTTCGATGGTGGAACATTCCACCGGGATTGATGCCGGTCGGGCGATCGTCCGGCGGTGATCTGAAAGGGGCGGCATGGCCGATCTGAAGCGCACGGTACTTTATGACCTCCATCTCGAACTGGGGGCAAAGATGGTGCCCTTTGCCGGCTATGAAATGCCGGTCCAGTATCCTTTGGGCGTGATGAAGGAACATCTGCATTGCCGCGCCGCGGCCGGGCTTTTCGATGTCAGCCACATGGGCCAGATCCTTTTGCACCCCAAATCCGGCGATGTGGCCGACGCCGCTGCGGCGCTTGAAACCCTTGTGCCCGCGGCCATTGTCGGGCTTCCCGAAGGCCGCCAGCGCTACGCCCTCTTTACCAATCCAAAGGGCGGCATCCTTGATGACCTGATGGTGACCAATCGTGGCGACCACCTGCTTTTGATCGTCAACGCCGCCTGCAAGGACGATGATTTCGCCCACCTCTCGGCGCATCTGTCTGACACCTGCACGCTGTCCTTGATCGACGACCGCGCACTTCTGGCACTGCAAGGCCCGGACGCCGAAACAACCCTTGCCCGCCTGCAACCCGCCGTCACCGACATGCGTTTCATGGATGTCGGTCACGCAGCATATCCTCGACGCCGAATGCTGGGTCTCGCGCTCGGGTTATACCGGCGAGGACGGCTTTGAAATTTCCGTGCAAGCCGCCCACGCCAGCGATCTTGCCCGCGCGCTTCTGGACATGGCCGAAGTTGAACCGATCGGCCTCGGTGCCCGCGACTCGCTGCGGCTGGAGGCCGGTCTTTGCCTTTACGGCCATGACATCGATACCACCACCACGCCGGTTGAAGGTGCGCTGGAATGGTCGATCCAGAAGGCCCGGCGCACAGGGGGCGAACGCGCAGGCGGCTTTCCCGGCGCCAACGTGATCCTGTCGCAGCTGGAAAACGGCGCACCCCGCCGCCGCGTCGGCATCCTGCCCGACGGCCGCGCGCCGATGCGCGAGGGCACCGAACTTTACGCCACCGAAACCGGCGGCGCGCCGATCGGCAAAGTCACCTCTGGCGCCTTTGGCCCGACCATCGAGCGCCCGATGTCGATGGGCTACGTGACCATTGACCACGCCGGCGATGGCACCCAGATTTACGGCGAGGTGCGCGGCAAGCGGATGTCTGCAACCGTCGCACCAATGCCGTTCAGACCTTCCACCTTCAAACGTTAAGACAGGGACCAAACCATGAAATACACCGAAGAACACGAATGGATGCGCGTCGAGGACGATCTTGTCGTGGTGGGCATCACCGCCCATGCCAGCGAGCAGCTGGGCGACATCGTCTTTGTCGAACTGCCCGACGAAGGCACGGTCGTGGTCAAGGACGACGAGGTCGTCGTGATCGAAAGCGTCAAGGCCGCCTCTGACATCCTCGCGCCGCTCGACGGAGAGATCGTCGAGGTCAACGAGGCGCTCACCGACAATCCGAGCCTGATCAACGAAGATCCAACCGGTGACGGCTGGATCTTCAAGCTCAAGGTCGAGGATCTGGCGGCCGTCGACGAATATCTGGACGAAGCCGCTTACAACAAACTGGTCGGCTGACAGGCCGCACCCGACGGCCCCGGATGTGGTTCCGTGGCCGCAATTCCCGCGACGGCGCAGCCCGTTAACCCAACTGCCGGAGTCTTCCGATGCCCTTCACCCCCACCGACTATCTGCCCTACGACTTCGCCAATCGCCGCCACATCGGCCCGTCACCGGTCGAGATGGAAGAGATGTTCAAGGTTCTGGGGGTCAAGGATCTGGACGAACTGATCGACCAGACGGTGCCGAAAAGCATCCGCCAGAAGGAACCGCTGGATTTCGGCAAGCCCAAGTCGGAACGCGAACTGCTGTGGCACATGCGGCAGGTCGCCAACAAGAACGAAGTCTTCACTACGATGATCGGGCAGGGCTTTCACGGCACCGTCACGCCGCCCGCGATCCAGCGCAACATCCTCGAAAATCCGGCGTGGTACACCGCCTACACGCCCTACCAGCCCGAGATCAGCCAGGGCCGGCTAGAGGCGCTGCTGAACTACCAGACCATGGTCACCGACCTGACCGGCCTCGACATCGCCAACGCCTCGCTGCTCGACGAGGCAACCGCCGCCGCCGAAGCCATGACCATGGCAGAGCGGGTGGCGAAATCGAAAGCCAAGGGCTTTTTCATCGACGAGAACTGCCACCCGCAGAACATCGCCGTGATGCAGACCCGCGCCGAGCCGCTCGGCATCGACGTGATCGTCGGCGATCCGGCGAAACTCGATGCCACCAAGGTCTTTGGCGCGATCTTCCAGTATCCCGGCACGCTATGGCCACCTGACCGATTTCACCCCGCATATCGCCAAACTGCACGACGCCGGGCGCCATCGGCATCGTCATCGCCGACCCGCTGATGCTGACGCTGCTGAAAGAACCCGGCGCGATGGGCGCCGACATCGCCGTCGGCTCGACCCAGCGCTTTGGCGTGCCGATGGGCTACGGCGGCCCCTCGGCGGCCTACATGGCCTGCAAGGACGCCTACAAACGCTCGATGCCCGGCCGCATCGTCGGCGTCTCGATCGACGCGCGCGGCAACAAGGCCTACCGCCTTTCCCTGCAAACCCGCGAGCAGCACATCCGCCGCGAAAAGGCCACCTCCAACGTCTGCACCGCGCAGGCGCTGCTGGCCGTCATGGCCTCGCTTCTACGCCGTCTTCCACGGCCCCGAGGGGCTGAAGGCCATCGCCCAACGCATCCACCGCAAGACTGACCGTCTGGCGCGCGGGCTGGAAGCGGGCGGCTTCAGCGTCGAGCCTGAATATTTCTTCGACACCTTCACCGTCGAGGTCGGCTCCCTCCAAGGCGTGATCCTTGCCGCCGGCCGTGCCGAGCACATCAACTTCCGCAAGGTCGGCACCACGAAAGTCGGCATCACGCTCGACGAAACCGTCCGCCCCGCCACGCTGGAAGCGGTCTGGCGCGCCTTTGGTCTCACACACAAGAAAGATGACTTCCCCGCCGATTATCACCGCGTCCCGGCCGATCTTGTACGCGAATCCGACTACCTCACGCATCCGGTCTTCCATATGAACCGCGCCGAGACCGAGATGATGCGCTACATGCGCCGCCTCTCCGACCGCGACCTCGCGCTTGACCGCGCCATGATCCCGCTGGGGTCGTGCACCATGAAGCTGAACGCGGCGGCCGAGATGATGCCGATCACGTGGCCGGAGTTCGCCAACATCCATCCTTTCGCGCCCGCCGACCAGGCCGAAGGCTACCGTGAACTGCTGACCGATCTTGCCGCCAAACTCTGCACCATCACCGGCTATGACAAGATGTCGATGCAGCCCAACTCCGGCGCGCAGGGCGAATATGCCGGCCTCCTGACCATCGCCGCCTACCACCGCTCGCGCGGCGACACCCACCGCGATATCTGCCTGATCCCGGTCTCGGCGCACGGCACCAACCCGGCCTCGGCGCAGATGGCCGGCATGAAGGTCGTCGTCGTCAAATCAGCCGCAGAACGGCGACATCGACCTCGACGATTTCCGCGCCAAGGCAGAAGCCGCCGGCGAACAATCTCGCCGCCTGCATGATCACCTATCCCTCGACCCATGGCGTGTTCGAGGAAACCGTCCGCGACGTCTGCGAGATCACCCACAAACACGGCGGTCAGGTCTATCTCGACGGCGCCAACCTCAACGCCATGGTCGGCCTCTCGAAACCGGGCGAGCTTGGCGCCGACGTCAGCCACCTCAACCTGCACAAGACCTTCTGCATTCCGCATGGCGGCGGCGGCCCCGGCATGGGCCCGATCGGCGTCAAGGCGCACCTCGCTCCGTTCCTGCCCGGCCATCCCGAAACCGGCGGCCGCGAGGGGCCGGTCTCTGCCGCCCCCTACGGCTCTGCCTCGATCCTGCCGATCTCCTGGGCCTATATCCTGATGATGGGCGGGCGGGGGCTGACGCAAGCCACCAAGATCGCGATCCTGAACGCCAACTACATCGCCAAGCGGCTCGAAGGTGCCTACGACGTGCTGTTCAAGGGCAGGGGCGGCCGCGTCGCGCATGAATGCATCCTCGATACGCGGCCATTCGAGGATAGCGCCCATGTCACCGTCGACGACATCGCCAAACGTCTGATGGACAACGGCTTTCACGCCCCGACGATGAGTTGGCCCGTGGCCGGCACGCTGATGGTCGAACCCACCGAATCCGAGACCAAGGCAGAGCTGGACCGTTTCTGCGACGCCATGCTCTCGATCCGGGCCGAGATCGAGGCCATCGAAAAGGGCGAGCTTGATCCGCAGAACAACCCGCTGAAAAACGCGCCGCACACCGTCGAGGATCTCGTTGGCGACTGGGACCGTCCCTATACCCGCGAACAGGCCTGCTACCCGAAAGGCGCCTTCCGGGTCGACAAGTACTGGCCACCCGTCAACCGCGTCGACAACGTCTACGGCGACCGCCACCTCGTCTGCACCTGCCCACCACTCGAGGACTACATGGAAGCCGCCGAATAGATCGCACCACTTCCCATTATTTGTCCGCAAATATCCCCGCCGGAGGCCCCGCGACGCGCGTCAGCGCGGCGCAAACCCTAGAGACTTGACGCGCGTCAGCGCGGCGCGAGCCCTTGCTGGTATTTTCAGCCCCTCTCGGGTAGAACCGCGATCCCGCGCATCAGCGCGCGATCCTCTTCCAGGTCCAGCGCCAGCTCCGCGAACTCCATCGCCCGCGCCGACTCGATGCGCGCTGCCAGCGCCATCTCGCGGTCGCGGCTTTCGGCCAGCCGCGCCAGCGCCTTTTGCAGCCGGATCTGCACCTCGACCGTGCTGGCCCCGGCCCGCGCAATCGGTGCGAACGCATCGCGCAACAATGCCCCCGCCGTCACCGGCTTGATCCAGACCTCGGGAAATCGGACCTCACCTTGTTCGCGCGCGACAGACTCTGCCTCGAACGGGATCAGCAACCGTGTCAGGCGACCGATGATATCAATCGCCGTCCCCGGATCGTTGATCCCTGGCGACAACGCGCGTTGGGCAATCTCGCTCAGCGCGATCACGGCGAACCGCGGATCCTGATCGAAATTCCGGGTCTTTCCCACCGAAAACGCATCCCACAACGTGTCGGCGTCAAGCGCGCCGGTGAACCACGCCACCGGATCGCCCAGCGTCACGAACTTGCCCGGACCGGCCAGCACGAACACCTGTGCCCGACCAGCCACCGCACAATCATTCAGCGCCCGAACATCCAGATGCTGAACATAGCCTGTCTCTCTGGCCGCAACACTCTGGGCCCGCACGGGTATCTCGGCCTGACCGGGGCTCAGCGGCCGTGCCCCGAGGCATGGCCACTTGCTCCGCATTTCCAGCGCACCTTTCGCCGCGTCTTCGATCCAGCCGGTCGTGGTAACAATGCTGCCCAGATCGCTGAGATGCTCGATCCAGCGCAGGATAGCCACCACGACAAGGCCGATCACAATCAGCGTGAAGGCCAACACCACCACCACGTCCTTGTTGGTGTAAAGATGGATGCTGACCAGGATCAATGACGCCAGCGCATAGACGAACGCCCCCAGAAAGGTCGCCAGCACCGTTTGCGTGATATGATCCTCCAGCAGCAGCTGATGCGCCCGAGGCGTTGCCTGGCTCGATGCCGACTGCCGCGCCGAAACCATCACCGATAAAGAGAATGTCGTCACCGCCAGCATTGAAGAGGCCAGGATCTGCAAGATACGCAAGACCGGATCCGCCCCCAGCTTCTCGGCCATTCCATCGGGCACCAGCGGTGACAGAAGCGGGCTCAGGATCGCGCTGACCAGCGCCAGCAACGCGATCAGAGCGGAGCGTATCCAAAGCCGCCGCGACAGCCGTTGCAGCCGGTAGACCGTCTTGGACAGAAACGCGACGCTTGACACTGCGATACTCCCACTGATGTTCCGCAACCTAACGTGGGCAGGGCAGCCGATCTATCCATTTCCGCGGCTTCGTCGCCCCTTCCATCCCGGCCGCCCAATCCCCATATATTCCACAACACGAATGCAATTCGGAGCCGTCTGAAATGTCCAACCCCCTGAAACTCACCTGCCTGACCTGTGGCCAGCCCAACCGGGTGCCCGCGGACCGGCTGCACTCTGGTCCGAAATGCGGCACCTGCGGCGCCAAGCTCTCCGATGGCAAGGTTGCCGAGATTGACCCCGCGATCCTCAACAAGGCGATTGCCACCGATGACGTGCCGCTGATCGTCGATTTCTGGGCGCCCTGGTGCGGACCCTGCCGGATGATGGCGCCGGAGTTTTCAAAGGCCGCGCAGGCGACGCAGGGGGCCGCGCGATTCGCCAAGATCAATACCGAAGATCACCAGAAGGTTTCTGCCGCGTTCGGTATCCGCGGGATCCCGCTGCTGATCCTGTTTGACAAGCACCGCGAAACCGCCCGTCTTCCCGGTGCCCGTCCGGCCGCCGAAATCGAATCGTTCGTTCGCTCGAAATCCCGCGCGCCCGCCTGAAATGCGCGGCGTGCGGGTCGTCGAACTGGCGGATTGCGATCTGAAATGTTGTACAACATCGCGTACAACAAAGTTCTATCTTTTAAAACATCGCGTACAACATCATGTACAAGACGCACGTGTCGGGCCGGCGCCGCTTGACAAGGTTCGCCGAATTTCCCACATCTCACCGCGTTGGGGCCGTAGCTCAGATGGGAGAGCGCGTCGTTCGCAATGACGAGGTCAGGGGTTCGATCCCCCTCGGCTCCACCACAAATGTTCGCCTGCTTTGAACCTTGACTAGACGACCTTCACCACGAAATCACCCAGCCCTTCGATGGACGCCTCCATGGTATCGCCGCGCTCCACCGGACCGACGCCGGCAGGGGTGCCGGACATGATGATATCACCGGCGGCCAGTTCGAAATATTCGGACAGATACGATATCATTTCCGGCACTTTCCAGATCATCTGATTCATGTCGCCGTCCTGCTTGATCGCCCCGTTGATCTTGAGCTCTATGCGCCCGTGATCCAGATGTCCGACCTTCGAGGCTGGATGCATTGGCCCGATCGGACCAGACCTCTCGAAAGCCTTGCCGATTTCCCATGGCCGTCCCGTTTTCTTGGCTTCGCCCTGAAGGTCGCGGCGTGTCATATCAAGTGAAACGGCGTAGCCCCACACGTGATCCAGCGCGTCTTCGATTGCTATGTTCGTGCCACCGGATTTGAGCGCCACTGCCAGCTCGACCTCATGGTGAACGTCCGAGCTGTGGGGCGGGTACGGGAACTCACCGGATGGATCCAGATTGTTGGGATTCTTCTGAAAAAAGAACGGGCTCTCGCGGTCCGGATCATGCCCCATCTCGATCGCATGAGCGGCATAGTTGCGCCCAATGCAGTAGACGCGGCGGACAGGAAATTGGCCTCCTTCAGCCACGGGTATTGCAGCGACGGGCGGAGTCGGGATCACATATTCGGACATCTCGAGCCTTTCAATCTGAGCATCTTGAGACTTGTGATATGTCAATCCTGTGATAAGATCAATCACAACCAATCGGCCCATTCGCCGTTTATTTGCGACCAATCACTAATGATATCGCAAAAAAGCGGGAGAATGATGCAATATTGGTCAACCAATTCGGAGTATGCTTTGTTTTTGCGACATGAGCCATTGAAGGACGATGCGCCGGTCGCGAGTCTTCGCGCGTATATTTCCGAAGGAGGCTACGAGGCTGGCGACCGTCTTCCTGCCGAACGGGAGTTGACTGCAAAACTCGATATGACGCGAACCACGCTTCGCAAAGCGCTTGATGCGCTTGAACGCGAGGGGACGCTTTGGCGGCATGTTGGCAAGGGAACATTCGTTACGAGCCGTGACAACGGCAAGCCAGCCAACGCGCTGGTCGAGCTTGGCCGCCAACTTACCCCATTTCGGATGATGCGGGCGCGCTTGGCAATAGAGCCAGCGATCGCACGTGAAGCTGCCGTGAATGCGTCTGGCCAGGCAATGGCGCAGATGCAAGTGGCGATGGAACGCGCGCATTCGGCGTCCAACTGGCGGGACTACGAGGTTCAGGATGATGTCTTCCACCGGTCAATCGCCGAGGCGAGCGACAACGTGTTGCTCTTGGCTTTGTTCGACCAGCTCAATCACGTTCGGCGTGCAGTCGCGTGGGGTAATGTCACCCGCGAAACGTCACGCCCGCCCGTCGATCACTCAAGCTTTGCCGAACACGAGGCGATCGCCTCTGCTATCGCCGGGCGCAGTCCCGATGCGGCATATGAAGCTATGAGAAACCACCTGCGTTCGGTCTCCGAGCGTCTTTTCGGAGAGATTTGAAGCCGAGCATCAAGGCTGGGGGAAGAATGAGCATCACGCCGCTCCTCAGTTGTAATACACAACGTCGATCAAGTTCTCAGGGAGGAGAACCATGAAAAATCTCGTAAAGAAAATCAGTGGTTTCGTTGTTGCCGTACCACTGGTCGCAAGCATAGTCATCTCGGCGGCACAGGCCGAAACGATCAAGATCGCCCTGGCGGAAACGCCATCGGACGAGCTCGCCGCATTCTTCGTCGCTCTGGATCGTGCAAAGGCCAACGGTCTGGACTATGAATGGACCGCGTTCTCTGATGAAGAGTTGGCCATTCAGGCCGTCCTCAGCGGTCAGATGGACATCGGTTTTGGCACGCCCTATGCGGCTATGCAGCGGTCAAAGGCACCGATCCGGATCATTTTCCAGCTGTCAAAGCTGAAATTCTTTCCGGTCACCACGATGAAATACAACACCCTCAAGGATCTCGACGGCCAACCGATCATGTTGCACTCGCGCGGCGGTGGCACGGATTCAATTGCCAACGTCATCGAAGAGCGCGAAGGCATCAAACTGGGTGAGCGGTCCTATGTACCGGGCTCTGCCAACCGGGTCGTGGCGATGCTGGCTGGCCAGGCCGATGCGACGATCCTCGACCTTTCAAACAAGAACAAGATCATCGCCCAGGCTGGTGATAAATTCCGTGTCCTGCCGATGTTCGACGTTGACGCCAGCGATGAGGCTCTCTTCGCCAATCTGGACTGGATCAAGGAACATGAGGACCAAGTCGATATCTTCGTGAAAGCCCTGCTCAGCGTCTGGCAGGATATGGCGAAGGACCCAACAATCATCAGCCGCGAAACCAATCCGGACGGCCCGATCGGCCAGCTTCCAAAGGAAATCCTGGCGGAGCTTGATGGATTTTACGCCGATGCTGTCGAAGGCGGCCTATACGATCCCAATGGCGGTGGCCGCAAGGCAGCGCAGGCCGATATGGAATGGTACTCCGCGGCTGGTCAGCTGGACGGAGATGCCTCGACGTTGAACATCGAGGATTTCTGGTACCTCGCGCCGCTTGATGCCGCTACGCAGTAGGACCAATGAGGTGGCCGCCTGCCAGTCAAACGGCCGGCGGCCACTTCAGACTTAACAAAAGCCGAGCGCGCAGACATGCAAAACCGACCCCTCCTTCTGAAGCTTCTATCGGCGGCGATCGTTTTTGGCGCTTGGGAAATCGCTGGCCGAATTCCGATCAGCTATGCCTTTCCGACTTTCATTGAATCCATGCAAGCGCTTGTTCGGCTGACGCTGGATGGCACTATTTTCTCGGCTTATGCCGAGACGTTGAAGCCGCTGGTCATCGGGGTTCTGATTTCCGCGGTTCTGGGGATCACGTTGGGTCTCTGGATCGGCCTCAGCGCCTGGTTTGACTGGCTGTTCTCGCCGATATTTATCGTCATGCAGGCCGCCCCACTTGCTGCGCTGATCCCGATCCTGGTGATGGCCTATGGGATCGGACTGACATCCAAGGTGTTTGTCGTTTGCATCATGGCGATGCCGGTCATCGTGCTGAACACAAGTGGCGCGGTTCGCAATACCCCGGCCTCAATCAAGGAAATGGCCAAGTCCTTTCTGGCAAACGACCGAGATGTGCTTGTGAAGATAATCGTCCCGGCAGCGTCACCGATCATATTTTCGGGCCTGAGGCTTGGTATCTCGGCCGGCTTCATTGGCGCGATTCTATCAGAGTTGAAGATCACCCCCACCGGTGTCGGAGACATCATTACATATAGCCGGTCCATTGCGGACTACCCAAGCATGTACGCTGCCATCTTCTCGATCATTCTTCTGGCTGTCTTGTTTCTGAACTTGCTTGAGAAGTTCGAGAACTACTTATTCGAAGGGAACAACCGTGGTTATGCCTCAGACTAAAGAGACCTTCGATATCGGGTCGACGACGAATACGGATAGCGCGGTTTCGGTCAGAAATGTTTCGAAAAACTATGGAACAGTCGAAGCGCTCAGGAACCTGTCGCTGGAATTTCCGCGCGGCCAACTGACATCACTTCTGGGGCCATCGGGATGTGGGAAAACCACGCTGCTGAAGATCATCGCAGGACTTCTGGAAGCCACTGCCGGAGACATCGAGGTCAACGGCATGAAGGTGGATGGTCCCGGCCCGGACCGCGCATTCGTTTTTCAGGATTTCGCGCTGCTTCCTTGGGCCAACGTAATCCGCAACGTCGCCTTCGGACTTGAATTGAGGGGGGTCGCGAAATCAGAACGTGAGGACATTGCCGAGAAGTATATCCGGGATGTCGGACTCGCTGGATTCGAAAAGAGTTACCCGCATGAATTGTCAGGCGGGATGCGCCAGCGCGTAGGCCTTGCACGCGCGCTTTCGGTGGATTCACAGGTTCTGCTGCTGGATGAGCCGTTCTCGGCGGTCGACGAGCAGACGCGGCGCAAATTTCAGGAAGACCTGCTGTCATTGGTGAAGCACGAAAACAAGACGTTCATTTTCGTGACCCATTCGATTGAAGAAGCCGTCTATGTTTCCGATCAGATCGCAATCCTGCTGCCGCGTCCAAGCCGGGTTTCAGAAATCATTCGGCCAACCGGCTTTCGTAACAAGGACGTCGAAAGCATCAGGCGTGACCCCGAGTATCTGGATATCGTAGATGAGATATGGGCCTCTTTGCGAAGCTATGTGGAGTAGGGGCTGACATGAAAGTCTTGGGATATCGGCTGCCTGCAATGTCATCGCTTTTGGTGTGGGGCCTGTTGTGGGAGATCGTAGGTCAGTTGGGACTGACATTCTTTATTCCGCCATTGTCTGAAGTGTTTCGAACGCTGTTTGAAGTGATCGGCACACCTGCTTTTTTGAAGGCCTTGTCCGAGACGGCATATGCGTTCTTCGTCGGGGTGACATTTTCCATCCTGGTTGGAATTCCGGTCGGCATCATGATGGGAAAAAGTCGCCTGCTGGACGAATTGCTGCTCCCGTGGGTCAACATCTTTCTTAGTGCGCCTTTGACCGCGTTGGTGCCTGTCTTGATGGTGCTCTTCGGCTTCGGAATGACATCCATCATCATCACCACCACTTTGTTCGCGATCTGGATTATCATCCTGAATGCACGCGCGGGCGTGATGCAGATAAACCGATCACTCGTCGACATGGGCCGGTCATTCGGCGCGTCGCCCTTTGACGCTTTCTTCAAGATTTACTTCTGGGCAGCGCTGCCCGAAATTCTGGGTGGCGTTCGAATTGGCATTATCCGCGCGGTGAAAGGCGTTATCATTGGCCAGCTTCTAATCTCGATCGTCGGTTTCGGGGCGCTTTTCGAGCTCTATTCCTCAAACTTCCTGATGGCGCATTTCTGGGCCGTTCTGATCGTTCTCTTTGCGTTGGCATTCTCGATATCCGAGTTTCTGGCATTTCTTGAACGGCGCGTGTCCTATTACGCTGCCAAGCGGTAAACCACCTGTTCGAAAAGTGGTTTTGCCTTCCTGCTGAGCCGCCTGTCAAACGATCTGATAGCTGTCCTTCTATTTGTGACCGACGCCAAAGCCTCTGTGGCAAAGGCAGGTCCATACTGTCCCGACTTTTCAGGTAGCTATGCGCCATACTTTGGGTATCGATCTTTTTTTCCGACAACTCTTGACCTTCCATTTACTGGAACCTCCATCTATGACGTAATTGCAAAGTATGGGGTGCCGTCATGAATACTGCGAGCAGGATGTCGATTCAGGTCGAAGGTATGACCTGTGCGTCTTGCGTGGCGCGTGTGGAAAAGGCGGTTGCCGCCGTTCCCGGCGTGGTCGATGCCGTGGCCAATCTGACCAATGAAACCGTTACTGCGTTGATTGATAAGGATGCGAGTCGTGCCGGGATCGTCGCGGTATTGGACCATGCCGGGTATTCAGCCGTTACCGAGACAGTCACGCTTGCAATCGAGCAAATGACTTGTGCGTCTTGTGTTGGCCGGGTTGAACGGGCGTTGAAGAGTGCCACAGGCGTTCTGAACGCCTCGGTCAATCTGGCCACGGAAACCGCTACAATCACCTTTCTGGCCGGGGCGACGACGCCAAAGGAATTGGCCGCCGCGGCGACGGCCATTGGATATCCGGCGACAGTAAAAACGGCATCGGACGGATCAAGGGCGGACCGGAAAAGCAAAGAACTCCAAAAACTAACATGGATCACGCTCGCCGCTGCGGTGCTTGCCCTGCCGGTCTTTGTCCTCGAAATGGGCAGCCATGTGGTGCCCGGCATCCACACATTTATCGGCCAGACCATCGGCCATCAGACCAGTCGGCTTATCCAGTTTGCGCTGACGACGCTTGTGCTGTTCGGCCCGGGGCTGCGCTTCTTTACCAAGGGCATCCCGGCGCTGCTGAAACGCTCACCGGATATGAATTCCCTCGTAGCGGTAGGGACGGCAGCGGCCTATGGATACTCGGTCGTGGCCACCTTTGCACCGTGGGTGCTGCCCGCGGGAACCGTCAACGTCTACTATGAGGCCGCGGCGGTCATTATCGTTCTGATTCTGCTGGGCCGCGTCATGGAAGCCCGTGCGAAGGGTCGGACAGGGGCGGCGATCAGCAGGCTGATCGGGCTAAGGCCCAAAACCGCTCGGGTCGAGCGGCAAGGGCAGGTCTTGGAATTGCCAATAGACGAGATCATCGCTGGTGACCTTGTGCAAGTCCGGCCCGGAGAGCGGATCGCAGTCGACGGTAAGGTGGCATCCGGCCAAAGCCATGTCGATGAAAGCATGATCACCGGTGAGCCAATCCCGGTGGAAAAATCTAAGGGGGCCACGGTCATCGGCGGAACCGTCAACGGCACTGGCGCGCTAACTTTCCAGGCTGAAAGGGTTGGTGCCGATACGATGCTGGCGCAGATCATCCGACTGGTGGAGGAGGCGCAGGGCGCCAAGTTGCCGATCCAGGGACTGGTTGACAGAATCACCGCGTGGTTCGTGCCCGCCGTCATGCTGATTGCGGCGTTGACGGTCGGTGCCTGGCTGCTGCTTGGTCCTGATCCGGCGCTGGGTCTTGCGCTGGTTGCCGGAGTGTCGGTACTGATTATCGCTTGCCCATGCGCGATGGGGCTTGCCACCCCAACCTCGATCATGGTCGGCACTGGACGGGCCGCTGAAATGGGAGTTCTGTTTCGTCGTGGCAACTCATTGCAGGCGCTGCAGGACGTCCGGATCGTGGCGCTGGATAAGACCGGCACTCTCACCGAGGGGCGCCCGGAGTTGACGGATCTGCAAACGACCGATGGGTTCTTACGCGAGGACGTATTGCGGATCGTTGCATCGGTCGAAACTGCCTCGGAACATCCCATCGGGACTGCGATCGTTCGGGCGGCGCAGGACGAAGGTCTGATCCTTGCAGAAATTGACGATTTCTCGTCCGTTACCGGCCTCGGGGTCCGTGCGTTGGTGGACGGGCGCAGAGTCATGATCGGCGCCGGCAGGATGATGGAGAAAGAGGGCATTGCCCTTGGCCGGTTAAAGGAGGTGGCAAAACAACTCGGACTTGCCGCAAAGACCCCGCTTTTTGCGGCCGTTGACGGCCGGCTGGCGGCTATCCTTGCCGTGTCCGACCCGATCAAGAAGGGAACCGCTGAAGCGATTTCCGCATTGCATGGACTTGGCTTGCAGGTTGCGATGATTACAGGCGACAACCGCAATACCGCCGAGGCAATCGCGCGGGAGCTGGCGATCGATCACGTCGTGTCCGAGGTTCTTCCGGCCGGTAAGGTCGCGGCGCTTGACGATCTTCGAAGCGGAGGAAGCAAGCTGGCGTTCGTTGGCGATGGCATCAATGATGCCCCTGCGCTGGCGGCGGCAGATGTGGGGATCGCCGTTGGCACGGGCACTGATGTTGCGATCGAGACCGCCGACGTCGTGCTGATGTCTGGTGATCTGAAGGGCGTGGTAAATGCGTTTGATCTAAGTCGGCGAACGATGCGCAACATCCGGCAAAACCTTTTCTGGGCCTTCGGTTACAATGTGCTGTTGATCCCGGTTGCCGCAGGAATTCTCTATCCGATCAGCGGCATTCTTCTTTCTCCTGTTTTGGCCGCAGGTGCCATGGCGCTGTCATCGGTTTTCGTGCTTACAAATGCACTGCGGCTGCGCAATTTGCGCGCAGTTCTGCAACGGGAAGAAGCTCCGCAGCCCGCACAAACTTTCCGTCCGTTTAAAGCGATAGGAGCATGATATGAACATCGGGGATGTGGCCGCCAGTTCTGGCCTACCGGCGAAAACGATCCGCTACTACGAGGATATCGGGCTGGTAAAACCGTTACGCGATACCAATGGTTATCGCGTGTTTCGTGACAGGGATCTGCACAAACTGGCTTTTCTGGGTCGTGCCCGTGCCCTTGGCTTCACGATAGAGGATTGCCGCACTTTGTTGGCCCTCTATGAGGATGACACGCGTGCAAGCGCCGATGTGAAGCGGATTGCCAACCAGCATCTTGTCCAGATCGAAGCCAAGATAGCGGCGCTTGAAGGAATGCGGGCCACATTGGCGGAACTGGTCGATGCCTGCGCCGGAGATCATCGGCCCGACTGCCCAATCCTAAGGGACTTGGGAAAGCATCAACGGCAGAATTGAATGATGGAATACACGATCAATCAGGCAGTCGAGCTTCTGGCGCGACGGGCGGGGGCCATCACCGCCGCTGCAGGTCAGAGAAGGCTGATTGCACTTGCGGGGCCGCCAGCGTCAGGAAAGTCGACCACAGCCAAGGCGCTGGTCGCACGGCTGAACGGCGGCGGTACAAAGGCAATTCTGATCCCGATGGACGGCTTTCATCTAGACAACAGGATTCTGAAAGATCGCGGTCTGATGGATCGCAAGGGCGCGCCCGAAACCTTTGATGCGGACGGATTTGTTCATTCCATGCGTCGGTTGCGAAACGAGACAGATGTCATTCTGCCGGACTTTGACCGGGACAGCGACATCTCGGTTGCGGGTGCGATAGCGGTTGATGCACGGCACACGATCGCGGTGGTAGAGGGCAATTATCTTTGCTTCAGCGGTATGCCGTGGCACGGATTGCAGCAGCTTTGGCACCTGTCGGTCTATTTTGATGTACCCCGGCCGGTTTTGGAAGAACGCCTCATGCGGCGGTGGCTTGAGCAGGGTTTGACAAGCGAGGCTGCACGTCGAAAAACTCAGGAAAACGATTTGGTGAACGCAGACCGCGTTGCGGTGGAGCGAGTGGAGTGTGATCTGGTGTTGCGGATCGCCAACAGTGGCTGATGCGGTCCCAGAGAATGCACCGAGATGCCGGGAACCATTCCCGAGATAGCGTTTGATGCCTTGGCACCGAATCGCGCGGCTCTTGGCGAAGGCCCAGTCTGTGATCCAGAGCGTCGATGCATCTGGTGCAAATCGTTGTAGCGTGCGGTTGCAGGCAGGGCTTGCGGCTCGGCCGCGGTCGGTTCAGATTTCGTCGTGTGCTTTGGAAGGAAACCGAATGACTTTTCTTGATGCGCAAGCCGAAGCAGGATGCCTGCTGGGCCGGATTTGGAATCCAGATGCCGGCGGGCCATCGGTGGTGACAATCCGCGACGGCCAAGTCATCGACATCACGACAAAGACCGCCCCGCTCGCGCGAGACGTCTGCGAGATGGACAACCCGGCGGCCTATGTGCGCAACGCTACGGGGCCATCGCTTGGCGCTCTCGTAGACATCGCGACTGCGCCGATCGGCGACCTTTCCCAAGTTCATTTTCTGGCTCCCTGCGATCTGCAGGTCGTCAAGGCATGTGGTGTGACATTCGCACAGTCGATGGTAGAACGAGTAATCGAGGAAAAGGCCGCAGGTGACCCAAAGAAAGCTAACGCCGCCCGCGAGAAAGTCGCCGAGATCATTGGCGGGAGTCTTGGCAATATCAGGGCCGGTTCCGCAGAAGCGGCAAAGGTCAAGGCGGCCCTGATCGCCGAAGGCATGTGGTCCCAATATCTCGAGGTAGGCATCGGTCCTGATGCTGAGGTTTTCTCAAAGGCGCAGGTTCTGTCGTCTGTCGGACCGGGTGCAGCCGTCGGGCTTCATCCGGCCTCGAGCTGGAACAATCCTGAACCAGAGGTGGTCTTGGCGGTGTCTTCCAAGGGCCGCATCGTCGGAGCATCTTTGGGCAACGACGTCAACTTGCGCGATCTGGAGGGGCGTTCCGCCTTGTTGCTGCCAATGGCCAAGGACAACAACGCCTCCTGTGCCATCGGGCCGGTCATCCGTCTGTTCGACGATACCTTCACACTTGATGATGTTCGACGCGCAGAACTGACCCTGAGCGTTGAGGGGCCCGATGGATTCAGGATGAACGGGCATTCCTCGATGAAGGAAATCAGCCGCGATCCCGAAGATCTGGTTCGGCAGACCATCGGACAGCATCACCAGTATCCCGACGGTTTTATGCTATTTCTTGGCACGCTTTTCACGCCAACCCAGGATCGGGACGTGCAAGGCGAAGGCTTCACGCACAAGATCGGAGACGTCGTCATGATTTCCGCTCAGGGTCTCGGGCTGCTGCGCAACACTGTCGATCTCTCGACCAACTGCGCCGAATGGACGTTTGGAACGGCAGCGCTGATGCGGAACCTCGCGGCACGCGGTTTGCTTTAGACTGGCACCAGCGCTCCACGCCCCTGCACGACCTTCGCCGCGAGTGCGGCGCCTTCCAGCACCGCGGTTTCGATGTCCGTGCCCGTCAGGAGCGCCCCCAGAAAGCCAGCGTTGAAGAGAATCTCCTGCGGCCGTCGTATCGACGATTTGTCGGGCCGGTGCCACAGGGACCGCCATGTGGTTTCCCGCAACCGAAGCGAGTACGGGATGTGCTGCGTTCTTGACAATGACGGTTGCGCCTGAGGTGCCATAGCGCTCTGCGGTTGCTGAAGGCGTTGCGTCGCCAAAAATTGCCGCCTCGTCATCGAAAGAAGGCAAGACGATATCGGCAATTTCGGCCGCGCGCTCGGTCCATCGGCACATGTTGGCCAGGTTCGCCCACAATCGAGGCCGCAGATTGGTGTCGAAGACCACCTGCGCGCCCTGCGATTTGGCGTCAGTCAGAGCATCAAGGAAACCTGACCTGTCGCCTTCCGGCAGGATCGCCAGAGAGATCCCCGAGAAGTAAAGATAATCATAGCCGACAAGGCTCGAACGCAACCTTGGCGGGCTGCTGGCCAATTGCCGGGCGGCAGAGGAGTCGCGCCAATAGCTGAAGCTGCGTTCGCCATTGGCCAGTTGGACGAGGTATAATCCGACCGTTCGTTCTGGATCACGGTGGATCGCGGAAATGTCCAGACCGGCAGCGAGCATGAAATCCAGCATCGCGTCAGAGGTGCTGTCCGTGCCGATGGTAGATGCGTAGCCGACGCGGTGGTTTGCCGGCAGGATATGCCGAAGATACCACGCCGTGTTAAACGTATCGCCGGCGAATGACATGGCAAAACGCCCATCGCCCGATGGCGCGAATTCAACCATGCACTCTCCGATCGAAAGAAAGCTGGTCATCGTGGCTCCTCGGGATTGAACTCTTTGGGCGAGAATAGTGAACTCACCAGCTTCGAAAAGAGGAAAGGCAGCAAGCATTGTAGGGTGGGGTCTTTTAACCGGGATCGGAACGTGGCTAAGCTTCCTCAACGCCAAATTTTTGCTGGAGTGTCCGAATGCCCGGTCCAATTCTTCTTCACCAGACTGACAACGTCGCTATTCTGACAGCCCGCGCCGAAGCTGGGTCGAAGCCATTGGGTGAGGGTGCGGCGTTGGAGAAATCAGTTGCCTCCGGACACAAGGTTGCGCGCGAGGCACTCTCGAAAGGTCAGGCAATTCTGAAATTTGGTCAGATCATTGGCTATGCAACCGCGGATATTCCGCAAGGTGCTCATGTGCACACCCACAACTGCGCGATCGGCGCCCATGATCAGGACTACCAGATCGGCGTCGATCTCAAGGCAGCTCAATCCGCCATTCCCAGGGTCGCGCCTGCCGGTTTCCGAGGCTACAGGCGTGCGAGTGGTCAGGTAGGCACTCGGAACTTCGTCGCCGTTTGCGCAACAGTGAACTGCTCTGCCACGGTTATTCGACGGGCGGCGGACGAAATCAATTCGTCTGGTATCCTCAAGGACTTTCCGAATGTTGATGGGGTGGTTGCGTTCGCGCATGGCACTGGCTGCGCCATGAATACCGAAGGGCCGGGTTTCATGAACCTGCAGCGGGTCCTTTGGGGGCATGCGACACACCCGAATGTCGGTGCTGCCATCTTTGTTGGGCTGGGTTGCGAAGTCATGCAGATCGCCCGAATGAAACAGGTGTTCGACGAGGCCGGATCGGACCGGTTCCACGGTTTGACAATTCAGGAAACCGGAGGGACGACCAAGACCATCGCTGCCATTGTTGCAAAGGTCAAGGAACTGCTGCCTGACGTCAACAAGGCGCAACGAGAGGAGGTTCCGGCTTCGGCTTTGAAGGTTGCCCTGCAATGCGGTGGTTCGGACGGGTTTTCGGGGATCACGGCCAATCCGGCTCTGGGAGCTGCATCGGATCTCTTGGTTGCGCTTGGCGGAACTGCGATTCTGGCCGAGACGCCCGAGATATATGGGGCCGAACAGCTGCTTTTGCGCCGCGCCGCCAGCAAAGACGTCGCCGACAAGCTCATTGAACGGATTCGGTGGTGGGAAGAATATACCGCCATGAATGGTGGCTCGATGGACAACAATCCGTCGCCCGGCAACAAGGCTGGCGGCTTGACTACCATTCTCGAGAAATCACTTGGTGCGGCGGCCAAAGGCGGCACCACACCACTTACTGATGTCTTGGCATATGGCGAGACATCGAAGACCCCCGGCTTTGTCTTCATGGATTCACCTGGCTACGATCCGGCCTCGGTAACGGGGCAGATCGCGTCTGGTGCGCAGGTGGTCGTGTTCACTACGGGGCGTGGCTCGGCCTTCGGGTCAAAGCCCGCGCCGACAATCAAGCTCGCCACCAATGACGCCCTCTACGCCTCAATGACCGATGATATGGATATCAACTGCGGCGATATCGTCAGCCAAGGTGTGCCAATGGCTGATAAAGGGCGCGAGATACTGGATATGATCTTGCGGGTGGCCTCTGGTGAGAAAACCAAGAGTGAAGCGCTGAACCTTGGTGACAACGAGTTTGTGCCTTGGCAGATTGGCTGCGTGATGTAGGCCGGCGCTAGTAATCTCTCTCGAAAAAGATACCGAGTCCGGTATCGCCTTCAGAGCCGACGCTGCCCTTTGCCGTTACATTCGGGGTAATGTCGAGGTTGAGGTTGATCTGGCTTCGTCCCTCTGAATTCACTTCGATATCGGTGTAAACGTTCTCTGACAGATACTTACCCAAACGCAGGCCGGCTGCACCGGTTTCGTCGGTAGTCACGTCCAGATCGTCGAGATTGAACTGTTTGCGGATGCCACCGATGATGCCGTCGCCACCGCTGCCCGCCAAGGTTGCCACTGCCGCAGCCAGTTGCGCGGCCTGCAATGGGGAAATTGAAGCAATGCCGCGGCCGAACAGCAGGTTGGCGAGAATCTCGTCATCGGGAAGATCTGGATCGGATTCAAACGTGATCGACGGTGCTTGCGGTGTGCCTTCCGTAATGATCCTGACCGTCGCATTGGTGGTCTGTGTACTTGCAACCATCCGAAATCTTGGATCGAAAGATCCCTCCAGCAATAGCTGACCTTCCTGCATTTCCAGCCGCTTGCCCAAAATGTCCAGCCTTCCGCGGATAAGGTTGAACTGGCCTATCGGAATGACACTTGCCGTGGTTCCAGTAATCCTGAGCCGTCCGCCAAGTTCAGCATCCAACCCGCGTCCCCGAATATAGATTTGGCTCGGCGCATTGATCAAGATATCCAGTTCCATAGGTCTCGCTGGTCCGGCATCGCCATTGCCATTCGCGGAATCGTCCAAACCAGCCCATTGCTGCGTTTTCATGACGGCTGCGCTCTCGTTCACATGCTCGATCTCGGAAATTCCCAGCGTCGTGGTGGTGGGTGCCAGACGGATTTCGGTCGCTCCAAGCTCGATCCGACCCTCGACCTTGGCATTGCCAAGCAACGGGCCCCGTACGGTCAAGGTACCGTCAGCGGTGGTCGTATATGTCGGGGCGTCGGCGAATTCTGCGTTCGACAAATTGACGCGCAGGTCGGCGAGATATGGCGACGTCATGCCGGTCGTTCCTTCGACGTTTACCCGTCCGCCCCTGGTGAATGCTCCATTCAGTGCAATGCTTGCTATCCCATTCGAAAGGGTCACGCTTGCGTCAATCTTTCGAAGGGCGGCCCGAAAGGTCGGCGCGGACAAGCGGGCATCCGAAGTCGAAATGGTGCCCGAGATAGCAGCTATTGACGGTTGACCATTGATCGCAAGATCCAGAGCGGCAAGCCCCTGAACGTCAATGGCAGAGGAAAGGAAATTGTTTGCCAGTCCGATCGGAACTGATCCTGTCATGCGCAGGTCAACGGTGTCGAAGGTCGCCGCCACCATTCCGTTTGCCGCAATGGCCGAGCCCCCCGGGCCGGACCCGGAAAGATCCACCATCCAATCCGGCCCTGCCTGCCGCATCGTGCCCGACAAATTGGCCGGGCCGTTTATGCCCTCAACAAGACTAGCGACATTTTTCAGTGTTACGCTAGTGCGCAAATCGCTGCCATTGGTTTTCAGTACACCAGCGACTTCGGCAGAGATTCCAGGTGCCTGCGCGGTCAGTGCTTCGATAGTCAGACCATCGGTGTCGCGCCTGGCCACAAGCTTGAAAGCCCCATCACCCTCGACCAGATCGAGAAACGGGCTGTCGGCCAGTTGCAGACCGGTCGTTTCACCCTCTACCGTGCCATCGAAGGCACCACCCAAGGGCTGCAGCCAACCTTGCCCACGGATATCGGCGGCACCCGAGAGTGGCTGGCTCGTCAACGCGGAAAAACGGTCAAGCGATGCGGCCGCTGCCGAAAGCTCTCCGGTGATCCTGAAATTGGTGTCAAATCCGTCAACGGTGCCCGATCCTCGTACTTCCAGGTCGCCTGCGGCCACGTTGACAAATCCGATCGTTACGGGGCCGCCATCTTGCCAATCAATCGTCGCGCTGGCAGTGACTTTATCACCTACGGCCTCGGCCAGCGCCTCGTCGGACATGGCAACGCCGAAGAGTTCCGTATCGATTGCCGCCGTCACCCGTCTGACTTCGGTTTCACCTGAACCGACACGCTGGATAAGGCCCGTTGCCTGCAAAGTACCATCAGCGATCTTTATTGTGTCGCGCTCCAAGCCCAAGAAATTGGCGTTCAGAGACCATTCATCGCTGTCGCCGGCCTTGAAGCGCGCCCAGATCGTCGCCGAGCTGATGCGGGTTTCTGGCCCGGAGATCGGCAAGACCACGTCCGGACCGTCGACAGCCGTGATCGAGCCGTTTACCTCGAAAGCTTCGGGTAGCCCGTCCTTGGACAACGCAAGGGTGCCAGACAGGTCCAACGCTGCGGATTTTAGCTTGAACTCTTCGATCTTGAACCGTTTGTCCGGCAGCAACGCGCCTGACAGGCGCAACTCGGACGATTCCCCCAGAAATTCACGATACTTCTCTGCCAGTAAAGGCGATACATCCCCGACCATATCCGCCTGAAACGTGTTGGTCGTGGCGCCATCCGAGGAGACTTGGGCGATCAGGCGCAAGGTGCCCGAAACGCGAGGCGCAGAGTTTGTGGCCAACGTGATTTCAGCGGCAAAATCAGTTGTTTGGCCGGTTCCGTTCAACTTGAAATCGAGGGATGGCTTGTCTGGAATATCCAGAAGGTTTGCCAGGATTCCGTTATCTTCCTCTTGAACAGTGACATCCAGATCCAGAACCTTGGTGGCATTCGAATAGCCAGATTTCAGGGTAAGGGAGCCGGTCTTGTCGTCGATCCGGGCGATAGACAGAGATGCATGGCCTTCGCCTTCGACGAGACTTACATTGCCGTCCAGAGAGACGACCGCCGCTTCTCCAATAATCGCTTCGCCCAATGTCACGCTGTCAGCCGAGACCTGACGAATGTTCACCGCCACCGGAAGTTCCGGCAACTTGAACTCCACTGCTTCGGGGCTTGGCGCCGTGGGATCCGTGTTTGGCCAACGCACCAGGTCTATTGACCCGACCGAAAGCTCGGTTATATCCAGATTGCCCCGCAGCAACGCGCCGCGATCCCAATCCAAAATTGCATCTTCAAGCGTGATCCAGACGCCCTTGTCGTCGGCGATGGTAAGCTTGTCCAACGATGCCGTGGAACTGAGTGCGCCGGCAAATCCCTCGATCCGCACGTCGCGCCCGGCTCCGGAAAGATTGGTTTCAAGCCAGCGGGTCAGAAAGCCTTTGTCGGCCTCAGTGGTAGCGGCATCCTGCGCAAGCAGCGCGCTCGGCAGCAGGCACATAATGGCAATTTTGGCGAGCCGTCTCAAAACGCCTGTCCTATTCCGACATAGATTTGAACTCCGTCACCGGTGTTGCCACTGACGGGCGCCGCGATGTCCAGCCGGATCGGCCCGACGCCGGTTTCGTAGCGCAGTCCAAGACCCGCGCCACTGTGCCATTCGCCATCCGTTCCCGGCATTGATCCCGCGCCGATAAAGCCCGCATCCGCGAAAACGACGATGCTTGTCTTGTTGAATGCCTTAACGCGTGTTTCCCCGGACAACCCGATAAAGCTGCGCCCACCGACATTGACATTGCCGCCCAGATCGACTGAGAGCGATTGATAGGGCTGACCGCGTACGGTGCCGCCGCCGCCCGAGAAGAACAGCAAATCCGGCGGTGTGGTCCGCAATCCGGAACCAACGACTAAACCGATCTGCGCCCGGCCGGCGAGTGTTACCGTGTCGTTCTGGCCGAACGACAAATAGGCGCGGCCGTCGGCAAAGAAACGGGCCCCAGACGCACTGCCATTCAATCCCACATAGGGGGCAATCTCGGCTTCCAGATAGTATCCCTTCGTCGGATTCAGCGGCGTGTCCCTGGCATCCAACCGCCCTTCGATTGGCAATGACAGCAAGGTGAATTTCCGATTTCCCAGATCATCCGTCACATCCGAATAGCGAAACCTCAACCCGGCGCCATATTCAGCACGATCTGAAAGACGTCGCAAAATCCCAACCTCGAGGGTTCCCTGCTTTGACTGAAATTCTGGCTCGTCCAACTGGGCAAGTTCTGCATCAATGTTCAACGTGTTTGCCGGTGCAGTTGTTCCCGGACGTGAAAAATGGGCCGCGATACTGTAGTCGATGCCGCTGGTCGTACTGCCCAACCCGCCGATGGAGCCGTCAAACCGCAGCCTTTCGGCGCCACCGAACATGTTGCGGTGCATCCAATAGGCCGAGAGGGCCGCTCCCTCGAGTGACGAGACCTCCGCGCCAAATCCGAAGCGGCGTGGCTTTTCCGTGACCAATCGTGCAGTGATATCCATGGTGCCGTCCGGGGCGACAACCTCGCCTTCCGACAGTGCGACAGAACGGAAAGTGCCCGTTGCCCTCAGTCGATCAGCAACCCGGTCCAACGCTTCCGGCGAAAACACCGCTCCCTTTCGTAGCCCGGCAATTTGCCTGATCCGCCGTTCCTTTACGTTCTTGGCACCTTGGATGTTCAAAGAGCCGAAATAGACCAGTGGACCCGGATCAAGGTTAATCGAAGCATCCAGCCGGTTTCTTCTGTGGTCTGCGATAACCGATTGCGATGCGGTTGTGGCCTTCGCATGCCCTGCGTCCCTCCACCCCGAAATGGAACTGTCGACTGCCTCAGCGATTAGGGTCGAGCGAGCTAGGCCGCCACGGGAGAAGCTGTCTGGCAACTTCGTCGCCTCGGCCAGAGGGCCGATCGCGATCTTGCCGAACTTGAACGGTCTGCCGGTTTGCACCTTGATGACAATTTCAGAGATCGCCTTGGGTGTGAAAAAGGGCGGAAGCGTCGCCGCTTCTTCGCCATCGACCTGGATGCTGATCGTGCCGGAATAGTGACCTTGCTTGTAAAGCGTGGCCAAAATCTGCCGGTACTCTGCGCGCGCGGTCGCCAGAATGTCCTGTGTGTTCTTAACGTCATTCTGCTGTGCGCTGGCAAGCAACGAACTGCCTCGGATCACATCTGCCATGTCTTCGTTGGCGTCAGTCTGGAACCGGAGTTCGAAAGCATCGGATGCCAAGGGCACAAGGACCAATGCTGCAAGAAGTCCGAATGCCTGTAGGGCTTGCTTGGTGTGTCTCACCTTACCTAATCGCCTGATGGTTCGAGCATGACGAGCTCTGCTTCAACGGAGTTTTCGTCCCAAGGTCGCATCTCTGTTGACTGACTACAAACGGAAGATGCGCGACAGGCCGCCAATTTCGTGATTGTGATCGTGTTTTTTCCTGCGCCTTACTCAGGCTTGCACAGTGCTTCTCATGAAGCGTCGTCCGCGACTTTCTGCGGTTGCACAACATCCATTGCAACAGGCTGGCCAATTGATGTTGACGGCCCCACCCCTGAAGCGGCTAAAGTTGTGAAGCAAGAGTAACCCAGGAGGATCAAATGTCAGTCGCACGTGTTACCGAAATCATCGCCTCATCTGAAACGTCATTCGAGGATGCCGTTGCAAACGGCGTTCAGCGGGCCTGCGAGACGCTGAAGAACGTTGAGGCGGCCTGGGTTCAGGACCAGAAAATCGTGGTCAAGGACGGAAAGATCAAGGAGTACAGGGTCAATTTGAAGGTGACCTTCATCCTTGCTGACTAGGGCTTTGCCGCTCTGCACGCCCCTTGAGAAAGGAAATGGCACGGTAGTTTATTCGTGCCATTTCAATATTTGGATCATGCGAGCGACAGGTTGATCGCGCTCTCGCGGCCGTCGCGGCCGGCTTCGATGTCGAAGGTGACTTTGGCGCCGTCTTTCAGGGTCGTGAGACCAGAGCGCTCGACGGCGGAGATGTGAACGAAGACGTCCTTTTTTCCACCCTCAGGCTCAATGAAGCCGAAGCCTTTGGTTGCGTTGAACCATTTTACGGTGCCAGTGGCCATTCCGTATTCTCCCAGTTTTCAATGCCATCCGCGGAAGTGCGATGGCCCGGCTTGGTCAGTGCAAGATCGAGAGACTGTAGCCGTTGTCGGAGAACAGTGGGTCGAAAATCAATAACGTTCGCCCGCGCCATATGCCGCCGGAACGAAATTAAATCAAGAGAAATTCGCAGCCCCGAGGCACCGTGTTGTACGTAGTTCTCAAAGCCCTAAAACGGCTCCAAAGCTACTGCTTATCGGTCTTGAGAGATGCACACAGGGTGAAACCGAGAGATTTACCGCCGGTACATCTCGTGCAAACTCAGACCGCGGCGACCACAGTGGTCAGCATACCGCGGACTTTGCCTGCGACAGCCCTTAACGCGCCGTTGTCGATGCCGGCCATCGAGGCTTGTGGATCGACGGCGCTGACCTCGACCCCGCCTTCGACCTCGCGCAGGATCACGTTGCACGGCAGCATCGCGCCGACACGGGGCTCCATGCCGATCGCTTCCCATGCCATCTGCGGGTTGCAAGCACCCAGAATGCGGTAGGCGGGCATGTCCTTGTCGATCTTCTTTTTCATTGTCGCTTGCACATCGATCTCTGTCAGTACGCCAAACCCGTTCGCAGCCAAAGCGGCGCGGGTGCGGGCGTCAACCTGATCAATGGTGGCGCCGGAAATGATACGGTTGATTGTGTAGGACATTCTGACCTCCGGAGTATTGCATGTCTTGTCAGACATGGTGTGTGCGTGGCGCACAGACAACCGGGGCAGGCTGCGACAGATCGGCCGTAAGGGGGGGGCGCGCGAAAATCCGCGCGCCCCGAAAGGCTTATGCCAGAGACAGGTTGATCGCGCTTTCGCGACCGTCGCGGCCAGCTTCGATGTCGAAGGTGACTTTCGCGCCATCTTCCAAGCTGGTCAGGCCCGAGCGCTCGAGAGCGGAGATGTGAACGAACACGTCTTTTTTGCCGCCTTCGGGCTCGATAAAGCCGAAACCTTTAGTTGCATTGAACCATTTTACGGTGCCATTGGCCATCCGAAGTACTCCTAGTTTAGTCACTGCCCGCATCATGCGGCAGCCCGGCTTAGTCAGTTCCAAATCGAGAGACTGTAGCCAGTGAAGGAGAACAGCGGGTCGAAAGAGATTAACATCGCAAGGGGCATATGGGGGGTGAAGCGAAAAAGTGCAAGGAAAATCAGGGCGAGCGGCGGAAAACCGCCTTAAATCCGGCCCATGAGCGCAAGGATGATCAAGATCAGCAGCACCAGTCCCAGTCCGCCCGAAGGGAAATAGCCCCAGCCTCGCGAATAGCCCCAGCTTGGCAATGCGCCGATCAGGGCAAGGATCAGGACGATGATCAGAATGGTTGAGAGGGTCATGGCGGTGTCTCCGGCAGGGATACTACCGAACAACGCGGAACGATCGGAAAAGGTTCCCGGCTTTGGTTGATTTGCTGCAGGAATGAGTGGGTGGGTCTGTCGAGTATGGTTTTGCCGACTTTGCAGCCCGCGCCGCGAGGCGTAGCTTTTGGAAGCGCAATTTCAGCGCTGAGTACGATTTTTCAGGAGTATGAAATGGCATATTTTGTTGTCCATGGCCTCAAGAAAGGCCCGCATGCGATTGTGTCCGGCGACTTCATTTTATCGGGCACCATGAAGCTGGACGGGCCTACACCGGAGACGTCAAGCAGTTCGCAGCCAGCCCCCACGATTCCCAAATTTCGGGAGATCAAGTGGGTTCTGCCGCCCCGCACGAGCGAGTTCTACGATCGGATCAAGGCTTTTGCCGAAGGGGCTGGCTATGAGACGGTCGAGAACGACGATCTGACATATCCGGGGCCGCGCATCTGACGGCGGCATGCCTTGATATCGGGTTCGCCGGGCGCGTGGCTCGGCGGCCCCTCGATTGCCATCGGGACTGGGTGCCATGGGATTTTTCGACTTTGTCGGAGGGCTAGCCGGGCTGTTCGTGATCCTGGCTTTCTATGCCCGCAGCCCGACGCGGCTGCGGATATTCGCGATCCTGTCGAACCTGCTGTTCATCCTGTACGCGGCGGCGGTCGGGTTGTGGCCGGTATTGGTGCTGCATGCGGTGCTGTTGCCGCTGAATTTGCTGCGGCTGCGCGAGACGGGGCGCGCGCAGGGTGTCCACATGTGGACGGAAAGCGAAAACGTTTAAAATCAATGGGTTGAGAAATTCCGTTCGGACTTTGTTAACGGATTTGAAGTGGCGCGCGGTGGGGATTGACACAAGGGCTGGGAAGATCGCCGAGCGCGCGGCTTGGCCTAGCGCCGCCCGCGCATGCACTCGGCGCAAAGCGCGAGTGCGGGATCGAGCGCCAGCCGGTCCGGGGCGATCTCTTCGCCGCATTCAAGACAATAGCCAAATTCGCCCGTGTCGAGCCGCTTCAGCGCGGCCTCGATGCGCTGCCGCTCGGACTGCCGCCGCCGCGACTGCGCCTCTGCCATCGCCTGATTTTGCAGCGCATCCATCCGCGAGAGCCGCCCGACCGCCTGCTGGTCCAAGCTCCACGACCGCGCGGGCACCCTTCGTCGCGGCGTCCTCGGTGGCGAGGGCGTCAAGGCGGGCTGTCAACTGGTCGCGGATTGTGGAGGTCATGGGGAAGGGTAGGCGCGGCGCGGCCGGTGGGCAAGCCTGCGTCCGGGATTTGGCCACCCCGCGCGATGCGCGGAGCAGCCGAGTTCGAGGCGTCAGCCTTACGCGAGGGCGAGGTTGACCGCGCTTTCGCGGCCGTCGCGGCCGGCTTCGATGTCGAAGGTCACTTTCTGACCGTCATCGAGGGTCGACAGGCCGAACGTTCCAGACCGGAGATGTGCAGAAACACATCTTTGCCGCCGCCGCCTTCAGGCTCGATAAAGCCAAAACCTTTAGTTGCGTTGAACCATTTCACGGTGCCATTGGCCATCGTGTGTACTCCTAGTTTTGCGCTGCCCGTTTGATACGGCAGCCCGGCTTGGTCAGTGCAAAATCGAAAGACTGCGGCCGGTAAAGGAGAACAGCGGGTCGAAAGAGGATAACGTTCGCAGGGTGGATATGCAGGGGCGGGGGCCGAATAGCAAGGATATTCGGTCGGGGAATGGGCGACGCATGCGAACATGCAGCCTGCTCAGGCTCCCAAGTCAGAAGCTGAATGTGCCCACCACTGTCGCGGGCTGGACCGGCACTTTGCGCCCATCGGGCAGGGTCCGGAGCAACCCGCGCAACCGCAGCTTGCGACGAGCCCGGGATCGCCGCCTCGGCCGCGGCGCGATCCTCGTCCGACACGCGCAAATCCTTGCACGCCCCCGTCACGGTCCAGCGCGCCCGCGCGAACGGCCCCGCAACGGTGTTCGAGATCGTTTGGGCGGCGACGTCGTTTTCCCGCACCCGCCCGGTGTCGACCAGCGTCTTGATGGCCTCGGCAATGACCTCGGCGGAATTCCTGGAACGACATGGCCGCGACCTTCGCTTCCTCGGGGGTTGCCATATCGTCATTCAGACACTGGCGCGCGACGAACAGCCAGTCATGCATCATATAGGCCGGGGCATAGCCCCAGGGCGAGAAACCGTTGAAAACCTGCCCGATCTTCGGGATCGAGCCGCCATCGGTATACATCATCGTCGGCCGGATTTCCCGCAACGTCGCGTTCGGGGCGGTGCGGATCAGCGTCAGGCGATTGTTCGGGTCGGGCACGAAGACGAACTTGCCGTCGCCCGAAGGGCCACCTTCGCCGACCCACATCACGAACAGCGATCCCTTCAGGCGGCCAACAGGGGCGTCATCATAATCGACATAGCCGCAGGCGGCGAGAAGCAGCAGGATCAGGATCGGTTTTCGGAACATGGTTGGGGCCCCCATTTTATGAAAGCGAGTGTAGCACGAAGCGATGGCAACTCGGACTCCAGTCGTGTCGAGGTAAGGATGGAGGTCGGTGGGCGGAAGACGGTGGGTAAGCTCGCGTGTGGCGCGTCGAGTGTCCGGTTGGGAGCCGTGGAAGCGATGGGAGCGGTGGGTGAACCGTCGCTTGCGCGAAGAACCTCCCACCCTACGGCTTGCTGTGCACCAGTATCTTAATTCTTCGCCCTAGCTCTGTTAAGTTGGAATCGGCCAAAACATTATCACGCCAAGACTTTTCAATTTCGAATGGGCCATGCGCGTAGCAGAATACATCGTATTGGTTAAACCGTATCAAAATGCCGGCTTCAGAGATAAGGGTATTGTTCTCCAAGGCATTCAGAATTGCCTGTTTCAGGTTTTCGCCCTCAACAAGAGGATAGTCGCCTGTCACTTCGGCTTCCTTGTTGATACATTCACCAACAAATTCATGGGTCGCCAGCAAATCGCCGCCTGTGAAGATAAGCCCTTCTTCTATCAGCACGTTTAAACTGCGGGTGTACCCGTAACCGTGCGGTCCGCCACGTTCTTGGTATATGTCGTTGCTTGCAGACAGCACTGCATCGTTCAGGAAATGAAGATGCGTCGCGAACTGCATTTCATTGGGGCGAGCGCGGTGTTCGCTCCAAAAATTTTCGTTTTTCATCTCTCTTTTGAAGCCGAGCGTCAATTCGCTGGCCTGACCGTGAACAATAGATGAGATCATCCGACCGAGTTCGGGCCTAGGTGGGATTGTGATTTCCGGAACCTCAAATGAAATCACGGTATGGCCGTCAGCGCTTCGGTCCTCGTAAGACAAAATGGCGGAAACAACAGGTTGCCTCTCAGCCTGACCATCCAGCAGCCCGCGTTGTTTAGCTGCCAAAAAAAGAGCAGATATCAATTTCTTGTCGCGTTGCGGATCGCTGTAGTCCAACCACTGGTATTTTCGGAGAGCATCGGGTGCGTCACATTCCTCAAGTCGAAAAGGAATAATCGAGATATCGCAGTCCAGAAGTTCTTGAGCCTTATCTAGCGCATAACGGATTTCTCTTTGAAACACTCCTCGCTTTTCAACGGATCGGGGCGACAAAAGGAATATCTGAACGTCTGAATTCGTGACTGCGTTTTCGATTTCCTGTTGCCAGTTCATTCCTGGCACAAGATTTTGCTTGTCCATCCACGGCTTGTAGCCATTCCTTTTCAGGAAGTCATAAATTTCCTTGGCAAAGGTTTGATCTTCACGGGCGTAGCTGATGAAAACCTTAATCACCTCACAAACTTCTTGAACTTCACCCGCTTTGGCTCCAGCGCGTCCGCGCCCAGTCGCCGCTTCTTGTCTTCCTCGTAATCCTCGAAATTGCCCTCGAACCATTCGACATGGGCGTCGCCCTCGAAGGCGAGGATGTGGGTGCAGAGGCGGTCGAGGAAGAAGCGGTCGTGGGAGATGATCACGGCGCAGCCGGCGAAATCCTCGATGGCGTCTTCGAGCGCGCGCAGGGTTTCGACGTCAAGGTCGTTGGTGGGTTCGTCGAGCAGGAGGACGTTGCCGCCCTCTTTCAGAAGTTTCGCCATGTGGACGCGGTTGCGTTCGCCGCCCGACAGCAGACCGACCTTTTTCTGCTGGTCGCCGCCCTTGAAGTTGAACGAGCCGCAATAGGCGCGGGAATTGACCTCGGCGTCGCCCAGCGCGATGATTTCGGCGCCGCCCGAGATCTCCTCCCACACGGTCTTGTTGGCGTCGAGCGCGTCGCGGGACTGGTCGACATAGGAGAGCTTGACGGTGTCGCCGTATTCGATGGTGCCGCTGTCGGGCTTTTCCTGGCCGGTGAGCATCCGGAAAAGCGTGGTCTTGCCGGCGCCGTTGGGGCCGATCACGCCGACGATGCCGCCGGGGGCAGATCGAGAAGGTGAGATCCTCGATCAACTGCTTGTCGCCCATGTGCTTTGGCGAGGTTCTCGACCTCGATCACCTTCTGGCCAAGGCGGGGGCCGTTCGGGATGATGATCTGGGCGCGGCCGACCCGTTCGCGCTCTGACGCGTCGGCGAGGTCGTTATAGGCGTTGATCCGGGCCTTTTGCTTGGCCTGACGCGCCTTGGCGCCCTGCCGGATCCAGGCCAGTTCGCGTTCCAGCGTCTTGGATTTGGATTTATCCTCGCGCGCTTCCTGTTCGAGCCGCTTGGCCTTTTGTTCCAGCCAGCTTGAATAGTTGCCCTCGTAGGGGATGCCGCGGCCGCGGTCGAGTTCGAGGATCCACGAGGTGATGTTGTCGAGGAAATAGCGGTCGTGGGTGACGATCAGGATGGTGCCCTTGTAGTCCATCAGGTGGTTTTGCAGCCAGGCGATGGTTTCGGCGTCGAGGTGGTTGGTGGGTTCGTCCAGAAGCAGCATGTCGGGCGCTTCGAGCAGCAGTTTGCAGAGCGCGACGCGGCGCTTTTCGCCGCCCGAGAGGGTTTCGACATCGGCGTCGTCGGGGGGGCAGCGCAGGGCCTCCATCGAGACGTCGATCTGGGCGTCGAGATCCCAGAGGTTCTGGGCGTCGATCTCGTCCTGCAGCTTGCGCCATCTCGTCGGCGGTTTCATCCGAGTAGTTCATCGCCAGTTCGTTGTAGCGGTCGAGGATCGCCTTCTTGGGCGCGACGCCCAGCATGACGTTTTCGCGCACGGTCGAGGTCTTGGGTCGAGGTCGGGTTCCTGCGGCAGGTAGCCGACGCTGGGCGCCCTCGGCGGCCCAGGCCTCGCCCTGGAAATCCTTGTCGATGCCGGCCATGATCCTGCAGCAGGGTGGATTTGCCCGAGCCGTTGACGCCGACGACGCCGATCTTGACGCCGGGCAGGAAGTTCAGGCGGATGTTCTCGAAGCACCTTCTTGCCGCCGGGATAGGTCTTGGACACGCCATCCATGTGATAGACGTATTGATAGGCTGCCATGGGGATGCTCCGCGGTGATTGAATGTCTGGTTGCACCCGTATCTAGACAGTGTGCGCACGCGGGGCAATCACAAGAAAGCGGCGGCCCGATCGGACCGCCGTTTCAGTGCAGGTTGTCGCGGTCAGCCCTTGCGGCGGCGAACCAAGGCGAAGGCGCCGAGACCCAGGAGCGCGAGAGGAAATGACGCGGGCAGCAGGCTGGATGCCTGAAGGAGACGGCCGTGGGTTTTTCGCTTTCTGCCTGAATGCGCATCAGGTTCACCGCTGGTCGTATTGTCAAAATTGTCTGGATTTTTTGAGGCTTACATCGGATACGGGCAAGGACGGAACAAGGGCAGCACTTGGGGCATTCTGAAATCATATCTGCCAGATCTGGCCAGACCATCGGCCTGCTCGGCGGATCTTTCGATCCGCCGCATCGGGGCCATGCGCATATCACGCTGGAGGCGCTGAAGCGGTTTCAACTGGATCAGGTCTGGTGGCTGGTCAGCCCCGGCAATCCCCTGAAGGCCGACGGCCCTGCCGCGCTGGACCGGCGGATGGCGGCGGCGCGCGCGATCATGGATCATCCGCGCGTGCGGGTCAGCGATTTCGAGGCGCGGGCCGGCACGCGCTATACCGCCCGGACCTTGCGGGCGCTGATGGCGCGCTATCCCGGAGTGCGGTTCGTCTGGCTGATGGGCGCGGATAATCTGGCGCAGTTTCATCTGTGGCAGGACTGGCAGTGGATCATGGAGAACGTGCCCGTCGGTGTGCTGGCCCGACCGGGGCAGAGGATCTCGGCCCGGTTGTCGGTGGCGGCAAACCGGTATGAGAGGTTCCGGCTGCGCGGGCGCGAGGCGGCGCTTCTGGCGCGGGCCGAACCGCCAGCCTGGTGCTTCATCAACGTGCCGATGGTCGACTTGTCTTCAACCGCGATCAGGGCGGCCGGGCGAATGGCAGCGATAGGCCGACAGGCGCAGCAACGGACGGGTCGAAAAAAGAAAAACCGTTGCTGGAGTTTGCAGGCGCGATCTGATCTGGTGCCAAAAGGCGTTCGGTCCGGAAACAGGAAGCCATGCTTTACCGCGAAAGGCGATTGATCTTTGTTCATGTCCCGAAAGTTGCGGGGCAGAGCATCGAGCACGCGTTTCTGGCCGACGCAGGGGCAGACTGGGAGAGCCGCGAGCCGTTTGTTCTGTCGCGGAATGTGGATCCGGCCAAAGGACCGCCTCGTCTGGCGCATCTTCTGGCGCGCGACTACGTGCGTTGTGGCCATATCGAACAGCCGGATTTCGATGCCTTCTACAAATTCACCTTCGTGCGCGAGCCGCTGTCGCGGGCGCTTTCGATGTACAAATACGAGCACGCGGACCAAAAGATGGCATTCCGCGACTATCTGGAAGATTACCTTCCGGACCGGATAAGTGGTTCGGACAACTATTTCCACCGCCCGCAGTCGGACTATATCACCGATGGGGACGGCCGGGTGATCGTTGATTTCATTGGCAGGTTCGAGAACCTCGCCGAGGATTTCGCACGGGTCTGCGGCGCTATTGGAATGGCGAATACCCGGTTGCCGCATGTCAACAAGACGCAGAAGGCCGCCGGGGATCTTGTGGCCGAGAATGCCGGACTGGTGCAAAGGTTGCGGCACCGCGCCGCGACGGTGAAACGGTTGCTGCGGCAAAGCGGACGCGAAGCGCCGGCGCGCTACCGGGCCCCGACATTGTCTGAAGCGCGATCCGACGGCAAGGTTCTTGCGGCTATCCAAACGGTTTACGCGGCAGACTACGAACGGTTCGGCTATCCGAAAACGTGAACCAGCCCTGTCGATACAGCACGGTTGGCGGGTTTTCCCCGTGTTCCATTGGCCGTGCCGGGGGTCTTGTCGGGGCCGACAGGCTTGCCCGTCGCCGTTGAAGCGGCTTAACTCTGGCGCATGAGCGACCGTTCTCGCAAATCAATCTCTCGGCGTATGGTGCTGGCCGGGCTTCTGGCAGGGGCCGGCGAAGTTGCCTGGGGCAAGGCGCCCGGCGTCTCGGTGCGCCCGCCCGCCCGGCCCGAGGGCGGTGCGGTGCGTGTTGTGCCGGGGGCAGAGGCGCTGATCGCAAGGATCGGGTTGACCGGCAAGCTGGGTTATGTGGTGGCCAATGCCCGCACCGGGCAGGTGCTGGAAACCCGCAACCCCGTGCTGGGATTGCCGCCGGCCAGCGTGCTGAAATCTGTGACCGCGCAATATGCACTCGAGGCATTGGGGCCAACGCATGCCTTTGTGACGCGGATCATGGCGACGGGGCCGCTGGTGAGCGGCCGCATAGAGGGCGATCTGGTGCTGGTCGGGGGTGGCGATCCGCTGCTGAACACTGACGCGCTGGCTGAACTGGCGGCGGCGCTGAAGGGCGCTGGCGTGCGCGAGGTTACTGGCCGGTTCCTGGTGCATGATGGCGCGTTGCCGCGGATTGCCACGATCGACGCCAGCCAGCCGGACCATCTGGGCTACAATCCCGCGGTGTCGGGGCTGAACCTGAATTTCAACCGGGTGCATTTCGAATGGAAGAAGGCCGGCGAAAGCTATGACGTGACGATGGACGCGCGGTCCGAGAAATATCGCCCCGATGTGCATATGACGCGGATGCGGCTGGCTGATCGCGACATGCCGGTTTACACTTACGCCAGCCAGGGCGGGGTCGAGGACTGGACTGTGGCACGCTCGGCGCTTGGGCCCGGAGGCAGCCGCTGGTTGCCGGTGCGGCGGCCCGATCTTTATGCCGGCGAGGTGTTTCAGACCTTTGCGCGGTCGCATGGCATCGTGTTGCGTGCGCCCGAGGCGGTCCGGGGGGTGCTGCCCAAGCTGCTGCTGGCCGAGCGGCGCAGCATACCCTTGCAGCGAATATTGCGTGACATGCTGTTGTATTCCACCAATCTGACCGCCGAGGTCGTCGGCCTGTCGGCCACTGCCGAGCGCGGTCGGCTGGGCGCGAGCCTGGCAGAGTCCGCGACCGAGATGGCACGTTGGGCAGGCGCGACGGCTGGCGCTGCGTCATCCCGAATTCGTGGATCATTCGGGGCTGGGTGGCGGGTCGCGGATATCGGCCTCTGACATGGTGCGGGTGTTGATGCGGACGGGGCCGGACAGCACGCTGGCCTCGATCCTCAAGCCGGTTCCGATGCGCGACGGGCGGGGCAATGTTCTGGCGGATCATCCGGCGCGCATACGCGCCAAGACCGGGACGCTGAATTTCGTCAGCGGGCTGGCGGGGTTCATCGGCTTGCCGGGCCGGACCGATCTGGCATTTGCGATTTTCGCCGCCGATATGGATCGCCGTGATGCCATCCGCGACGCAGACCGCGAACGCCCGCCCGGTGCGCGTGGCTGGAACGCTCAGGCGCACAGGATGCAGCAGGGGCTGATCGACCGCTGGTCGAAACTTTACGGAACCTGACGAAATTGCGGCCCTGGCGGGCCATGAATTCTTTTGCGCCGCGGCTTCGCCGCGTCGCGGTGCGCTCCGCGCGGGGATATTTCCAAGACGAGGAAAAGCGATCGCCCTGTCTTCATTGTCTTGCAAATATCCTCGCCGAAGGCGCCGCCCGGCAGGGCGGTCAAAGCGTCATGTGACGTGCGCGCGCGCCGCGTTCGATGGCGGCCGCGTGCAGGCGGTCGATGTTGAGTTCGTAGCGGATTTCTTCCAGCAGGCGCAGTTCGGTTTCGCCCAGATTGCCGTCGGCGGCGGCCACGTCGCAGGCCAGCGCATAGGCGGTTTCGTTCAGCCGTTCGGGCAGGTTGTCGCGGATCAGACCGAAGAGCGCGTCGAGGCCGTCCTCTTCGGAGAAGAGGTCAAAGACGGTTTGCGAAACCGCCTTGATGCGGTCGGTATCGTAATCGGAGAACACCGGCAGGTGGTTCACGATCGCCTCGATCGTGACGAGTTCCGAGGTCCGGATGTTTTCGTCCGAGGCCGAGGTCGCCATCATCATGGCGACGAGGCAATCCTCGGGGGTGAGGGAATGGGAGATATCTGTCACTGGAGTATTCCTGTTGGGTCATGTTGCAGTGCAGAATATTGACGCGGCGGGGCGCCGGCAATAGGTAGCGGTGCTTATCGGGGCGCAGGGTGCGCCCGGCAATGGAAAGTGTGTCTGATATGTCCGATCTGCGCGACGCTGCGATGACGTCCAAAGCCTGGCCTTTCGAGGAAGCGCGGCGGGTGTTGAAACGCTATGAAAAGGCGCCGCCCGAGAAGGGGTATGTGCTGTTCGAGACCGGTTACGGGCCTTCCGGGTTGCCGCATATCGGCACTTTCGGCGAGGTGCAGCGCACGACGATGATCCGCCGCGCGTTCGAGATGATCAGCGACATCCCGACGAAGCTGTTGTGCTTTTCCGACGATCTGGACGGGATGCGCAAGATCCCCGACAACGTGCCGAACCCAGAGATGCTGCGCGAGCATTTGCAGAGGCCGCTGACCTCCGTGCCGGATCCGTTCGGCAAATACCAGAGCTTTGGCGATCACAACAACGCGATGCTGTTGCGGTTTCTTGATACGTTCGGGTTCGACTATGAATTCGCCAGTGCCACGGAATATTACAAGTCCGGCAAGATGGACGCGATCCTGTTGCTGGCCGCCGAACGCTATGACGCGATCATGGAGGTGATGCTGGCGTCCTTGCGCGAGGAGCGGCAGCAGACCTATTCGTGCTTCCTGCCGATCAGCCCGATTTCGGGCCGGGTGATGTATGTGCCGATGAAGGAAGTGAATGCCAAGGATGGCACGATCACCTTCGAGGGCGAGGACGGGCGAGACTGCACTCTGCCGGTCACGGGCGGCAACGTGAAGCTGCAGTGGAAGCCCGATTTCGGCGCGCGCTGGGCGGCTTTGGGCGTCGATTTCGAGATGTACGGCAAGGACCATTCCACCAACACGCCGATCTATGACGGGATCTGCGAAATCCTTGGCGGGCGCAAGCCGGAGCATTTCATCTATGAGCTGTTTCTGGATGAAGAGGGCGGCAAGATCTCGAAGTCGAAGGGCAACGGGCTGACGATTGATGAATGGCTGACCTATGCCTCGACCGAGAGCCTTGGCTATTTCATGTACCTCAAGCCCAAGACCGCCAAGCGGATGTGGTTCGATGTGATCCCGAAGGCGGTGGACGAGTATCACCAGCAGCTGAAGGCCTATGACACGCAGGACGCCGCGCAGCGGCTGGCGAACCCGGTCTTCCATATCCACGGTGGCGATGTGCCGAAGTCGCACATGGTCGTGCCGTTCGCCATGCTGTTGAATTTGGCCGCGGTTTCGGCGGCCGAGGACAAGGACCGGATGTGGGGCTTCATCCAGCGCTATGCGCCGGATGCGAGCCCCGAAACCCATCCCGATCTGGATCAGGCGGCGAAATTCGCGGTGCGCTATTACCACGATTTCGAGAAGCCCAAGCGGGTGTTCCGTTTGCCCGACGACAAGGAACGCGCGGCGATGGAGGACCTGCGGCGACCGGCTGAAGGTCTGGGACGGCGGGCTGGATGCGGAGGCGTTGCAGACGATGGTCTTCGCGGTCGGCAAGGAGCACGAGTTCGAGCCGCTGCGCGACTGGTTCAAGGCGCTTTACGAGGTGCTGATCGGGGCGAGCCAGGGGCCGCGGTTCGGCGGGTTCATCGCGCTTTACGGGATCGAGGAAAGCATCGCGCTGATCGAGAAGGGGCTGGCGGGCGAACTTGGTGGCGTCGGCTGTCGACTTCTGACCTGACTGCGTCGACGGTCTGATCCGTTGTTTGCTGGAGGAAATCGGAGGACCGGACGATGCGGCATCTTGCTAATGGCTGTTCGGCTTGGTGGCGCGGCTGGCGGCGTCGCCGATCGCAGGCGCAGCAAGAGGGGCGCCGGGATCGAGGGCACGATCCGCGGCCAGATCGACGCGTTTCTGGCGGATGATTTCGCCACGCGCGTTCACCTTTGCCAGCCCGATGATCAAGGGCATCTTCGGCAATCCCGACAATTTCGGCATGATGGTGCGGCAGGGCTATCCGATGGTCTGGCGGCCGTCGGATGTGCGGTTTCTCGATCTGGAGGATATTGGCGGGCGGAGGTGCAGCGGGTGCAGATTCTGGATCAGGCCGGGGTGCCCTATATCGCGCGAATACGAGATGATCGAGACCGCGGACGGCTGGCAGATCAACGGCGTGCGGATCGAGCAGGCGCCGGAGGTCGGGGCCTAGTTGCGGGAGTTATCAGTCGCATGAACGCCTCGGATGTCGGCTTTGAGCCGATTTCTGCTGAAAATCCTGATTTAGTACCGGATCGACGAACTTTTCCACCATACCGGCTGATCTCAAGGGCCAATTTGGCCAGAGGGGATCGGCCAAATCCAATCTCAGGCGATCCGGTGAACCCGACGACGTCTCGGCCACATTCCCGTACGGATTTTATTTGACAGACGTCCTTGCCGGAAAGCCGCGATCTTTGGTTTGCGGAGTTTTCAACAAAATGGGCCCCTGCGGACACAAGAACGTCAAGCGGACGGCCAAAAAGGAAGGGTTGGAGATGGTGCGACACAAGAGTGAGACAAATCGCAACTGTTGAACTGAAAGATTGTGCCAAAACAAGTGCTTGGAGAAATGGCGGGCGTTCCAGGGTAGCCCGCCGCGCAGGCGCAATCGGCACAAGGTAGCCGTCTGAGCTTCGGCCGGGTTTCAATACTCGTCTGAAGGCCGGTTCCATCTGAATATGGGTTGTTCAATTGTCGAGTTCCCGAGTTTTGCATCAGGCCGAAACCGGCAACCGCCAGAACAAGGCGATGATGATCCAACTAACCGAAGCAAGAGTGAACATGCGAGGTTTTGCAGGCCGCCGGCTTGACCATCTTTGCGGCGTGAAATATGGACTGTTTGCCTAAGCGGGCGTTGTGCGGCAACGGAGACCTCAGCCTTCGAGCGACGACGCGGGTTCGATTCCCGCCGCCCGCTCCAGGAGGTCTTTCCCCATCCGTCCCATCCGAAAGACGCGCCGACAGTGGCTGTGCGGCGATCCTTTGCTTGCTGCTGCCGGGCAATGCCCTTTACATCGTCCGGGGGCCGATGTGAAGGAAATGAAAAGACTAGAAATGCACATGCAAAATACAGGTGTGTGATGGCTACGCAGAAGTGAATTGAAGCGCTGAAGTGGGCTGTGGCGGTTCGCCGAACGGTGATGGGGTCATGGTGGTGGCTGGCTGGCGGGTGGCGCTGGTGCTCACCGCGACGATATCGTTGATCCTGCCCATTGCGCGCGGCGCCGCGGGTGGACGGGTTGACCTTGTCGGTGATGACGCCCCTGGGACGAAGATTTCATCGCCGCGAAGGGATTGCGGCGCTGGGGCACTGGGCACGGGGCGGGCGTCACGATCCTTGTAACGCGGCTGGGCGAGCGGGTGGTCGCCTATATCCGGAAGGCCGTATTCGACCGGATGATCGGAATGAGCCCGGTTTTTTACGAAAAGATCATGACCGGCGAGGTTCTAAGCCGGATCACGACCGACACGACGCTGATCCTGTCGGTGATCGGTTCTTCCGTTTCTGTCGCCTTGCGCAATGTGCTGATCTTCGCGGGCGGGCTGGTGCTGATGCTGTTCACCTCGGCCAAGCTGACCGGGCTGGTGCTTTTGATCGTGCCGGCGGTGATTGTTCCGATCATCGTACTGGGGCGGCGGCTGCGGGTTTTGAGCCGCGAGAACCAGGACTGGATCGCGGAATCCTCGGGCAATGCCTCTGAAGCATTGCTGTCGGTGGAGACGGTGCAGGCATTCAACCATGAAGCCCAGTTGAAGACCTTTGCCGATGTGACCGAGAAATTTTCGATGCCGCGCTGAAGCGTATCGGGACCCTGGGCCGGAATGACGGTGATCGTGATCGCGCTGATCTTTTCGGCGTGGTCGGCGTGCTCTGGATCGGGGTGGTCACCGTGCGGGCAGGTTCAGATGCGGCGGGTGAACTGGTGCAGTTCGTGATTGGCGCGATCATGGTGGCGGGTTCGGTTGCCGCGCTGTTGAGGTTGGGGCGAGTTGCAGGCGCGCGGCGGGCGCGACAGAGCGGCTTGCCGAACTGCTCAACGCCAACGACGAGGTGCGCGACCCGGTATCGCCGCAGCGCCCCGAGAAGAATCCGAAGGCGCGTACCGAGTTCGACGACGCGACCTTCGCTGCTATCCGGCGCGGCCGGAAATCTCGGCGCGGATTACATCAGTTTCCGGATCAATCCCGGTGACGGTTGCGCTGGTCGGGCCTTCGGGGGCCGGCAAATCGACGATCATCCAGCTTTTGCAGCGTTTCTACGACCCGACCGAAGGCGTGGTGCGCATCGACGGGATGGATCTGCGCGAACGGTCGCGTGATGAGTTTCGCCGCCATATCGCGCTGGTGCCGGCAGGATCCGGCGATCTTCCCGTTATCATGGCGTGCCTGAAAACATCCGCTTCGGTCGCCCGGATGCGACGGATGCCAGGTTGAAGAGGCCGCCCAGGCCGCCGGCGATGATTTCCCGCTCGCGCTGCCGAAGGGCTATGAAAGTTACGTCGGCGAGCGTGGCGTGATGTTGTCGGGGGCGGGCAGAAGCAGCGCATCGCCATTGCCCTGGCGATCTGCGACGTGCTGATCCTGTCGTTGGACGAAGTGGTCAGCGTGCTGGATGCCGAAGTGAAGACGGTACAGCGTGCTGTTCATGACGGCGACCTGATCTGCATCGACGCCGACGTGCGTACTGGCTGGAACTGTGGAGAAGGCCGACCGCATCCTTGTCGATCAGGGTCGGATCGTTGCAGAAGGCGGCCATGATGTGCTTGTCTCGGAAGGCGGGCTTTACGCGCGGCTTGCGCGGCTGCAGTTCACGGCGGGGAGCGAAGCTGCGGAACTCCCGGTCGTCCAAGATGACGGGCATGGGACTTTGAAAGCAATACGCGAACTAGTAGATGAGAC